>NZ_JALCZA010000061.1 GCF_022690765.1 Anaeromyxobacter oryzisoli | reverse complement strand
AGGGTGCCGCGCCGGCGGAGGGTGCCGCGCCGGCCGAGGCCGCCGCGCCGCAGCCCACCGCGCCCACCGCGCCCGTCGAGGCTGCCGCGCCCTCCCCCGCTCCGGAGCAGGCCCCGGCGGAGACGGCCGCTCCCGAGGCGAAGTCCGGCGAGCAGTCGTAGAATCACCTCTCGCGCGCGGCCGGACGTCCGGGCGAGCCGCGCGCGGGAGGCCTCGCCCGATGGTCCCGTTCGGCCGCACCGCGGCGATCTTCGACGTCGACGACTCGCTCCTCGACGGGAACGCCGGGACCATCTTCACCTGGTACCTGTACACCGCGAAGGTGATGCGGCCGGAGGTGCGCTCGCGCATCCCCCGGATCATCTACGAGTACGCGCGGAACCGCCTCTCCGAGCAGGACATGGTCGAGGTCGGCTCCCGGTGCCAGCAGGGGCTCTACGCGGACCTCGTGAAGGCGCACGCGCACGCCTGCTTCGAGCGCCACCTCCGCAAGCGGATCACCTCCGGCGCGGTCCGGCAGATCCGCAAGCACCTCCTCTCCGGCCACTTCGTCGCGGTCGCCTCCGGCTCCTCGCAGTACATCATCGACGAGGTGGGGCTGCACCTGCGGGTGCACGCCGCCATCGGCACGCGGACGCGGATCGTGGACGGCAAGCTCACCGACCAGATCGTGCCGCCGGTCGTGTTCCGCGACGGCAAGCGCGCGGCGGTGGAGCGGCTGGCCGACGAGTGGGACCTCGACCTCTCCCGCAGCTACCTCTACTCGGACGCGGCCGCCGACGTGCCGCTGTTCGAGGCGGTGGGGACGCCGGTGGTGGTGAACCCGAAGGCCCCCTTCCGCGCGCTCGCCGAGCGGCGCGGCTGGGAGATCGTGGAGTGGAAGGAGCGGAGCGAGCCCGGGGCCGAGCCCGACCTGGCCGACGAGTGGGGGAGCTGGGAGGGCTGAGCTGCGGCGCACGCTGCCTGCCTGCGCGGCCTCGCCACGATCAGCCTGGATCAAATCAGTACAACCGGAACAGCCTGCGCGTGTTCTCGGCGGTCACCTCGGCGACCTCCTCGACCGGCACGCCCCAGAGCTCGGCGATCTTCCGCGCGGTCTCGACCACGTGGGCCGGCTCGTTGCGCTTCCCGCGGAACGGGATGGGCGCGAGGTAGGGCGAGTCGGTCTCGACGAGCAGCCGGTCGCGCGGGACGAGCTGGATCGCCTCGCGGATCGCCCCGGCGTTCTTGAACGTCACGATCCCGGCGACGGAGACGAAGAGGCCGAGGTCGAGGTAGGCGCGGGCCGCGGCCGCGTCCCCCGTGAAGCAGTGGATGACGCCGCCGGCCCGGGGGACGCCCTCCGTGCGGAGCACGTTCACGCAGACGGCGTCGGCCTCGCGGACGTGGACGATGACGGGCTTCTCGACCGCCCGGGCGAGCCGGACGGAGCGCCGGAACGCCCCCTCCTGCACGTCGCGCGGCGAGAGATCGTAGTGGAAGTCGAGGCCGGTCTCGCCCACCGCGACGACGCGCGGATCGCGCGCGGCCGCCTCGCAGGCCTGCCAGTCCTCCTCCGGCACCCGGACCGCCTCGTGCGGGTGGATCCCGACCGTCGCGGCGAAGAACGCCGGATCGCGCGTGGCGAGCTCCAGCGCGCTCCCGAAGTCCCCGGGCTTCCGCCACAGGCCGACGCAGACGATCCGCTCGAGCCCCGCCGCGCGGGCGCGCGCGATCACCGCGTCGAGCTCGGGGCCGTACTCGTCGCGATCCAGGTGGGCGTGGGAGTCGATCAGGCGCATAGGGGCTTCGGGCGCCATCACTTCACCCGCGTGCCCGGCGCGATGGAGTCCGCGACGGTCACCACCGACAGGTTCGGCGGCTCGCCCGCGGCGAGGAGCATCCCCTGCGAGGTGATCCCGCGGAGCGCCCGCGGGGCGAGGTTCGCGACCACCACGATGCGCCTCCCGACGAGCGCCTGCGGGTCCGGGTAGGCCTGGGCGATGCCGGCGACGATCGTCCGCGCCTCCGGCTCGCCGACGTCCACCGCGAGCTTCAGGAGCTTGTCCGCCTTCTCGACCTTCTCGGCGGCCTTCACGAGGCCGACCCGGAGCTCGACCCGCGCGAAGTCGTCGTACTGGATGACGCCCGGGGGCGGGGGCGCCGCCTTCGCGCTCACCTTGGTGGCGGTCTCGGACGGGCTCGCCGCCTTGGCGACCTTCGCCGGCGCCTTGGGCGCCTCGGGCGCCGCCGCGATGAGCCTCGCCACCTGCTTCGCGTCCACCGGCGCGATCTGCGGCGGCTTCGCGGCGAACCGGACCGGCCGGCCGTCGAACGGCGTGAACCCCTCCGGCCACGCGAGCGGCACGTCGCCCAGCGCGGCGGCGAGCGCCCCGCAGAAGCGCGGCAGCACCGGCGCGAGCGCGACGGCGACCGCGTGCAGCGCCTTCGTCAGGTCGTACAGGAGCGCCCGGGACGGCGCGGAGTCCGGCGCCTCCCAGGGCTTCCGCTCCTGGAGGGCCTTGTTCCCCGCGTCGGCGAGGTCGTTCACGGCCCGGAGCGCCGTCCGGTACTCGAGCTCGCGGTAGGCGTCGCGCGCCGTCTGGACGGCGCGCTCGGCGGCGCGCTGCAGGTCGTGCCCGGTGTCGACGCCCGCGGGGCGGGAGAGCTCGCCCGGGAGCTTCGCGACGAGGGCGTGCACGCGGGAGGCGAGGTTCGCGATCCGCTTCACGAGGTCGGCGTTGACGCGGTTCCTGAACTCGTCGAGCGAGAGATCGACGTCGTAGATCCCCGGCGAGAGGTTCGACGCGTAGAAGTACCGCAGCAGCTCCGGATCGAGCCCGGAGTCCAGGTAGGTCTTGCCGGTGATGAAGGTCCCGCGGGACTTCGACATCTTCTCGCCGTTCACGGTCAGGTGACCGTGCACCGGCATGCGGTCCGGGAGCTTGAGGCCGGTGGCCCAGAGCATCGCCGGCCAGAAGACGGCGTGGAACCGGAGGATGTCCTTCCCGATGAAGTGCTCCATGCGGCTCGCGGCGCCCGGCGCGAGGTAGCGCGCCTCGAACTCCGCGGGCGCGAGCCGCCTCCCCTCCGGCGCCTCCGCCGCGAAGTAGTGCTCGGCGCTGGAGAGGTAGCCGATCGGCGCGTCCACCCAGACGTAGAGGTACTTGCCCGCGAAGTCCGGATCCTTCACGGGGAAGCCGAAGTACGGCTCGTCCCGGGTGATGCACCAGTCCTGCAGGTCCGCGAGCCAGCCCTTCACCTGCTCGCGCACGGAGGGCACGAGGTGCCCCTCCCCGTTCACCCAGCCCTCGATGACCGAGAACACCTCCGGCTTGCGCAGGTTCACGTAGGCGTGGTCGCTCGTCCGGATCACCGGCTTCGAGCGGCAGATCGCGCAGTACGGCTCCACGAGGTCGCGCGGGTCGTACGTGGTCCCGCAGCTCTCGCACACGTCGCCGTACTGGTCCGGCGTCTTGCACACCGGGCAGGTGCCCTTCACGAACCGGTCCGGCAGGAACCGCCGATCGGTCTCGCAGTAGAGCTGCTCGACCGACTTCTTGTAGACGAGCCCCTTCGCCTTGAGCGCGTCGTAGACGCGGTAGGCCCAGCGGCGGTTCTCCTCGGAGTCGGTCGTGTAGTAGGTCGAGAAGTCCACCCCGAAGCGGCGGAAGTCCTCGTGCTGCTCGGCCCGGTACTTCTCCACGAACGCCTTCGGCGTCACGCCGGCCTTGGCGGCGTTCACCTCGATGGGCGTCCCGTGCGAGTCGGCCGCGCAGACGTAGGTCACGTCGTCGCCGCAGGCCTTCCGGAACCGGACGTAGACGTCGGTCTGGACGTACTCGACCAGGTGGCCGAGGTGGATCGAGCCGTTGGCGTACGGCAGCGCGCTCGTGACGAGGAGTCGCTGGCTCAAGGACTGCTCCTTTCCCGTGTGGGGGCGGCGAGGAGGCCGACGAGGACCCGCTCCAGGCGGATCCGGCCGTCCTGGCCGCTCTTCATTGCGACGTCGGCCTCGGCGAGGCCGGCGAGGGCGTCGAGCAGCTCCCCCCTCGAGAACCGCAGCGACGCCTGGTACTTCATCCAGAACCCGTACGGCTTCTTCCCCTTCGCCTCGTCCTCCGGGACGGTGGGGAACACCTCGGCCTCCCACTCCCGCGCCGAGCCGAGCCGCCGGTCCCCCACGGCGCGCCGGGCGCGCTCGCGCTCCACGATCATCCGGCGCACGGTGGACGCCAGGGAGCCGAGGAGCATGAACGGGCTCGCGCCGTCCGCGACGGACCGGTCGAGGACGCCCAGGGCGGCGGGGAGATCGCGCGCCTCCACCGCGTTCCCGAGGGCGAAGAACGGATCCGCGGCCACCCGGGTCACGACCTGGTCCACGTCGGCGGCGCCGATCACCTTCCGGTCGCCCACGTAGGCCGCGAGCTTCTGCACCTCGGAGGCGAGGACCCGCGCGTCGTCCCCCACCAGCTCGGCGAGCCGCGCCTCGCCCCGGGCGTCCACGCGCTTGCCGGTCCCGGCGAGCAGCGACTCGAGCACCGGCCCGAGGACCAGCCGCTGCGCGTCCCACGTCCCTTCCTTCTCGACCTGCGTGGTGACCCGGCGGCCCGCCGCCGCGAGCTTCTTCACCACGGGCAGCCGCCCGTCCACCTTGCCGGCGGCGATCACGAGCACGTGCCCCGGCGGGAGCCCCCGCGCCAGGGCCGCGTCGAGCGCCCCCGCGTCGTCGCCCTTCCCGACCTTGAGCTCGCGCTCCTGCGCGTACCGCGCCGCCTCGTCCACGAAGCGCGCCGCGTCGGCGTCGAGGGTCACGCCGAGCTCGGCGGCCAGCGCGTCCTTCGTCTCCGCGGAGACCGCGCCGTCGGGCCCCGGCGCGAGCGCCTTCGCCCCGACGCCCGCCTTCCCGGCGAGGGCGAGGAGCCGCCGGGCGCCGTCGCGCTGCCGCCCCTCGCGCCAGCTCCGCGCCGCGGCGGCGAAGGCCTCGGCGAGGTCCTCCTTCGACGCGAGGAAGGCCGGCTCCTGCACGAGCACGACCTTCCCGCCGCCGAAGAGGCCGCCGGTGGCGAGCTCCGCGGCCACCTCCGCCGGCGTCGCGGCGGCGTCGAGCTCGACGAGGTTGAGCGCCCGCGAGGCCTCCGGCACCAGGGCGCCCGCGAGTTCGCGCGCGGCGCGGAGCGACAGGAACGGATCGCCGTCGAGCAGGTACACCGGCCGCGGCTTCCCCGCCCGGGCCTCGGCGAGGCAGGCCTCGAGCGTCGCGCCCCCCGCCGCCCGCGCCGCGCCGCCGCGCGCTCCGCCCCTAGGCCCGGCCATGGAACCACCCGATGAGGAGCCGCTCGAGGGCGAGCACCGGCGAGCCGTTCTGGCGGAGCGCGGCCGCCGTCCGCTGGACCTCGCGCCGGCGCCGGACCACCTCCGCGGGCGCCGGGGCCGCCGCGGCGCGCCGGGTCGCCGGCGCGAGCTCGGCGAGGGCGAGCCGCGCGCCCCCCGCCCGCGCCGCGAGGACGTCCCGGAGCCACAGCGCGAGGAGCTCGCACAGCTCGGTCGCCTGCGCGCGGTCCTCGCCGTGCGCCTTCGCGAAGGCGAGCCACGCCCCGGCGTCGCCGGGGTCGAGGGCGACCGCGGCGAGCACCGAGTCCCGGAGCGCGGCGAGCGCCTCGGGATCCAGCGCCAGCGCCCGGCCGAGCGAGCCCCCGGCGAGCGCCGCCGCGAGCCGCGCCTCCTCCGCGCCGCGCCCCTCGGCCCGGAGCCGCTCCTCGACGAGCTCCGCCGGGACGGGCGCGAACGGCACCCGCAGGCACCGCGAGCGGATGGTCGGCAGCAGCCGGTCCGGGCTCGACGCGACCAGCACCAGCGTCGTGTCCTCGGGCGGCTCCTCGAGCGTCTTGAGGAGGGCGTTCTGCGCCTGCGGGTTCATCGCGTCCGCCGGGTCCACGATCACGAACCGGCGCCGCCCCTCGAACCGCTTCAGGGCGAGCCGGTGATCGACGAGATCCCGGACCTGGTCCACGACGATGTCCTTCGACGGCGCGCGCCCGCCCCTGGGCTCCCAGCGCCCCGCCTTCGCCATCACGCGCTCCTCCTGGAGCACGAGGACGTCGGGGTGGAGGCCGCGCTCGATCTTGCGGCACGGGCCGCAGCGGCCGCAGGCGTCGTCGGGGAGCCCCCCGGGGCCGGCCTCGCCGCCCTCGCAGTTGGCCGCCTGCGCCACGAGCCGCGCGACGCGCGCCTTGCCCGTCCCCGCGGGTCCGCCGAACAGGTAGGCGTGGTGCAGGGTCCCGCGCCGGAGCGCGGACCGGAGGGGAGCGAGCGCGCGATCCTGCGCGATGATCTCCGAGAACGGCATCGGCGGCGCGGAAGATAACATAAGGGGGCGGCGGGCCAGGCGCTTCCGGCGCGCCGCCGCCGCCGCCGGGAGCCGCCCGGCGGGTGGGCGAAATGGACTCCCCCGCCCGGCCCGGTATCATGGCCGACCGGAGCGCCGCCATGAACATCACGCCCCTCGACATCACCCAGAAGCAGTTCAAGAACGCCTTCCGCGGGCTCGACCGCGAGGAGGTCGAGGGCTTCCTCGCCCTCGTCGCGGCGGAGTTCGAGGCGCTCGTGAGGGAGAACCTCGCGCTGCGCGAGGACGACCGCCGCAAGACCGAGGAGATCGCGGAGTACCGGAGCCGCGAGCGCGCGCTCCAGGAGACGCTCGTCACCGCGCAGAAGGCGTCCGAGGAGATCCGCGAGGCCGCCCGCAAGGAGGCGGAGATCACCATCTCGGACGCCGAGCTCCAGGCCGAGAAGATCGTCCAGGGCGCCCACGCGCGCTTCCTGCGCATCGTGGACGACATCAACGAGCTGAAGCGGCAGCGCGTCCAGTTCGAGGCGAACGTCCGGACCCTGGTCGAGAGCCACCTCAAGCTCATCGAGGCGTTCCGCGAGCCCTCCCGCGAGGAGGCGGTCCAGTTCATGCCCGCCGCGCGGAAGCGGGCGGCGGACGAGTAGGATCGGGCGACGGGCCAGGGTTCACGCTGGGGTCCCGCCCCGAACTGAGCCCGTGGACCGTGACCGTCACCGATCCCCGTGCCCGCTTCCCGCTTCCCGTGGCCCCTGGCCCGTGAGCCGACAGCGCGGTCGGATCACGGGAACCGGGCCACGGGCCACGGGATCCGGTTCACGGGTCACGAAAAGCCGGTGACGGTGACGGAGCACGGTCACGGATGACGGGTTCGCGTCCGGGTGCGGGTTCGGCTCGGATGGCGAAGCCGGGTCGAGCCCGTGCCCGTGCCCGTGACCGTCACCGATCCCCGTGCCCGCCTCCCGCTTCCCGTGGCCCCTGGCCCGTGAGCCGACGGCGCGGTCGGATCACGGGAACCGGGCCACGGGCCACGGGATCCGGTTCACGGGTCACGGAGAAGCCGGTGACGGCGACGGAGCACGGTCACGGATGACGGGTTCGCGTCCGGGTGCGGGTTCGGCTCGGATGGCGAAGCCGGTCGAGCCCGTGCCCGTGACCGTCACCGATCCCCGTGCCCGCTTCCCGCTTCCCGTGGCCCCTGGCCCGCGAGCCGACGGCGCGGTCGGATCACGGGAACCGGGCCACGGGCGACGGGATCCGGTTCACGGGTCACGGAGAAGCCGGTGACGGTGACGGAGCACGGTCACGGATGACGGGTTCGCGTTCCGGTGCGGGTTCGGCTCGGATGGCGAAGCCGGTCGAGCCCGAGCCCGTGCCCGTGCCCGTGACCGTCACCGATCCCCGTGCCCGCCTCCCGCTTCCCGTGTCCCCTGGCCCGTGAGCCGACGGCGCGGTCGGATCACGGGAACCGGGCCACGGGCCACGGGATCCGGTTCACGGGTCACGGAGAAGCCGGTGACGGTGACGGAGCACGGTCACGGATGACGGGTTCGCGTCCGGGTGCGGGTTCGGCTCGGATGGCGAAGCCGGTCGAGCCCGTGACCGTGACCGTGACCGTCACCGATCCCCGTGCCCGCCTCCCGCTTCCCGTGTCCCCTGGCCCGTGAGCCGACGGCGCGGTCGGATCACGGGAACCGGGCCACGGGCGACGGGATCCGGTTCACGGGTCACGAAAAGCCGGTGACGGTGACGGAGCACGGTCACGGATGACGGCTTCGCGTCCGGGTGCGGGTTCGGCGAGGTCCGACCTCAGTGCGCTTCTGCCCACGACCGCCCGTGCCCCACCTCCACCTCGAGGGGCACGGCGAGCGAGGCCGCGGCGACCATCTCCCTGCGGACCAGGGTCTCCACCGCCTCGAGCTCGCCCTCCGGGACCTCGAGGACGAGCTCGTCGTGGACCTGGAGCAGCAGCCGCGCCGCGCGGCGCTCGCGGGCGAGGGCGTCGTGCACGCGGATCATCGCGAGCTTCACGACGTCCGCGGCGGTCCCCTGGATGGGCGTGTTGATCGCGGTGCGCTCCGCCGCGTTGCGCAGCGCCGGGTTGCGCGAGCCGATCTCCGGCATCGCCCGGACGCGGCCGTACAGCGTGCGCGACTCGCCGGTCCGCCGCGCCTCCTCCACCGCCTGCTCGACGTAGCGCCGGACCCCGGCGTACCGGGTGAAGTAGCGGTCGATGATCGACTGGGCCTCCGCGGCGGGGAGGTCGAGCCGCTGCGACAGCCCGAAGGCCGAGAGGCCGTACGCGATCCCGAAGTTGAGCACCTTCGCGACCCGGCGCATCTCCGGCGTCACGTCCGCGGGCGCGACGCCGAAGGTCTGGGCGGCGGTGCGGGCGTGCACGTCCTCGTGGTTCGCGAAGGACTCGACGAGCGCCGCGTCCCCGGAGTAGTGCGCGAGGATCCTGAGCTCGATCTGCGAGTAGTCGGCGGAGACGAGGAGCCGCCCCTCCGGCGCCACGAACGCCGCGCGGATCCGGCGGGACAGCTCGGTCCGGACCGGGATGTTCTGGAGGTTGGGATCGGACGACGAGAGCCGGCCGGTCGCCGCGCCCGCCTGGTGGAACGTGGTGTGGATGCGCCCGTCGGCCGGATCGACGAGCGCCGGCAGCGCGTCCACGTAGGTCCCCTTGAGCTTGGCCAGCCCCCGGTGCTCGAGGACGAGCGCCGGCAGCGGGTGCTGCTCCGAGAGCTTCTCCAGCACCTCGACGTCGGTGGACGGGCCGGTCTTGAGCCGCTTCACCACCGGGAGCTTCAGCTCGACGAAGAGCACCTGGGCGAGCTCGCGCGTGGACGCGACGTTGAACGGGTGGCCCGCCGCCGCGTGGATCCGCGCCTCCAGGTCCTCCATCGCCTTGCCGAACTCGACGCTCATCCCCTGCATCGCGCCGCGGTCCACCGCGATGCCCGCGCGCTCCATCTCGAACAGCACCGGCACGAGCGGCCGCTCCACCTCGCGGTGGACCCGCTCGAGCCCCTGCTCCTGGAGCGCCCGCTCGAGCGCGTCGGCGAGATCCGGCAGCACCGCGGCGCACGGCGCCGCCCACCCCGCCACCCGCTCGACCTCGAGCCCTTCCATGGGCACGCGCTCGGACTTCCGCGCGCCGTCGCCGCCGCTCGGATCCCGCGATAGCTCGCAGGAGATCCGCTCGCGCGCGACGTCGGCGAGGGCGTGCTCGCGGCGGGTGGGCAGGAGCAGCCGGCTGGCGAGCTCGGTGTCGAGCCCAGGGCCGCGCCAGGCGAGCCCGAGCCCCGCGAACGCGTGCATCGCCGCCTTCAGGTCGTGGACGTCCTTCCGCACGTCCTCGGCCTCGATCAGGGGACGCAGCCCCTCCCGCGCCTGCTCCCGGGCGAGCGTCGCCGGCGCGCCGAGGTAGCGGTGCTCGAGCGGCAGGTAGAACGCGCGGCCGCCGCCGCCGAGGGCGACGCCGACGAGGGGATCCGTCCGCGGCGCCGGCCCGGCGAGGACGGGCCGGATCCCCGCGCGCCCCGCGGCGCGGAGCGCGGCCACCGCCGCGTCGAGCGTGGCCCGGTCGAGGATCACCTCGGGCCGCTCCGCGCGCGGGGTGGGGGGCGGCGCCGGCAGGTCCTTGAGCAGGCGCGAGAACTCGAGCTCCGTGAAGAGCGCGCGCACCTTCGCCTCGTCCGGCGGCTGGCGCCCGAACGACTCGGGCGTGAACGGCAGCTCGAGATCGCACCGGAGCGTGACGAGCAGCCGGTTCTTCCGGATCCGCTCGGCCGCGGCGACGATCTTCTGGCGGAGCTTCTCACCGCCGCGCGAGACCGCCGCCGGGATCTCCTCGGGGCGCGCGAGCATCGCCTCGACGCTCCCGAAGTGGCGCACGAGCGCCGAGGCGGTCACCTCCCCCACCCCCGGGATCCCCGGCACGTCGTCGATCTTGTCGCCGAGGATGGCCATGTACTCGACCACCTGCTCCGGCTGGACGCCGAGCTTCTTCTCGACCTCCGCGCGCCCCGTCCAGCCGCCGCGGCCGCTCGCCTCGGCCATCGGGTCGTAGAGCGTGACCCCGCCGTCCACGAGCTGGGCGAAGTCCTTGTCGCCCGTGACGATGACGACCTCCCACCCCTCGTCGCGGGCGCGGCAGGCGAGCGTGCCGATCACGTCGTCGGCCTCGACGTGCGGCTCCTCGACGAGGGGCACGCGCAGCGCTCGGGCGACCTCGCGCACGAGCGGGAACTGCGCGCGGAGCGCGTCCGGCGCCTCCGGGCGACTCGCCTTGTAGCCGGGGTCGATCTCGTGGCGGAAGGTCGTCCGCGCGGCGTCGAGCACGACCGCGACGTGCGTCGGCGCCCGCTCGCGGAGCGCCTTGAGGAGCATGGTCGTGAAGCCGTACACCGCGTTGGTCGGCTGGCCCTTCGTCGTCGTCAGCGGCGGGAGCGCGTGGAAGGCGCGGTAGACGAACCCGGAGCCGTCGATGAGGGTCAAGGTCGGCATGCGGCCCGGAGATTAGCCCCGCGCGGCGGGGCGGGCACGCGAGAACGTCAGCGCAGGGCGCACCGGAGCCGCTCGGAGCAGATGAAGTACTCGTCCCCGTCGGCGATCCGCCGCCGCTGCACCCGCGCGCGCTGGTGCCAGGTCCCGTTCGCGGAGCCGAGATCCTCGATCCACCACTCCCCGCCCTGCCGCACCACCGCGGCGTGCTCCCGCGAGATCTTGCCGCCCTCGACCACCAGGTCGCAGTGGCGCCCGCGCCCGATCACGAAGCGGTCCTTCGCGACCACCACCTCGGTCCCGTCGTCCCGGGCGAGCACGTGGGGGGGCGCGGCCGCGGGCGCGGCGGCGGCGCGGGCGGCGGGCGCCGCCGCGACGGGCGGCTGGGGCCGGTCGTGGATCGCCCGCTCCAGGCGCTCCGCCGCCTCGAGCACCTGCTCGGCGACGGCGAGCCGCTCGGCGCTCGGCGGCTCGGCCGGCGGCCGTGGGGGCGCGGCGGCGATCGAGCCCGGGACGAGGTAGCCGTTCAGACGCGCGAACACGTGCAGCGCCTGGTTCACGAGCGCCTCGCGGTCGGATCCCATCTCGAGCGCCATCCGGTCGAGGGCCTCCCAGAGATGATCCGCGATGGCGATGGGCCGGACGGTCTTCACGCGCGCTCCATCCCCCCGGTCACGCTAGCACAGAAGCCTCGCGGACCGTCGAACGCCCGCCGAGCCAGGCTCGGCTACTGGATCGTGACGGTCTGGTTCGCGGCCAGGCTCGGGCTGAAGTCCAGGACGAAGCCGGAGGAGTACGTGACGTAGAACCGGTATCCGTCGTTCGTCTTGAACGGGCTGCGGTCGAAGGTCGTGGCGGCGGTGGGCAGGATCTGGGCGAACGCCGACGAGGTGGGGCCGCGGGCCGCCGGCGAGAGGCCGCTCCGCGTCGTGAAGGTGAGGCTCGTGTCGCGCGGCGGCGTCGGGATGCTGGTGGGGTTCTGGAGCCCGAGCTTGAAGGCCACCACCGGGCCGTTCGCCTTCGGGAAGTCGAAGTCGGCCGCGGGCCAGGTGCCGATGCAGTCGGTGAACCCGGCGCACGCCTCGGTGACGAAGTAGAAGCGGCGCGCCTTGCGGGCGAGGACCAGCTGCTCGCAGGTGGCGCGGCAGGCGTCGTCGCAGGCCACCGACGACGGGTTCGCCGGCCAGGGCACGAGCGGACAGGACAGCCCATCCTCGCCCTGGTAGCGGAGCTGGAAGCCGTCGTACCCGGCCGCGTTCGGGCTCCTGACCGCGCTCACGCTCGGCGTCTGGACGAGCGTAGGGCGGCCGGCGTACCCGGTCGCCGTCCCGACGAGGACGTAGCCGGAGGCGCGGATCGACACCGGGAGGCCGCTGACGACCCCCGAGACGCCGAGCGCGTCGACGCAGTCGTCCCACTCCGGATGCGCGAGATCCCCGAGCTTGCCAAGGGCCACCGCCCCGCCCGGCCGCGTCGCGGCATCCGGGGCGAGGAACGCGGCGACCCGCGCCTCGACGAGCGCCTCGTTCGCCGGGCAGCCCGCGACGCCGCGCGTGTCGAGCTGCACGATGTCGCCGGCGTGCACGCCGAGCTCGGGCCCGTAGAGCCGGGCCACCTGCGTGAGGGCGCCCGCTGGGCCCGGCGTCTGGATGGCGAGCCAGGGCTGGCCCCCGCCGTTCGAGCCGACCTGCGCCCGGCGATCGGAGAGCCCGGGCAGGAGCCCCTGGTACACGACCGACCAGGTGTCGCTCGGCGTGAACCCCGGGGTGATCCACACGGAGCGGAGCAGCGCCGTCCCCGACCGCGCGAGCACACCGGGCGCGTCCGGATCCCAGAGCCCGAGCTCCTGCCGCGCGCCCGTCACCGGGACCGTTGAGGCCGCGGTCACCGCCGCCCGCGTGGAGCTGCTGGTGCGCAGCATCGAGGCGTCGTTGGGGACCGTCCACCGGCCGAGATCGGCGAAGTAGACGTGCCCGTCGGACGAGAGGATCGCCGCCACGCCGGTGGTCGTGCGCGCTCCGGTGGCCGGCAGGATGCGCATGTACGGGGCGACGTCCTGGGGCGCGTCGGACGGCGCGACCGCCGGCGGCGGCGTGATCGTCACGCGGAGCGGGATCCCGGGCACGTGGATCGGCGGGAGGTACGGCATCAGCCCCGCGGGATCGGCCGCGAGCTGGCCGGTCGCCGGATCGAGCACGGCGACCCCGCAGTCGATGGGGAACTGCGCCCCGCACGCGGCCGGATCGAGCGCGGCGTACACGCGGTCCACCGGGGTCGTCGGGGTCGCCTGGAACGCGGTGGTGTCGTCCGCGACCGAGTCCGGGAGCCGCTCCTGGAGCCGCCACGCTGCGACCGCGGTGGTCGGCGCCCGCGCCGAGAGAGCGGTCCACGTCCACGCGCCCGGCGCCGCGGTGGCGTCCAGCGCGGCCACGCCGAGGACGAACGTGGTGGCGCCGCCCGTCGTGGAGGCGACGGGGATCGGATCCGTGCTCGCCGCGTAGACGAACCGGGGGTCCTTGGGGTTCACGGCGAGATCGACGGCGTCGAACCGGTCGGTGCCCACCGAGAGGTCCTGCACGTGCACGTCCGGCGCGCCGACGGGCTCGATCGCGCTGCCGTCGGCGGCGCGCTGGTACTCCACCACCGCGAGCCGCCCGCCCGAGAGCGCCGCGACGATCCGGACGCGCCCCGAGGCCGCGGTCCACGCGCCGCCGGCCTGGGCCGGCGCGACCGGGACCGGCGCGGCGATCACCGCCAGGACCTCCGCGCCGCCCGCCGCCGCCGAGAGATCGACCTCCGAGACGACGCGGGTGTCCGCGTCCCAGGTCTTCACGAGCTGGAGGACGGTGGACCCGGCCGACACCACGACCAGGAGATCCGCCTTCCCGTCGCCGAGGGACGCCGCGACGAGGTGCGCGGGCCGGGGCTCGCTCACCGGGATCGAGAGCGGCCGGACGATCACCGGCGCGAGCACCGGCTGGTCGTCCACCGCGTCCACCAGGACGAGCTCGTCCTTGCCGGCGTTCGCGACGGCGACGTACGGGTGGAGGCCCGCGTTCTTGGTGGTGACGCCCTGGAAGAGCGCGACCGCGGCCGGCGAGGAGAGCCCCAGCCCCGGGGTGCCGCCGCCGCCGCCGCAGCCGGCGCCGCCGGCGAGGACGAGGGCGAGACCAGCGAGGAGTCTGCGATTCAAGGCGTCACCCCGATGCGGAGCGGAGTCTTCCCGTCGGCCGCCGGGACCAGCTTGGCGGCCGCGGAGCCGGAGAGCGGCACGTCCACCGCGCTCACGAACCCGTCGGTGAAGGCCCCGACGAACACGCGGGCGTCGCCGTCCCCGGTGCCCGGCGTGGACCGGAGATCCTGGACGGCGAGGCCGAACGGCGCCCGGCCGACGACGGGCACCCCGGTCGCCGGATCGCGGCCGAAGACGTCGCGCACCAGCCCGGCCTCGTCGTCGTAGACGGTCAGCTCCCCGTCGTCGGCGGCGGTGACCGCCACCAGGTCGCGGAGCCCGCCTGGGCGCAGCGGCAGCACGCGGACCGGACCCACGCCGAAGCCGATCTTCACCGGGTCGCTCACGAGCCGCGGCTGCAGCTCCCCGTTCGCACCCTCCTCGAGCTCGAGCACGAGGAGCACGCCCCCGGTGTCGGAGCCGGGCCTGGAGCCCAGCGTGGTCGCGAGATCGGCGTCGTAGAGGCGGGCGGTGAGGTAGACGCGCCGCGGGAGCCCCGGGATCGGGTTCGAGAGCGCGATGCCGGAGAGCTCGGCGCCCCGGAGGAGCTGCCAGAGGTCGAACGACCGGATCACGCAGCCGCCCGCCGTCGAGGCCTTCGACGGATCGCACGTGCCGGCCTGCTCGATCCAGCGAAGCGGAGCGGAGAGGCCGGTGTTCACCCCGGTCATGAAGAGCCGCCCGGTCTCCGCGTCGTACGCGAAGCTCTGGACGTTCCCGGTGCCCATCGAGAACACCGTGGGCGTCGAGGCGGGGTTCAGGAGATCGACCTCGGCGACGAGCCCGTCGTGCAGGGGCGTCCTCAGGAAGCCCACCCAGGCGCGCGCACGGCCGTCGCCGCCGGTCGCGCTCCCCACGCAGGTCACGCCCACGCCGTAGGGGTCGCCCAGGCGGCCGTCGAAGCCGAACGGGACCTCGCAGCCGGCGCCGCAGCTCAAGTTGCCGTCCAGCCCGACCTGGTACAGCCGATCCGCGAAGCGCGAGGTGACGAGCGCCTTCGCGCCCTGGACGATCGCGGGGCAGGACGCCGGATCGACCACCGCCACCTCGCCGCCGAAGCTCCCGATCCGGACCCCGTCCGGCTGGATCACCGGGGTCGCGCCGCCGAGCGTGACGCGGAGGAGCGAACCGCCGTCGTCGCTCGCGAAGGCGAGGTCGAAGTTGGACGAGACGACGAGGAGATCCTCTCCGTGGAGCGCGAGCCCCACCGGGAAGGTGAACCGGTCGAGCGGCGCCGGATCGCGGCTCGGCTCCGAGCCGCAGCCGATCGTGATCGCTATCGCGATCGCGAGAAGGGTCGGCGTACGAGTGGCGGCGCGCACGGACGGGGTCGGACGGGGGCCGATCGAGCGCATGCCCTAGCCCGCGGCCTGGGTGACCTGCGGGAGCTCGGCCTGGATCTTCCGGAAGTCGGCGATGTCCGCGAAGAGCGCGCCGACCCGGCGGAGGAGCCCGAGGCGGTTGGCCCGGAGCGCGGGATCCTCGGCCATCACCAGCACGTCGTCGAAGAAGCGCGCCACCGCCGGCTCGAGCGTCGCCACGCTCCGGAGCACCGCGGCGTAGTCGCGGGAGGCCCGGCGGGCGCCGACCTCCTGCTCGACCCGCTCCAGCTCGGCGAGGAGCCGCCGCTCGGCGTCGTCGCGGAGCAGCTCGGCGCTCACCGGTCCGGCGGCGCCGCCGCCGGCCTTCTCCTGGATGTTGGCGACGCGCTTGAACGCCACCGCGAGCGGCGCGAAGTCCGGCCGCGCCTTGATCTCGGCGAGCGCCTCGAGGCGCCGCTCCGCGTCCACCACGTCGTCGAAGCCGGCCGCGAGGACCGCCTCCACGAGATCGGGGGCGTGGCGCTCGCCCCAGAGCGCCTTCAGGCGGCCCCGGACGAAGTCGAGGACCTGCTCGGCGACCACGCCGCGATCCGCGGCGAGCTTCACGCCGGAGAGCTGGTCGAGGGCCTGCTCCACCGCCGTGGCGAGGGAGAGGTGGTAGCCGCGGTCCAGGAGGATGCGGAGGATCCCGATGGTCGCCCGGCGGAGCCCGAACGGATCCGCGGCGCCGGTCGCCTTCTCCCCCACCCCGATGATCCCCACCAGCGAGTGGAGCCGGTCGGCGAGGCCGACGAGCGCGCCGAGGTCGTTGCGCGGCATCTCCTCCGCGGCGCCGATCGGCCGGTAGTGGTCCTCGATCGCGTCGGCGATCTCGACCTTGATCCCCTCGATCCGGGCGTAGTGCGCGCCCATGATCCCCTGGAGCTCGGGGAACTCGCCCACCATCCCGGTGTTCAGGTCCACCTTGGCGAGCCGCGCGGTCTCCAGGACGTCGCCGACGAGCTCCTCCCGGCCGATGGCCCGGGCGAGCGCGGCGGCGATCGCGCCGATGCGATCGGAGCGCTGCAGCTCGGTGCCGAGCTTCGCCTGGAACGTGCGCCGGCCGAGGTCGGCGATCCGGTCGTGCAGCTTGCGCTTGCGGTCCTCCTCGAAGAAGAACCGCGCGTCGGCGAGCCGCGCCCGGAGCACGCGCTCGTAGCCGTGGCGCGCGACCTTCGGGTCCTTCACCTTCGTGGCCGAGACCGCGACGAAGCGGTTCGTGAGCTTCCCCTTCCCGTCCACCACCGCGAAGTAGCGCTGGTGGTTCCGCATCTCGGAGATGACCACCTCCGGCGGCAGCTCGAGGTTCGACTCCTCGAACGCGCCGGCGATCGCGGTGGGCTCCTCGACGAGGTAGAGCACCTGCTCGACGAGGGGCTCGTCCTCGCGCACCTTGCCGCCCGCCGCCTTCGCCGCGCGGGCGAGCTCCTTCTCGAGCGCGGCGCGCCGCTCCGCCGGGTCGGCGAGCACGTGCGCGGCGCGGAGCTTCGCGAGGTAGTCCTCCGGCGTGCCCTTGAGCGCGATCGCCCGCGGCGCGAGGAAGCGGTGGCCGAACGTCGTCTTCCCCGACACGACCTCCCCGAAGCGCACCTTGAGCGGCCGCCCGTCGAGGAGCGCGACCATCCACCGGACCGGGCGGGCGAACGTCGCGTCGTCCCACCGCGAGCGCATCGCCTTGCGGAACCGCAGCCCGGCGACGAGCCGCTCGAGCAGCGCGGGGAGCACCTGCTCCGCCTTCCGGCCCTTCTCGACCTTCGTCACGAGGACGCGCTCGCCCTTGGGCGTCTGCGCCCGCTGGAGCGCGCCGACCTCGACGCCCTGGCTCCGGGCGAACCCGAGCGCGGCCGGCGTCGGCTTCCCCTCCGCGTCGAACGCCTGGGCGACCGGCGGCCCGAAGGCCTCGGTCTTCGCGTCGGTCTGCTTCGCGGCGGCCGCGCGGGCCCAGACCGCGAGCCGCCGCGGCGTGCCGACCGCCTTCACCTCGCCGTGGGCGAGGCGCGCCTCGTCGAGGGCCTTCGCGAGGTCCACCTCGAGCTGCCTGAGCGCCGTGGGCACGAAGCCCGCCGGGATCTCCTCCGCGCCGATCTCGAACAGAAGGTCCGCCATGTCGTCTCTCTCGTCCCCGCCGTGGAGGGCTACTTCGCCTCGCGCGCCTCGCGCGCCGCCTTCGCCGCCTCGACCGCCCGCGCGCGCTCCGCCTGCGGGAGCAGCGGGAAGCCGAGCGCCTCCCGCGAGTCGAGGTAGCCCTTCGCGCACTCGTGCGCCAGGGCGCGGACGCGCCCGATGTACGCCGCCCGCTCGGTGACGCTGATCGCGCCGCGGGCGTCGAGGTTGTTGAACGTGTGCGAGCACTTGAGGCAGTAGTCGTACGCGGGGAGCGGGAGCTTCTCCGCGATGAGCCGCCGGCACTCCGCCTCGTAGGTGTCGAACAGCCCGAACAGCATCTTCGCGTCGGACTTCTGGAACGAGTACGTGCTCATCTCCACCTCGTTCCGGTGGAAGACCTCGCGGTACTTCACGCCCTTCGCCCACTCGACGTCGAACACGTTCTCGACGTCCTGCAGGTACATCGCGATGCGCTCGAGGCCGTACGTCAGCTCGGCCGCGACCGGCCGCACCTCGAACCCGCCCGCCTGCTGGAAGTAGGTGTACTGGGTGATCTCCATCCCGTCGCACCAGACCTCCCAGCCGAGGCCCCAGGCGCCGAGCGTCGGGCTCTCCCAGTCGTCCTCGACGAAGCGGAGGTCGTGCTCCTTGGGGTCGATGCCGATCGCCTTCAGCGATCCCAGGTAGAGCTCCTGCACGTCGGGCGGGTTGGGCTTCAGGATCACCTGGAACTGGTGGTGCTGGTAGAGGCGGTTCGGGTTCTCGCCGTAGCGACCGTCGGCCGGCCGGCGCGAGGGCTCGACGTACGCGACGTTCCACGGCTCGGGGCCGAGCACGCGCAGGAACGTCGAGGGGTTCATCGTCCCGGCGCCGACCTCCTGGTCGTAGCCCTGGACGAGGAGGCAGTTGCGGCTCGCCCAGTACGTCTGGAGCTTCAAGATGAGGTCCTGGAAGTACACGCGCGTCCTCTCTCGCGATGGTCCCGACGCCCGGCCGCCCGCGCGGCGCGGCGGACCGGCCCGGGCCGCGCCGCCGCCGGCGACGCCGCCGGAAGCGCTGCACCGTAGGGCCGTAAGGGTGCGGATGTCAAATGGAATCTCGGCGGCGCGCAGACCCGTGCGGCCCTCCCGTGCCCGTCACCGTCACCGGCTTCTCCCGTCACCCGTGAACCGGGTCCGGTGGCCCGTGGCCCGATCCCCGTTGTCCAACGAATTCTGGGATCACGAGCCCACGGATCGCGGGCCAGGGGACACGGGATGCGGGAGGCGGGCACGGAGGATCGGTCACGGGTACGGGGACGGCACACGGGGCCGCCTGCTGCACGAGACCGCCGCCCGCGTCACTCCCCCAGCATCGGCCCCACCTCGTCCAGGAAGCGCCGCGCGGCGAGGCGGCGGCCGAGGTGGTGCTCCACGAAGGCGGAGAGCGCCACGCGCGCCTCCCGCCCGACGGCCGGCGCGACCGGCTCGATCGCGGCGCCCAGCCCCCCTCCCTGGAGCCGGAGCAGCAGCCGCACCGTCTCGGGCGCCAGCGTCGGCGCCCCCGGGCTCGCGGCCGCGCCGCACGACCGGCAGAGCGCCCCGCCGTGCGCGGGGTCGAACCGGCTCGGCCCCGCCGGCTCGAGCGGCTCGCCGCACCGCGCGCACCCGTCGAGCCGGGGCATGAGCCCCGCGATCCGCAGGGCGCCCAGCTCGAACGCGCGGAGCGCGGCGGGGATCGCGGGCGCGCCGTCGAGGGCGGCGAGGTAGGCGACGAGGAGGTCGAAGAGCTCCTCGTGCGGCTGCTGATCCCGGACCAGCTCCCGGGCGAGCTCGGCGGCGTACCCGGCGCACGCGATGCGGGCGAGGTCCCCCCGGATCCCGCCGAAGCCGCGCCCCACCGCGACGGACTCGAGCGAGAGCAGGTCCGAGCCGGCGCGGCTCCGGGCCTCCGCCGCGACGAGCGTGAACGGCTCGAGCGCGCCGCCGAAGCGCCGCCGGGACGCCCGGGCGCCGCGCGCGAACGCCGAGACCTTCCCGCGCTCCCGCGAGAGCAGCGTGATCACCCGATCCGACTCGCCGTAGTCCACGGCCCGGAGCACGACGGCGGTGAGCTTGAGCGGCTCCATGCGCGCCCCGGACCGTAGCCGCTCCGCCGGCGCGGCGCCAGCGTCCCTCCCCCGCGGCCCGGATCAGCGCCACGAAGCGTGGAACCACGCGAGCCCGGGCTCCCGGGAGACGACGGTCACCCTCGGCGCCGCGGCGTTCGCCAGCTCCAGCGCCGCGGCGAACGCCTCGGCCAGGCCGCCGAGCAGCGTCGCGTCGAACAGGCCGGGCGGGAACCGGAGCGAGGCGCGGACGCCGTCGTCCGCGATGCCGTCCACCTCGAGCGTGGTGCCGCGGTGCCAGTTCGCCCAGCGCGCCCCGGCGAACCGGAGGAGCTGCGCCGGCGTCGCCACCTCCATGAGGATCCGGTAGGCGGGGCTCCGGAACAGGCGTCGGTTCCGCTCCCGCGTCCAGGCGTGCAGCGGGGCGTCCGCGAGCCCGCGCACGTCGGCGACGGCGAGGACGAGGGCGCCGAGGTGGGCCTCGGGCACCCACTCGCTGCCGACCGGCGGATCCGCGGCGAGGCTCCGGAGCGGCTCGGGGAGCGCGGGCAGCAGCGCCGGGACCGGGAGCCCGTCGAGGAGGTTCCGCACGAGCGCGCCCTTCGCGAGCGCGTCGGGGCAGGCCTCGAGCCCTCCGGGCAACCCGGCCAGATACCGGTCCAGGCGCGACGTCGTCAGGCGTCCGCCGCCCCCCCTCTCCGAGCCGGATCGCGTCAAGCCGCGAAATCCTAGCCGCCGCCCGGGGGCGCGTTCGAGGCACGGCGTAAGCGTTCAGCGGAGCAGCGCCCACATCGCCGCCGCGAGGCCAGCGGCGATCACCAGGGCGATCCCGATCGTGCGCGGCGCCGGTCCGCGGCGCGCGCCGCCGGCGGCGCCGACGGTGGCGGGGACCGCGGCCATCGCCTCCTCGTAGCGCAGCACGACCTCGTCCGCGTCGAGCCCGAGGGCGGCGGCGTAGGCGCGGAGGTACCCCATCACGTAGGCCCGCGGGGGCATCCGCGCCTCCTGCCCGCTCTCGAGCGCCTCGACCACGCCCGGCCCGAGCTTGGTCGCCCGCGCGACCTCGTCACGCGAGAGGCCGCGCAGCTCGCGCTCCCGCGCGAGCCAGCGGCCGAACCCGTGCAGCGTCTCGTCGGCGGCGGTCGGATCGGGCACGGGTCACTCGGTGAGCAGGTTCAGGCTCCTGCGGCACTCCTCGCCGGCCGCGGCGCCCTCCCCGAGCTCCTTGCAGCGCTCGAACGCCGCGCGCGCGCCGGCGACGTCGCCGGCCTTCATCCGCGCGAGCCCGAGCTGCTGGTGCGCGTCCGCCCGCCGCTCGCACGCGCGGGCGTACGCCTCGAGCTCGTCGATCGCGTCCTTCACCTTGCCGTCCTGCAGGAGGACGCGCCCGAGCTCGCGCCGCCCGTCGCAGTAAGCCGGCGCGATCTCGAGGCACGCGCGCATCTCGGCGAGCCCCTCGGCGCGGCTCCCGCGCCGGTAGAGCGCCTGCCCCCTGTTGCACCGGGCCACCCACGGCTCCTTGTAGAGCATGTTGTCCAGCGCGGCGTCGAACTCCTTCAGCGCGTCGTCCCAGCGCCCCGTCTTCGCGAGGAGCTGCCCGAGGTCGTTGTGGGCCTCGGAGTAGTTCGGGACCAGCTCGATCGCGCGCCGGTACTCGCGCTCGGCCTCGTCGAGCCTCCCGAAGGCGAGCTCGAGGACGAGGCCGCGGCCGAGGTGCGCCTCCGGGAAGCGCGGGTTCGCCTCGAGCGCGTCGTCGAACTCCTTCAGCGCGTCCGGCGCCTTGCCGGCACGGAGGGCCTCGACCCCGAGGTCGTGGTGGATCTCCGCGGTGCGCCGCTCCTTCGCGGACGGCCCGTGGGCGCAGGCCGGAAGGGTAGCGAGGACGGCGGCGGCGAGGACGGCGGTGGCGAGGACGGGGCGCATGGTCAGAACGCGGCGAGGAGCCGGCCGAGGCGGGCGGCGTCGGGCACCGCGGCCTTCGCGCCGGGCGCCGCCGCGGCCGCCTGCGGGCGCGGTGGAGAGAAGATCGGGATCCGGGCGACGGTCTGCTCCTGGGCCTCGGGCCCGAGGTTCCGGAAGTTCAGGTTGTCGAGCATGAACCCCATCGACTCCAGGAACTGGAGCCCCTCGCTCTCGACCTGCCGGTACTCCTCGGCGGTCGTGAGCTGCCGGCGCTCGTGCAGGTAGACGACGTTCTCGCCGCTCCGCGGGAGGTGGAGCCCGACGACGATGGAGAAGCTCCCGTTCCCGTTCCGGATCCCGCACAGGTAGCCGGGAACCGCCTGCGCCGACTTGCCGGGGATGGAGACCTGCGGCTGGTTGATGCTCTCCACGATCGCGACGATCGACTCCCGCGTCGCGGGCACGTGGGTGAGGCTCGGCTCCGGCGTGAACATCGATCCCCCCCGGGCGCCTAGCGCGCCTCCAGGATGAACTCGTCCGTCCGATCGTCGATCTCGGCGGCGGTCCGGGTCGCCTCGACGAGCGGCGCGTCGATCATGACGTGGCCGCCGCCGACGTTCCCCTCCCCGAGCACGACGCGCAGCTTCACGTCCTTCGAGTACGACGCCCGGTCGCCCTCGATCTTCTTGACCGCGGCGAGCACCACCTTGTTCGGGCCGGCCTTGAGGTAGCGGGTGATCTCCATCACCACCTGGTCGTCGGCCTGCTTCACCTCGCGGATCCACTGTGCGTTGATGAAGACCGCGACGTCGTACTGGGTCCCCGGCCGATCCTGCTCGGCGACGAGGAAGTACCGGCGGGAGGGCTTCCCGCCGGGCGCGGGCTGCGCGTCGCTCGCGGCCGGCGCCGCGCCGGCGGGGGCCTCGACCGTCTTGACGGCGTACCCCTTCGCCTCGATGTGGATGTCGCCGCGGTCGTCGATCACGACCGTCGCGTTCTCGAACCGCTGGCCGGTCACCCCGTCGATGCCCACGCCGTTCAGCGTGACCGCAGGTCCGGCCGCCGCCGGGCCGGCCAGGGCCGCCACCCCTGCGGCGAGGGCGAGTGCGAGTGGACGCATCCGTTCGACTCCTAGCCCCGCCCGGCGGGGCGCGTCAAGGACGCGGCCGGCGCGGCCGCCGGCGCGGCGTCGCTCGATCACACTCCGCGCGCGTCCTGGCCCCAGATGACCTTGTGCACCTGGAGCGAGAGTCGGGCGTCGAGCCCGGACTCCAGGATCCAGCGGGCGAGGTCCTTCGGCGCGACGCTCTCCCACACCGGCGAGAAGAGGACGTGCACGCGCCCCTCGAGCCGGTGCCGCCGGACGACGTCGCGGGACCAGCGGAAGTCGTCCTCCGAGCAGACGACGAACTTCACCTCGTCGTGCGGGGCCAGCGCGTCGAGGTACCCGAGGTCGGTGGCCGGCTCCCCGGAGCCCGGCGTCTTCACGTCCACGATCCGGACCACCTCGCGCGGCAGCGCGTCGAGGGGGCGCTGACCGTGGGTCTCGACGGTCACCTCGTAGCCGCGCGCGAGCAGGTCGCGGGCGAGGGCCGGCAGCTCGCGCTGGAGCATCGGCTCGCCGCCGGTGAGGAGCACGAGCTTGCAGGGGTGGCGGGCGACCTCTGCGAGGATCGCGTCGCGCCCGAGCTCGGCGCCGCCTTGGAACGCGTAGGCGGTGTCGCAGTAGCTGCAGCGCAGGTCGCAGCCGGTGAACCGGACGAAGACGCACGGCCGGCCGGCCCGCGTCCCCTCGCCCTGGATGCTGAAGAAGATCTCGGTGACGCGCATGGCGCTCCAGGCCGGGCGCTCGCCCCGGCCGCATCCCCTCCGGTGTAACCGGAACCTCCCCTACTCGGCCAGCATGGGCGCGCGACGGTCCGCGACGCGCACGGGCGCCGTCTCCACCCCGAGGCTGCGGCGGAGCCGCCGGAGCTCGGCGTATACCCGGCGCGGGTACGCCTGGAGCAGCTCGGGGATCTCGCCCTGCTGCAGGTGGTGGAGCACCAGGTTCGGCCCGGCGTTGTACGCCATCAGCCCGAGATCCTGGCGGGTGAAGGAGTCGAGGCAGCGGCGGAGGTAGCGGACGCCCGCCTGCACGTTCAGCACCGGGTCGCGCGGATCGCCGTGGCCGAGGCCGGACCGCGCGATCTCGCTCCTCAGCGTGGCCTCCTGGAGCTGCATCAGCCCCCGCGCCCCGGCGGCGGAGAGCGCCCGCGGGTCGAAGGACGACTCGACCTCGATGACGGCGAGGACGAGCAGCGGATCGAGCCGGGCCCGCTCGGCCTCGGCCACGACCGTGCGCGCGAGGAGGCGCCGGTTCACGCCGAGCAGGGCGGGCACGCGCTCGGCGATCCGCTCGTCGATCCGCTCCACCAGGCCCGGCGGCCCGGGCTCGACCTCCCGCGCGTGCGGCGGCTCGGCGGACAGGGACGCGGGGAGCACCGTCGTGGTCGTCCACGCGGTGACGGCGAGCGTGGCGCCGACCAGCCCTCGGAGGCACGGCCTCTGCACTACGCGCCCTTCTCCTTCGAGAGCGCCTCGACCTTCTCGGCGACGGCGTCGAGCCGCTTCCGGAGCGCGTCGAGCTCCTCCTGCCCCGGGATCCGGAACCGGTTGGCGGCGCGCCGCACCCCGTCGTCGATGGCGCGCTCGAGCTCGCGCCGCTGCGCCGCGAGCCGCTCGCCGAACTCGCGCGCGTTCCGGCGGACGTCCTCCGGGGAGAGCCCGGCCGCGTCGGCGATCCGCTCGAGGACCTTCTCGGCCTCCTGCTCGGCCGCGTTCACGCCGGCGAGGGCGTTGGACCAGGCCTCCCTGAAGATCTGCTGGATGTCGGTCATCCCCTCTCCCTGCGACGCGCTAGATCTCGGCGGACGGCTTCGCGGTCCGCCTCGGCTTCCGGGGCTTCTCCGCCTTCTCGAGCCGCCGCGCAAGTCGATCCAGCTCCTTCGAGAGCTCGTCCACCTGCTCCCTGGTCGCGACGCCCAGGAAGGAGACCGCCCGGGTCTGCAGCTCCGTCATCCGGTCCATCGCCTCCGCCCTGAACGACTCCGCCTTGCCGCGCCACTCCGCGGCGCGCTCCGCGCCCTGCTCCCGGAGCTTGTCGAGCCGCTGCTTCATCTCCGGGAACGTCCAGTCCTGCTTCGAGAGGCGCTGCACCATGTGCTCGAGATCCTTCCTGCTCGCGCGTCCCCTGACCACGAGGTCCTTGATGACGCGCTGCGCCTCCTCCTCGATCTGCCCGAGCCGCTGCTGCGCGGCCTCGAGCGGCTCCCGCAGGAACTCCGGGACCTTCTTCAGGCCGTTCTCGACCCGCTGGACTTCTGCCATGGCGACCTCCCAGGAAAGGATTCGTGAGGCGGGGCGCCCCCGCTCCCCGCGCGAATCACGGTAACGCACCGCGTCATGACGATCAACCCGCGACGCGACGCGTCAGCCCGAAGCCCCCACACGCTGTGTGGCGACCTCGATGGCGGCAACCCTCCTGGTGGGGTCTGCTTCAGGCGGAAGCACCCTCCCGGTGATCGGCCCCCACCGCCTCGGCGACGGAGGCGAACCCGTCCCGCGCGAGGAGGCGTGCGAGCCCTGCGTGGACGCGGGGGACAAACCCCGGCCCGCCGTAGATGAGGCCCGTGTAGACCTGCACGAGCGACGCCCCGGCCCGGATCTTGGCGTAGGCGTCCTCCGCGCTCATCACCCCGCCCACGCCGACGATGGGCACGCGGCCCGCCGCCCGGCGGTAGCAGCGGCGGACCACCTCCGTCGAGAGCCGCTCGAGCGGCGCGCCCGACAGCCCGCCCGCCTCCTTCGCGCAGGGGTGCCGCTCCACCCCGGCGCGGGAGAGGGTCGTGTTGGTGGCGACGATCCCGGCGACTCCCGCGGCGATCGCGACGTCCACCGCGTCGTCGAGCGCCTCCGGCGAGAGGTCCGGCGCGAGCTTCACGAGGAGCGGCTTCCCCGGCGCGCGCTCCGCGAGCCGCGCCGTGCACGCGCGGAGCAGCCGATCGAGCTGGTCCCGCTCCTGGAGCTGCCGGAGCCCCGGCGTGTTCGGCGAAGAGATGTTCACGACGAGGTAGTCGGCGTACGGGTGCAGCCGATCGATGCACGCGAGGTAGTCGCTCGCGGCCTCCTCGTTGGGCGTCGTCTTGTTCTTGCCGACGTTCAGCCCCACCGGGCCGAGGCGCGCGCCGGGCGGGAGCGCCGCGAGGCGCCGCGCGCAGGCCTCCGCCCCCTCGTTGTTGAAGCCCATGCGGTTCACGAGGGCGCGGTGCTCCGGGAGCCGGAACAGGCGGGGACGCTCGTTCCCGGGCTGCGGCCGCGGCGTGATCGTGCCGATCTCGACGTGCGAGAACCCGAGCGCGAAGAGCCCCGGGAGCGCGACGTCGCCCTTGTCGAACCCCGCGGCGAGGCCGATCGGGCCGTCGAAGTCGAGCCCCAGGCAGCGGACCGCGAGCGCCGGGATCGGCGCGGGCCGACGGCGGCGAGCGCCGGCCACGCCGACGCGCTGGAGCGCCCACACGGCGAGGTCGTGCGCATGCTCCGGTTCGAGGCGGAAGAGGATGGAGCGAAGGATGGACCAGAGCATGGGGGGATGGTTGCTTACACCGGCGTCCCCTCACAGATCCAGCAGCATCACGATCGCGTCCTCGCCCTCGTCCGCGTAGTAGTTCGGGCGGATCCCGATCTCTCGATAGCCGAGCGCGCGGTAGAGCGCGATCGCCGGGACGTTCGTGCGCCGCACCTCGAGCGTCGCGAGCCTCGCGCCTCGCTTGCGCCCCGCCTCCACGGCGGCGTCCATCAGCGCGCGGCCGATGCCCCGGCGGCGCGCCTCCGTCGCGGTGGCCACGTTGAGGACGTGCACCTCGTCGTGCACGAGCCAGAACACGATGAACCCGACGATCCCGCCGCCGCCTCGCCCGGGGTCCTCCTCCGCGACGAGGACCGTGGACCACGCGTGGGAGAGCTCGCGCGCGAGCAGATCGCGCGACCACGGATGGCGAAAGCCGCTCTTCTCGATCTCGACCGCGCGGTCGAGGTCCTCGGGCCGCATCGGGCGGAGCCGGACCGTCCCCGGCGCCGCGAGCGTGTCGATCGGCTCGCGCACTCAGCGTCCCTCCGCCGCGCCGGCCGGCACCGCGCGGAGCGCGGGGTCGAGGATCCGGATGTCCGCCCGCGCGCGCAGGTCCGCCACGAGCGCCCGCGCCTGGGCGGCGGCGCGCTCGTCGCCGAGCCGGTCGCGCACCGCGCTCCGGGCCTCGGCGGTGCGCGCGTGGAGCCCGCGCGCGGCGAGGTACGCGTCCACCTCGTCGTCCCCCACCGCCCCCGCCCGGCCGATCCGGCTCTCGACGAAGCGCCGCGCCCGGAGCGAGCGCGCGAGCACCGCCTGCACGTCCTCCTCGGCGAGCGCGTTCTCGTCGAGGAACCGCGCGTACTCCCGCTTGTCCCGGAACGCCGCCTTGAACGCGCGGAGCTCGGCCGCGATCGCCGCGGCGTCGGCGTCGTGGAGCCTGAGCCGGGCCGCCTCGTCGGCGACGACCGTCTCGTCGAGGAGCCATGCGAGCCCCGCCCGCAGCGCCGCGCCGTCGAGCGGCTGGAAGGCCGCGGCGACCGCGCCCCGCGCCACCAGGGCGACGCGCGCCTCGGCCTGGAGCCGCGTGAGGGTCACCACCCGCGGCGCCGCTCCCGGCGGGTTGCGGATCACCGCCACCAGCGCCTCCACCACGCGCCCCGCCGGCACGGCCGCGGCGGGCGCCGCCGCGGCGGGCGCGGCGCCGGGGCC
>NZ_JALCZA010000060.1 GCF_022690765.1 Anaeromyxobacter oryzisoli | reverse complement strand
CATCCAGGAGGGGCGGGCCGTCGCCCGCCCCTCGCGCCCGAAGTGAATTCGGGCGCTTCACCCCACCCGCCGCCCCGCTCACGCGGGTCGGCCTGAGAGCTCGTCGAATTCTTCGACAAGCTCTCAGTTCGCGCCGCGGCCTCCACCACCTGGAAGAACGCCTCGAGCTCGGCGAGGTCTCCGAGCCGCCGCCAGGGCCCGCCCGCCTCCGAGAGCTCGTCGTCGCGCGAGACCCTCCGCTCGACGACCCAGCGCTGCAGCGCGCTCGGCTCGTGCAGGGCGAGGACGTCCCCGCTCGCCCGCCGGACCCGCCACGCGCGCCGCTCCGCCTCGGCCGGGGCCGAGCCGTGCTCCGCGACGCGACCCCCGCCGGGGCGCGGCGCGGCGGCGGTCGCAGGGAGGGGCACCCCGTCCAGCTCCCCCGGCTTCACCGGGACGGTGACCACCAGCTCCTTCTTCTTCACGCGGAACACGTGCCCGCACCGGGTGCACTGGACGGCGAGGCCCGACGGCGTCACCTGCTCGTCGTCGAAGACGTACTGGGCCCTGCAGCGCTCGCAGCGGACGTCCATGGAATTCGGGGAGAAAAGGAGGCCGGCGGCGGAATACTACGCGAGGTCCTCCCCTCCCGCCGAAAAATTGACCCCCGAGGGGCCGCCGATATCCTCACGAGCAGGCCCTCGTCCGCGCGCACGGGAAGGATCATCCCGGGGGCCTCGCACGCCCATGGGGAAGGCCAAGTCCAACCGTCGTCTCTCCACCAAGGAGCGGGTGAAGCGCGGCGACGTGTCCGCGGAGCCGGCGGGCAAGGCGGAGCCCCGGAAGCGGAAGGAGAGCGCGCCGCGGACGGGCATGGCCCGCGACGTCGGGGCCGTGGTCCTCCTCGCCCTCGCCCTCGGCTCGGGCCTCGCCCTCGCGACGTTCTCGTCCCTCGACGGCGGCCTCATCGCGAGCGGCCTCCCGCCCGCCAACCTGTGCGGTCCGGTGGGGCACCGCGTCGCCTCCGCGACGTACGGCCTGCTCGGCTTCTCCGCCCTCGTGCTGCCGTTCGGCCTCGGCACCGCGGCGTGGCGGCTCTTCCGCGGCGCGCCGCGGCGGATCACCATCGTCTCGGCGCTCGCGTACACCGCGCTCACCCTCTCGGTGGCGACGCTCGGCCACCTCGCCCTCGGCGCACGCGCCCCGGTCTCCTTCCCCGCCGGCGGCGCGGTGGGCGCCGCGCTCGCGGGGTGGCTCGAGGGGCTCTTCTCGCTGTGGGGCAGCGCCATCGCGGTGAGCGCCACCGCGCTCGTCGCGCTCATCGTCGCGGCCGACGTGAAGCCGCAGACCCTCGGCGGCGCGCTCCTCGCCGTGGGGCGGGCCGTGGTCGGGTTCCTGCGCCGCGGGGTCGCCGACGCCGTGGACGAGCACCGGGCCGCGGTGGCGGAGCTGCGCGCGGAGGAGGCCGCGGACCGGGTCCGCCGCGCGGAGGCCGAGCAGCTCGCCGAGGCCGCGGAGATCGAGGCGGACGGCGACGAGGCGCGCGCGGAGGCCCGCGCCGTCGCGAGCGCGCTCGCCCTCGAGGAGCTCCGCCGCGAGAGCTTCGAGGAGCCCGCCTGGGTGGACGGGCTCGAGCCGGCGCAGGAGGAGGAGCCCGCCGGCGAGGGGGAGCCGCCGCGCCGCCGGCGCCGGGCGAAGGAGCACGACGAGCACGAGGGCGCCGCCGCCGTGGCGCCGGCCGCCGCCGCGGTGACGCCGCCCGCCGACGCGCCGGAGGAGCCTGCCGCGGCGCCGCTCCCGCTCCCCCAGCCGTCGAAGCCGGAGATCGTGGTCTCGCAGGCCCTGCTCGAGCGGAAGAAGAAGAAGGACCGGAAGGAGGCCCCGAGCTTCGCGTTCACGAAGGCCGGCGACGTCTTCAAGCTGCCCTCGACCGACCTCCTCGACGTGCACGACGAGAAGCAGAAGGACCTCGACGCCGACTCGCTCACGCGGACCGCCGAGGTCATCGTCGCGACGCTCCGGCAGCACGGCGTGGAGGGCGTGATCAAGCACATCCGGCCCGGGCCGGTGGTGACGCTCTACGAGTTCTCCCCGGTGGCGGGCGTGAAGCTCGCCCGGATCGAGAACCTCGACAAGGAGCTCACCATGGCGCTCAGCGCCACCCGGATCCGCATCATCGCGCCGATCCCGGGCAAGGGCGTGGTGGGCATCGAGGTCCCGAACAAGGACCGCGCCACCGTGTGGCTGCGCGACGTCCTCGAGTCGGACGGGTTCGTCTCCGCGGGCGGGTTCCTCCCGCTCGGCCTCGGCAAGGACGTCGAGGGCGCGCCGTACTGCGTGGACCTCCAGCGGATGCCGCACCTGCTCATCGCCGGCACGACCGGCTCGGGCAAGTCGGTGGGCCTCAACACGATGATCCTCTCGATGCTCTTCCGGCAGACGCCGGCGGAGGTCCGGCTGATCATGGTGGACCCGAAGATGACGGAGCTGTCCACCTACGAGGACATCCCCCACCTGCTCCTGCCGGTGGTGACCGACCCGCAGAAGGCGGCCCGCGCGCTCCAGTGGGCGGTGGACGAGATGGAGCGGCGGACGCAGATCCTCGCCGACACCGGCTCGAAGGACCTCAAGTCGTACAACGGCAAGGTCGAGAAGCTCCGCGACGCGGGGAAGACGTTCGAGGACAAGGATCCCGCGGCCCCGCCGAGGAAGCTCGTGGTGGTGGACGTCACCGCAGGCGAGACGGAGGACGACGCCGCGGCGCGCGCCGAGCGGGAGGCGGACGCGGCCGCGACCGGCGCCGAGGGGGCGCCGGCGGCGCCCGCGGCGGAGCCGGTCCGGGCGTCGCCCGAGTTCGAGGATCCCACCGCGCCGCCGCCCGCCGATCCCGTGGCGGAGCGCGACGAGCGGAAGCTCCCGCAGAAGCTCCCCTACATCGTCGTCGTCATCGACGAGCTCGCCGACCTGATGATGACCGCGCCGCGCGAGGTCGAGATCTCGCTCGCCCGCCTCGCCCAGAAGGCGCGCGCCACCGGCATCCACCTCATCGTCGCGACCCAGCGCCCGTCCACGGACGTCGTGACGGGGATGATCAAGAACAACTTCCCCGCCCGGATCACCTTCCGGCTCGCCTCGCGCCACGACTCGCAGACGATCATCAACGGCCCCGGGGCCGAGGCGCTCCTCGGCGACGGCGACATGCTCGTGCTGACCGCGACCAAGCCGGTCACGCGCGTGCAGGGCGCGTTCGTCTCCGAGGAGGAGCTGAACCGGGTGGTCGGCTTCCTCAAGGAGCAGGGCAGGCCCGTCTACGACGAGTCCATCCTCAAGGCGCGCGAGGGCGGCGGCGAGCGCGGCGGGGACGCCGAGGACGACCCGGTCTACGACCAGGCCATCGACCTCGTCTCCCGGATGGAGGAGGTCTCGGTCTCCAAGCTCCAGCGCGAGATGCGGCTCGGCTACAACAAGGCCGCGAAGATCATCGAGCGGATGGAGCGCGAGGGGATCGTCGGGCCGCCCAACGGCGTGAAGCCGCGGCAGGTCCTGATCCGGCCGATCGGCGAGACGTCGCCGATCCCGAACGTCTAGCGCCGCTCCGCACGACTCCTCATCAAGAGCCAGCCGACTCGACGTGCTCGCCCGCGGGCGGCTCGAGCACCACCCAGGCGCCGCAGCCGACGACGAGGGCGGCGCCGGCCAGCGCGAGCGGCCCGAGCGCCTCGCCGAAGGCGAAGTAGCCGACGGCGGCGGCGGTGACCGGCTCCACGTAGGCGAGCGCGGAGGCGACCGGCGCCGAGACCGAGGCGAGCCCCCAGTAGAAGAGGAGGCTCGCCCCGATCCCGCAGACGAGCGAGCCGGCGAGCACGCGGAGCACCCCCGGCCCGGGGGGCGGGATCGCGGCGCGCCCGAAGACGGCGAGGAGCGCGGCCACCGCGATCACGGCGTGGAGCGACGTCACGACGTCCGGCGGAAACGCCCGGGCCGCCCGCCGCGCCGCGAACATGATGATCACGTAGAACACCGCGCTCGCGGCGCCGAGCGCGGCGGTCGCGGCCGGCGCCCGCGCGGGCGCGCCGAGCACCAGGGCGAGCCCGGCGAGGGAGAGCGGCGCGGCGAGGACCGCGCGGCGCGACCGGGGCTCCCCCAGCGCGGGCGCGAGGAGCGCGATCGCGACGGGCGCGAGGTAGTGCGCGAGGACCGCGACGGCGATGGGGCCGCGGTCGAGGGCGGCGAAGTAGAGCGCGATGTTCCCCGCGTCGGCGAGGCCGAGCAGGAGCACCGCGGCCACGGCGCCGCGGTCCCGGAAGGCGGCGCGGCGGCGGAACGCGAACGGCGCCGGCGCCGCGAGGACGAGCTGGACGACGAGCGCCGACGCGGGCGGCGGGAGCCCCGCGGGCCGGAGCACCAGGGCCCAGCCGCCCCAGAGGATCGCGGCGATCACGAGCAGCGCCGCGCCGCGCAGCCACCGCGGTTCGGCCGTCACGCCGTCTCCGGCCCGCGCGCCGCGCGGGCCGCGCGCTGCCCGCCCTCGACGTCCACCCGGGAGAGCAGCGCCGCCCCGATCGCGAAGAAGGCGATCACCGACAGCACCGCGCCGCGCGACGAGCCGGTGAGCGCGATCGCCGCGGCGTAGATGCCGGGGCCCACGATGCCGGCGACCTTCTCCACCACCGAGAAGAACCCGAAGAACTCGCCGGACAGGTGGCGCGGCACGAGGCTGGCGAAGATCGACCGCGAGAGCGCCTGGGTCCCGCCCTGGACCAGGCCGACCAGGATCGCGAGCGCGTAGAAGTGCGCGGCGGTGCGGGTGAAGTACGCGAGCACCGCGACCCCGCCGTACACGGCGAGCCCGCCCAGGACCGCCCGCTTCGCGCCCACCCGGCCCGCCAGCAGCCCGAAGAGGAACGCGCACGGGACGCCGATGAACTGCACGAGCAGGATGGCCGCGATGAGCGCGCCGGCCGGCAGCCCGAGCTCGGTCCCGTAGATCGTCGCCATCCGGATGATGGTCCCGATGCCGTCGTTGTAGACCAGGAACGCGAGGAGCATCAGCGCGGCCTGCGGGTAGGCGCGGAGCGTCCGCGCGGTGCGCCCGAGGCGGGTGAAGGCGAGGCGGACCACCGGCGCCCGCCGCGCGTCCGCGGGCGGGGTCGGCTCGCGCACGCGCAGGAGGAGCGGCACCGTGAACGCCGCCCACCAGATCGCCACCGAGAGGAACGCGAGCCGGGTCGGCAGCGTGGCCTGGGCGCTCGAGAGCCCGGGGCCGTGCGGGAGACCGAAGAGCGCCGGCCGCGTGATCGCGAGGAGCTGCACGGCGAGGAGGAGGCCGCCGCCCAGGTACCCGATCGCGAAGCCGGCGGAGGACACGCGGTCGAGCTCGTCCTCCCGCGCGACGTGCGGGAGGAGCGCGTCGTAGAAGACGAAGCTCCCCATGAGCCCGACGTTCACCACCACGACCAGGCCGGCGCCGAGCCGCCAGTCGCCGGGGCCGACGAGGAACATCGCCGCGGTGCCGGCGATCCCGATCATGGCGAAGGCCGCGAGGAGCGGCTTCTTCCAGGGGCGGACGTCCGCCACCGTGCCGAGCACCGGCGAGAGCGCCGCGACCAGGACGAGGGCGAGGGTGGTGGCGACGGCGTAGCGCTCGGTGGTGAGCGCCGGTGGGAGGTGCGCGCCTGCCACCGCACCGAAGTACACCGGGAAGATCGCCGTCACGATGGAGGTTACGGCTGCGGAGTTGGCGCAGTCGTAGAGCACCCAGGCCCGCAGCTCCGCCCTGCCGAGGCCGAGTCGGCCGAGCCAGGAGGGCGTGGCGGGCTCCGGGGAGGTCGCCTCACCGGTTCGCATGGGCGTGGACCCTAGGTCGCCGGAGCGGAGGGCGCAACGCACCTGGCGCGCCGTGACGATCCGGCGCGAGGCGCGCCCCGTTGCCGGCGCCCCTCCGCCCCCGGCGCCCGCGGGCCGAGGGCGCCCCCTCTGGTGCCGGACCGCGGGTCGGTGTAAAGCGTTTCGCGTCCACCCACATCGTACGCAATGGAGTCCCACATGAAGCTCTCTGCCTCCAACCGTGTCACCGCGGTCATCGCCGTCGCCGCGTTCCTGGTCGCCGGCTGCGAGACCGTCGGCAAGCGCACCGCGATCGGCGCGGGCGCGGGCGGCCTGGCGGGCGCCGGCATCGGCGCGCTCGTCGGCGGCGGCAAGGGCGCCCTCATCGGCGCCGGCGTCGGCGCCCTCGCCGGCGGCTCCGTCGGCCTCTACCTCGACAAGCAGCACAAGGAGCTCGAGAAGGTCGCCGAGACGAAGCGGACCGAGAACGGGCTCATCGTCCAGCTCAAGAACGACATCCTCTTCGACACCGGCAGCGCCGTCCTCAAGCCGGAGGCCGTCGATCAGCTCTCCAAGCTCGGCGACATCATCGCGAAGTACTCGGACGACCGCGTGCGCGTCGAGGGGTACACCGACTCCTCCGGCTCGAAGAAGCGCAACGAGGAGCTCTCGCTCCGGCGCGCGGCCGCGGTGAAGGAGGTCCTCGCCGGCCGCGGCGTCCAGGAGAAGCAGATCACCGCCCTCGGGATGGGCGACACCCGGCCCGTCGCCGACAACGCCACCGCCGACGGCCGCGCCAAGAACCGCCGCGTCGAGCTGCACATCGACGTGCCGAACGCGACGTAGCGGGCTTCGGGCTTCAGGCTTTCAGCGAAGGGCCCTCGGGAGCGATCCCGGGGGCTCATTTCGTTCGCGAAGCGTCGGTGCCGTTGTCCGTGAACGTTTCCGTGACCGGGACCGATCCCCGTGCCCGGGTCCCGGGTCCCCTGGGCCCGTGAGCCGTCGGATCACGGGAGCGGGCCACGGGAGGCGGGAGCCGGTTCACGGGTCACGGGGCGGCCGGTGACGGTGACGGGCACGGTCCACGGCAACGACCTCGGACGGACGCGTCCCCGAGCGCGCCGGCTCGGCTTTTCCGTGAGGCCTGAAGGCCGAGGCCTGGCAGGCCTCGGTCCGCCTCGGGCGTCGTCGTCAGACCTTCATCCGCTTCTCCTCCCCGCGCAGCAGCCGCCGGATGTTCTCCTGGTGGCGCAGGAAGATGAGCCCGCCGATCACGAGGCCGGCCCAGGAGATCGGGCTGTGGGCGCCGTAGGTGAGGAACCCGCCCACGACGCACATCGACGTGCCGAGGAGCGAGCCGACCGAGGAGATCCGCGTCGCGGCGTACGCGACGACGTAGCCGAGGAGCCCCGCGAGCGCCGCCCAGGGCGCGAGCACCAGGAAGATGCCGAGCCCGGTCGCGACGCCCTTCCCGCCCTTGAACCTCAGCCAGACCGGGAAGAGGTGGCCGGCGAACGCGGCCACCGCGACCCCCATCACCCACACGTCCGCCCCCGGGGCGCCGGAGAGCACGCGGCGGGCGATCACGATGGGGACCATCGCCTTGGCGGCGTCGAGGATCACCACCACGACGCCCATCCCCTTGCCGCCCGCCCGCGCGACGTTCGTCGCGCCGATGTTCCCCGACCCGACCTTCCGCACGTCCACGCCGAGGAGCAGCCGCGCGAGGACCACGCCGTACGGGACCGAGCCCGACAGGTAGCCGGCCGCGACCAGGAGCACGCCGAGCGCAGCCGGGCTCACGCCGCCCTCCCGCGCGAGAGGAGCCACGCCCAGTTCGCCAGGAGGAGCGCGATGCCGACCGCCGTCGCGACGCGCCACGCGCCCCGCGCCGGGACGGGGAGCGGCCAGCCGGCCGCGGCGCGGAGGAGATCGAGGGCAGCGTACGCCCAGGCGAGCGCCGCGAGGAGCGCGCCGAGGGGGCTCGCGGCGACGGCGGCGCCGACGTGCCCGTGGGCGAGCGCGACGAAGGCGTGGGTCATCCCGCAGGTCGCGCAGGGGATCCCCGCCAGGGCCTTGAGCGGGCAGGCGTAGCCGATCGAGAGCACCGGCACGAAGCGCGCGACGAGGAAGGACAGCGCGCCGATGAGGGCGAACACCTCCGCGTGCCCGAACCGCTCGGTGCGCTGGAGCGAGAGTACGGCGCCGGTCCGGCTCATGGCCGTCACAGGTTCACCTGCCCGGCGGGCTGGCCCAGCTCGCGCAGCGCCGCGCCCACGCCGAGGCCGAGGGCGGAGCAGCAGCACGCGCACGCGAGGAGCGCCGGCGCGAACACCGCGGCCGCCGCCTTGCCCGGTCCGCAGCGCTGCGTCTCGCCGAGGCCGATGACGAGGGCGACGAGGTACCAGATCACCGCCACGAACCCACCGCAGCCCGGGACGGCGAGGAGGAGGTTCAGGCCGTACGCGTAGCCCACCGCGGTGAGGGTCGCGTCGAAGCCCCGTCCCGCTCCCCGGAAGAGCATGAGCAGCAGGTGGACGATCGCGGCGGTGAGGTAGATGCCGAGGAGGCCGATGAGCGGCGAGATCACCGCCGAGCCGAGCACCGCCGGCCCCGTGAACGCCTGGACGAACTTGCGCGCCATCTCCGCCGACTCCGGCGGGAGATCGCGCAGCATGCGCTCGAGCACGTGCAAGGTCTGCCGGCCCGAGAGGTAGCTGTACAGCGCCTGGACCACGTTGCCGATCGAGTAGGCGATCACGCCGAAGAGGACCGCGCTCCCGGTCTGGTCGATCCGCACCAGCCGGAAGAGCCGCTGCGGCTCGGTCGCGACGAGCTTCCAGGTCTCGAAGAAGGAGGAGACCCACCCCCGCGTCCGCCGCTCGGCGAAGGGCGCGGGCCGTTCGGGCTCGAACGGTCCGGGGCCGCCCGGCGGGGGCCCCCAGCCGCCGCCCGGTGGGGGCGGCGGGTAGTACCCCCCCGCAGGTCCGTAGCCGCCCGGAGGCCCGTATCCGCCAGGGGGCGGGGGAGGCGGAGGGGGCAGCGCGCCGCCCGCGGGCGGCGGGCCGGCCACCGGACCGGGCGGCGGCACCGGCTCGCCGGGGGCAGAGGGCGCGCCGGCGGGCGGCGCCGGCGGGCGCGGCGCGTTGGGATCGGGGAGGTCGAGCTCCGAGCCGCAGTGCGGGCAGGACTGCCGCCCGAACCGATCCGTCGTGAACGTGCCCTGGCAGCGGGCGCAGCGTGCGAGCATGGCGCGCGGAGCTTACCGCGACCGCGCCTCGCCGCGCCCCGGGAAAAGCCGGGGCCCGCCTACTCGCGGAGCGCGCGGACCTCGTCCACGTTCACGTCGCCGCGCGACCGGAAGACCGCGATGACGATCGCGAGCCCCACCGCGGCCTCCGCGGCGGCCACCGCGATGACGAAGAACGCGATGGCGTGAGCGCCGAGGTTGCCGCTCTGACGGGCGAAGGCGAGGAAGGTGAGGTTCGCCGCGTTCAGCATCAGCTCGACGCTCATCATGACGATGAGGGCGTTCCGCTTCGTGAGGACGCCGATGAGCCCGATGCCGAAGAGGATCGCCGCGAGCCAGAGGTAGGACTGGACGGCCATGTCAGATCCGCTCCTTCGCGACGACCACCGCGCCGACGATCGCGACGAGGAGGAGGAGGCTCGTCACCTCGAAGGGCAGCAGGTACTGCGTGTAGAGCACCTTGCCGACCGCCTTCACCGTGCCGAACCCGGGCGAGAGGACCGCCGCGGGCCCGCTCACGTCGGCGATCGCCGACGCGATCACCGCGACGAGGAACACCGCGCCGAGCGCGCCGATGACCTGGATCGCCCGGTGGCGCTCCTTCTCGAAGTGCTCGGTGCCGAGCGACAGCAGCATGATCACGAACAGGAACAGCACCATCACCGCCCCGGCGTAGACCAGGATCTGCATGAAGGCGATGAGGTGGGCGGCGAGGAGGACGTAGATCCCTGCCAGCAAGAAGAACGCCGCCACGAGGTTCATCGCCGCGTAGACGGGGTTTCGCGCCACCACCACCCCGCCCGCGGTGATCACGAGCGGAACGGCGAAGATCCAGAAGGTGACCTGCTCGGCCGTGACGCTCATCGGCCCTCCTAGTAGGTGATCGCCCCGACGCGGGCGGCGCGGGAGGACTGCTCGAGCCCCCAGCCGTGGTCGCCGTACGGACAGCGGTGCTCCTCCGCGTGCTGGAGGAACTCGTGCTTGAACTTCTTGAGGAAGGACTGGACCGGCATCGCCGCGGCGTCGCCGAGGGCGCAGATCGTCATCCCGAGGATGTTGCCCGAGATCTGCTCGAGCTTGGCGACGTCCGCGACCGTCGCGTGCCCGCTCTCGATCTTGTGGACGATCCCCTCCATCCACGACGTGCCCTCGCGGCAGGGCGTGCACTGGCCGCAGCTCTCCTCCGCGTAGAACTTCGAGATGCGGGAGAGCACGCGCACCATGCAGGTGGACTCGTCGAACACCATCACGCCGCCGGAGCCCGACATCGAGCCGGCCGCCTTCACGGCGTCGAACTCGAGGGAGATGTCGATCTCGTCGGCGGTGAGGACCGGGGAGGAGGAGCCGCCGGGGATCACGGCCTTGATCTTGCGGCCGCCCACGACCCCGCCGGCGTCCTCCATGATGAGCTTCTTGAGGTTGTAGGCGACCGGCTTCTCGTAGACGCCGGGCCGGTTCACGTGGCCCGAGACGCCGAAGAGGCGGGTGCCGCCCGACTTCCCGACGCCGAGGGCGGCGAACGCCTCGCCGCCGTTCGCGATGATCCAGGGGATGTTCGCGATCGTCTCGACGTTGTTGATGATCGTCGGCTTCGCCCACAGGCCGGACACCGCCGGGAACGGCGGCTTGAGGCGGGGGTAGCCCTTCTTCCCCTCGAGCGACTCGAGGAGCGCCGACTCCTCGCCGCAGATGTACGCGCCCGCGCCGCGGTGCACGACGATCTCGAGGTCGAAGTCCTTCTTGCCGAGGAGCCGCGGCCCGATGATGCCGGCCGCCCTCGCATCGGCGATCGCCTTCTCGAGGGAGCGGGCCTGCTTCGCGAACTCGCCGCGGATGTAGACGAACGCGCGGTGGATGTCGAGCGCGTAGCAGGTGATCGCGATCCCCTCGACCAGCATGTGCGGGTCGTGCTCGAGGATGTAGCGGTCCTTGAACGTGCCCGGCTCGGACTCGTCGCCGTTCACCGTGAGGTAACGCGGGCGGACGTCCTTCGGGAGGAACGTCCACTTGAGGCCGGTGGCGAAGCCGGCGCCGCCGCGGCCGCGGAGGTTCGACTTCTTCACCTCGTCGACGATCGCGCCCGGCTCCATCCCGAGCGCCTTGTCGAGCGCGGCGTACCCGCCGTCCTGGCGATAGGTCTCGAGCGCGGCGGAGTTCGGCTTCCCCCAGCGCTTCGACAGGATGAGGGTCTCGCTCACTTGAGGCCTCCGACGATCTGCTCGACCTTCTGGACGTCGAGCCGCTCGTACATCTCCTCGTCCACGAGCATCGCGGGGGCGGTGCCGCACGAGCCGAGGCACTCCACCTCGCGCACCGTGATGCGGCCGTCCCGCGTCGTCTGCCCGTTCGCGAGGGCGAGCTTCTTCTTCAGGTACTCGAAGATCCGCTCGCCGCCGCAGAGGCTGCAGGACACGTTCGTGCAGACCTCGACGACGTGCGCCCCCACCGGTTCGGTGTGGAACATCACGTAGAAGGTCGCGACCTCCTCCGCGCGCGCCGCGGAGACGCCGAGGCGATCGGCGCAGAGGCGCTGCACCGCGGGAGAGGCGTATCCGAAGACCTCCTGGCCGAGGCGGAGGGCCGGCAGCATGGCGGCGGCCTTCCGATCGGGCGGATAGCGCTTCAGGATCGCTTGCAGCTCCCGATCGAAGTGCTCGATCTTCTCGCGGGGCAGTTCTTCGACCGCACCAACAGACGCTGGTTTCGTCATAAGGGTCCGAGAAGTCTGGGCGAAATCCGGGGCAGGCTAGTGAGGCAAGGTAGTATTGTCAAGGAGAGCGCCGCTCCATTTAGGCATTTTATCCCGTGGTCATTGCGATCGCCCGGCCGCCGCGCGCGATCGCGCCGATCCCGCGCCCGGCGCTGGTATACTCTCGCTCACTCGATGTCCGAGGGAACGGAAAAGCGGCGCGATCCTCGCGTTCCCCTCGTCCTGCGGATCGACTACCCGGAGGCCCCCGGCGCGCTGCGCGACGCCACCGAGAACCTCTCGGCCGGCGGCCTCTTCATCCGCACCGATCGCCCCCTCGCCGCGGGCGAGCGCGTGCCGCTCGCCCTGAGCTTCCCCGGGCTCCTCGAGCCGGTCGACGTCGAGGTCGAGGTGGTCCGGCGCCGGGAGGCGAGCGATCGCGAGCCGGCGGGGGTCGCGGTGAAGATCCCCATCGACCGGATCGACGACCGCCACAAGCTCGCGCGGCTGGCCGAGACGGCCCGGAGCGGCGTCGGCGCCGCCGGGCGCCGCTACCGCGCCCTCGTCGTCGAGGACAACCCCCACGTCGTCGCGATGTACGAGTTCGCCCTGCGCAAGCTGCGGGGCGGCGCGGACGGGATGGGGGTCGCGATCGAGTACGCGTCCGACGGCCACGAGGCGATGCTCCGGCTCGAGGCGCTGCCGAAGGTCGATCTGGTGATGACCGACCTCTTCATGCCGGTGATGGACGGCTTCACCCTGGTGGAGCGGCTGCGCGGGGATCCCGCGCTCCGGGCGGTGCCGGTCCTCGTCATCAGCGCCGGGGGCGCCGAGGTCCGGGCCCGCGCCGAGGCGCTCGGCGTGGACGTCTACCTCCAGAAGCCGGTCCAGCTCGCCGACATCGTGACGACCGTGCGCACGCTGCTCGAGGCGCGGGGCTGATCCGCTCCTCCCGCGCCGCGACGGAGGGCCCGGGACGAGAACGCCCGCCGGGGAGCCCGGCGGGCGTCGATTGGAGCGGCCCCGCGCGCGCGGAGCCTGCGTCGAGGCGAGAGCCTACTTCTTCGCCTTCTTGTTGAAGATGTCCTTGAGCGCCTTCGCCGGCGTGAGCTTGATGGCGGTGCGGGCCGGGATCTTGATCTGCTCGCCCGTCGCCGGGTTCCGGCCGATGCGGGCCTTGCGATCGACGAGCTTCACCGCCCCGAGGCCGCCGAGCGGGATCTTCCCCTCGGCCTTCAGGCGCTTCGTCACGACCTCCTCGACCGCCTGGAACACCGCCCGCACCTGCGCCTTCGAGACCTGCGAGCCCTCGGCCACCGCCTGGAAGAACTGTGCCTGCGTCATGTAGGGGATCCCTCCTGTCGCGCCGCCGCGCGAGTGACGCGGCGTTTGGTCCAGAGCAGATATCGCTTCCCGATCGCGCCGTCAACTTCACCGATGCACGGATCGCCTGAAAAATGGGCCTCTCGTGAGGGTGACCCTCCAGAACGCCCGGGAAACGGGCGTCCCGGCATGCACCGCGAGTTCACCTCAGCGCCGCGACGATCTCGAAGGCGATGAGGAGGATGACCGCGAGCTCCATGAGCTCCGCGCGGCTGGTGTCGGCGGAGTCGCCGATGAGGTCGTTCACCTCGGCGACGAGCCGCTGCTTGCGCAGCACGCTCTCCTCCCAGGCGGGGAGCCGGAACCGGCGCACCGCCCCCTGGTAGAGCCGCGCGAGGTAGAAATCCCCCACGATTTTCACCGCGTTCTCCAGCGTTTCGTTCATCTCGGAGATCTCGAGGAGGAGCGCGACCGTACGCCGCTGCAGCTTGCGATAGCGGTGCGTGAAGATGTCCGCGAGCGGCGACCCGCCCGTCTCCATGTCGTCGTAGATCCGCTGCAGCGCGCGGTCGAGCAGCGCGTCGTAATAGCGCAGCTCGAGCAGGTGCGCGGTCGCGAACTCGAGCAGATCGGGGATGTCCTCCACCCCCGACGGCTCGTTCACGAAGGCGCAGTTCCAGTGGAAGACCGCGAGATCCTCCTCGAGGTACGAGTAGTGGTGCGAGAGGACGTCCTCCCGCTCCGCAGTGGAGAGCGGCCCCGGGCTCGTCTCGCCGAGGAGCAGCTCGGAGATGGGCGCCCCGGCGACGAGGTCCGAGGCCCGCACCGGCCCGCCCTCGAACGCCCGGACGAAGAAGACGTGGTAGCTCTCGAGCCCCTCCCACGCGTGCGGGCGCTCCAGCGCCGGCCCGAGCGCGCGAGCGATGGCGTCCGCCTCGCGGCGGGCCTCCGCGTCGAGGGCGGGGGCGGGCGCGACGAATAGCTCCTCCGCGAGGGGCACGAGGTCGCCGAGGGAGGTGCCCGGCGCGATCCGCACCTTGTATCGGATCGACACGACGCCGTAGTCGTAGACGCGGGCGCTCGCCTCCACGTCGCGGGGACCGGAGGCGAGCGGGAGGGCGCGCCGGCCGAGCGCGAGGTAGAGCGGCGGCCGGGGGAACTCGATCGCGGAGGCGGACTGTCCCTTGGCGAGCCGGAGCCGGGACTTGGGCGCGGTGGCGACCTCCTCGGCGCGGACCAGGTTCACCGCGTCCGCCACGTCGAAGAGGCGGTACACGAGCACGTCCCCGTCCGCCACCGCCGGCACGCGCGCATCCATCGCCGCCGAGCTTATCCGAGCGGCGCCCGCCGGTGGCCCGGGGGCCCTTCCGGGGCGCGCCGCCGACGGCGGCGCCCGCTCCCCTCGCGCCCCCCGCGGCGCGCCTCGGCCTGCGCCGCGATCACGCCTCGGCCTGCGCCGCGATCAGCCGCCGACGAGGCGCAGCGGCGCGTGGTTCTGGCGGCGCGGGAACTCGAGGAGGTACTGGCCCGAGAAGCAGGCGTCGCAGAACCCGGTCCGCTCGGCGCCGATCGCGGCGTAGAGCCCGTCGAGCGAGAGGTAGCCGAGGCTGTCGGCGGTGACGTACGTCGCGATCTCCGCGGTGGAGTGCGTGCTCGCGATGAGCTCCTGCCGCGTCGGCGTGTCGATGCCGTAGTAGCAGGGCCACGCCGTCGGGGGCGAGCTGATGCGGAGGTGGACCTCGGTCGCCCCCGCGGCGCGGATCATCTTCACGATCTTGCGGCTGGTCGTGCCGCGGACGACCGAGTCGTCCACCACCACCACCCGCTTCCCCTTGAGGAGCCCGCGGACCGCGTTCAGCTTGAGCTTCACGCCGAAGTGCCGGATCGACTGCTGGGGCTCGATGAAGGTCCGGCCGATGTAGTGCGAGCGGACGAGCCCCATGGCGAAGGGGATGCCGGCGGTCTCGGCGAAGCCGATCGCGGCGGGCACGCCCGAGTCCGGCACCGGGATCACGACGTCCGCCTCGACCGGGTGCTCCTTCGCGAGCTGCGTCCCGAACGCCTGCCGCACCTCGTAGACGCTCCGGCCGAAGAGCACCGAGTCCGGGCGCGCGAAGTAGATGTGCTCGAACACGCAGCGGCCGAGCCGCGGCGCCGGGGGCCGGTCGGGGAAGAGCCGCTCGCTGCGGAGCCCGCTCGCGTCGAGCACGACGAGCTCCCCCGGCTCGACCTCGCGGACGTACTCGGCCTCGATGAGGTCGAGGGCGGTGGTCTCGCTCGCGAGGACCCAGTTGCCCTTGAGCCGGCCGAGCACGAGCGGCCGGAAGCCCATCGGGTCGCGGGCGCCGACGATCGCCTTCGGCGTGAGGAAGAGCATCGAGTAGGCGCCGGAGACGCGCCCGAGCGCCTGGCGGACCGAGCCGACGAGGTGCTCGACGGTCCCCGGCGCCGCGGCGGGGTGGGCGCGGGCGAGGAGGTGCACGACCACCTCGGTGTCGGTCGAGGCGGTGAAGATCGAGCCCGCCGCCTCGAGCTCGGACCGGAGCGCCTCGGCGTTCACGAGGTTGCCGTTGTGCGCGACCGCGATGGGGCCGCCCGCGTACTGCACCGCGAGCGGCTGCGCGTTCTTCACGTGCGAGCCGCCCGTCGTGGAGTAGCGGACGTGGCCGACGGCGGCGCCGCCCTTCAGCTTCGCGAGCACGCCGGCGTCGAAGATGTCCGCGACGAGCCCCATGGCCCGATGGACGTACAGCGTCTCCCCGTCCGTCGACACGATCCCGGCGGACTCCTGACCGCGGTGCTGCAGCGCGTGCAGCCCCAGGTAGGTGAAGTTCGCGGCCTCTTCGGACTGGCCCAGCGCCCAGATCCCGAAGACGCCGCACTCGTCCTTCATCTTGTCGCAGTCGACGTCGTACCCCATGGAGCGCGGGAGTATAACGATCCGCGCTTGAAAAAGCGTCCCATCCGCAGACGAAGGCTCCTCCTCCCCCTCGCCGCGCTCGGCGCCCTGCTGCTCGCGATCCCGGCGGCGCTGATCGGCCTCGCGTCGCTCCCGGAGCCGCCGCGCCGCGGCGAGGTCCCGCCCCGCGTCGAGCTGGTCGCGCGCGGCCAGGGCGCGCTCCGCGCCGGCGCGGCGGCGGTGCCGTTCGACCTGCCGGCGGAGACGCCGATCGGCGGGTTCGGTCGGCTCTCCTACGAATCGTCGGGGGTCCGGGACCGGACCGGCGCCCGGGCGGTCGTGGTGGAGGCGCCCGGCTGCCGGGTCGCCCTCGTCTCCGCCGAGCTCGTGCTCGTGCCCGAGGCGCTCGAGGAGGCGGTGCGGGCGCGCCTCTCCGACGTGCCGCTCGACGGGCTGATCCTCGCGGCGACGCACACCCACGCCGGGCCGGGCGGGTACTGGGAGGACCTGGCCGGCGAGCGGCTCGCGACCGGCCCCTTCGACCCCGCGGTGCGCGACGCCATCGCCCGCGCGATCGCGGCGGCGATCCGGCGCGCGGTCGCGGCGGAGGAGCCGGCGCGCCTCGCGGTGGGGCGCGCGCGGGCCGAGAAGCTCGTCCGCAATCGCGACGGGGGCCGGAAGGACGCGCGGCTCGCCGTGCTCCGCCTCGACCGACCGGACGCGACGCCGATCGCGGAGCTCGCCCTGTTCCCCGCCCACCCGACCACCCTCGGGAAGCAGAACCGCGCCCTCTCCGGAGACTGGACCGGGCCCTTCCTGTCCGTGAGCAGCCACGGCGTGCGGCTCCTGTTCCAGGGAGCCTCCGGAGATCAGTCGGTCTCGCTCCCCACCGACGGCCCGATCACGCCGGAGCTCTACGCCGCCGCGCTCTCGACCGAGGTGGACCGGCTGGACGTCGGGCCCGCCGATCCGGCGCCCGCCCTCGCCTACGCCCGCACGCGGGTGACGCTGCCGGCGCCGGCGCCCGCCGCGCTCCCCGCCGCGCTCGAGCGCGCCGGACGCAACCTCACCGCCGACCTCTGGCCCGCGCAGGCGCAGGTGGCCGCGCTCCGGCTCGGGCCGGTGCTGCTCCTCGCCGTGCCGGGCGAGCCCACCGCCGAGGTCGGCGCGCGGCTCCGCGATCGGGCCGGGCCGGGCGCGGAGCTCCTCTCCCTCGCGAACGGCTACGTCGGCTACGTCGAGTCCCCCGCGGTGATCGCGGCGGGGCGCGGCGAGACGAGGCACTCGTACTACGGGCCCGAGCTCGCGGGCCGGATCGAGCGGGCGGTGGGCGTGGTCGCCGGCGCCCTCCGGGACGACCGGCGCGGCGCGCGCCTCACCCGGACCCACGGCGCCCTCGCGCTGCAGGAGCATAAGCGCCCGGGCGCGCGGGGGACGCCGGTCCCCACCGCGCGCTGATCCAGGGCTAGGCCGGCTCCGCCGGCCGGCGCTTGATGGGCGGGAGCTCGTCCCAGCCCTCCGCCTTCGGCACGCCCGCGATCGCCTCGATGAGCGCCTCGGGGGGCCGGATCAGCTTGCGGGTCTCGATGCCCATCCAGCCGCCGCTGACGACGATCCGGGCCACCTTCTTCCCGCCCGGGCGCCAGAAGTCGTGGACGAACTTGAAGCGGGAGGCGTCGGGCGCGAGCCCGAGCTGCGTGAAGTCCACCTCGACGGTGTCCCCGAGCCGCAGCTCGCGGAGATAGTCGATCTCCTCGCGGAGGAGGACCGGCGCGAACCCCATCTCCTCGAAGCGCGGGTACGGGAAGCCGTGCTCGGCGAGGTAGCCCATCCGCGTGTCCATCGCGTACTCGCTGTAGGCCGTGTTCCGCATGTGGCCGTTCGCGTCCGAGTCGGACCAGCGGACGATGAAGATCTTCGTGTAGCGCATGGGCTCCACCTCGGCGGACGGACGAGATCTGTATCGCGAAAGCCCCTCCGTCGCCGGCCACCCGGTTGGGAGGGTCCGGGCGCCACCCGGGCAGGCCGCGCGTGCTCCCCGATGGCGCGGCGCGACGGCTCGGGTCCCCTTCGGTCGCGCACCCCGCAGCGCGCGAGCACCGCGACCGTTCGCGCCGGTCCTCGGTCAGAACCGGAAGGCGAGGACGCCCGGGGGGGCGAGCTCCGGGCCGCCGTGGAGCGCCCTCCAGCCGAGCACGCCCGCGGCGCCGGCGAAGATCACGGCGGCCCCCGCGGACAGGTACATGTTCCGGTTCGCGGCCCGCGCTTCGTCCCGGAGCGCCAGGTAGCGCGCGGGATCGGAGCCGGGCTTGAGGGCCCCGTCCGGCCCGAGCAACGCGTTCGCGTCGGCGTACGAGCGCGACGAGCCGAGCCCCTGCTGCACCGCGAGTCCGGCGAAACCGGCGGCGAGGATCCCGCCGCCGATGGCGACGGGCCCCATCCAGCGGTGCCGCCGCCGGGGGCGCTCGGGTTCCCGCTCGGGCACGCGGAGCGGCCGGGCCGGTGGCTGGGCCGCCGGAGGGATCGAGAGCGTGGCGAGGGCGGGCTTCGCGGCCGGCGGCGGCGCGGCGGGGGCCGGCGCGGGCGAGGCGCCGTGTGGCGTCGGAGCGCGCTTCCCCGGCAGAGGACGCTCCAGCGGCGCGGGCTGCGCCTTCGCGCGGACGACCGTCGCCGCGACGGTCTTCGAGGCGGCGGTCGTCGAGCCGCCTGCGGCCGCCGGCGCTCCAAAGGGCCCTGGCTCCGGGGTCGCCGCCGGGATCGGCGCAGCGGCGGGCGTTCCGGCCGGCTTCGGCGCGGGCGCGGGCGGAGACGTGGCGCCGACCGGCACGGACGAGGCGATCGTGTCCCGAGGGGCGAGGGCGGGCGCCGGCGCGCCGGGCCGCGCCGCCTGCGGGAGCACCGCGGTGGAGGGCACCGCGTAGACCGGAGGGGTCGGCGGCAGCGGGATCTCCGCGGCGACCGCGGGCGCCACGATCGTCCGCGGCCCGTCGCGCGTCCGGTCCTTCACCTCGCGCGAGCCCTGCCCGGTGAGGAGGAACGACGCCAGCGCGCCGAGGTTCACCGACGGGACGCTCCCGGCGGCCATGCGGACGCTCCCCTCGCGGAGCAGCGCCCCGCGGCGGACGTCGTACATGGAGCCGAGCAGGAACTGCGCCTCCCCCTCCTCGACCCGGCTCACGACGATGAGCCGGTCGAGGCCGAGCCACGCGCCGGCACGGATGATCCCGTACCCGCGCTGCGCGCCCGACAGCGCGAGCCCCGGGCCCGCGTTCACGCGCAGCGCGCCCGCGAGCGCGAAGTCGAGGACGACCATCCTGTCCTCGCCCTCGAGGTCCACGACGAAGCTCGGTACCCGCAGCGCTCCGGCCGCGCCGCCGATCCGGTACGTGCCGGCCGGCAGGGAGAGCGTGAGCGGCGTCCTCCCCATCTTGCGGCCGTTCACGAACACCGCCCCGTCCTGGCCCTCGGCCGCGACGACGAGCTTCCGCCGCGGCAGCGCCCGCACCCGCCCCTTCAGCTCCTCGAACCGGCGCCGGAACGAGGGCGAGTACTGATCCGGATCCGGGAGGACGGTCAGGTCCGTCCGCGCGAGCTTGAGGAGCGCGGCGTCCATGTCCTTCTGGGAGCCGAGGGTGAGGGCCGCGTGGGCGAGCCTCAGGAGCGCCCGGACCCACTGCGAGTACACCTCCTCGCTCTCGGGGAGCATCTCGAGGTCGGAGATGATCGCCTCGAGGGTCCGGTACGCGCTCTCGAACTCCCCGCTCTGGTAGACCGCGAGCGCGCCGCCGTACGCGCGGTCGAGCTCCGAGACGGTCGCGCCCGACCCCTGCCCGAGGAGCCGCGCCCGCATCGCCGAGACCTCCTCGAGGCCGCCCACCCGGTCCCGGCAGACCGCGCGGAGCTGGTGGGCGAGCTCGCTCACCTCCGGATCCGGGCCGCCGGGGGGATCGCCCACCGCCATCACCCCGAGCCGCTCCGCCGGGGCGGCCGCGCCCGCCACGAGGAGCGCGCTCACGACGACCACGCGCCGGAGCCCGCTCACGGCGTGGTCCCGGCGTTGGAGGTGTTCCGGGGATCGTGGAAGGCCTTCGGCCACGGTGCGCTCGTGTCCAGCCGGCCGTCCACGATCACCGCGTGCAGCTTGCCGTCCGAGGTCGGGTAGTACGCGGTGCTCGTCACCTGCCCCGGCGGCTGCCCCGGCTTCGTGTGGAGGTTCCCGGAGCGCAGCTCCGCGCCGGTCCCGAGGGTGTGGCTCCAGATCTGCGCGCCCGAGCCGTCGAGCGCGTACACCGTCCCGCTGCGCGTCGGGACGATCAAGGTGGCGGACGTGTCCGCGAGGACGAGCGGCGAGAGCACCGGGCCGGAGAGCCGCTTCGGCTGCGCCCACACGGCCACGCCGCTGGAGGACAGGCGATGCAGAACGCCGCTCTGATCGCCCACGACGATGTCGCCGTTGGAGAGGATGACGGGGGAATCCGTGGCGATATCCGTCAGTGTAGCGAGCAGGGACGTTTGGCCTGATGAGGTCGTGCTACTCACCAGACCATCCTGACCAACCGATAGCACTTCGTCATTTTTCGCAATTACCAATGGTACTTCCACACTGACGCCGACAACGGGAGGCGTGACACCCCAGCGGTCCGTGAACGCGCTATCAAACGAATATGACCGAATGACGGATGTTCTGCTGGAGGTGGCTGCATACACCCATTCATTTCGATCCATGACCGGCCCCACTGCGTACGCACCAGCAGCGCCAGTTATGTCTGTGCCACCAGCGCTGCTCGCGCCTGCGAGGCGCCCGCTCGTGGACGCCACGAACCCCCACTCCCGCGTCGGCTCGGTGAGCACGGCGACCGAACCCCGGATCGGTCCCTCCGAGTTCACCGCCACTCCGAGCAGCGCTCCGCTGCCGTCCAGCGCGAGCCCGCGGAGCCACCCGTCCTCGCTCCCCACCCAGATCGCCTTGGTCCCGATCGCGGGGGCCGCGCTGATCGCCTGCCCGGCCCCCACGGTGACGGGGGCATGCGCCTGCGTGCCGTCGGGGCTCGTGAAGTAGACCTTCCCGTTGCTCCCGGCGACGACGACGGTGCCGTCGGGCATCACCGCGGCGGGCGTGAGCGCGACGGGCACGCCCGGCTCGACCTCCCGGGTCCAGCGGAGCCGGGTCACCGGGATCGCCGCGGTGGTCGTCACCGACGCGGATCTCCGCGCGCCGTCCCGGCCCGTGACGATGGCGTCCACCGTCGCCTCGAAGGCGGGGACGGGCGCGGCGGCGAGCGGGAGGTCCGCCGTCCAGGTCGCGCCCGACCGCACCATGACGACGCTCGCCCCCGGAGCGAGCGTCAGCGCGGCCCGCACCTCCGCGAGCTCCTCGACGTCCGTGGCGGTCGCGGTCACGCGCAGCGTGCCGTCCCGCGGGCACGCCTCGCCGGCCGCGGCGCCGAGGCACCGCACCGTCACGTCCGACACCACCGGATCGTGCCCGTCGGGCCAGCAGCGCCGCTCGCCTTCGGCGGACGCGCAGTACTCGCCGGCGACGCAATCGGCGCTGGTCGCGCACCTCGCGGGATCGTCCACCGACCCGCAGCCGGTCGCGATCGCCAGGAGCGCCGTGAGCCGCAACACCGTGCACCGCATGCCTTCCTCCTAGAATGCGAACCGCCAGGCCAGCCCCGCCGCCAGGAGGGCGCCCCCCGCGCCGTAGGAGATCCCGGCCCCCAGCCGCTTCGATTCCCAGTCCTTCCGGGCCCGGATCCGTTCGCCCAGGTCCGTCGCCCCGTCCGCCCGCTGCGCGGCATGGCGCGCGCTCACCGTGAACACCGCCCCGGCCGCGAGGGCGGCGACCCCGATCCCGGCGATGGTCCAGGCGGCGACGCGGGCCGGCCGCGGGCCGGGCTCCGGCGGGAGCGTCTCGAGCAGCCGCCCGAAGGCGGCGTGGAGCGGCCGGACGGCGTCCTGGCCCGGGACCACCTGGAGCGCCTGGCGCGCGCGCACGGCCGACGTCCCGGAGTCCGCGAGGACGAGGACGAACCGGCTCCCGTTGGCGCGCCCCTCGGCGGTGGCGGTCACCGCGTGCGGCAGGCCCGCGCGCCGCGCGGCGCGGGCGCCCTCCGCCTCGTCCTCGCAGGCGATGCCGTAGTCGAGGAACCGGCCTCCGCGCTCGCGGGCCGCTGCGACGACCGACTCCGCGCGGGCGAGCGCGGGATCGCCCAGGATCTTCGGGCGGCAGAGGAGCACGCGCTCGCCGCCGGCGCCCGCGGCGAGCGCGAGCGCGATCGTCAACGCACCGGACAGTGGCATCCCGAGACCTCCGACGACGCGTGAAGGCGGACGCTGAGTTTCAGCACGATTGCGGGACGCACTGCAAGGGGCATGCACCGCGCATTTGCGCGATCTTGCGCCGCAGGCCCGACGAGGCGGTCCGCCGCGCGGACGATCGGCCGCGGCGCGCACCGCCGGCGTCCTCTCGACCCCTACGGTGCGTCGATCTACCGTGGGTCCGTGGATTGGCATGCGTCTCGCAGATTGGCCCGCCGACTTGCTCCAGCGGATTCGGCCACTAACATGCGTGCTCTTCACGCTCGAGCCACGGGGGAAGCGATGCGAACGATCCGGAGGGCAGGGATCTCGCTGGTGCTCGCTGCGAACGCCGCGCTGTCGGCCTGCTCCGGCGCCAGCCGCGCCCCCGCCGGCTGCTTCGCGAACGAGGAGTGCGGCACGGGGGGCCGCTGCACCGCCCGGATCTGCGTCGCGGACGCCGCGCCGGTCGCGGCGATCGCCCGCCCCGAGGCCCTCACCGTCTTCGGCCTCTTCACCTTCGACGGGAGCGCCAGCGCGGACCCGGACCCGCAGGACGCCATCCGGGCGCACCGCTGGACCTTCTCCGCCGTCGACGCGCCCTGCGCGCCCCCGACCGTGGCCGACACCGGGCCCCTCGCGAACGTGCGCTTCGCCTGCGCCGGGCGCTACACCGTCCAGCTCGTCGTCGAGGACGAGCTGGGCGTCGCCAGCGTTCCGGCGGTCGAGACGTTCGAGGTGACGGATCCCGGGGACCTCTCGAAGGTGACCGTGGGACCGGACCTCGTCGTCGGGCACGTATGCGGCGCAGGGCGGTGCGCGCCAGATAACGTGGTGACGCTCACCGCGACCGCGACCGGCGGCGCCGCGACGGCGGTCGCCTACCGCTGGACGGTCACCCCGCCCTCGAACCGGCCGCTCGACGGGACCCGTCGCGTGAGGTTCGCCCCGTCCGCCGCGGTCCCCGAGCCGATCGTGACCATCGAGACCGACGACGCCGCGATCTCCGGCGACTGGCTGTTCCAGGTCGAGGTGCGCGACGCGGCCGGAGTGCTGGGGGCCGCCACCACCCGGGTCAGCGTCACCAACCGGCCGCCCCTCGTGACGGCGATCGCGCCCGGCCCCGCGCCCCACAGGTTCGACGCCGCGACCTCCGTCTTCACGGCGAGCGGCTCGGTCGCGTCGGTGTCCGTGATCGACCCCGACGGCGATCCCATCCCGTCGCGGGCCGTCGCCTGGCTCCACGCGAACGACGGAGGGAACGTCTTCGAGGGCATCGACTCGGGCTCGTCCGTGTCCTTCCGGATCGCCGTCCCGCACACCACGATCGGCGACGAGAGGTTCCTCATCGGCGGGGCCGGGCTCGAGCGTGCGATCCGGCTCACCGCGTCGGACGTGAACGGAGACGAGGCGGTCGCGTCCTGGCCCGTCGTCGTCGGGAACCGGCCGCCCGTGCTGGCCGCCCCCGCGCCGGCGCCGCTCCACGTGTCGCACGTCTACGACCTGAGCCAGGGGCTCTACAAGGCCACCGCGATGCTCGGCCGGTGGTCGGATCCGGACGGCGATCCGCTCATGGGAGGCCCGACCGGCGACGCGGACTGTGGCGCGCTCGACGTGCTGCCGGACGGGACGACCGTGCTCCTCTGCAGCCGCCCGTACACCGGGGTCCCCCAGATACAACTCTTCGCCGGAGATCACCTGGTGAGCGAGACGGTCCGGGATCCCTGGGCGCCGTCGAGCGCGCCCGTGACCGTCACGATCGACGATCGGGCGCCGATCGTGACGGAGACCCGGGGCGTGGCGCAGGTCGCGTGCTCGACCTCCGATTACTGCTGTCGCGCGGCGGGGCCGTGCGTCGATTACGCGCCGTACTATCCGTCCACGTCGTTCCCGCTCACCCCCGCGGTGACCGACCCGGACGGCGATCCGGTGAGCGTCTCGTTCTCGGGCTCGACCGTCTCGTCCTCGACGACGATCGTCTGCACGGGCGGCTGGTGCCCCAGCGTCTGGATGAAGACGCTGGGCGGCGCGTACTGCTATCAGCCCCCGACCACGGAGATCACGATCAACGCGAGCGACGGCGCGCTGACCGCGACCGGGAAGCACTTCGAGGCGACCCTGACCTGCCGTTAGCGGCGTGCCTGCGCGGCGCGGATCACGCGTCGGTACGGGCGGCCCGCCTCCGCTCGACCACCGCGTCGGCGGCCTCCGCGACCCGCTCCGGCCCGAGCGCCTTGTCGAGCACGGCGTCCGCGCCCGCCGCGACGAGCCGCGGCTCCATCCCCGGCTCGAGCCGGCCGGTCACCACCACGATCGCGAGATCGGCCTCCCCGCCGGCGGTTCGGATCATCCGGACCAGCGCCTCCCCGTCCATCCCCGGCATCCGGACGTCGGTGAGCAGGACGTCCAGGGCGAGCAGCTCGTCGGAGAGGGTCCGGATCCCCTCCAGCGCATCGGGCGCGGTGAGCACCTCGAACCCGCGCGCGCCGAGGGCGTCCGCGAGCATGCGCCGCAGGAGCGCGTCGTCGTCCACCACCAGCGCCCGGCGGGTCGCCGGAGCCGATTCGGGAGCCTCCTCGGGCGGCGAGGGGCGCGGGGGCGGCGCGATCGTCTCGCCCGCGCGCGCAGGCGCTCGCGGTGCGGCGCCGGGCCTCGTGCCCGGTCCCGCGACGGCGGCGCCCTCGAGCACGGCGGCGAGGGACGGGGGCGGCGCGTCCAGGCGCAGGGCGAACCCGGCGCGCCCGGGCGGCGCGGCCGAGGCGGCGACGACCGCGACGACGGTGCCCGTCGTCTCGATCGGCTCCGGGACCCCGGGGAGGTCGAGGCGGAGGGGGAGCTCGTCACCGAAAGCCGGCGCGACGGGCGCGTGGACGAACAGGACCTGCCGCACCGGGTCCCAGTGAGCGCCGCCGGGATCGCCGCCGACGTCGAGCGCGAGGACCGGCCCCTGCGCGTCGAGCGGGCGGCCGGCGGGTGCGCCCGCCTCGGTGAAGAATGCGGCGGCGACGTCCGGGAGCGCGAGCGGCGCGACGCCGGCCCGCGCGAGCTCGCACGCGGCGAGGTGCGCCCGGAGCTGCGCGAGGTCGCCCGGAGAGAGCGCGGCGACCGGCGTGGTCCGGCCGCCGGCGCGCGCGGTCCAGAACGCGAGCCGGTCGCGCGATCCGGGCGCGTGCACCGCCGAGTCGAGGTGGACCCCGACGGCGAGGAAGCCGGTCGACGGGCGAAAGGCCAGATCGCACCGGGCGAGGGTCCCCTCGAGCAGCCGCGGGAGCGCGAGCACGAGCCGCTCGATCTCCGCCAGCCGCTCCGGCCCGACCCGGACGAAGACGCTCGCGTACTCGGCGGTGGGCATGCTCCGGCGGCCCGCTGCAACGGACAGGCCCGCGAGATCCCAAGGACAATCCGGGCTCTTCATGACGCGAGGTGAACCCGTGGGTGCACCACCACCCTCCCGCTCCACCCTGGCACTTCGCCGCGGCCGCTCGACGCGATGTGTCGAGCGCGGCCCGGAGGAGCGAAGGCGCGTCTGCGCGGCGCGGGGGTGGTCCCCGCGCAGCCACTTACGTCACTCCGCGAGCGCGGCGGGCGCGCGGGCGGCGTCGCGGCGGAGCACCGCCGGGATGCCGTCCCGCCAGGCGCGGGCGAGCGCGGCGACGGGCACCGAGAGCGCCCCCTGGATCTCCAGGGTGTCGCCCCCGACGGCCCCGAGCCGGATCACCGGCGCGCCGCAGGCCTTCGCGAGCTCCTCGAGGCGCGCCGCGTTCTCCTTCGGGAGCGAGACCAGGATCCGGCTCGCGTCCTCGCCGAACAGGACGAAGTCCTTGCGGGCCGGGAACGGCACGCGGACCGCCGCGCCGATCCAGGGCGGCGTCGAGCCGTCGGCCGGCGCGTCGTGCATCATGCAGCACTCGGCCAGGGCGACGGCGAGGCCGCCGTCGGAGCAGTCGTGCGCGGAGGAGAGCAGCCCTTCGCGGATCGCCCGCCGGACCGTCTCCTGGACCGCCTTCTCCTTCGCGAGGTCGAGGGCGGGCGGCCGCCCCGCCTCCTTCCCGAACTCGGCGGCGAGGTACTCCGAGCCGCCGACCTCGCCCTGGAGCGTTCCGACGAGGGCGATCACGTCCCCGGCGTGCTTGAAGGCGCTCGTGCAGCTCCGATCCACCGGCTCGACGAGGCCGACCATGCCGATGGTCGGCGTGGGCAGGATCCCCTGCCCCTCCGTCTCGTTGTAGAGCGAGACGTTCCCGGAGACGACCGGCGTGCCGAGCGCGCGGCAGGCGTCGGAGATGCCGCGCACGCACTCGGAGAGCTGCCAGGTGATCTCCGGCTTCTCGGGGTTGCCGAAGTTGAGGCAGTCGGTGATGGCGAGCGGCTCGCCCCCGACGCAGGCGATGTTCCGGGCGCACTCGGCCACGGCGTGCATCGCGCCGAGGTGCGGATCGAGGAAGCACCAGCGGCCGTTCGCGCCGACCGACAGCGCGATGCCCTTGCGCGCGTGCGCCTCGTTCGACACGGCGATGCGGACCACCGCGGCGTCGCCGCCCGGGCGGACCGCGCCGACGAGCCGGACCATGTGGTCGTACTGATGGTAGACCCACTCCTTCGACGCGATGGTCGGGCGCGCGAGGAGCCGGAGCAGGGCGGCGCCCAGATCGTCGGGCTCGGACATCGCCGACGGGTCGAACGCGTGCAGCGCCGGGAGCGCCGGGTGCGGGGTCATCGGCCGCTGGTACTTCGGGGCGCCCTCGGTGAGCGGCTCCACGGGGAGATCGGCGGCGAGCTGGCCGTGCCAGAAGCAGCGCCAGCGGCCGGTGTCGGTGACCTTCCCGATCACCGCCACGTCGAGGTCCCACTTCGTGCAGATCCGGCGGACCACGTCCTCCTTGCCCTCGGCCGCGACGAGGAGCATCCGCTCCTGCGACTCGGAGAGGAGGATCTCGTACGGCGTCATCCCCTCCTCGCGGAGGGGGACCTGGTCGAGGAAGAGGTCGAGGCCGTTGCCGCCGCGGCCCGCCATCTCGACCGACGACGAGGTGAGGCCGGCGGCGCCCATGTCCTGGATGCCGACCACCGCGTCCGTCTGGAAGAGCTCGAGGCAGGCCTCGAGGAGCAGCTTCTCCATGAACGGATCGCCGACCTGCACCGTCGGGCGCTTCTCCTCGGTGGAGGCGTCGAACTCGGCGGAGGCCATCGTCGCGCCGTGGATGCCGTCGCGACCGGTCTTCGCGCCGATGTACATCACCGGGTTCCCCACGCCGGCGGCGGTGCCGCGGAAGATCTTGTCGGCGGGGAGGATCCCGAGGGTGAAGGCGTTGACGAGGCAGTTGCCGTTGTACGACGGGTGGAACATCACCTCGCCGCCGACGGTGGGGACCCCCATGCAGTTGCCGTAGGCGCCGATGCCGGCCACCACGCCCTCGAGCAGGTACGCGGTCCGCGGGTGCGACGGATCCCCGAACCGGAGCGAGTTCAGCGAGGCGATCGGCCGGGCGCCCATCGTGAAGACGTCGCGGAGGATCCCGCCCACCCCGGTCGCCGCCCCCTGGAACGGCTCGATGTAGCTCGGGTGGTTGTGGCTCTCCATCTTGAAGGCGGCGGCGAGCCCGTCGCCGAGGTCCACCACCCCGGCGTTCTCGCCGGGGCCCTGGAGCACCTTCGGGCCGGTGGTCGGGAACGCCCGGAGGTGCACCCGCGAAGACTTGTAGGAGCAGTGCTCGCTCCACATCACGGAGAAGACGCCGAGCTCGGTGAGGTTCGGGGTGCGGCCGAGGTGCTGCTTCACCTGCTCGTACTCTTCGGGCTTGAGGCCGTGCCGGGCGACGACCTCTGGCGTGATCTGCTCGCTCATGAGGCCGCGGATTCTAACGGCGCGGCGCCGGAATCGCGAGGCTCGTCTCACGGCGCCCTCGCCCCGGGCCCTCGCGGCGCACGCCGGCCGTCCACGCCTCCCCGCGGGCGGCCGCCCGGCCGGCCGGCGCGGCGCGGGGCGGGCGCCCCCCGCGCC
>NZ_JALCZA010000006.1 GCF_022690765.1 Anaeromyxobacter oryzisoli | reverse complement strand
GGGCCGGCGCCGCCGGGGCGCCGCCGGGGCGCCGCCGCGCGTCGCGATCTCGCTCGGCGATCCGTCCGGCATCGGCCCGGAGGTCACCGCGAAGGCGCTCGCGGCGCTCCGCGGGGAGCTCACGCCGCTCGTCTTCGGCGACGCGCGCGTGCTCGAGCGCGACCTCGGCGATCTCGGCCTCCCGCTCGTCGCGCCGGGCGACGCGCTCCCGCCGGGCGGCGCGCGGATCGCGGTGACGCGCCTCCCCCGCGGCGCGATCCGGCCGGGGCGGCCGGTGCCGGAGGCCGGCGCCGCCCAGCTCGCCTACTTCGAGGCCGCGTTCGAGTGCGTCCGCGCCGGCGCCGCCGGCGCCCTGTGCACCGCGCCGGTCTCGAAGGCGCAGGTCGCCCGGGCGCTCCCCGGGTTCGTCGGGCACACGGAGTGGCTCGAGGCGCACTGCGGCGTCCGGCGCTCGGTGATGATGCTCGCGGGCGAGCGGCTCAAGATCGCCCTGGTCACGAACCACGTGGCGTTCGCGCGCCTCCGCCGCATCCTCACCGTCGAGCGGATCGTCGAGACGCTCGCGATCACGCACCGCGCGCTGCGCGACGACCTCGGCCTCCGGCGCCCCCGCGTCGCCCTCGCAGCCCTGAACCCGCACGCCGGGGAGGAGGGCCGGTTCGGCGACGAGGAGGACCGGCTCCTCCGCCCCGCCCTGGCGCGGGCGGCCCGGGCGGGCGCCCCCGCCGCCGGCCCGTTCCCCGCCGACTCCGTGTTCTTCCGCGCCGCGCTCGGCGAGTTCGACGCGGTGGTCGCGCTCTACCACGACCAGGGGCTCATCCCGGTGAAGCTCCTCGACGCGGTGGGCGGCGATCCGGCGGTGAACGTGACCCTCGGGCTCCCCATCGTCCGCACGAGCCCCGATCACGGCGTCGCCTACGACATCGCCGGGAAGGGCGCCGCCAGCGCGGCGTCGATGATCGCGGCGCTGAAGCTCGCGACGCGGATCGCGGGCGTGCGCGCGGCGCACCGGCGATAGCGCGCGGCCCGGAGCACGCGCGCGCCCCGAGGAGCAGATCCCGGGGATCCCCCGGATGCGCGGATGTCCGGAATCCTGCTCCACCGTCTCGCCGCGCGATTGCGCTGGCGAGGCGCAGCCCGACCCCGCATGATACGGTCAGTCAACGCCGCGGCGCGACCGCCGGGGGGGAACACTGATGGCGACACCCACTCGCATCGAGCTGCTGCCGCGCACGCTGCCTGCCTGCGCGGGGCAGACTCCTCCCTGCGCTGCTCGCTCGTCGTGTGCCCCCGCTCGGCGACGGCATCGTGTGCCTCACGACGTTCGACGCAAGCGGGTGGCGCGATGAGACAGCTCCGGAACCTGCTCCTCATGGTGGTCGGGATCCCGCTCCTCGCCGGCGCGGTGGGCGACGGGCTCCTCTGGAAGTTCGAGCGGACCTGGCAGTCCGAGCTGGCGCGCGCCTATCCCGAGGTGGACGGCGCGCGGCGCGCGGCGTTCACCCTCTCGAAGGCGTGCCGGACCCCGGAGCTCGCCGGTCCGCTCCACGACCTGTGCGGCGCCTTTCGCGAGCAGCGGCTCATGATCGCCGGCGCGGTGGGCGCCGCCGCCCTGGGGCTCGCGATGCTGTTCGCGATCTGGGTGATCGGCCGCGTCGCCGCGCGGCGGCGGCGGCTGCTGCTGTACACCTTCGTGCCCGGCCTCCACGTCACCAACCTCGCCGTCATCGTGCTCATCGCGGTGAACGCGTGCCTCGCCGTGGCCGCGATCTACTTCGCGGAGACGGCCCTCTTCCAGGCGATCCACCCGATGCTCCTCGCCGGCGTCGGCCTCGGCGGGATCCTGGGCGTGGTCGCCGTCGCCAGGGCCTCGTTCGGCCTCGTGAAGCCGGTGGAGACGGCGGCGCGCGGCGCGCCGGTGTCGCGGGAGCGGTGCCCGACGCTCTGGGGCGAGGTGGAGGGGGCCTGCCGCGCGCTGGGGACCGCCGCGCCGGATCACGTCGTGGTGGGGCTCGAGCCGAACTTCTTCGTCACCGAGGTGCCGGTCCGGACCTTCGACGAGCGCGTGACGGGCCGGACGCTCTACGTCTCGCTCACCCTCGCGCGCATCCTCACCGTGGAGGAGCTCCGGTCGGTCCTCGGACACGAGCTCGGGCACTTCGTCGGCGAGGACACGCAGTTCAGCCGCAAGTTCTACCCGGTCTACCGGGGGACGACCCTCGCCCTCGACGGCCTCGGGCACGCGGGCAGCACCACGACGTCCGCCGCGGTCGCGGTCATCCCCGCGATCGCGGTCCTCGGCTTCTTCCACGAGGCGTTCGCGAGGGCCGAGAGCGCGGTCAGCCGTGACCGCGAGCTCGCCGCGGACCGGGTCGGCGCGCGGCTCTCGGGGCAGGCCGCGGCGGCGGCCGCGCTGGTCAAGGTGCACGCCTTCGCCGACGAGTGGGGGACGGTCTGCGACCGGGTGCTGGACGTCGTCCAGGAAGACCGGGCGTTCCGGAACCTCGCCGCGGAGTTCGGCGACCTCGTCCTCCGGAACGTCGCGCCGTCGCGGCTGGTGCAGCTCGACGACCGGCGCCTGCCGCACCCGACCGACTCGCACCCGCCGCTCGCGGCCCGGCTCGAGAACCTCGGCGAGAGCGTGGCCTCGGTGGAGCAGCGGGCGCTCGACGTCGCCCCCGGGGACCCGGCCGTCGGCCTCGTGGACGACCACCTGCGCCTCGAGGAGGAGCTCAGCGCCGCCGAGCAGGCGCTGATCGCGCGCGAGCACGGCCTCGAGCTCTCCGGCGACGCGCCCGAGCCGGAGCGGGCGACGGGGACGTAGGCCGGCGCGGGACGCCGTCAGATCAGCTCGAGCTGCATCTCCTCCCGGAGCGGCTGCGCCCGGATCCCCTCCTTGCGGAGCGCGGCGGCGAGCTCGTCCTCGTGGCCGTGGACGGTGAACACGCGCTTGGCGCCGGTCGCCTTCGCGTACCGGAGGAGCGAGGGGAAGTCGGCGTGATCCGAGAGCGGGAACGCGGCGTCCACCCCGCGGAAGGAGCGGCTCCCGTCGATCGCCCAGCCGGTGAGGATCGCGGTGCGGCGCCGCCGGACACCGCGCATCGCGGGGCTCCACGCGAGGTGCGGGGGGCAGACCACCACCTCGCCGGCGAGGGCCCCCTCCGGCCCGAGCGGCTTCACGTTGGGGAACGCGACGCCGTGGGCCTCGTAGACCTTGTTCACGGCGTGCACGACCGGGTGCACGCGGCACGGGTAGCCGGCGTCGGAGAGGTACTTCAGGATCTCCTGCGCCTTCCCGAGCGCGTAGCCGAGGAGCACCGGCGTGGTGCCGTCGGAGAGCGCGTCGTCCACGAACTTCCTCACCGCGAGGAGCGTCTCCTCCTTGGGCGGGAAGACGTAGCGCGGGTGGCCGAAGGTGGACTCGACCACGAGCACGTCGCAGCCCATCACCTCGGCCGGCTCGGCGGCGTGCGTCGGCTCGGTGCAGAAGTCGCCGGTGTAGCCGAGGGCGATCCCGCCGCGGGTGACCCGGAGCTGCGCCGAGCCGAGGACGTGGCCGGCGGGGAAGAGCTCGAGCGTCAGCTCGCCGAGGCCGAAGGGCGCGCGGAACGACGCCGGGAGGCGCTCCGTCGGGCGACGCTTCGGCTCGCCGAGGCGGTGCTGCATGAGGGCGAGGGTGGCGGCGGTGGCGATGGTGCGGTCGTGCCGCCCGATGTGGTCGCCGTGCGCGTGCGAGACGAACGCGCACTCGACCCGGCGCCTCGCGTCCAGGTGGAGGAGCGAGCCGGTGACCCTCAGCTCGCCATGGTGGAGCTCGATCGGTGGCCGCCTCATCGGACGGCCGTTCTACACCTCGCGACCGACAGCGCCCAAAGCGCGGGCCCCGCGTCGGGCCCGGCCGGCTCAGGACGGGGACTTCGTTCGAGGCGCAACCGTCCCGGGGCCGCGTGACCGCGCCGCCGCGCGGGCGGTCGGGCCACCGGCCCGGGTGACGCAAGGCGGCCGGGCGCGCCTGCCGGCCGGCCCCGGTGAACCGCCCGGCGACCTCGCCCGCGGCGCTATCTGTGGAGCGGCGAGGCCGACCGGGCCGGGGCCGCCGCGGGGACGACGCTCCGCCGCCCCGCGAGCGTCGGCGCGCCCGGCGCCGGCTCGCGGAGCAGCAGGTAATAGAGCCGACCCGGCTGCCGCATCCGCCCGGCGGCGTTCTCGGCGTAGGTGCCGCTGCCCAGGTACACGTCGATCCGGGCGCTCGTCCGGATCGCGCCCCCCGCGTCCTGGTCGAGGACGAACCGGGAGAAGGGGCGCATCACCGCGCTCGCCGCGTCCACCGGGCGCTCCGACTCGAGGAAGGCGAGCGCGGTCTTCGGGAACACCCGCGCGTCCGCGGCGACGGTCCGGTCCGGGGTGACCGGGACGCCGAGCGCGCCGGTCGCGGCGTCGGCGAAGCGGAAGAAGACGTAGGACGGGTTCGTGGCGAGGACCTCGTCGCGCGCGGCGGGGTTCGCGGCGAGCCAGGCGCGGATCGCCTGCATCGAGAGGTCCTCGCGGCGGAGCGCGCCGCGCCGGACGAGCTCCGCGCCGACCGCCTCGTAGCGGTGGCCGTTCTTCCCGGCGTAGGTGACGACGCGGGCGGTCCCATCGGGGAGGCGGACGACCCCGCTCCCCTGGATCTCCGCGAAGAAGGCGTCCACCTCCGAGTCCACGAAGCAGAGCTCGGCGCGCTTCCCGTCGAGGGCGCCCCGCGCGATCTCCGCCCGCGTCCGGTAGGGCACGAGCCGCCCCCCCTCGACGCGCCCCACGAGGTCCTCGGAGAGCTGCGGGAAGTCCTTCGCCCGGGCCAGGACGAGATCGTCCGGGGCGCGGTGGAGCGGGACCTGGTACGGACCCTCGCGGACGAGCGAGCCGCGGAGCTCCGGGAGGTAATAGCCGGTGAAGAGCACCGTCCCGGTCCCGTCGCCGGTGGAGCGGAAGACGCGGAACTCGCGGCGGAGCGCCGCGGTGAGCGCCGCGGGCGTGGGGCGGGCGAGGACGAGCTCGCGGAAGCGGACGAGGGTCGCCTGGACCTGCCGGAGGGGGACGCGCTCCCTGCCGAAGGCGAAGGTGCGCCCGGGATCGGCCTGGGCGAGCCGCGCGAGGGCGACGAGCGAGCGATCGAGCGCCTCGTCCAGGCCGGCGTAGTCGAGGTCGTCCGAGAAGGCGGGGAAGGCCTCCGGGGCGAGCTCCTCGAGCGCCTTCTCCGGGGTCCGCGCCGGCGCGGGCGCAGGGGACGGCGGGATCGCGCGGCACCCGGCGAAGAGGAACGCCGCGAGCGCGGCGGACGCGGCGAGGAGAGCGGAAGGGCGGCGCATGCCGGGGACGGTAGCGCGCCCCCGGCGCGCTGTCGAAGCGCCGGTGCGGGGGCTTTCGGATGCGGCGCGCTCAGGCCGCGGGCGTGCCCCTGCTCGCCTCGTCCTCCTCGAAGCGATGGTGGAGCGCGACCGGCTGCGCCGCCTTGCGCACCCGCATGTTGAGGAGCTCCACCGCGAGGGAGAAGGCCATCGCGAAGTAGACGTAGCCCTTCTCGACGTGCCGACCGAGCCCCTCGGCGACCAGCATCACGCCGATGAGGATGAGGAAGGAGAGGGCCAGCATCTTCACCGTGGGGTGACGCTCGACGAAGTTCCCCACCACGTCCGCGAACACGATCATGACCGCGACGGCGAGGATCATCGCCGCGACCATCACCGGGAGGTGCTGCGCCATCCCCACCGCGGTGATCACCGAGTCGAGCGAGAACACCACGTCGAGCACCGCGATCTGCGCGATCACCGCCCAGAACGCGCCCGGGCCCCGCCGCGGCGCCGCCTCCGCCGCGTGCTCCACCTCGAGCTTGTCGTGGATCTCGAACGTCGCCTTGCCGATGAGGAAGAGGCCCCCGACGAGGAGGATCAGGTCGCGCCCGGAGATTCCGCGCCCGAGCACGTCGAAGAGCTCGCGGGTGAGCCCCATCACCCAGCTGATCGCGAAGAGGAGGCCGAGCCGCGTCACGAGCGCGAAGGCGAGCCCGACCCGGCGCGCCCGCGGCTGCTCGGCGACCGGGAGTCGTCCGGCGAGGATCGTGAGGAAGACGACGTTGTCGATCCCGAGGACGATCTCCATCGCCGACAGGGTGGCGAGCGCGATCCAGGTCTCGGGCCGGGTGAAGAGGTCGAGCATGCCTCCTCATTAGCCGTGCGTGCGGGGGCTTGTCGAGCGGGGGCTAGCCGGCGAGCCGGTGGCGGAAGATCCCCGCGGCCTCCTCGCGCACCACGTCGCCCCGTGCCTCGAGCACCTCGAGGTTGCCGATGGTCTCGGAGACGACGAGGAACCCGTCGCCGGGCCGCGCCACCGGGAACAGGGCGCGGGAGACCTCGTACGCCGTGTGCGGGCCGTCCCGGAGGACGTCGCGGATGCGCGCCTGCCGCTTCTCGACGAACCCGAGCAGCGCGTCGATCACCGCGCGGTGACCGCCGAACGGCCGGCCGTGGCCGGGGAGCACGAGGTCGACGTCGAGCGCGCGCGTCCGCCGGAGGCTGTCGAGGTACGCGAGGAGCGGGCGGAAGTACCCGTCGCGCCCGTCCGGCCCGAGCTCGATGAGCGGGTTCGGGGAGATCCGCTCGAGGAGGTGATCGCCGGAGAAGAGGAGCCGCCGCGCGCGGTCGTACAGGCAGACGAGGCCCGGGGTGTGGCCGGGCATGTGGAGCACCTCGAGCCGGAGCGCCCGCGTCTCGACGACGGTCCCGGGCTCGAGGGGCCGGACCTCGGCGACCCGGCGGGCGAGCCCGAAGCCCCGCTCGCCCTCGCGCGTCTGCGCCGCGATCGCGTCCGCGGGGACGCCCAGCCGCGCGAGGTGCGCGACGAAGAGCGGCACCTGCTCGCGCCAGCGCCAGCCGGACTCGGCCACCTTCGCGACGTCGGCCGGGTGCGCGTACACCGGGGCCCCGCTGCCACGCTCCTGGACGAACCGCGCGGCGCCGTAGTGGTCGATGTGCCCGTGGGTGAGGAGGATCCGGCTCACCTCGTCGAGGCGGCGGCCGAGCCGCGCGAAGCCCGCCTCGAGCGCGGCGTGGGCCTCCGGCGTGTCGAGCCCCGCGTCCACGAGGAGGACGCGGCCGTCCCGCTCCTCGACGAGGTACGCGTTCACCGCCCCGCCCGCCTGCGGGAACGGCACGGGCATCGGGATCCTGTGGACCCCGAGCTCGGCCAGGTCTGCCTCGGTCACGCCCGCCTCCACCCCACCCACGGCCACGCCCGCGCTCACTTCTCGGCCTTCACCTTCGCCGTGAGCGCGGGCAGCGCCTGGAACAGGTCCGCCACGAGCCCGTAGTCCGCGAACTGGAAGATCGGCGCGTCGGGGTCCTTGTTCACCGCCACGATCACCTTCGAGCCCTTCATGCCGGCGAGGTGCTGGATCGCGCCGCTGATCCCCGCCGCCACGTACAGCTCGGGGGCGACCACCTTGCCGGTCTGCCCCACCTGCCAGTCGTTCGGCACCCAGCCCGCGTCCACCGCCGCGCGGCTCGCGCCCACCGCGGCCCCGAGCGCGTCGGCGAGCGCCTCGATCGGCGCGAAGTCGCCCTTCGTGCCGCGCCCGCCCGCGACCACGACGCGCGCCTCGGTGAGCTCCGGCCGCTCGCTCTTCACCTCGCGGAAGCCGGCGTGCCTCGTCCGGAGCGCGGCGGGGTCGATCGAGACCGCCACCGCGTGCACCGCGCCGGGAGCCGCCGCCCGCTGCGCCGGGGCGAACTCGGTGGTCCGCACCGTGAAGACCTTCACCGCCGTCGCGATCTCCACCTCGGCGAGGACGTTCCCGGCCCACATCGGCCGGCGGAAGGTCACGTTCGCCCCGTCGCCGCCGAACCCGAGCACCTCCGTCGCCATCCCCGCCTCGAGCCGGGCGGCGACCCGGGGGAGCACGTCCTTCCCAAACGCGGTCGCGGCGGCGCCGACGTGGGTGGCGCCGATCGCCTTCGCGAGGTCGGCGAGGACCGGCGCGAACGCCTCGGCGAGGGGGCGCTCGAGCACGGGGGCGTCGGCGACGTGCACCTCGACGCCGTACGCGGCGAGGTCGGCGGCGAGCGGGCCGAGCCCCTTCCCGAGGAGGGCCGCGTGCACCTGCCCGCCGGTCCGCCGCGCGATCTCCTGCCCGGCGGCGAGCGCGTGGAGGGTCGCCTTCCGGATCGCACCCGCGCCGTGCTCCGCGACGATGAGGACGTTCGACATGGCGTTCTCCCTGATTCGAGGATTCGAGCTCGCGAGAGCGGCTAGAGGGCCTTCGCCTCTTCGTGGAGCTTCTTCCAGAGCTCCTCGACGTCGGCCACCTTCACGCCGCCCTTGCGCGCCGGCGGCTCCGACAGCCGCTTCACCACCACCTTCGGCGCGAGGTCCACCCCGAGCGCCGCGGCGGCGAGCTCCTGGAGCGGCTTCTTCTTGGCCTTCATGATCCCGGGGAGCGACGCGAAGCGCGGCTTGTTGAGGCGCAGGTCGGTCGTCACCACCGCCGGCAGCGCGAGGACGAGCGTCTCGACGCCCCCGTCCACCTCGCGGACGACCGTGAGGGACCGGCCGTCCGCGCCGAGGACGACGCCAGGGTCCTTCTTCTGCTCCGCCTCGCTCTCGAGGCTCGCCTCCTTCGAGGCGAAGGTCGCCTGCGGCCAGCGGAGCCGCTCCGCGAGGTACTGCCCGGCCTGGTTCTGGTCGTCGTCGATGGACTGCTTGCCCATCAGGACCAGGTCCGGCTTCTCCGCCTCGACGATCTTCTGCAGCATCGCGGAGACCACCGCCGGATCGAGCGGCCCGTCGTGGCGGACCAGGATGGCGCGGTCGGCCCCCATCGCCAGCGCGGCGCGGAGCTCGGTCTGCGACTTGTCCACCCCGATCGAGACCACCACCACCTCGCCGCCGTGCCGCTCCTTCAGCCGGAGCGCCTCCTCGACGGCGATCTCGTCGAAGGGGTTCAGCTTGTAGTTCACACCCTCCGTCACGATCCCCGCGCCATCCGGGCGCACGCGGATCTTCGACTCGGGGTCTTCCACGCGCTTCGCCGTCACCAGGATCTTGAGGGCCATTTGGGGATCCCCTGATTTGCGAGTCGGCCGTGATTCGAGCGCCTCGACTCTTGCGCAGCGCGCCACGGTCCTGCAACCGAAAACCTGGCCGCCTGGGCCGCACCCCCTCCGGGACGCCTGCCCGCTTCCACTTCGCACGAGAGCGCGGTAGGTAGGTAGCCAGCTCCCCGCTCATCCGGGCGGGGGATCGTTTTCCCGCTCGATCGTTCTCGCTCAGTGGATACCGAACCCAGGAGAGAAAGCATGCGCATTTCGCTCGCAGTCGCGATCGCCGCCGTCCTCTTCGCCGTGCCTGCCGCTGCCGCGGATTCGACGCAGGCCGCCATCCGGGGGACCGGCCGCTACGGGGCCGCCGGCTGCGGCCTCGGCTCGATGGCGTTCGGCGACACGCCGGGCGCGGTCCAGATCCTCGCCGCGACCACCAACGGCACGGTCGGGAGCCAGACCTTCGGCATCACCACCGGCACCTCGAACTGCGGCGCCGGGCTCTTCGCCGCCGGCACGCAGAACTTCGTCGAGGCGAACCGCGAGGCGCTCGCGAAGGACATCTCCCGCGGCCAGGGTGAGTCCATCGGCGCCCTCACCGTGATCAACGCCTGCCAGGACTCCGCCGCGGTGGGCGCCGCCCTCCAGAAGAACTTCAAGACGATCTTCGCGAGCGACGCGACCTCGAACGAGGACGTGACCAAGGCGATCCTCCAGACGCTCGAGACCGAGAAGAGCGCCGGCTGCTTCCAGCGGAGCTAAACGGCCGAGCGCCAGCCGAGGTAGCCGGAAATCCGCGCGCAGGGTGGGGGGACCCCGCCGCAGGCGGGGGGAGGGGCGCCGCCCCTCCGCGCGGGGACCGCGAGCGATCCCCCGCGAAGCGGGGGCCGCGAGCGGTCACGGGCCCCGCGCAGCAGGAGTGGGGCCCCGACGGCTCTGCCGGCGGGGCGAGGGCGCAGCCCTCGTTACATCTTCGGGGAGCCTTCTAGCGAGGGCTCCCCTTCGTTTACCCTCTCCGGCCGATGCGCCGCCCTGCCCTCGCCCTCCTCCCGCTCCTCGTCGCCGCCCCGCTCGTCCCGCTCCGCGCCGGGGCGCAGCCGCCCTCGCCCGCCGTGGAGGGCGCCAGCGCGCCCGGGAGCTCGTCGGCGAAGGCACCGGCGAGCGCGGCCGCCGGCGCGGCGGCTCCGGACCGCTCCTACCTCCCCGAGCTGATCGCGCGGGCCCGCGCCCTCGGGCTCGCCAAGGATCCGGGTTGGCTCCGGCTCGGCCACTGGCGGGGGCGCTACCTCGGCGGCTGGAAGAGCGAGGTGGACTCGCCGGCGTTCTACCGCGCGCGCAACGGACAGTACGATCCCGCCGCCGAGCTCGAGGCGACCCTCGCCGGGTTCTTCGACGCCACCTCGCCGAAGGACGAGCTCGACGACGCGCAGTGCCGGTTCCCGGGGCGCTTCCTCTACCTCGACGCGAAGCTCGGCCTCGATCCGGTCCGCCTGCCGCGGCGCCCCTGCCCCCGGCGCGACGACTTCCTCCGGCGCGTCGAGCCGGAGGGCGCGACCCTCGTCTTCTCGTCCTTCTACCTGAACAACCCCTCCTCGGCGTTCGGCCACACCCTGCTCCGGCTCGACAAGGCGCCGGAGGCCCGCTCCGGGAAGCACGAGGAGCTGCTCGACTACGGCGTGGACTACGCCGCCACCGTGGACACCCAGAACGCGGTCCTCTACGCGTTCAAGGGGCTCTTCGGCCTCTTCAAGGGCGAGTTCAAGTACTACGCCTACTACTACAAGGTCCGGCAGTACGGTGAGTACGAGTCGCGCGATCTCTGGGAGTACGACCTCGACCTCTCGCCCGAGGAGGTCCGGCTCCTCACCGCGCACATCTGGGAGCTCGGCGGCGCGTTCTTCCAGTACTGGTACCTCGACGAGAACTGCGCCTACCACGTGCTCGGCGCCCTCGAGGCGGCGGTCCCCCGGCTGCACCTGCTCGACCACGTCGGTCGGTACGTGGTCCTGCCCTCCGACACGGTGAAGGCCCTGTTCCGCAACCCGGGCCTGGTCCGGAAGATCCACTACCGACCGTCGATCCGCACCCAGTTCCAGGCCCGGACGAAGGAGCTCGATGGCCGCGCGCTCGAGGCGGTCGAGGCCCTCGCCCGCGACGCGGGCGCTCCCCTCCCGGCGGTCACGTCGGGCGAGCAGGCGGCGATCCTCGACGCGGCGGCGGACCTCGTGGACCTCCGCCACTTCCGCGCCCTGCTCGAGGGCACCGACCCCGAGGCCGCCCGCCTCCGCCAGGCGCTCCTCGAGCGACGCGCCGCCCTCCGGAGGCCGAGCGCGCCCCTCGTGATCCCCACGCCGGAGCGGCTCCGGCCCGACCGCGGGCACGGTTCGTTCCGGCTCGGCGCGGGCGGCGGCGGCAGCCGCGAGGAGGGCGGGACGGTGGCCTTCGACCTCCGCCTCGCCCTGCACGACCTCGGCGATCCGCCCGAGGGCGAGCCGCCCTTCGCCTCGATCGAGTTCGGGCCGACCCGGCTCGTCTGGGCGCCGCGCGAGCGGCGGCTCGAGCTGGACGACGCCTCGCTCGTCCGGGTGATCTCGCTGAACCCGGTGAACCGCTTCGACACCCGCCCCTCATGGAAGATGCGCCTGGGCGCGACGACCGTGCGCGACGCGGGCTGCGATCGCTGCCTCGCCGGCGCCGCGGAGTTCGGCGGCGGGCTCACCCTCGGCGATCTCGGCGGAGCCCTCGACCTCCTCGCCACCGCGGACACCGAGCTCCTCGTCTCGCCGCGGCTCTCCGGCGCGGGCGGCTCGTGGGCCCGCCCCGGCGTCGGACCCTCGGTCCTCGCCCGGCTCCGGCTCGGGGACGCCGCGGCGCTCCTCGGGGACGCCCGCTGGCGGTACCTGCCAGGCGCCGAGCCGCGGACCACCTGGTCCTTCTCCGCCGCGCTGCGGGTCCACCTCGCGCGGGATCTCTCCCTCGCCGTGGAGGGGCGCCACACGCCCCGGGACACCGACGTGACCGGGCTCGTGCTGGCTTACTTCTAGTGGCGCGCGTCCGCTGACCGGTCATGATGATTCGCCTCGAGCTCCGTGCGGAGCGGCACTAGGCGCGCGGCCCGCATGCTCACCGCGCTCCTCGAACACTTCGGCTACCTCGCCATCTTCGCCCTGCTCGTCGCGGGCGGGCTCGCGGTGCCCATCCCGGAGGAGGCGGTCCAGCTCGTCGCCGGCGTCCTCGCCCACGAGGGCTACCTCCGCCTCCGGATCGCGATCCCGGTGGCGTGGGCTGGGATCGTGACCGGCGACCTGCTCTGGTTCACCCTCGCGCGGCGGCACGGCCCGGCGCTCCTCTCCCGGGCCTCGGTGGCCCGCGTGCTCACCCCCTCGCGCCGCGCCTGGCTCGATACCCACTTCGCCCGGCACCCCATGATCACGGTGGCGCTGTCGCGCCACCTCTCCGGCCTCCGCCTCCCGGCCTACGCCCTCGCCGCGACCCATGGCGTCCGTCCCGCGATCTTCGCCCTGGCCGACGGGCTCTCCGCCCTCGTCTCCGTCCCGCTCGTCGTCACGGTGGGCTACGTCTCCTGGGACCACCTCGCCGCGGCCAAGGCGGACGTCCGGCGGGTGGAGCTCGGGATCCTCCTCGCCGTCGCGGTCGTGGCCGCGATCGTCGTGCTGGTCCGCCGCAGGCGGCGAAGCCGCGGGCGGTGAGGCGCGGCAGGAGGCAAAGGGGGCTCGACTGGCGACCCGCCGCGCCCTCGCCCGCGCGCCAGCCCGCCGTGCGCCCAGGACTGGGAATCCCCGCCCCATCGGGTATCATGCCGCTTCCTCGGCTCCTCGCGCTGCGAGCGCCGGCTCCGACCGCCTGGTCGAGCCGGGTCCCCTGCACGCCGCGGCGGCCGGGTTCGACCACGAGAGGAGAGTTCCCCAGCGATGGAACGGCGGCTTCTTTCCGGCGACGAGGCGGTCGCCGCAGCGGCGAAGGACGGCGGGGTCCACCTCGGCACCGGCTACCCCGGCACCCCGTCCACCGAGATCCTCGAGACCTTCTCGACGCTGGGGGGACGGGCGCAGTGGGCGCCCAACGAGAAGGTCGCGCTCGAGGTCGCCCTCGGCGCCGCGTTCGGCGGCGCCCGCGCGCTCGTCACGATGAAGCACGTCGGCCTGAACGTGGCCGCCGACCCGCTCTTCACCTCGGCCTACACCGGCGTGCAGGGGGGGCTCGTGATCGTCTCGGCCGACGATCCGGGGATGGCCTCCTCCCAGAACGAGCAGGACAACCGGCACTACGCCGAGGCCGCCGGCCTCCCGATGCTGGAGCCCTCCGACTCGCAGGAGGCCTACGATCTGGCCCTGGCCGCGTTCGAGCTCTCCGAGCGCTGGCAGCTCCCGGTGATCCTCCGGATGACCACCCGCGTCTGCCACTCGAAGTCCATCGTGGCGCGCCGGGCCGGGCTCCCCGCCCCGAAGGCGCCGGCGTTCGTCCGCGACATCAAGGCGCGCGTGATGATCCCCGCCTACGCGCGCCCGGCGCACCGCGCGCTCCGCAAGAAGCTCGAGGGGCTCCGCATCTACAACGAGTCCTCCCCGCTCAACGTGTGGCGCGAGGGCTCGAAGGCGCTCGGCGTGATCACCTCCGGCGTCACCGCGCGGCACGTCCGCGAGGCGGCGCCCGAGGCGAGCCTGCTCGAGCTCAAGACCGTCTACCCGCTGCCCATCGACAAGCTCCGGGCCTTCGCCGGGAGCGTCGAGCGCTGCGTCGTGGTCGAGGAGGGCGACCCGATCCTCGAGGTGGCGATCCGCGCCGCCGGGATCCCCGTCGAGGGGAAGCCCGCCGCGTTCCGCTTCGGCGAGCTCTCGGTCGAGCGGGTCCGGCGGATCCTCGCGCGCGACCCCCGGCCCGAGCCGGAGCCGCCCAAGGGGAAGGCGCCGGCGCTCTGCCCGGCCTGCCCGTACCACCCCGTCTACGCGGCGCTCCACAAGCTCGACTGCATCGTCGCGGGCGACATCGGCTGCTACACGCTCGGCGTCCTCCCGCCGTACCAGGGGATCGACGCCTGCGTCGCGATGGGCGCGTCCGTCGGCATGGGGCTCGGGCTCCGGCACGTCCTGCCGGAGCAGGAGGCGCGCCGGGTCGTCTCCATCATCGGCGACTCGACCTTCGTCCACTCCGGCCTGAGCGGCCTCGTCGAGATGGTCTACAACCCGCCCCCCACCGGCCACGTCCTGATCGTCCTGGACAACGGCACGACGGCGATGACGGGGCAGCAGGAGCACCCGGGCACCGGGCGCACCCTCGCGCACGAGCCGACGACCAAGGTCTCGATCGAGGGGCTCGCCCGCGCGGTCGGGGTCCGCAGCGTGGACGTGGTGGACCCGGTCGCCGATCCGGCCGCGTTCGAGAAGCTCCTCGCGGAGCGGCTCGCCGCGCCGGTCCTCTCCGTGATCGTCGCCCGCCGGCCGTGCATCCTCGCGGCGCCGAACATCCGCCGGTACGAGCAGGCCGCCGAGGCGAAGCGCGCGGCGGGCGTGGAGGCCGGAAATGTCTAGCCGCATCGTGAACGTGGTGCTCGCCGGCGTCGGCGGCCAGGGCGTCATCAAGGCCTCGGACATCCTCGCCGACGCCGCCTTCCGGGCGGGCCGCGACGTGAAGAAGGCCGAGATCCACGGGATGAGCCAGCGAGGCGGGTCGGTCACCACCGACGTCCGCTTCGGCGACGAGGTTCTCTCGCCGATGATCACGCCGGGCGAGGCGGACTTCCTGGTGGTCCTCGACCCCTCCGAGATCGCCGTGACGCGCTCCCTGCTCCGCGCGGGCGGCCTCCTCGTCCCGCCGGACGCGATCGAGGAGGCCCGGCTCCCGAACAAGAAGAGCCTCAACGTGGCGCTCCTCGGGATCCTCGCCCGCGCGCTCGACCTCCCCGAGGAGGCCTGGCGCGCGGCGATCCACGCGGCCCTCCCGGAGCGGCTCCACGCGCTCAACGAGGCCGCCTTCCGGCTCGGGCGCGAGACGGCGCTCCCGCGGCCGAACCCCTAGCGCCGAGTCCTCACCCGCAGCGAACACGTGACGAGGTCCCAGGTGAACACCCAGCGGAGCGACGCCGGCGTCGCGTTCCACCCGGCGAGCGCGCCGGACTTCCTCCCGCGCCGCGAGCTCGCGAAGCTCCAGCTCGAGCGGCTCCAGAAGGTGGTCCGGCGCGCGTACGAGAAGGTCCCCCTCTTCCGGCAGCGGATGGAGGCGCGCGGCCTCCGGCCCGACGCGGTGAAGGGGCTCCCCGACCTCGCGCGGCTCCCCTTCACGGTGAAGGCCGACCTCCGGGACACCTACCCCTTCGGCCTCTTCGCCTCCTCGATGGACGAGGTGGTCCGGCTGCACGCCTCCTCGGGGACGACCGGCAAGCCCATCGTCGTCGCGTACACCGCCGCCGACCTGCAGGTCTGGACCAGCGTGATGGTCCGCGCCCTCGCCGCCGCCGGCCTCGGCAAGGGCGACGTCCTCCAGAACGCCTACGGCTACGGCCTCTTCACGGGCGGGCTCGGCGCCCACTACGGCGGCGAGGCGCTCGGGGCGACGGTGATCCCGATCTCGGGCGGGAACACCGAGCGGCAGCTCATGGTGCTGCAGGACTTCGGCGTCACGGCGATCTGCTGCACGCCCTCGTACATGATCCACCTCATCGAGCGGGCCCGCGACGCGAAGATCGGCTTCGGGAAGCTCCGGGTGGGCGTGTTCGGCGCCGAGCCCTGGTCGGACGGCATGCGCGAGTACATCCAGGCGGAGGCCGGCATCCGCGCGCACGACATCTACGGGCTCTCGGAGATCATCGGCCCGGGCGTCGGCGTCGAGTGCGTCCACCGCGACGGCCTGCACGTCTTCGAGGACCACTTCTACCCGGAGATCGTGGACCCGGAGACGGGCGAGGTCCTCCCGGACGGCGTCGAGGGCGAGCTCGTCCTCACCACGCTCTCCAAGGAGGCGATGCCGATGATCCGCTACCGGACGCGCGACATCACCGCGCTCCAGGCGGAGCCCTGCCCCTGCGGCCGCACCCTCCGCCGCATCCGCCGGATCGGCCGCCGCTCCGACGACATGTTCATCATCCGCGGCGTGAACGTGTTCCCGTCGCAGGTGGAGACCGCGCTCCTCCAGGTCGAGGGGACGCTCCCGCACTACCAGATCGTCCTCACCCGCGAGAAGGGGCTCGACGAGATGGAGGTGCAGGTGGAGGTCACCGCCGGGTTCTTCTCCGACGAGATCCGCGGCCTCCAGGCCCTGCAGCACGAGCTCGAGACCGCCGTCGATCACGTGATCGGCCTGCGGGTGAAGGTGACCCTCGTCGCGCCGAAGACCCTGGCGCGGAGCGAGGGCAAGGCGAAGCGGGTCGTGGACCAGCGGAACATCTGAGGCGGGAGGCGCCGAATGCAGATCCGTCAGCTGTCGCTCTTCCTGGAGAACAAGCCCGGCCAGCTCCGCATCCCGGCCAAGGTCCTCGGGGACGCCGGCATCGACATCCTCACCATGTCGCTCGCGGACACCCACCAGTTCGGGATCCTGCGCCTGGTGGTGAAGGACACCGACCGCGCCCGCGCGGTCCTCGAGGACGCGGGCGTGGTGGTGAACGTGACGGACGTCCTCGCGGTGGACGTTCCCGACCGGCCGGGCGGCCTCGCCTCGGTGCTCGAGGCCTTCGAGAACGCGGGGCTCGGGATCGAGTACATGTACCCGTTCGCCACGCGCGAGCGCGGCCGGTACGCGACCCTCCTCTTCCGGCTCGAGGACCCCGCCAAGGCCGCGAGCCTCCTCCAGCAGCACGGCGTCCGGCTCGTCTCGCCCGCCGAGCTCTTCGCGCGGGCGGGCTAGACCATGGCCTCTTCATCGATCGTCGCCCGGGGGGCGCTCCCCCCGGGGTTCGAGAACCGGCTCTACGATCCCGCCGAGGCGCTCCCGCGCGACGAGCTCTCCGCCCTGCAGCTCCGCCGCCTCCAGGAGACCGTCGAGCGCGCCGCCCGCGTGCCGTCCTACCGCGAGGCCCTGGGCCGGGCGGGGGTGTCCGCCGCGGACATCCGATCGCTCGACGACCTGCGGCGCCTCCCGTTCACGGTGAAGGACGACCTCCGCCGCAACTACCCCCTCGGCCTCCTCGCGGTGCCGCGCGAGCAGGTCGTCCGGATCCACGGCTCGTCGGGGACCACCGGCCGGCCGACCTTCGTCGCCTACACGCGGAGGGACCTCGACACCTGGACCGGCCTCGTCGCCCGCTTCCTGGTGGCCGGCGGGCTCCGCCCCGAGCACACCGTCCACGTCGCGTTCGGCTACGGGCTCTTCACCGGCGGGTTCGGCCTGCACTACGGGATCGAGCGGGTCGGCGCCGCGGTGGTGCCCGCCGGCGGCGGGAACACCCCGCGTCACGTGCGGCTCATCCAGGACCTCGGCGCCCAGGTCCTCATCTGCACGCCCTCCTACGCCCTGCACATCGGCGAGGTGGCGGCGGCGGAGGGGCTCCGGCCCGACGACCTCGCGCTCCGCTTCGGCCACTTCGGCGGGGAGCCGTGGACCGAGGAGCTCCGCCAGGAGATCGAGCGGTCCCTGGGGATCCTCGCGTTCAACAACTACGGCCTCTCCGAGGTGATCGGCCCGGGCGTCGCGGGCGAGTGCGGCGTGCGCGAGGGGATGCACGTCCAGGAGGATCACTTCATCGTCGAGTGCCTCGACCCGAAGACGCTCGAGCCGGTGCCCGAGGGCGAGGTGGGCGAGCTGGTCATCACCTCGCTCACCAAGGAGGCGACCCCGGTCCTCCGCTACCGGACGCGCGACCTCGCCGCCCTCGACCGCCGCCCCTGCCCCTGCGGCCGGACCGGCGTGCGGATGGGGCGCGTGGTGGGCCGGTCCGACGACATGCTCATCATCCGCGGCGTGAACGTCTTCCCGTCGCAGGTGGAGGAGGCGCTGCTGCGGGTGGACGGGACCGCGCCGCAGTACCTCATCGAGGTCTCGCGCCCCGGCGCGCTCGACGAGGTGAAGGTGAAGGTCGAGCTCCGCCCCGGCGACCTCCGCGACGAGATGCGCCAGATGATCGAGCTGAAGGACCGGATCGACCGCGAGATCCATGCGGTGACCGGGATCCGGATGTCGATCGAGCTCGTCGCGCCCGGCGCCCTCGAGCGCTCCCCGGGGAAGGCCCGGCGGGTGATCGACCACCGGAAGGCCGCGGTCGCGTAGAAGCGGGAGGCCCGCAGCCCTCTCCGGGCCTCCCGTCAGAAGGCGTACAGCGACCCGAGCTCCACCTGCGTCGAGTTCCGCCGGAACCAGTCCTGGGTGTTGGTGAGGTACCAGGTCACCTCGGTGGACACCCGCCAGCGGCTGGTGAGCGACAGGATCGCGCCGCCCGAGACCTGCTGGTTGCGGTTCACCACCGTCGCGGTGGCGGGCAGGTCCGCCTCGCGCGGCTCCTCGATGCCGTAGCCGACGAACCCCTGCAGGACCGGGATCGGCGTGACCACCCCCTGCACCCAGAGCCCCATGCTCCGCACCGCCGAGACCGCGAGGCTCTTCGGGGTGGCGGGCGCGACCGCGCCGTCGGTGGTGAACCTCACCTCCGGCGCGACGCTCTGGTAGGCGCCGAGCGCGGTGCCGATGAAGCCCGCGCCCATCACGGTGAGGTGCGGGACCTCCACCCGGGCGTCCACCGAGGCGCCCCAGCCCTCGACGGTCTCGTCCCGGCCCGCGCCGTCCAGGAAGTAGACCTCGCGCCCGTAGCGGCCGGAGGCCCCGACCTCGAGGAGCGGCTTCCCGCCGGGCCGGACGGCGACGGCGACGCGCCCCTCGACGTCCGGGAAGCCGGAGCGCTCGCCGACGAGGACCCCCGCGGACTTCGGCCGGTCGTAGGGGGCGAGCGCGGCGACCTGCGCGGAGAGGACGACCGGGCCGGAGGTCTCGGCGCCGAGCCGGAGCTGCGGCGCGCGGCGATACAGGTACCCCGCCCCCGCGAAGCGCGGGACGGCGACGTGGGCGAGCGAGAGGGCGACGTTCGGGCCCCCGAAGAGCGACCAGGTCTGTCCCGCGGTGAAGGTGAGGTTCGCGAGCTCCTTCCACGTGACGGCCATCCAGGCGTGGCGGAGGCGCACCGCCGGGAGCGACGCGTCGTCCGAGGCGACCGGGCCCATGAAGTCCACCTCCACCAGCCCCTTCGCGCTCGCGCCGCGGAGCAGCCCGTCGGTGGGGAGGCCCACCGCGGCGCGGATCCGGCTCTGCCGCACCGAGACGCCCGCCGTGTCGCGCCCCTGCACCGCGAACAGCGGCAGGTCGGTGCTCCCGGTTCCGTTCGCGTTCACGCCCCCGAACGTCCGCCACGCGTGCGTCTGGAACCAGCCTCCCCACTCGAAGGTCACGCCCGGGCTCCGCGGGGGGGCGGCCGCTGCGGCCGGCTCCGCCGCCGGCGCGCCGGACGCGGCGGGCGGCTGGGCGGCGGGCGCCGCGGGCTCGGGCGAGGGCGAGGTCTGGGCGGCCGCGGCGAGGGGAAGGGCGAGGCAGAGCGCGGCGAGGCGTCGGATCATGGGATCTCCCGTGAGTCGAACGAGCGGCGCCACCCCCCGGCGTCCGGCGGAGCTCGCGCGGCCGCCGATGGTAGCCGGACCCGGGCGGGTCGCCAATCCGGGTGGCGCGCGTGGTGCGTCCGCGTACCACCCGCCGCGCCGCCGGCGCGAGCACGCGTCGCGTCAAAGCGAGGCCGAGCGCCGGTGACTCTGGGTCGGGGGTGCCCTCCTTGACTTCACCCCGCGGCGGGAAGATGAAGGACGGGGCTCCCCCCATACAGCTTGCTTCACCTTTGGTGCTTCACCTCGGAGGCCGCATGGCGCTTCGCACCAAGACATCCCTGACCCTCGCGCTCGTCCTCCTCGTCACGGCTTGCCGCAACGTGGAGCAGGATCCGCCGAACCAGGTGGTCATCGCGACCTTCTCGTCGCCGGACATCCCGACCCCGAACGACCTCGCGCTCCAGGCGGTCCCCACGCTCCCGGACGGGACGCAGAAGGAGCTGCTCCGGTCCTTCGTCGAGCGCGGCGGCTTCCCGAGCGACCAGGAGGTCGCGATCACCGTCCCGATCAAGGCGCTCGCGTTCGACGCGGCGACCAACACCTACCGCGCCGTCGCGCCCGCGCCGACCGTGAACGTCGCGACCATCACCCCGCAGACCGCGGCGGTGCTCAGGATCGACGGCGGCACGGCCGTGGTGGTGGACACCGAGGCCGGCCCCGCCGCGCCCGGCACGATCGTGATCCGGAAGAAGGCCGACGCGAGCGGGAGCCGGCGCTGGGCGCCGGGCCGCTACGTGTTCGCCCTCCGGGGCGGCGCGCAGGGGGTGAAGACCACGGACGGGATCGCCGTCGCGCCCGACACCGCCCTCGCCCTCACCATCCCGAACAAGGATCTCAGCAAGGTCGAGAACCAGCCCACGGGCGCCACCCCGGATCTCGTCGCACAGCTCGAGGCCCTCCGCGCGGCGCTGTGGAGCCCGCTCGACTGGGCGCCCACCGGCACTGTCGGCGCGCAGACCTGGGCGCCGTGCGAGGCCATGAACATCGGCTGCCTGACCGGCCGGATCCCGCCCGCGTTCGCCGCGGTGGACGCCGCCTTCCCGCACGCCGAGACCGCCAGCATCGCCACGTTCGGGATCGCGCCGGCGCTCGCCGTGACGCCCCTCACCGACGCCGGCTCCGGGCAGATCCCGCTCCCCTCGAACCTGCTCCTCGACGGCACGCGCCCGGTTCCGGGGACGACCAACCGCTTCTTCGTGAGGAACGTCCCGGCGTTCGGGCCGGCCGCCGCCGGGCTCGCCACGCTCGACGGGTTCTCCACCACCGGGATGGTCCTCTCGCCGCTCTCGGGCCCGGTGGACGCGGCCACCATCACGAACCAGACGGTCTTCCTCTTCGAGCTCCCCGATGACCCGGCGACCGGCTCCCCGCGCATGCTCCGCGACGTGGCGACCGCCGTCGCGGCCGGGGCGCCGGGCACCGCCGAGATCCTCATCCAGCCGCCGGACCTGAACCAGGCGGTCACCGTGGGCGGGGCGACCCGGCAGGCCACCACTGCCATCGGCCTCCAGCCCGGCGTGCCGGTGCCCGTCTCGCCGACGGTCACCGCGATGGTCCCGCCGCTGAAGGAGAAGAAGAACTACGCCGTCGTCGTCACGCGCGGCGTGAAGGACCTCGCGGGCAACCCGCTCGTGCGGAGCACGCTCGCGAACCTCGTCTTCACCTTCACGACCCCGCTCGTGGACGCGAGCGGGAGGTCGCAGATCCCCAACGTCTCCGACGCCGACGCGGCCGGGCTGGCCGCGATGCGGGCCGGGTTGATGCCGCTCGTCACGAACGTCGGCGCGCTCACCGGCTCGAGCCTCACCGCGGACGACGTGGTGATGGCGTACACGGTCCAGACCCAGACCGTCACCGACGCGAGCGTGAAGCTCTCGGCCTTCCCCTACGACCCGAACGGCGACGGCAACCCGGCGGACAGCGCGTTCTTCACCACCACGAACGCGGCGGCGTTCGACCCGACCGCGGCGCTCGGCCTCCCGGCGTCCTTCTTCCCCGACGTCTCGTTCCTCACCGCGACCCTGACCACCTTCGACGCGATCGACCCGGCCACCGGCGCCTTCGGAGTCGACGCCTCCGGGAACCTCGTCGGGACGCCCACCGGGATCCCCGTCCTCGTCGCCCTGCCCAGCGGCTGCGCCGCGAGCGCGCCCTGCAGCGCTCCACTCGTCGTCTGGCACCACGCCCTGAACGGCAGCCGCCTCCAGATGCTCGCCGTCGCCGAGTCGCTCGCGAGGCGTGGCTTCGTGGTCGCGGCGATCGACGCGCCCTACCACGGCGAGCGCGCGTTCTGCGCGCAGAACTCCGACTGCACCACGGACGGCACCGCCGACGGCGTGTGCACGCCGGATCAGGCCAAGGCAGGCCAGGGAGACGCGATCCCGCCCGGCACCTGCACCGTCGGCCACCTCCGCGAGGCGAACCTCAGCACCGTCGCCTCGGGCAACTACTTCCTCACGGCGAACTTCTTCCGGATCCGGGACGGCTTCCGCCAGATGCTCGTCGACGAGGCGGCCCTGATCCTCGCCCTCGCCCGACCGCCCGCGGCGTCCGGCTTCCCGCAGCCCGCGGCGAACGCCGTCGTCGAGGCGCTCGCGGCGAAGGGCGTCACGGTCGATCCGACCGCCGTCTACTTCCAGGGGCTCTCCCTGGGCGGCATCAGCGGCGGCCCGCTCCTCGCCACCAACCCGCGCTTCGCCCGCGGCGTCCTCGACGCGCCGGGCGGTCCGCTCGTCGACGTGTTCACCACCGCGCCCGCCTTCGCGCAGGACGTGGACGCGCTCTTCCTCGGCCTCGGCATCGATCGCTCGAAGATCGCCACCGACCCGAACGTCGCGGCCCGCTACCTCCAGACCCTGATCCTCGCGAAGTGGATCATCGACCCCGCCGAGCCGGTGAACTACGCCGCCCACGTCCGGTCGAAGCTCCCGAGCCCGCTGCTCGTCGCGGCGCCGAGCGGGTTCGGCGGCACGGGGATGGTCCACCCGACGGCGGAGGTCTTCGGCCAGCTCGCGAACTGCGATCAGGTGGTGCCCAACCTGACGACCGTCGTGAACGGGCGCCCGCTGCCCTACGGCGACCTGCTCGTGGACCTCGCCGGCCTGGCGACGACGACGACGCTCTACACGAAGGCCGACGGCGCCGGGGGTACGACCGGGTTCTGCGTCCCGCACGGCACCGCCATCGACACGTTCCTGTCGAGCGCGATCGGCGGCCCGATGCGCGAGGACGCGGCCGCGTTCCTCTTCAGTCCACCCACGACCATTCCACCGCAGGTCACGCTGCAGTGACGAGGTGACGCCATGCGCAAGACGACTCTCCTCGCGATCCTCGCCCTCGCGTTCCCGGCGGCCTCCCGCGCGAACGGCTACGACGTCCCGAACGTGAACCCGCGCGACCTCTCGATGGCGGGCTCGCTCGTCGCCGCCCAGCAGGACGCGGCGGCGGCCTACCAGAACCCCGCGGCGCTCTCGAAGCTCGACGGGCTCGAGCTGACGGTCGCCGGGTCGCTGCTCGACATCGGCACCCGGTGGAAGGCGCCGGCGAGCTCGGACCTGGCGGGCTCCACTGCGAGGACCCGGTTCCGCCCGGCGCCGCCGGTGTCGCTCTTCGCCGCCTACGGCACGAAGCTCGCCGACCGCGGCGCGGGCATCGGCTTGGGGATGAACATCCCCGCCGGCGGGAACGTGTTCTGGCGCGACGACTGGGCCGGCCGGGGCCGCATCATCACGGTGGACCGCAAGCTCTACGGCTTCTACCTGACCGGCGGCTACGAGGTCGTCCCGCGGTTCGTCCGCCTCGGCGGCGGCGTGAACTACATCTACGCGCGCGAGTACCTGAAGCAGGGCATCCAGCCGGACCCGAGCGCCTACGGCGAGCTCGACGCGAGCGGCGGCGGCTTCGGCTACGACGTCTCCGCCGAGATCACGCCGTTGCCCAGCGTCCCGCTGACCATCGGCGTGGACTACAAGCACAAGGTCACGATGCACCTCACCGGCGACGCGCACTTCTACGTCCCCGACGCGCTCCTCCAGCCGAACCCGACGGATCCCAGCGCCGCCGCGCCGGTGGACCAGGGCGTGAAGCACGCCCTCACCTATCCGAACATCCTCGCCGTCGGCGCGGCCTACCGGCCGACGGAGCCGCTCCTCGTCACGTTCGGCTACACGTTCAACCGGTACGTCGTGTACGGCCAGGACGTCTTCCAGGGCGATCGCGGGACGACCATCGCGGTGCCCCGGCACTACGGCAACGGCTCCACGTTCCGCGTGGGCGGCGAGTACCGCGTCAGTCCGCGGATGGACCTCCGCGCCGGCGTCCTCCGCGACCGCTCCGGGTTCGACGAGAGCCGGTACTCGCCGACGCTCCCGGACTCGGACTCGTGGGCGGGCGCGCTCGGCGCCGGGTGGCGGCTCCGCGAAGGCCTGGCGGTGAACGCCGCCGTCTTCTACGTCTGGTTCGACCGGGTGCGCCAGACCAGCGATGTCGAGCTCCAGGGGATCTACGACACCCGCGCCTGGATCGCCTCGCTCGGCCTCGACTGGCGGACCGACCTCGCGGGCGGCGCGCGGTAGCCGGGCTCCTCCCGACGCGGAGCACCGATCGAGAGGCCCCCCGCCGCGAGGCGCGGGGGCCTCGTCGTCCCCGGGCACCCGCTCGCCCGAGCGCAGGAGCCGGAGCAGGTCCGGCTACGCGGGCTCCTCGTTGTAACGCCGCGCGGCGCGCTCCCCGAGGGCGGTCAGGATCGAGCGCGCGACGCCGCGGCGATAGAGCTCCGCCGGCAGCGCCATCCCCTCCCCCGCCTCCGCGGTCGGCCCGGGGAGGAGGCGGTTCACCGCCCCGAGGAGGCGGATGACCGCCCCCGGAGCGAGCGCGTGGACCAGCCTGGCGAGCTTCGCGGGGGAGCCGATCACCACGAAGCGATCGCCCCGCTCGACGGCGAGGACGATCCGGCGCGCGGCCCGCTCGGCGCTGACCGTGACGAGCGGCAGGGACGCGAGGAGCGAGAACATCGTCGCCTCGGCGTACCGCTTCCCCTTCACGAGGGCGTGGCCGAAGGACCCGGTGCGCATCAGCCCGGGGACGACGGTGATCACCGTCACCCCGTGCTTGGCCGACTCCGCGCCGAGGGCCTCGGACCACCCGCGCATCGCGAACTTCGCCGCGTCGTACGGCGCGAGGTGCGGGACCGCGATGTCGGCGCCGATGGAGGTGACGTTCACGATCGTGCCGCGGCGACGCGCGCGCATCCCGGGGAGCACCGCCTCGGCCGCGTGGACCGCGCCGTAGAACATCGTGTCCATCGCGCGCCGGTAGTCCTCGAGCGACATGGCCTCCACGGGGCCGACCTGGATGATCCCCGCGTTGTTCACGAGCAGGTCCACCGGCCCGAGGTGCTCCTCCACGTCGGCGACGAGCGTCCGCATCGCCTCGTCGTCGCGCACGTCGCCGGGGAGGGCCGTCGCGTCGATCCCCTCTGCCTCGAGTCCCCCGCGGGCCCGCTCGAGCTCCTCCTCGTCGCGCGCGCAGATCACCACCCGCATGCCGCGCAGGCCGAGCCGGCGAGCGAGGGCCAGGCCGAGCCCGCGCGAGCCGCCCGTGATCAGCGCGACGCCCGCGAGCGGCTTGCGCACCAGGCGGCGCGCGAGCGCGTACCCCGCGCCCCCGAACAGGGCCATCCAGGCGAGCATGCCGACGCGTCGCATCGGGAGAACCTCCCGCGCAACGATGCACACGCGCGCGCCTGGACGCCCGCCGAAGTCGCCAGCCGACCGGGCGCTCGAGGCCCGTCGAACAATCGACGCGCCTTGACCATCAGGAGGGGCGGGCCGTCGCCCGCCCCTCGCGCCCGAAGTGAATTCGGGCGCTTCACCCCACCCGCCGCCCCGCTCACGCGGGTCGGCTGATGGCGACACCCACTCGCTTTGAGCTGCTGCGGCGCACGCTGCCTGCCTGCGCGGAGCAGACTCCTCCCTGCGCTGCTCGACGTGCCAACAGGCACGCCTGCGCTGCTCGGTCGTCGTGTGCCCCGCTCGGCGACGGCATCGTGTGCCTCGCGACGCTCAACGCAAGCGGGTGGCGCCCCGAGAGCTCGTCGAATTCTTCGACGAGCTCTCAGCGCGGGCCACGCCGCACCGCGGGCGGCCCGCCCAGCTTCACGGGAAGCGGCCGGTCGCCGCGAGCAGATCGAGCCGCGATTGCCGGGCGGCGTCCTCCGCGATCACGGCGGCGAGGTCCGCGTCGCGGGCCCCCCGCTCGGCGTCCACCACGTCGAGGCTCGTCGTCGCTCCCGCGCGGTAGGCCTCCACGACGAGCGCGAGCGCGGCGTGGGACCGCTCGGCGCCGCGGCGCGCCTGCCCGAGGGCCGCCTCGGCGTGGCGCAGGGTGACGAGGGCGCTGCGCACCTCGGCGCGCGCCTGGAGCGAGAGGCCGTCGAGCTGGGTCCGGGCCTCCGCGTCGAGGGCGTCGCGCTCCCGCCGCTGCCCCACCCGGAGCCCGCCCTCGAGCAGCGGGAACGAGAAGACCAGCCCCACCTGCCACCCGGTGCGCGGGTTCACGGCGGTGGGCGGCTCCAGCACGAACGTCTCCGCGGTGGCGAAGAGCGTCGGCAGCCAGTCGGCCCAGCTGTCCCGCGCGATGCGGTGGGCGGCGTACGACCGCGCGCGCGCGGCGCGGAGGTCGGCGCGGGCCTCCTCCGCCGCGCGGATCGCCTCCTCCGGGCCCGTCACGCCGACGGCGAGCCGGGGATCACCCCGCGCGTCGAGCGGACCGTCCGCCCCGGTCGCGACCCCGAGGGCCTCCTGGGCGCGCGCCACGCCGGCGAGGGCGTTCTCGAGCTGCACCTCCGCCGTCGCGAGCTGCTGGTCGGCCCGCTCCTCGTCGAGGAGGTTGCCGACGCCGGCCGCGCGGCGCTGGCGCGCGAACTCGAGGTGCGCCCGCGCCGTGTCCACGGCGCTCCGGGAGACCTCGACGGCGCGGCGCCCGGCCAGGATCGCGAGGTAGGCGCGCCCGGCGGTGAGCGCGACGATGCGCCGGACGTCCGCCTCGCTCGCGCGCGCCACGTCCGCGGCGTCGCGCGCGTGCGACCACTGGTACCAGCGTGACGGCGCGAAGAGGGGGAGCTCGAGGGCGAGGGTGCCGTTCACCTGATCCTGCGGCGAGGTGACGTTGGCGCCGAGCCGGCGGGTGGCGTCGAGGTGCGTGTACGTCGCATTTGCGGAGAGCGACGGCAGGGCCGGCGCGCGCGCCTGGACGAGGAGCGCCTCCGCCCGGCGCACCTCCTCCGCGGCGATCACGGCGGGCGTGGCCTGGCTCGTCGCGCGCCGGATCGCCTCGTCGAAGTCCACCGCGGGGAGCGCCGGCGACGCGAGCGACGCCTGCCCCCCGGGGACGGGCGACACCGCGGGCGCCTCGGCCCGGGCGGACGCGGCGCCCGCGAGGGCGACGACGACGAGCGCCATGGTGGACACGAAGCGGAGGATCGTCGCGACGGTCGTCATCCGGCGCCGACGCAGCCGGGGCTGCCCCGCACGGACCGTGGGTCCCTCCCCCAGCGAGGCGTGAAGCGCGCGTCGCCTGGCGCGCCCGCCGCCACTGGGGGACGCAGCGTTCACGTCGCTACGAGCGCGTGCCGGGCGGCAGCGCTCACGGCGCAGCACCCGCTTGCTCCAGGCGTCATCAGAGTGGCCGTACCGCGAGCCGGTTCACCACGCGGTCCACCGCGAAGACACACCAAGCGTCGATCTCCGCCATCTCCCGCTGAGCCGGTGACGGCACGGCACCGATCAGGGTCACGACGCCGCCGCGGACGATCACGCCGACGTCGGCCGCGTCCACCAGCGGGTCCTTCTCCAGGACGATCCGGACCGCGTCGGTGATGTCCTCGTCCGAATCCTCCTCCGGCGGCACCACCTCGAGCCCGTTCACGACGTCCGTCGTCCCCGGGATCCACCACGCGAGCACCCCCGCCAGTCGCTTGTGGACGAGGCTGGGGACCTCCCCGACGAGGGTGACGACCCCTCCGCGCACGCCGACCTCGATGCCGGCACCCGGGCCGGCGCCGCCGGACCCACGTTCCGGGCGCGTCGGGGGCACCATGCCCGGGCTCGCGCTCACGGAGCAGCCCTGGAACACGGGCTCCGCCTCGAGCGCTGCTCGAAGGTGCTCGAGGACCTCGGCGTCGCTCATCTGCCGCGCGGGGGACGCGCGGAGCCGGTCCACGATGTGATGCACCCCGGCGGTCGCGGCGATGGAGGCGAGCGCGAGCTTCTTCGCCCCGACGTCCGGCACCACGCCTTCGACGGTCACGACCCCGTCGTCGAAGGCGAGGGCGATCGCTCGATGAGCGAGGTCGATCCGAGGCTCGTTCGCGAGGGCTGCCCGTGCGGAGCGGAGGATCGGCGACGTCTCCATGCTCGAATGGTAGGTGCCATCGCGAAGGCCCCACCCGGAACACACGGGTCGTCGCGCGGCCAGAAGGGTGGACGAACGCGCCTCGAGCCGCTCGGCGGCGCGGTCCTCCGAGCGGCGCTCATGCTGCCGCTCGCCGACCCGGCTTCGCTCCCGACGCGGCGGAGCGCCGAGGCAGGCGCGTGGAGGTCCTCCGGCGCGCGCGCCGCGACGAGAGCCACCCGCTGGCCGGAGCCCCCGGTGAGCGCTCCGACCACGCCGCGATGGGGAGCAGCTTCGGGGCCTGCGTCCGACCCCGGCAGCCGGTTACGAGGATCGCATGCTCGACTTCGTGGACGTCGGCCGCCGGACGCTGGAGTCGTACCGGGGGGTCGCTCCCGATCCGCTCCTCGACGCGGTCCGGTCCGCCGCCGAGCCGCTGCGCGGCGCTCGCGTCCTTCACCTGAACGCCACGCCTTACGGCGGCGGGGTGTCCGAGCTGCTCCGCTCGGAGGTCCCGCTCCTCGACGATCTCGGGATCGTCGCGGACTGGCACATCATCCGGGGAGACGAGCGGTTCTTCCAGGTCACGAAGGCGATCCACAACGGGCTGCAGGGAGCGGCCGTCGAGCTCGGCGCGGAGCAGCGATCGGTCTACCTGTCGAACGCGCGCACGAACGCCGCGGCGTTCACCGAGGAGTACGACTTCGTCTTCGTGCACGACCCGCAGCCGGCCGCGATCCTGGGGATCCGCGGCCGCGGGAGCTCGCAGTGGATCTGGCGGTGCCACATCGACACCTCCGCCCCGAGCCCAGAGGTGTGGGAGTTCGTCCGGCCCTTCGTCGCCGAGTACGACGCCGCCATCTTCACCATGGAGGAGTTCGTGCCGCCCGGCTTCCCCGTGAAGCGCGTCGAGATCATCCCCCCCGCGATCGACCCGTTGAGCCCGAAGAACCTCCGCCTGCCCGAGACGGTCGCCGCCCAGGTGCTGGAATGGATCGGGATCCGGGTCGACCGCCCCCTGGTCACGCAGGTCTCCCGGTTCGACCCGTGGAAGGACCCGCTCGGCGTGATCGCCGCGTACCGCCTGGCGCGCCGGGAGATCCCGAACCTGCAGCTCGCGCTCGTGGGCTCGCTGGCGCTCGACGACCCCGAGGGTTGGGACGTCTACCGCCGCATCCGCGCCGAGGCCGGCGACGACCCGCTCATCCACGTCTTCACGAACGTCGTCGGCGTCGGGAACATCGAGGTCAACGCGTTCCAGCGCCTCTCGGACGTCACCGTGCAGAAGTCGCTCCGCGAGGGGTTCGGGCTGGTCGTGTCCGAGTCGCTCTGGAAGGGCACGCCCGTCGTCGCGGGGCGCGTCGGGGGCATCCCCCTCCAGATGGCCGACGGGGTCGGGGGCATCCTCGTGGACACCGTCGAGGAGTGCGGGGCCGCGATCGTGGCGCTCCTCGAGGATCCGCAGCGCGCCGCCTCGCTCGGCGAGCGCGGCCGGGATCGCGTGCGGGAGCACTTCCTCGTGCCGCGCCTGTTGCTGAACGAGCTGGCGCTGCTGCGCGAGCTCGGCGCGGGCCGCCCGTTCGTTCGCGCCGAGGGCTGGAGCCGCGACCGGGATCCGGTGTGCGGGATGGTCATCGAGGGAGGCGCCGGCGTCTCCTGGACCCTGGGCGAGGCGCGGCACCGGTTCTGCTCCGAGCGTTGCCGCGCGCTGTTCAGCGAGGACCCCGCTCGGTACCTGATCCGGCGCTGACGCCGCAGGCGGCCGCTCACGGATCGCCGCTCACAGGGTGGGCGCCCGGTCGTGGCGCCGGCGCGCGGTCCGCCGATCCCTGCCCGAGCGCTCGCTCCTTCACGGCGATCGCGAGCGCCCCGGATGTCCGCCGCTGCCGACCTGGCCGGGAGGGACGATCGTACGCGGCGCGCGCGAGCCGCCTCCGGTCGCGCCGATGACGCACCAGGGCCGCTGGACGACTCGGGCCAGGCGAGAGGCGCCGAGGGGGGTGCGGGTCATGTCCGAGGAGCGCATTCGAAGGCCGCGCGATCTGGTGGTCAGGGCCGCCGAGCGCGAGCAGCTCGTCGAGGAGTCGCTACGCCATCCGCTCGATCCCGACGCGGAGATGCACGCCTACGCGCTCGGCCGCCACGTCGGGCTCGCGCGCACCGGCGTGAACCTCATCCGCGTCCCGCCGGGGCGGAGCTCGTATCCGCTCCACTCGCACGCAGCCGAGGAGGAGTGGCTCTTCGTCCTGCACGGTGCGGGGACCGTCGGCGTCGGCAGCGACCGCTTCGAGATCGCGGCCGGGGACTTCGTCGGATTCCCCGCCGGCTCGTACGCGCACAACGTCCACAACTCGGGCGACGAGGATCTCGTCTATCTCTGCGGCGGCGAGATCGCGCCCGTCGACGTGATCGACTTCCCGCGTGCCGGGCGACGCGCCACGCGGGTGTGTCGAGAGTTCACGGTGTTCCACACGAGCGCCGGCGAGCCCCTCTTCCCGGCGCCTCGCTGAAGGCCCATCGCCGCGACGGCGATGATGGTGCGATCCGTTTGCGCGCGAGCTCCGGGCCGTGCTGCGCGTTGTGGGCGGCCCTCGACGAACGCGGGACGCGGAATTACCGTCGCCGCAGGCCGCCCGTCCGTACGCGCGCTGCGCACCACTCGGGGTTCCGGGGGGCCCGGGGGGGACAGATGGAATCGCGCCGTCCTTGGATCGAGATCCGGGTGGGCGCCGTCGTGGCCACCCTCCTCGCGATCTCCGGCCTGCTCGCCATCGTGAGCTTCACGGGGCGGGCGCTCGACTTCCCCGATCGCTGCGTCGCGGCGACCGTGCGTTGCCTCCTCGTCCGCGAGTTCGACGTCGACCGCGAGCAGAACGTCCCGACCTGGTGGTCGAGCATGCTCCTGATGGTCGGCGCGCTCCTCGCCGCGATCTCCGCCGCCGAGTCGCGGCAGCGCCGCAGCCGCGCGGCGCCCCGCTGGGTCCTGCTGTCCCTCGTCTTGGCGCTCGCCTCGATGGACGAGTTCCTCGCCCTCCACGAGATGATGAGCTCACCCATGCGAGCCCACTTCGCCGCGATCTCGAAGGTGGTTCGCCACGCCTGGGTGGTCCCTGGCTTCCTGATCGCCACCGCCGCGGCGTTCGGCTTGCTGCCGCTGCTGCGGGACGTGTCGCCTCGCGTGCGCGCGTGGATGATCTGCGCCGCGGTCGTCTACTGCTCCGGCGCGCTCGGGATGGAGCTCGTCGACGGCGTCTCGAGGCCCGACCGGGCCGAGACCTCGCTCGTGCACCTCGCGTTCCCCACGACCGAGGAGTTCCTCGAGTTCGCGGGGGCCTCCCTCTTGATCGGGACGTTGCTCATCCACCTCCGCGAGCGCGTCGAGGGCGTCCGCGTCGCCGGGGGCACGGCCGCGTGCGATGCGGAGGGAGGCTCCATCGCCACCCCACCTCGCGCCGTGGCGGCGCCGCGGCGGCCGTGAGCCGGCGTCCAGCCAGGACAGAGAAGCCCCGCGGACTCTTTCGGGCTCGTCCCGCCTCTACGGCGCACCGTCGCGGCCCCCCTTCGCCTTCACGGACACGATCCCCTGCGGAACGCCGAGCACCACCGTCCCGCCGCTCGCGGCCGCCCCGCCGACCGACTGCAGCACACGAAGGTTCATGAGCGCCGGGCTCTCCTCGATGAGTCGCGCGGCGTTCGCGAGGCTTCGCAGCGCCGCCGTCTCGCCGCGCGCTCGCTCGAGCGCGGCCTGCCCCTCCTTCTGGGCTCGGACGACCTCGGCGAAGATCTTCTTCAGCTCGCCGGGGAACATGACGTCCTTCACCTCGACGAGATGCAGCCTGAGGCCGAGCGCCTCGGCCTGCGGCCCGACCGCGTCCGCGAGCCGCTTCCCGATCTCGATGCGCTGCGCGAGCAGATCGTCGATCTTCGCCGCGCCGACCGCGGCACGGAGCCCGAGCTGCACCGCGACGTGCAGCGCCTCCTCGTAGCTCTGCGCCTCGTGTACCGCTCGCACCGGATCCGCGATCTCGTACGTTGCGGCGACGCTCACCTTGAGCCCCACGTTGTCCGCGGAGAGCACCTCCTGCCCGGGAATGGTCGCGATCCGCCTGCGGAGGTCCACGACGACCACGTCCTCCCAGACCGGGAGCACGATCCGGGCGCCCGGTCCGAGGCGACGAGCGAACCGCCCGCCTCGGTAGAGCAGGCCCGCCTCGTACTCACGGACGAGCACGAACCGCACGAGCCGGCGCGCGACCACCCCGACCGCGATGGCCGCTCCGATGACGACGAGCGCTGCTGCGATGACTCGCTCCATGACCATCTCTCCTCCAGGAATCGACCCGTCCCGGGGAACCCCGCTCGCCCGGCGGGGGCTCTCCGCCCGCAAGGCCGGGTGACCGTCGCGCTCGCGCGCTGGTCCCCCGGGACGAGCCATGACAGGGAGTCGAACCCAGAGGTCCAGGGCGGAAGGCCCATGCGCAGGACGGAGGCCGACCGATGTCGGCGACCGCTGCTGGCATCTCCCACTGCGTCGAAGCTTCGGTGCCGCCTCGGCTCAGCGCCGGGAAGGCACCTCGATCTCCCAGGCGCGCTCACCCGCCGCGCGCACCTGGATGTCCGTGCCCAGGAACGTCCGGAGCAGCTCCGCGTGCGTCCGGGTGTGGCCGGTGGGCTCGAGCGTCCGGAAGACGCCGCCCTGGCCCAGCGCCATCGGCAGGAGGAGCTGATCCGCGAGGTGGCGACCGACGGGGACTCCGGCCGCGAGGTAGTCCGCCGCCTCGTCGGCCACCCTGGCCCCCACCCGCTCCGCCGAGACGCCGCGTTCCCCGAACCCGGTGAAGAGCTCGGTCACGTGTTCGCTCTCGATCTCGACGGTCACCACGTTCCCAGGCCCGACCGCCCTCCCGATCGACTCGATCCGGAGCGCCGACTCGTCCCAGCTCAGCTTCTCGCGGACCTGCTTCAGCTCCCGCTCCGCGATCGCGCGCGGCAGCATCACCACCACCGCCGTCGCACGGCGCCCCTTGATCTCGCCGCGCTCGCGCAGGTGGAGCCGCCCGAAGGTGCTCGCCGGCTCGATCGTCACGTGGAACCGTCCGCCCCCGGCAGGGAAGAAGCCGGGGCGCTCCAGGACGGCCTCGCACCGAGGCCCCATGCGCGCGACGAGCGGCAGGAAGACCCGCGCGAGGAAGTCGAAGGGCGGCGCCATGGGGTTGTGGGTCCCCCCTTCCACCGTCACCGTCGAGCGGCCGCCCGCGAGGGCGAGGGCGGGGAAGACCGTCTGGAGCACCAGCGTCGCGCTCCCCGCGGTCCCGACCGAGAAGCGGTAATCGCCCGCCCGGATCGCCTTCGGCTCGAAGGTGAGCTCGCGCGAGCCGACGTCCGCGCCGGCGACGCGCGCCTGCCCGACCTCGGCCGCCGCCTGGACGGCCGTGAGGTGCTGGCGCATGAGCCCCGGCCGCCTCCGGGCGGCGCGGATGTTCACGATCCGGAACGCCGTCCCGGTGACGAGCGAGAGGGCGAGCGACGATCGCAGGATCTGGCCGCCGCCCTCGCCCCGTGCACCGTCGATCTCGAGCATCGCCATGGCCTACCCCTTCACGCAGACGACCTGCCGCAGCGTGTGGAGCACCTCGACGAGGTCCCGCTGCGCGTGCATCACCGCGTCGATCGACTTGTAAGCCCCCGGCGTCTCGTCGAGCACGTCCGCGTCCTTGCGGCACTCGATCTCCGCCGTCGCGCGGGCGTGGTCCTCGAGCGTGAACGCCCTCTTCGCGGCCGTGCGGGACATCGCCCGGCCGGCGCCGTGGCTGCAGCTCGCGAACGCCTCCGGGTTCCCGAGCCCGCGGGTGATGTACGAGCGCGCGCCCATCGAGCCCGGGATGATCCCGAGGTCGCCGACCCGCGCCCGCACCGCGCCCTTCCGCGTCACGAGGACGTTCTTCCCGTAGTGCTCCTCCCGCGCGACGTAGTTGTGATGGCAGTCGATCCGCTCCCCCTCCAGCTGGAACGCCGGGAGGTGGCCGCAGCGCCCGAGGGCCTCCACGATCGCGTCCATCATGAGCTCGCGGTTCGCCGCCGCGAACTCCTGCGCCCACGTCACGGCGTGGAGGTAGTCCTCGAAGAGCGCCGTCCCGTCGGGGAAGTAGGCGAGGTCGGGATCGGGCAGGTCGAGGAACCAGCGCTTCGCCTCGCGCTTCGCCAGCTCGACGAAGTCCGTGCCGATGCGGTTCCCGACCCCGCGCGAGCCGGAGTGCAGCATGAGCCACACCTGCTCGGCCTCGTCGACGTTCACCTCGATGAAGTGGTTCCCGGTCCCGAGCGTACCGAGGTGCTCGAGCGTCGCGCCGCGATCGAGCTTGCGGTGCCGCGCCACGATCTCCTGGTAGCCGGGCTCGAGGCGCGACCACGCCGACGTCACCTGCGGCGGCGGGTTTCCCCACGCGCCCTTGTCGCCGCGGCCGCCGTGGTTCGTGCGGCCGTGCGGCACGGCGCGCTCGATGGCCTCGCGGAGCGGCTTCCGGTCCGCGGGCAGATCCGAGGCGCGCAACGTGGTGCGAACCGCCGTCATCCCGCAGCCGATGTCGACGCCGACCGCGGAGGGCATCACCGCGCCCGCGGTCGCGATGACCGAGCCGATCGTCGCGCCGAGCCCGGCGTGCACGTCCGGCATCACCGCGACCCACTTGAAGACGAAGGGGAGCGAGGCGACGCGCAGGACCTGCTCCCGCGCCTGCTCCTCGAACGGCACGCCGATCGTCCAGGACCGGATCGGCACGCCGCCGGGGACGTCCTGGATCTCGTGGGTGCGCTCGCTCTGCTCGGTCATGTCCGCCTCCATTCCCATCCTGCAGAGCAGGCGGCGTGCCAGCCGGGCGCGCGGAATTCCACGAGAGCTTTCGCGGGGCGCAGCCCGGTGTTTCTGGAATCCTTTATCTCAATGGATACGACTGCTAGAGCACTCGATATGACCCGTCGGAACACCGTCGTGGTGGGCCTGCTCGGCGCGACCCTCGACCTCGGGAAGCAGGCGAACCGGTGGGACCGGTGGCGGCCCACCGTCTCGCTCTGCCAGCACGAGGACCTCCTGGTCGACCGACTGGAGCTGCTCTCCCAGCGCCGGAACACGGCGCTCGCGAAGACCGTCGCCGAGGACATCGCCCGCGTGTCGCCGGAGACCGAGGTGGTCCACCGGAACATCGAGTTCGAGGACGCCTGGGAGCTCGAGGAGGTGTACGGAGCCCTCCTCGACTTCGCCCGCGCGTACCCGTGGGCGCCCGAGAGGGAGGACTACCTCGTCCACATCACGACGGGGACCCACATCGCCCAGATCTGCATGTTCCTCCTCGCCGAGGCGCACCACATCCCCGCGAGGCTCATCCAGACGTCTCCGCCGGCGCGATCGCAGGGTGGGCCCGAGGGCTCGTACACCATCATCGACCTCGACCTCTCGAAGTACGACCGCATCGCAGCGCGGTTCCGACGCGAGCAGAAGGAGGGCCTCTCGTTGCTGAAGTCGGGGATCGACACCCGCAACGCGGCGTTCAACCGGCTCGTCGAGCGGATCGAGCAGGTGGCGATCCGTTCCAGGGACCCGCTCCTCCTCATGGGGCCGACCGGCGCCGGGAAGTCGCAGCTCGCGCGGCGCATCTTCGAGCTCGAGAAGGCGCGCAGGCAGGTCGCCGGCGAGTTCGTCGAGGTGAACTGCGCGACGATCCGCGGCGACGGGGCGATGAGCGCGCTCTTCGGCCACGTGAAGGGCGCCTTCACCGGCGCTGTCGCGGATCGGCCCGGGCTCCTCCGCAAGGCGGACGGCGGGATCCTCTTCCTCGACGAGATCGGCGAGCTGGGCTCCGACGAGCAGTCGATGCTCCTGCGCGCGATCGAGGAGAAGGCGTTCTTCCCCGTGGGCTCCGACCGGGAGGTCCGGAGCGACTTCCAGCTCCTCGCCGGGACGAACCGCGACCTGCGCCGCGACGTCGAGCGCGGGCGGTTCCGGGAGGACCTCCTCGCCCGCATCGACCTCTGGGCGTTCCGGCTGCCGGGGTTGCGCGATCGTCCCGAGGACCTGGCGCCGAACCTCGATTACGAGCTCGATCGCTGGGCGCATCAGACCGGCGAGGCGGTCTCGTTCAGCCGCGAGGCGAAGGAGCGCTTCCTCGCGTTCGCGACGGGTTCGGGCGCGCTCTGGACCCGGAACTTCCGAGACTTCAACGCGGCGATCCGGCGGATGTCGACGCTCGCCTCCGGCGGGCGCATCACGCGCGAGCTCGTCGACGAGGAGGTGGAGCGGCTCCGCGACGCGTGGCGGCGCGACGGCGCCACGGGGTCGGACCTCGTCGACGAGGTCCTCGGCCGGCGCGCGGCGGAGCTCGACCCGTTCGACCGCGTCCAGCTCGAGGAGGTGATCCGCGTGTGCCGCGGCGCGCGCTCGCTCTCGGACGCCGGGCGCACCCTGTTCGCGGTGTCCCGCACGCGCAAGTCATCCTCGAACGACGCCGACCGGCTGCGGAAGTTCCTCGCCCGTCACGGGCTCGCCTGGAACGACGTCACGGCGCGAGCGGGGGGGTGATGGCGACGGTCGCGTGGATGAGCGGCGGCGAGCGGCTCCCGGAGACTATGCGGGCGTGAGCCCGCCGCAGGCGACGGAGCCCGCCACAGGGGTTCGAACCGCGACATGTCGGTTGATCCCGACTACTGGACCTCGAGCGCGCGTCGCAGGACGGAGACATCGAACCGCTGCTCCTCCGGCCGCCCCGCCTCGGCGTGCTCGATCTCCGCCAGCAGCAGCTCGAGGCTCTTCCTTGGCGCGCCCTTGCGCTTCGCCGCCTCGCGGGGCGTCAGCCCGCCGAGAGCCGGGATCTCCTCGTCGAGCCAGCGCTGGTAGTGCTCCGTCTGCATCCGCTTCACGACCTCGAGCACCTCCGGCGGCATGAACTCGGACGGCGCGGACCGAGCCCCGGGCTTCGCCCCTTCGGCGAGGTGGGCCACGGGATCGGCGTGCTCCCGGATCCGGAAGGACACGAGGGCACCGAGCCGCTCCGTGACGAGGCGACGCAGCCGGTCGGCCCGCTCGATCGAGTTGGTCTCGAGACGGAGGACGCCGCCTTCGAGGAGGGCGCGACCGATGAGCGTCGTCGGCAGCACGCCCTTGGCGTTCCCCTCCCGGACGAACGAGATGGTGACGACCCCGTCGTCCTCTCCCTCGTCTCGCCGCGCGTCGGGAAGGGCCACGAGCCCGCCGACCACCTCGTCGGCCTTCCCCGCCGCGACGTCGAGGCGATCGACGGTGAGCACGAGATCCTCGCCGTCGGTGTTCTGCAGCGTGGGCGGCGGGCGGGCATCCGACGCGTCCACGATCTCCTGCCAGACGCGGAAGAGCGTCCCGTCGGCGGTCGCCTCGCGAAGCTTCGCCGCCGGCACCTTCGCGGCGCGGACCCGGAGCGCCGAGCGGAGACGACGCCGCGCCTCGTCGCCCTCTCGCGGAGGGACGGATCGCAGGTGGCAGCCGGCGAGGATCGCGCGGCTCCCGAGCTCCAGGACGCGCGCGAGGAGCACGTCGCGCGGTCGCACCATGCGCGACGCGCTCTTCTCCTCGACCGTCCGCTCTCCGCCTGCGAGCACGTCGCGCAGCGTGATCGACCGTCCCGGCTCCGCGGAGACGACCTCGTGGTAGCTGAACCAGGCCGCGCGCTGTGCCTCGACGAGCGCCCGACCCTCCGCGTCGAGGGCGCCGCCGCGCTCCTCGAGGTAGAGGTCGAGCGCGGTCCTGCCGTCGAGGCCGCGATGGTGTCCGGACGACCAGCCGAGGAGCGACTGGGTGCACTCGAAGTCGAGGCCGAGCCGCGCCAGCGCTCCGTCGGGATCGAACGCGCGGCCCCAGCGCCGCCGCGCGAGCGCGAGCGCGTCCGCGGTGATCCGCTCGTCGAGCGCGTGGATGGGGTCGCGTTCGGCGAGCCGCCGAGCGCGGGCGCGGGCTTCCTCCACCTCGCGACCCGTGCCTCGTGCAGCCGCCTCGCGCTCCTCGTCCTCAGCGAGGTGGCACTTCTTGTACTTCCTGCCCGACCCGCACGGGCAGGGAGCGTTGCGCGGCGTCTTCGCCCGACCGGTGGCCGGGATCGGCTCCGGCACGAGCATCGGCTCGGCGAGCTCCTCGAGAAGCTCGTCGCCGTCGTCGTCTGGGAGGGACACACGCACGGTGATCGTTCGGCCGCCCGCCTCCGCGGTGATCTCGGCCTGGTCGGCGTCGTTGGGGCTACAGAGCTCGGCCACCGCCTCCAGGAGCGCCGCCGCGTCGAGCAGCTCCGGCGTCGTCGCCGGCCCACCCTGGCCCTTCCGGACCCGAATCGGCACCGGCAGGCGCGGCAGGCCGAACTCGTCGTCGAGCGCCGCCGCGGCCCACGCCGGCTCCTCGTCGAACGTGACCGCGAGCGCGGAAACGTTCCGCGTCTCCTTCATCCGTCCCTCGGACACGAGCGTGGCGACGCGATGGATCGACCCGGGCTCGTCGTAGAGCGCGATCCCGAATTCCTGGCCGCCGGCGCCCATGACCGAGGCCTCGGCGCGGCGCGTGCGGCCGCTCTCGGTGAGCGTGACCACGATCGGCTCCTCTGACTCCATGAGCTCCCACGGGCACGCGTTCCAGAACATGGCGCACGCGCCCAGGAACCGGACGAGGACGTCCATCTCCGGCCTGCCGGCCATCGGCCCGAGCGCGAGCCCGTACGCGAGCGTCGCCCGCGGGAGGAACACCGGCTCGGGGAGCGGAGCCGGCTCGAAGCCGAACGGCCGCGCCGCCTCCGCGAGGTCGGGCTCGCACCGAAGGCGCTGCCCGGCGTAGCGCTTCGCGATCGCGCCGAGCCCCTTCGCATCCGTGTGCGCGAGCTCCGGCGCGATCGGTCGGCCATTGGACTCGAGGCCGCCATAGGCATAGGACTTCCGGCCGCCTACTTCGAACGGCCCCAGGCGGAAGACGTGGACCATCCGCTGCATCTAGCAGGATGGGCAAACCGAGGCGAGGGCGCTGCCGCGGGCCCGGTTCCTCGCTTCCTCCGATCGAGCCTGTCCACTTTTCTGGGTACTTCCGGTTCCCGTAGGGGCTTACAGACGGTCTGCCGAGCTTGCAGATGAAAGATGATACGCCTATCCTTTCATGCGAAAGAGAGCCGACGATGCCCAGCTCCTCCGCCGCCATCAGTCCCCGCGCTGGTCCCATCCTCGCCAAGGCCCTGCTCCGAGCCGCTGAGCTACTCTCGGTGAACGATGCCGTCCTCGCGCAGATCATCGGCGTCAGCCCTGCCAGCGTCTCCCGGCTCCGCACCGCGACGCGCTCCATCGACCCGCAGACGAAGGAAGGAGAGCTCGCAGTCCTCTTCCTGCGGATGTATCGAAGCCTCGACGGCCTCATGAGCGGCAACCAGGACGCCGCGAACGCCTGGTTCAACGCAGAGAATCGGCACCTGCACGGCGTCCCGCGCGAGCTCGTGCGCACGGTTCAGGGTCTCACGCATGTCATCGAGTATCTGGACGCGATGCGGGCGAAGACTTAGCCCGCTCGTCGCCGAGCCCTGGCGAGCGGTCGAGTCCCAGCACATCATCTCGACGAGGAAGCTCGTCGACTCGACCGAAGAGCACGAGCTCCTCGAAGAGCTCATCGACGGCGCCAAGCCGCCTCCGCCGCGCGAGGCGGCTTTCGCAGCGCTTCACTACCTGCTCTTCACGCCGTTCCGTTATCCGCCCCTCCCGAACGGCTCCCGCTTCGGGACTCGCAGCGAGCGCGGCATCTGGTACGGCTCCGACACCATCGAGACCGCCCTCGCGGAGCGCGCGTACTACAAGCTCCTCGTTCACTCCGGGACCACCGCCCGGCTCCCGAGTCCCTTCACCGGACAGATCACCCTCTTCCAGGCGAAGGTGAACACGGAGCGCGGCGTCGATCTCTCGACTGGCCCCTTTGCTCCGCACCGCGCCCTCATCTCCTCGTCGACCGATTACAGCGTCAGCCAGCGGCTCGGCCACGAGATGCGCGACGACGACGTCCACGCGTTCCGCTACGTCTCGGCCCGAGATCCCGCCGTCGGAACCAACGTCGGCGTCTTCGACGCCGCCGCCTTCGCGCGCGCAGAGCCCACCGCCCAACAGGAGTGGTTCTTCACGCTCGGGCCCGACGCCGTCGAGTACGAGAAGAGGGACCTCATCGCCCCTGTCACGAAGACGTTCCCGAAGACCAGCTTCCTCGTGGATGGGGGATTACCGGAACCCGCGTTCTAGAGCCGCCCGGTCGCGGGGCCCGTCAAGCCGGCGCAACCTTCTTCTGCTCGGCGAGCCACTCGCCGAACCGGATCCTGCCCCGGGTGCATTCGGCTCGAGGCGTGTTCCAGCCGGCCCGGTAGCCCTCGAGGACGGCGCGAGCCCACGGGGCCGGCGAGGGGATGGCGGGGTCGCCGGAACCGAGCGCGTCGACGGAGACCGGGACGAGCGTCGCGGGGCGACCGGTCACGGACAGCCAGGTGGCCGCGAGCTCTCCCAGCGTCGCGACCTCGGGCCCCGCGATCTCCGGCGCGTCGCCGAGCAGCGCCCCGAGCGCGATCTCGACGAGGCGCTCGGCCACCTCGCGCTCGTCCACCGGCTGGAACCGGAGATCCGCGACGATGGGCGTCGGCACCGGCAGCGCGGCCGCCGCGCGCACCAGCCGATCGACCAACGAGTGGAACTGGGCCACGCGGACGATCGACCAGGGCACGCCGGAAGCTCGCACCGCGGCCTCGATCCGCACCTTCGAGCCGTAGAACGGGAGCGGGATCCGGTCGCACCCGATGATCGAGACGAACACGAGGTGGCGGACGCCGGCGTCGATGGCCGCGGCGAGCAGCCGGCGGGCTGCGCCGACGTCCGGGTCGCCTGCGCCCTTCGCGCTCGCGAGGTGGAGGACGGCGTGGATGTCCCGGAGCGCGGGCTCGAGCGCGTCGCTCAGCAGGTCCGCGCGCGACCATTCCACCGGCGTCGGCAGGTCTGGCGGGCGTTCGCGCCGGCTGAGGACGCGCAGCGCGGCGCCACCTCGCCGAGCGAGCGTAGTGACGACGTGCCGGCCGAGCGTCCCGGTCCCGCCGGTGACGAGGACGCGGCGCGCGGGCGTGTCGGGCACGGTTCCCCTCCTGTGTCGCGCCCGAGACGAGGCGACGACGGCCGCCGGCGCGGAGCGCAACCGCCACGGAGGACGTGTCCGCCGGACCGCGGCTTCGCCACGTCTTCGCCGGCTTCCCGAGCGCCACCTCGATCGGCGGGTGTGCCTCGCGTGATGCTCGGATGCTGGCCCTGCTCACCGGGATCCCCACGAATCACGATGCTCCCGGCTGGTTCACAGTGCGTCGAAGGTTCGGGTTGTCCATCCCGAGAGAGGGTGCGATTCTCGGCGGTCATGGGATCGTTAGCGCAGTTGCTCGCTGCGGGCCTCCTCGCTGCGACGCCCGTTGGCGGACTCCGACAGGAGCTGAGGCGCCTCGACGTGGACACGGCGCTCGTCTTGCCCACCTCCGCGCTCGACGACTATCCGATCTGGTCGCCGGACTCTCGTTACGTCGCCGGCAACGTGATGGGCACGTGGACCAAGGTCGACCTTCAACGGATCTCGCTCAGGGCCGCGACGTGGCGCGGAGGTGAACGCCTCGGTGTGATCGAGAACCGCGCAGCCGTTACGCCACTCGATCCGACTCTCGTGAAACAGTGGACGCCTCCAATCGAGCCGAGCCCGGATGTCGCCGAACGCGGCCCGATTCGGGTCGAATTCAGCCGCAAGGGACTGAGCACGGTGCTGGTCGTCACTCGCGACGGGAAGCCTCCACGGTTCGTCTCGAGCTCCGACTTTGAGACGTGCGGTGCGCCACGCATATCGCCGGACGGCCACATGGTTGCCTTCATCTGCGAGACCAACGGCCTCCTGGTGATGGCTCTAGATTCGGTTCGGTAGGTCAGGCTGGCACCGCGCAGGACGACGAGGGTACAGCTCGACCCCGCCGGCGAGGTGGAGGAAGTCCTCCGCGTTCATCGACGACGATCTGGTCGTGCTCCGTAGGCGTACGTCCAGACCTCGGGGTCCGTCGCGCCAGGCATCCCGATGTGCGCGACGTGGACGGCCGCGACGCCCTTCGCGGCGAGGCGCTGCACCAAAGACGGGGTGAGGTTCTCGTCGACGAGGACGTTCACCCGTCACCACGGACGAACTTCGGCCGCTTCTTCGGACGTCCCGGCGGGCGGCCGAGGGCGACGTACATCTTCGCGAACTCGACGTCCTCGGCCCGGAGCGCTGGATAGTCTTCGAGCAGATCGGCTATCGGCTCGCCCTTCCTGGCCCGATCCCCGACGAAGCGCACCGCGATGCGGGTGCCCTCGAAGACGGGCTCGCCGCCGAGGATCTCCGGACGCGAGACCACCCGGCTCCGGCCGCGGAGGAACGTGCCGACCCGCTCCTCCACCCGCCGCTCTACCTCGTCGGTGGGGAGGACGACCGGGACGTGGCCTTCCAGGACGAGGCGGTGGGCCTCGCGGCGCCAGTGGCCCGCGCGCTCCTTGTTCGTGGCGAGGAGGTCGAACAGCTCCTTCCGCAGCCGCTTGTCGAGCCCGACCGGCAGCTCGTGCACGATGACGAAGTAGACAACCTCCCTCGGGCCGAACCGCCGCCGCCCGCGCGAGCGCCCGCGCGCACGATCCGGGCGCCGAGCTCGTGGCGAATGGCCTTCTCCGGCGCGCCGGAGAGGACGGACGTCTCCTTGAGGGTGAGGGCGGCGGTGAGGCTTTCGGAAACCATGACCACGCTCCGGTCATGGTTCTATGGATGCGCGGGATGCCCCGGCAAGGCGTCCCGAGGTCGGCCCGCCCGCCGGGTGCATGCGCGGTCGGGCCGCCCTTCCGGCGTGGACGGCGACGGGACGCGCCGGACTCGGAACCAGCTCCGGATGGCAAGGTTTGCCGCCGGCTCGTTCGTCCACCGGAAGGCGCATCTCCTCTGCGACCACCACGGGGTCGAACGTGCTTCACGAGCAACCGGACGAGGACCTCCTCCGCCGTGACCGGGGGCGCTGCTCGCGTTGACCAGGGCCGGCGATGCTGAAGTCCTCCATTCCGCGGCGTCTCCGATTGTGAATCGGTAGCAGAGCCGGCGCGAACCGAGGTGAACGAGGAGAGTCGGGGGGACAGGCGTTCGCCTCGACGGACATCGACGAGTCGTCGTCCGGAAACAGTGAAGCCCCGCGGACTGCTCGGTCCACGGGGCTCCAGATGAACGGGCTAGGAAGTGTGCCTGGGGGCGGAATCGAACCACCGACACGGGGATTTTCAGTCCCCTGCTCTACCGACTGAGCTACCCAGGCGTCCTGCGTCACCACCGCGCCGCCGGAGCGGCGCGGGGTGCCCTTTTACGATCGCTCGGGCCCGAACGCAAATCGAAAACGCCCGCCGGGCGGCGGCTCGCCCCGGCGAACGCACGGCGCGACGCGGCAGCCGCGCAGCGGCTCACGGGGCGAGGGCGGACGCGGCGGAGGGCGCACGCGCGGACGCGGGGCCGTCGGGGCGCGGCGCTGGCATCGACGCGGGCACCGGCGCGGCGGTCGCCGGCTCGGCCGGTGCCAGGCTGGCGCTCGCGACGCGGGCGCGCTCGACCGAGCGCCGGCGCGCGGCGAGCTCCCGCCCGTCGCCGGGCCGGACGCGGAGGCGCGCCATCTCGGCGGCGTGCTCCTCGAGCGACGTGCAGGCGATCGCGGTGACGCTCTCGTGCCGCTCCCGCATCTCCCGCCAGAAGCGGACGCGGGCCTGGTCCACGAGGAGCCGCTCCTCGAGCGCGTCGAGCGTGGCCTCGAGGCTCCGCCGCTCCGCCGCCATCCGTGCTCGCCGGATCTCCGCGTCGCGCGGCGCGCACGCGACGACGAGGACGGAGGCGGCGAGCGCCGCGATGACGGCCTTCGGGTGCACGGCTGCGGGACCCCCGCTCCGGATCGCTCAGCGGAGGCACGTTGCGCACTCGCGTCCTTGCGGGACACCTCCTCGCATGAGTCGCCACCGCGCGGGTGAGGCCGCGCGCGCGACCAGGCTGGAGCGCCGCCGGGACCGTTCGAGGTGCGCTCGGCCGGCCTTCGACCCTGCGGCCGGGGCGCGACCTCTGCGCTCGGGCCGAACGGGGGAAACGCGCCGGAGGGTTGAAGCACCCGGTTGCAGCCAGCGTCGCACGCCACGCGCGGAGGGCGGCACCGAAAGCGCGTGCGGCTCCTGCACGTCCCCGAGGACCACGCGTCGCGCTCGGGCGCATCCGCGCGGCGTCAATCCGGCGCGCCACGGTGAACTCCGGCGAGAGCTCGAGGATGGTGGCGGCCGCCGCTTCGACGCTCAGTCGGACCGAGCGGCCCGAGCCTGCGCGACGCGCAGGAGAAAGGGCGAGCGCCGCGCGGAGGCCGCGAAGCGTCACACCTTCGGGATGGCCTTCAGCACGGCCTTCCCGTTCTTCACCTCGACCTTGAAGTCCACCGAGCGCGCCTTGTACTTCGCCATCAGCTCCGGCACCTGCTTCGAGACAGTGCGCGCCACGGCCTCGTAGGTGAGCCGCGACACGTCCTCGTTACAGCTCTTCTTCGCGGCGACGTACGCGTCGTACAGCGCCCTGAGCTGCGCCTCGCCGCCCGACGAGCCGGCCGCCGCGGGGCGTGCCGCTGCGGGCGCGCCGGGCTTCGGCCCGGATCCGCTCGGCGCCGTCGGCAATGTGGCGGCGGGCGCAGGGGTTGGCGCGCCCGCCGTCCCGGCGGCCGTCGCCGGCGCGGGCGCCTCCTCCCCGGGGCGCCGCCGCGCCTTGACGACATCGCGCCGGTACGTCCCCTCCTCCTTCTCCCGCGCGTGCCGCAGCCAGAGCCGCTCGTACGAGAGGTAGCGCGCGTGCAGCGACTGGATCTTGAACCGGAGGCCGGCGTTCCGGGTGAAGGCGCCCTTGAGGCGGAGGATCTTCTTCTTCACGTCCTCGCGCCACTTCACCGGCTCGCGCCGCTCGACGCCGAGGAAGTACTGCTCGTAGCGGGCCTTCAGCCCCTCGAGCTCCTCCTCGAGGGCCTGGGCTTCCTCGGCGAGCTGGTCGTTCTGGTGGCGGCGGTCCTGGGCCGGATCCGGGGCGGCGAGCGACGACCCGGGGCGACCGGGCGCGCCGGGCCGGCCGGGCGGCATCTGCGGAGGGAGCGGCACGGCGCGGAGTGTATCGGCGCCGACGGCCGGCGATCAACGCTCGGCGACCGCGCGCGCCCGGCGCGCGCCGCGCCTACATCGCCCCAGCCGCGCGCGCCACCGCCGGGCGCCGGCGCGCCAAGGCCCAGAGCGCCGCGCCCACCCCGAAGATCACGAGCGAGGTCCACTGGCCCGCGCCGAGCCCGAGGTACACCCCGCGCTCCACGTCGCCGCGGAACACCTCCACCGTCCAGCGCAGCACCGCGTAGAGGAGGAGCCAGCTCGCGAGGACCTGGCCGTGGAACCGCTTCCGGGGGCGCACCACGAAGGCGAGGAGGAGGAAGAGGCCGAGCTCGCCGAGCGACTCGTAGAGCTGGGTAGGGTGGAGCGGCAGCGTGGTCGCGCCGTCGGCGGCGAGGAACGCGCCGGGGTTCGCGCGGGCGGCGAACGTCTGGTACGCGAGCGACTGGGGCGGGAAACGCGCCGCCCACGGGAGGTGCTCGGACGCGACGCCGCCCCAGCAGCAGCCCGCGCAGAAGCAGCCGAGCCGCCCGAAGAAGTGACCGATCGCGACCGACGGGATGATCGTGTCGGCGTAGGCGAGGAACGGCATGCCGTGGCGCCGCATGTAGAGCCAGGCGGTGAGGGCGGCCCCGATGAAGCCGCCGTAGAACACGAGCCCGCCCTCCCAGATGGCGAGGACCCGGGGGATCCGGCCGAGCGCGGTGTCGGCGAGGAAGCCGGGGCCGAAGTAGTCGCCCCAGTTCACCAGGATGAAGTAGACGCGGCTCCCCACCAGCGCGGAGACGAGGATCCAGAAGGCGAGGTCGCCGATCCGCTCCGCGTCCTGGCCGCGCCGCCGCGCCTCGCGCTGCGCGAGCCAGACCCCGGCGAGGAACCCGGTGGCGATGAGGAGGCCGTAGGAGTGGACCGGCAGGACCAGCTCGCCCGCGAGGACGCCGGACCGCCGGAGGGCGGCGACGATCGCGGCCAGCACCGCGGCGAAGAGGAGCTCGCCCTTGATCGCCCGGACGGCCGGGAGCCGCTCGCCCTCGCGGGCGGCCGCGCGGACCGCGGCGACGAGGCGGACGACGACGATCGCGAGGGCAGCGAGGATCGCGACCGGGGTCCCCCAGCCCGCGGGGATCACGACACGGAACAGGACGGGCAGCATGGCGGACGGCCCCCGCGGTCAGGCCCGGGAGGGCGCGCGCCCCTCGCCCGCGACGGGGAGCGGCTCCTTCTTCGCGCCGGGGTGGAGCACGAGCATCGCGACGCCCACCACGATGAGCGAGTCGGCGATGTTGAAGGTGGGCCAGCGGATGTCGGTCCGGTTCCACCAGTACCACTCGATGAAGTCGATCACGTACCGGCGGGCGAGCCGGTCCACGAAGTTCCCCACCGCGCCGGCGAGGACGAACGCGAGCGCGACCTGGAGGAAGCGCTGATCCTGCCGGAGCCGCCGGTAGTAGTAGAGGATGAACCCGACGGCCCCGAGGGAGACGAGCGTGAAGAAGCCGTTCCGGATCTCCGGCGGCAGGGTGCGGAACATCCCCCACGCGGCGCCGGGGTTCTCGACGTAGTTCATCCGCCACAGCGGCCGGACCACGTAGTACGGCTCGGTCGCGAGCGGCTCGAGGTGCCGGTACGCGTAGAACCCGCGGACCTTCTCGAGGAGCCCATGGTCGCCGCCGCGGTCGAACACGACCGTGAGCCGCTCGACCGCCAGGAACTTGGTCCACTGGTCGGCGACGAGGCAGAGCGCGAACAGGAGGCCGAGGAGCCTCCACTTCGAGAGCGGCTTCATCATGAGAGGGCGTCCGCGCACTTCGCGCAGATGGTCGGGTGGCGCGGGTCCTGGCCGACGTCGTCCCGGTAGATCCAGCAGCGCTCGCACTTCACGCCGCCCGCCGGCACGACCTCCACGGCGAGCGGCCCGTCGGCGAGGGTCACCTTCGAGACGATGAAGAGCGAGGGCAGCTCCGCCCGCGCCTCCTCGAGGAGCCGCCGCTGCTCGCCCTCCGCGTGCACGGTGACCGCCGCCTCGAGCGGCGCGCCGATGAGCTTCGCCCGGCGGGCCTCCTCGAGCTTCCCCTGCACGACCGCCCGCACCTCGAAGAGCTTCCCGTAGCGCTCCTCGAGCGTCGCGGCGTCCGCGGGCTTCTCGCGCCGCGGGAGGCCGGCGAGGAAGACGCTCTCGGCGGAGCGGCCGGGGAGGAAGCCCCAGGCCTCGCTCGAGGTGAAGGAGAGGATCGGCGCGAGGAGGCGGACGAGGTCCTCGGCGATCGCGTGCAGGACGGTCTGGGCGGAGCGGCGGGCCTTCCCGCTCTCCTTCCAGGTGTACAGCCGGTCCTTGATCACGTCGAAGTAGAGGGCCGAGAGCTCGACCGCGCAGAACTCCATGGTCGCGTGGTAGGCGACGTGGAACTCGTAGTCCTCGTACGCCTTCGTCACCTTCTCGTCCCAGGCGACGAGCCGCGCGAGGGCCCACCGGTCGATGGGGAGGAGCTCGTCCACCGGCACCGCGTCCTTCGCCGGGTCGAAGCCGTCGAGCGCGCCGAGCGCCCAGCGGATGGTGTTGCGGATCTTGCGGTAGCCCTCGGCGAGGCCGGCGAGGATCTCGTCGCCGATCCGCACGTCGTCGCGGTAGTCCACCGCCGACACCCACAGCCGGAGGATGTCCGCGCCGTACTTCTTGATGACCTCCTCAGGCGCGACGGTGTTCCCGATGCTCTTCGACATCGCCCGGCCCTGCCCGTCGAGGACGAAGCCGTGGGTGAGCACCGCCCGGTAGGGCGCGCCGCCGCGGAGGGTGACCGAGGTGAGGAGCGACGAGTGGAACCAGCCGCGGTGCTGGTCGGAGCCCTCGAGGTAGAGGTCCACCGGGACCCCGAGCCCCTCCTTCTCGACGACCGCCGCCCAGGACACGCCCGAGTCAAACCACACGTCGAGGATGTCCTGCTCCCGGCGGAACGTGGTCCCGCCGCAGGCGCACTTCTCGTCCTTGATGAACTCCTTCGGCTCCCGCCGGTACCAGGCCTCGATCCCCTCCGCCTCGAAGGCGGAGGCGACCCGGTCCATCACCGCCTGCGAGAGGAGCGGCTCGTTGCACTGCTCGCAGTAGAAGACCGGGATCGGGACCCCCCAGGTCCGCTGGCGCGAGAGGCACCAGTCCGGGCGGTTCTCGATCATGTTGTGGATGCGCTCGCGGCCCCAGTGCGGGATCCACCGGACCCGGTCGATCTCGGCGAGGGTGGTCTTCCGCAGGTCGGCGTGGTCGAGGGAGAGGAACCACTGGTCCGTCGCCCGGAACACCACCGGGTTGTGGCAGCGCCAGCAGTGCGGGTAGCTGTGCCGGAGGGTCGCCTTCGGATCCGAGAGGAGGTGCCCGGACGCGTGGAGGTCCTTCACGATCTCGGGGTTCGCCTCGAAGATCTTCCGCCCCACGTACTTGCCGGCCTCGGCGGTGAACCGCCCGGCGCCGTCCACCGGGTTCACGATGGGGAGGTGGTAGCGGAGGCCGACCGCGTAGTCCTCCTGCCCGTGCCCGGTCGCGGTGTGGACGAGGCCGGTGCCGGCCTCGAGCGTCACGTGCTCGCCGAGGATGACCGGCCCCTCGCGATCCATGAACGGGTGGCGGTAGCGGAGCCCCTCGAGCGCCTTCCCCTCGAACGACGCGAGCACCCGCTCCGGGTGGGCGAGCCGCTCGGCGAGGACGGTGCCGCCGCCGCCGGTCGCCGCCTCGTGCGCCTCGGGCGAGTGCGCCGCGGGGACGTCGCCCACCGCGAGCTCGCCCGGCGCGACCTCGGCGAGGAACGGGACGAGCAGGTCCTTCGCGACCACGAGGACGGTGCCGGCGAGGTCGTAGGCGACGTAGGTGAAGTCCGGGTGCGCCGCGATGGCGAGGTTCGCGGGGAGGGTCCAGGGCGTCGTCGTCCAGATGACGAGGCGCGCCTTGCGGCCCGCGAGCTTCGGCGAGGGGAGCGGCGAGACGAGGTCGAACGCGACGAGGATCGAGGGCGAGGTGTGGTCCTCGTACTCGACCTCGGCCTCGGCGAGCGCGGTCCGGTCGGTGATGCACCAGTAGACCGGCTTCTTCCCGCGGTAGAGGAAGCCCTTCTCCGCCGCCCGCGCGAAGCACCGGACGATCTCGGCCTCGTAGCCGCGGGACATCGTCTCGTAGGGCGTCGCCCACCGGCCGAAGACGCCGAGCCGCACGAAGGACGTGCGCTGCTTGTCGATCCAGCGCTGCGCGTACTTCCGGCACGCCTCGATGATCGCCGGCCGGTCCATCTCCCGCTTCTTCGGCCCGAGCTCCTTGTCGACCTTCAGCTCGATGGGGAGGCCGTGGCAGTCCCAGCCCGGGATGTAGTCCGCGACCTCGCCGGCGAGGTTGCGGTACTTCACGATGATGTCCTTCAGGACCTTGTTGAGGGCGTGGCCGATGTGGATGTCGCCGTTGGCGTACGGCGGGCCGTCGTGGAGCACGAAGCGCCGCGCGCCGGGGCGGCCGGCGTTCAGGGCGACGAGCCGCTGGAAGATCGCTTGCTCTTCCCACTGACGCAGGATCTCGGGCTCGCGCTGCGGGAGGTTCGCCTTCATGGCGAACCCGGTCTTCGGGAGGTGAACGGTGCTTTTGTAGTCCACGGGTCTTTTGCCTCGGAAAGACAAGGGTTCTAGCAGCCGGGGGGCCCCCGATCAACGAACCCTTGCGGCCGGCGCGCCCGCGTTGCGGCCCAGGCGAGGGGCCGCTAACCTTCGCCACCCCATGCCGCCCGGCAAGAAGAGCCCCGCTCGCACCCGCCGCGCATCGGCCCACGCGCCCGCCGCGCAGGAGGGGCTCGGCGTCATCATCCTCTCCCGCAACGAGAAGCTCTACTCGACCCGGCGGCTCGTCGAGGCGGCGTGGGCGCTCGGCCACGCGCCGCGCGTGCTCGACACCCTCCGCTGCAACATGGTCCTCGGCCGGGATCGCCCCCGGCTCCTCTACCGCGGCGGGGAGATCCTCGCGACCGACGTCCACGTCGCCATCCCGCGCATCGGCGCGTCGATCACCGGGTACGGCCTGTCGGTGGTGAACCAGCTCGACCTCATGGGCGTGCCGGTCCTGAACAACGCGATCCCCATCGCCCGCTCGCGCGACAAGCTCCGCGCCCTCCAGTTCCTCTCCCGCTTCGGCATCGACATCCCGCGGACCGTGATGTGCCGCTACCGCGAGGAGGTGCCGGAGGCGGTGGAGCTGGTGGGGGGCCTCCCCTGCATCATCAAGCTGCTCCAGGGCACCCAGGGGGTCGGCGTGATGATCGCGAACACGCGCAAGGAGGTCGAGGGGCTGCTCGACACGCTGTGGACCCTCGGGCAGGAGATCCTCCTCCAGGAGCTCGTCGCCGAGTCGCGCGGGAAGGACGTGCGGGCGCTGGTGGTCGGTGACCGCGTGGTGGCCGCCATGCGGCGCACCGCACGCGCCGGGGAGTTCCGCTCGAACATCCACCGCGGCGGCGTCGCCGAGCCGCTCGACCTCGACCGGGAGTACTCCGAGACCGCCGTCAAGGCGGCGCGGGTGATGGGGCTCGAGGTCGCCGGCGTGGACATGCTCGAGGCGCGCACCGGGCCGATGATCATGGAGGTGAACTCCTCCCCGGGGTTCGAGGGGCTCGAGGCCGCGACCGGGAAGGACATCGCCACCGCCTACGTGCAGCACGCGGTGGAGTACGCACACGCCCGCCACTCCGGCTACGCCGGCGGCCACCTGGTGCGCTGACGGCGCCGGTCGTCCCCACGGACCGCCCGCTCGCACCATGAGTGACCTGCGCGCCTGACGAGCAGGCGTCCGTCCGCCGCTTCTCCCGATCGGGTGCCGCAAGTAGAATCCGCGGCCGACCGTGCCCCGGACCCGCCACACCGAGCCCATCCCGCTCGTCCTCTACGAGGATCCGCTCTCGCCCTGGTGCCTCGTCGCCGAGCGGCGGGTCCGCGCCGCGATGGACGATCTCGCCGGCGGCTTCGCCTTGACGCTCGCGTCATTCCCGACGCGGGTGGACGACGACCGCGCCATGTCGCGGGGCGAGCTGCGGGAGCTCGCCCGGTCCGCGCGCAAGGCCGCCAAGGAGCCGGAGGCGGCCGGCACGGTCCCGGATCTCTGGCTCTCGCGCGATCCGCCGCTCACCTCGCTCCCGGCGCTCAACGCCCTCGCGGCCGCCCGCCTCCAGGGGAAGAGCCACGAGGCCGCCCTCCGCGCCGCGATCCGCGAGGCCGCCCTCTTCCGCGGCCTCAACGTCTCGCGGACCGACGTCCTCCTCGAGCTCGCCGAGCGCGCCGGCCTCGACCTCGCCCACTTCAGCGGCGCGCTCGTCGCGCCGGCGACGGCGCGCAGGGTTCGCGAGTCCGTGGACGAGGCGATCGACCGCGGGATCCGCGGCGCGCCCGCCCTCGTCATCGCCGACGAGTGGCTCGTCGCCGGCGCACGCCCGGCGGACGAGTACCGGACGATCCTCCGCCGCTACACCAGGTCGCGGCTCGGCCTCGCACCCCGCCGTACGTTGCACTAGTACTGCTCCGCACGACTCATGAGCCAGTCGCCTCGGTGTGCTCCGCAAGCACACCCGCATACCGCGCGTGCGGCTCGGGCTCCCGACGACGCGCGGTACGAGCTCCCCGCCGGCTCGCGCCCATTTGCGCGGTGCTCCGTGCCATGGCGGCACACCGTCACCGTGACGCGCGGCGGCAACCCATTGGATTTCCGCTGGGTGGAACGCGGCACGCCCGCTGCTAACATGCCCGCGCTGAATCCCGCGCGCGGCCGCTCCGTCTCCTCGCGTGCGTCCCCATCTCGAAGGAGCCACCGCATGAAGCGACTCGTCCTGCTCGCCCCGACCCTGCTGGTCGCGACGGGCTGCGTGGTCGTGCCCGCCCGCTACGAGGCGACGAGCACGAGCTACGTCCCACCGGCGCCGGAGGCCGCGCCGGTGGAGATCTGGTACGCCGGCCCGCACTTCATCCCCGACGGCCGCGGCGGCGGCTGGTGCTACGAGCAAGGCGGGCACCAGCACGACTACTACCCGGACCAGCCGCAGCTCTACGTGCAGGAGGACGGCTACTACTCGTACCGTGGCCCGTGGCAGTTCACCTACTACGCGGGGCATCCGCTCCCTCGCGGCGGGTGGTGCTACCTCCGCGGCCCGCACGTCCACGACTACTACCCGCCGGCCGGGCGGGAGTGGACCTGGCGCCGTGGCGAGGGCTACGTCTACCAGGGCCCGTACCGGGCGAACCGTCCACCTCCGGTGAGCTACTGGCCCGCGCCTGCCCCGCGCCCCGCGCCCGTGCGCCTGCCGCCGCGGCCCGCGCCGCGGCCTGCGCCGTATCCGGTCGCTTCCCCTCGGCCCATCCCGCAGCCCTCCCCGCGACCCTCTCCGGTGGTGACGCCGGCGCCCGCTCCGGCCCCGTACCCGAGCTATCCGCCGGCGCGCGACGAGCGCGGTCGCTGGGTCGACGCGCCCGGCCACGGGAGCGTCCCGCCGGGTCACGGTGGCGTGCCCCCCGGTCAGCTCGGCCGCGACGATCGCGGTCGCTACGATGATCGACGTCCAGGCTGGGATCGCCAGGACGATCGGGCACGCTTCGACGACCGTCGCCCCGGGCAGGAGCGCCAGGACGACCGCGTTCGCTTCGACGACCGTCGCGCCGGGCAGGATCGCCAGGACGACCGCGCTCGCTTCGACGATCGTCGCCCCGGGCAGGATCGCCAGGACGACCGCGTTCGCTTCGACGATCGTCGCCCCGGGCAGGACCGCCAGGACGACCGCGCACGCTTCGACGACCGTCGCGCCGGGCAGGACCGCCAGAACGACCGAGCTCGCTTCGACGATCGTCGCCCCGGGCAGGATCGCCAGGACGACCGCGCCCGCTTCGACGACCGCCGCCCGAACCAGGGGCAGGATCGCCAGGACGACCGCGCTCGCTTCGACGACCGCCGCCCTGGGCAGGAGCGTCAGGACGACCGCGCTCGCTTCGACGACCGCCGCCCGAACCAGGGGCAGGATCGCCAGGACGACCGCGCCCGTTTCGACGATCGCCGCCCGAACCAGGGGCGTCAGGATGATCGCGGGCGGGTGCCCGCCGCGACGCCGGTTCGCGACGACCGCTCCGCCCGGCCGGGCGACTTCCCAGGCAGAGCGGCGGCGTCCCAGCCGGCTCCGGTCTCGCAGCCGGGTCCGGCCCAGCCGTCACCGGTTCACGCCGCGACGCCCGTGACGGGCCCGGCGCCCGGCAACGGCCGCGGGAACGGCCGCGCCGAGCGGCCGGGGCAGCGGAGCGAGCCGCAGCAGGGCCGGGGCAACGGCAACGGACGTGGAAACGGCCGCGCCGACCGCTAGCGCTCCAGGTCAGCACCGCATCATCGAGGGCCGCCTCCGGGCGGCCCTTTTCTTTTGGTGCGGGTGCGGCCGCCCTTCGCTCGCCGCCGCAAGCGCCGGGCCGGCGTTCGTTCGCCTGCCCCCCATGGGGATGAACTTGCTGTCTTAGCAAGGACGAGGCTAGCGTCGTCGGTATGAGCCCTGCCCTCACCGCCGGCATGCTCCTGGTCGCTGCGCTCGTCTTCGCCTTCACGATGACCCGCCGCATCGCCCCGCTCCTCGCGCTCCGCCGCGAGGACCGGCTCGACCGCGCCGGAGAGCGGCTCCGCGCCTTGCTCCGCTTCGGCCTCGGCCAGCGGCGCCTCGTCGATCCGGAGGAGCGCGGCCCCGGCCTGCTCCACGTCCTCATCTTCGTGGCGTTCCTCGTCCTGGCGCTCCGGACCATCACGCTCTTCGGGATGGGGTTCTCGGCGGGCTTCCACCTCCCGCTCCTCGCGCCCGAGTCGGCGCTCGGCCGCGCCTACCTGTTCGCGAAGGACCTGGTGGTGCTCGGCGCGCTGGTCGGCGTCGCCGGCTTCCTGTGGCGGCGGCTCGTGACCAGGCCGGACCGGCTGACGCGCTCGCCCGAGGGGGTGGTGATCCTCCTCTTCATCGCGGGCCTGATGGTCACCGACATGGCCTGGGACGCGTCCGGCATCGTGTTCCACGACACGCTCCGTGCCCAGATTGCGACGGGGCGCGCCGACTTCGTCCGGCCCGTCCTCGAGTGGAGCGCGCCGGCCGGCTCCCTCGCCGCCTACGCCTTCTACGCCGCCGGCTTCTCCCCCGGCGCCGTCTTCGCGATCGGCGCGGCCGCCTTCTGGCTGCACCTCGCCCTGATCCTCGTCTTCGGGAACGTCCTCCCCTACGGGAAGCACTTCCACATCATCACCGCCCTCCCGAACGTCTTCTTCACGCGGCTCCCGCCCACCGGCGCGCTCCAGAAGCTCGAGCTCGAGGCCGAGGACGCGCGCTTCGGCACCGCCACCGTGAAGGACCTCTCCTGGAAGGAGGCCTGGGACGTCTACAGCTGCACCGAGTGCGGCCGCTGCCAGACCCACTGCCCGACCTATGTCACCGGGAAGCCGCTCAGCCACAAGGAGGTGAACCGCGCGATCCGCCACCACCTCGCCGAGGTGGCGACCCCGCTCACCGCCCTGGCGCGCGCGAAGGACCCGGCGGCGCGGGACGCCGCCCTCGCGGCGCTCCCGCCGATCGCGTCGGTGGTCCCGCCGGAGACCTTCTGGGCCTGCACCACGTGCGGCTGGTGCGAGACCGGCTGCCCGGTGCTCATCGAGAACATCCCGCGCCTCGTGGACATGCGCCGCCAGGCGGTCCAGGTGGACGCGACCTTCCCCGACGAGGCGCAGCGCGTGTTCCGGGGGATCGAGACCCAGGGCAACCCGTGGGGCATCGGCTCGAACAAGCGCGCCGAGTGGTGCGAGGACCTGGACGTCCCGCGCGCCGCCTCGGGCGAGCCGTTCGAGTGGCTCTTCTTCGTGGGCTGCGCCGGGGCCTTCGACGACCGGCAGCGGAAGGTCTCGCGCGCCATCGTCTCGATCCTGCGCGAGGCGAAGGTCTCGTTCGCGATCCTCGGCGAGGAGGAGACCTGCACCGGCGACGCCGCGCGCCGGCTCGGGAACGAGTACCTCTTCCAGATGCAGGCGACCGCCCTCGTCGAGACGCTGAACGGCCACGGCGTGAAGAAGATCCTGGTCCAGTGCCCGCACTGCCTGAACACCCTCGCCAACGAGCTCCCCCAGTTCGGCGGCCGCTACGAGGTCGTCCACCACGCCGAGCTCATCGCGCGCCTCGTGCGCGAGGGCCGGCTCCGCCCGACCGCGGCGGCCGGGCTCGGCGAGGTGACCTTCCACGATCCGTGTTACCTCGCCCGCTGGAACGGGATCACCGAGGCGCCGCGCGAGGCGCTCGCCGCCGCGGGCGTGTCGGTGCGCGAGATGCCGCGGAACCGCCGCCAGGGCTTCTGCTGCGGCGCCGGGGGCGGCCGGTTCTGGCTGGAGGAGAAGCTCGGCTCGCGCGTGAACCAGGCGCGCGTCGCCGAGGCGGCCGCCACCCTCGGCGACGCGGGCGGCGTGGTGGCGACGGGGTGCCCCTTCTGCCTGACGATGATGAAGGACGCCGTGAACGAGACCGGGCGCGAGGAGAAGCTCCGGGTCCTCGACGTGGCCGAGATCGTCGCGCGGGGGCTCTCCGATCACTCCGCGCGCGCCGGCGCCGACCAGGCCTCCGCGGTCCCGGCGGTCCCCGCCGCCCCTCGCCGCGAGCCGTAGCGTTCGCGGTCGTCGTCGGCGCCCCTCCCGGCCGCCGCGCGGTGCGCCCCGCCCCAGGCGTTCGCCCCGACGAAAGCCAGCGGCGCCGTCACCGCCGCGTCGTCCCGCCGGTCGGGAAGGCGCGCGCGCACGCGTCGAGCCGCTCCCGAACCTCGGACTCGAGCGTGTCGAGGTCGTTCCCCGAGCGCGGATCCGCGCCCACGCAGGTGAGGATCTCGTCGTGCGGCGAGGCCGGGCGCCCGAGCGCGTCGTAGTCGATCCGCCGCGGCACCGGCTCGCCGTCCCGCCCCGGCCGGAACGCGCCGAAGAGCCCGTCGGAGCCGGGCGCGAGCTCCTCCTTGAGCGCGAGGAGGCGCTCCAGCGCGGCGCGGAACGGCGGGTGCGCGAGGTGCCGGAGGAGCACGCGCGCGCCGGTGCGCGCCGCCACGCCATCCAGGGCGGCGCGCAGGAACGGGACGTCGGTGATCACGAGGCCGTAGAGGTGGAAGTCGCCGGTCGCCGTCGCGGCGATCTCCGCCTCCTCCTCGGTGAGCCAGGCGTGGCTCGGGCAGAGGAACGCGTCGCAGGTCAGGACGTCGTAGGCGCCGCAGTCGCGCAGATCGGCGCCCCCGGTCGCCTTCGGGTGCCCGAGGCACCCCACCCGCTCGCCGCCCGCGTCGAGGAACCCGAGGAGCGGGCAGATCCGGACCGACGGGAAGAGCGGCGCCGGTCCGTCGGCGGCGAGGGTGCGCGCCGCCACCCGGAACGCCTCGGGCGTGCGCGGCACGCGGGCCAGCGCGAGCGTCCGCCGCTCGAGCTCGGCCCGGACGCTCTCGCGAGAGAGGTCCTCGCGGTTGTAGAGCCCGCAGCACGCGCCGCAGCTCGTCTGCCGTCGCTGGCACAGGTTCATGGCGTCCCCCCACGGCGCGGGCCTCCCGCGCGCCGGCGCGTCACCCGCCAGGCGCGCGCCTCAGGGCAACCCGAGCGCCGCCCGGCACGACCCGCACAGCCCCGGTCCCTTGCGATCGCAATCGACCGCCTCCTCGGCGAGGTACATGGCGCAGCGGTGGTCGCCGCAATGCGAGAGCCCGAGGAGCTGCCCCGCCGCGTGGATCGCCTCGACCCGGGCGCGACGGCCGAGCGCCTCCGGGTCCGCGGCGGCGAGGCGGCAGATCGAGATCACCGCGGCCCCCGCGTCGCGGTCGGCGTCGCCGAGCACGTAGCGCGTCTCGGGGAGGAAGAGGTCCACCGCGGTGATCCCGACGACGGGCGCGCCGCCCGCGCCCGCCCGGAGCGACGCGAGCCGCCGGAGGATGGCCGGCGTGTGGTACTGCCCCCGCGCCGCGTTGTACGCGTAGAGCGGCCGATCGAGCGCCGGCCCTCCGCGCGCCGCCACGCCGAGCGCCTCCGCGATGGCGTGCCTCATCCCGGCGAGGACGCCCGGCGGGAGGTCCCCGAGGCCGACCACCGCCACCTGCGCCGGCCGCTGCAGGATCTTCACCGCCGCGCGATGACTCGCCGCCCGCGGCGGCGGCGTGGGGGTGGCTGAGGCGGAAGGATTCGAACCTTCATGAGCGGATCCAAAGTCCGCGGTCCTGCCATTAGACGACGCCTCAGTAGCGTTGCGAGACACGGGGCGACCTGCCTTCGGAAAGAAAAAGGCGTGCGCTCCCCCCGGCGCGTTGCGACACGAGCGGGCCCCTCGCCCGCTGATTGAGATCAAGCGATTACCAGCGTACCAGGGCGCTCGCCCAAGTAAAGCCGGCCCCGAAAGCGGCGAGCCCCACCAGGTCCCCGCGCTGGACGCCGCGCGCCTCGATCGCCTCCTCGAGCGCGAGCGGGATCGAGGCGGCGGTGGTGTTGCCGTACTTCTGGATGTTGTTGAAGACCTGGTCGTCCCGCAGCCCGAGGGCGCGCTGGACCATCTGGCTGATCCGGAGGTTGGCCTGGTGCGGGACGAGCAGCTTCAGGTCCTTCGCCTCGAGGCCGTTCTTCGCGAGCGCCTCCCGGATCACCTCGGGCATCCGGACGATGGCGTGCTTGAACACCTTCTGGCCCTCCATGTGCGGGTAGATGCTCCCGTCCTCGAGCATCCGGGGCTGCACCCGCGGGTGGTACTTCGAGCCCGGCGCGTCGGTGGAGAGGTCCTTCACGAACCGGCCGTCGGCATGAAGGTGGCAGGAGAGGACGCCGCGCCCGGGCTCCTCCGTCGCCTCGAGGAGCGCCGCCCCCGCGCCGTCGCCGAAGATGACCGCCACGTCGCGGCCGCGCGTCGAGACGTCGAGGCCGGTGGAGTGGATCTCCGAGCCGACGAGCAGCACCCGCCGGTACATCCCGGTCCGGATCCAGGCGTCGGCCACGGCGAGGCCGTAGAGGAAGCCCGAGCACTGGTTGCGGACGTCGAGGGCGGGGACGCCCGGGATCCCGAGCTTCGCGTTGAGGGCGCAGCCGTCGCCCGGGAACATGTGATCCGACGAGAGGGACGCGTAGACGATCGCCTCGACGTCCTTCGGCTCCCACCCGGCCTTCGCGAGCGCCCGTCGCGACGCCTCGAGCGCGAGATCCGAGTTCTCCGTCCCCTCGCGGACCCAGCGCCGCTCGCGGATCCCGGTGCGCTCCTGGATCCAGGCGTCCGAGGTGTCCATCACCTTCGTGAGGTCCTCGTTCGTCACCACGCGATCGGGGACGTACGTGCCGAGGGCGGCGAAGACGGTGCGGGGCATGGGGTCCTCTCCTGGTGCGTGCGCTGCCGGCCGGGCGAAGCCCGCCGGGTCAGATGTCCAGGTTCTGGACGTCGAGGGCGTTCTTCTCGATGAACTCGCGCCGCGGCTCGACCGCGTCGCCCATCAGGATCGAGAAGACCTCGTTCGCCCCCGCGGTGTCGTCCACCCGGACCTGGAGCATGGTCCGGCGGGCGGGATCCATCGTGGTCTCCCAGAGCTGCTCGGGGTTCATCTCGCCGAGCCCCTTGTAGCGCTGGATGGTCTGGCCCTGGGCGGCGGCCTTCTTGATCGCCTCCACCGCCGCGAACACGTCCGGGATCTCCTCGGTCCCCTCGGGCGCCTCGAACTGGTACGGCCCCGGGCCGATGTCGGCGAGCGCCGCGTGGATGGCGGCGAGCTCGCCCCACTCCGCGCCGGAGAGGTAGTCGAAGTCGAGGCGCGTCTCCCGCGGCGCGCCCGAGACCGTGGTCTGGAAGACGAGCGCGTCGCAGGCGTGCTCCTCGTCGCGCTCGATCTTGGCGAGGCGGACCTCGAGCTCGGGATGGAGCTTCTGCGCCCGCTCGAAGATCTTCTGCACCTGCGCCTTCACCTTCTCGTGATCCTTCAGGAGCTCGAGGTCGAGGTCGCCGAGCCGCACCGCCGCGTCCACGATCCTGCCGTCGCGGCGCCGGTCGGCCCGGGCGACGAGGGCGCGGTAGGCGATGGCGTCGCGGGCGAGGCGGGCGAGGTCCTTCCCCGCGATGACGACGTCGCCGCTCACGAGCTTCGCGTGCTCGGTGCCGAGGCCGAGGAGGTACTCATCGAGCGCCGCCTCGTCCTTCATGTAGCTCTCCTTCTTCCCCTTCGCGACGCGGTAGAGCGGCGGCTGCGCGATGTAGAGGTAGCCCTTCTCCACCACCTCGGGCATCTGCCGGAAGAAGAAGGTGAGGAGCAGCGTGCGGATGTGGCTCCCGTCCACGTCCGCGTCCGTCATGATCACGATCTTGTGGTAGCGGATCTTCGCGATGTCGTACTCCTCGGGCCCGATCCCGGTCCCGAAGGCGGTGATCATCGTCGCGATCTCCGCCGACGACAGCATCTTGTCGAAGCGCGCCTTCTCGACGTTCAGGATCTTGCCGCGGAGCGGGAGGATCGCCTGGATGCGCCGGTCGCGCCCCTGCTTCGCCGAGCCGCCGGCGGAGTCGCCCTCCACCAGGTAGATCTCCGACTCCGCCGGGTCGCGCGACTGGCAGTCGGCGAGCTTGCCGGGGAGCGAGGCGCTGTCGAGGGCGCCCTTGCGGCGGACGGTCTCGCGCGCCTTCCGGGCCGCGATCCGCGCCCGCGCCGCCTCCGACACCTTCGCGCAGATCCGCTTGGCGGCGTTCGGGTTCTCCTCGAGGTACGAGCCGAGCCGCTCGTTGAGCATGGTCTCGACCATGCTCTTCGCCTCGGTGTTCGAGAGCCTCGTCTTGGTCTGCCCCTCGAAGCTCGCGCCCGGCAGGCGGATCGAGATCACCGCGGCGAGCCCCTCGCGCATGTCCTCGCCGGAGGGGAGCTCGTCCTTCAGGTCCTTGAAGAGGTTGTTCTTCTGCCCGTACGCGTTGATCGTGCGGGTGAGCGCCGCCTTGAAGCCGATGAGGTGGGTGCCGCCCTCGTGGTTGTGGATGTTGTTCGCGAAGGCGAAGACCTTCTCGTCGTAGCCGTCGTTCCACTGGAGGGCGATCTCGACGAGCGCCGTCCCGCGCTCCGTCTCCACCTCCTGGCGCAGCGCGACGGGCGGCTCGTAGAGCGCCGTCCGGCCCTTGTTCAGGTACGAGACGAACTCCCGGATCCCGTCCTTGAACAGGAACTCCTGCTTCTTCCCCGAGCGCTCGTCCTCGATGGTGATCCGCAGGCCGGCGTTCAGGAAGGCGAGCTCGCGGAGCCGGCCGGAGAGGGTCTCGAAGGAGAAGTCCGTCGTCTCGAAGATCGTCGCGTCGGGCTTGAAGGTGATCTTGGTGCCGCGCCGCTGGGTCTCGCCGATGGCGCTGACCTTGCCCATCGGGTTGCCGCGCTCGTACCGCTGCGCCCAGACCTTCCCCTCGCGGTAGACCTCGACCTTGAGCCACTCCGAGAGGGCGTTCACGCAGGTCACGCCGACGCCGTGCAAGCCGCCCGAGACCTTGTACGCGTTCGACTCGAACTTGCCGCCGGCGTGGAGCTTCGTGAGCACCACGTCGAGCGTGTCCATCCCCTTCACCGTCGGGTGAGGGCCGACCGGGATCCCGGAGCCGTTGTCCACGACGGTGACCGAGTTGTCGGCGCGGATGACGACGTTGATCTCGCTCGCCCGCCCGGCCATCGCCTCGTCGACCGAGTTGTCGACGACCTCGTAGACCAGGTGGTGCAGCCCGCGCGCCCCGACGTCGCCGATGTACATGTGCGGGCGCTTGCGGACGGCCTCGAGCCCCTCGAGCACCTTGATGGTGTCGGTCCCGTACTCCGCGTCGCCGGTGGCGTTCGGGTTCGGGATGTTCTCGGCGGTGGTATCCAGGGGGGCCTCGCTCAGGTTTCTCCGAAGGGTTCTCGGAGGTTAGTAATCGGGGAACACTTCGATATATCAGGAGGGAGCGTCCGCGGCAACGATCTCCCTAACAGCGAAGCCGCCGTTTTCATTCACTAAACGAGCGCGGAGACCACCCCGTTCTCCACCTTGTAGAAGGCGGTGTCGGGCCCCGCCGCCGGGTCGAGCAGGCGCCGGTCGGTCGTGGTGAGGAAGGCCTGGGCGGAGAGCCCTCCGAGGTAGGCGAGCAGGTAGCGGTTCTTCGCCGGATCGAGCTCGGAGGACACGTCGTCGAGGAGGAGGAGCGGCGGCCGACCGAGCGCGGCGCGCAGGTTCTCGATCTCGGCGATCTTCAGCGCGAGGACGAGCGCCCGCTGCTGGCCCTGGCTCCCGAAGAGCTTGGCGCCCTTCCCGTCGAGGGCGAGGGTGAGCTCGTCGGCGTGCGGTCCGGCGGTGGTGAACCCCTTCTCGCGATCGCGCTCGAGGCGCGCGGCGAGGAGCTCGGAGAGCGCCGCCGCGAGCGCCGCCTCGTCGCCGTCGAGCCGCAGACCGTGGGCGGGCCGGTAGGCGAAGCGCACCTCGGGAGCGCCCGGGCCGGAGATCTCCGCGAAGGCCGCCTGCACCCGCGGCGCGAGCTCCGCCACCAGCGCCATCCGACGCACCAGGAGCCGCGCTCCGGCGCGGACCAGCGGACCCCGGAAGCTCTCCTCGACCTCGCCCATCCCGGCGCGGAGGGCCGCGTTCCGGGCCCGCAGCGCCCGGACGTACTCGCGGGCCTCACCGAGCACCGCCGGCCAGCGGTTGAACGCGGCGCGGTCCACGAAGCGACGGCGCCCGTCCGGTCCGGCCTTCACGAGGAGGAGGTCGTCCGGGGAGAAGCAGACGCAGGCGAGCCCCTCGAAGTAGTCGTCGAGCCGCCCGCTCGACCCGAGGGGCTTGCCGTCGAGGAGCGCGGTCCGTCCCCCCTCGCCGACCTGGACCGCCACGCGCCGGACGCCGCCCGGCCCGTCGAAGTCGCCTGCCACCTCCGCGGCGGCGGCGCCGAAGCGGACCAGCTCCTGGAGGCGCGAGGCGCGGAGCGGCTTGAGGGTGGTGAGGAGGTAGACCGCCTCGAGGAGGTTGGTCTTCCCCTGGCCGTTGTCGCCGACCAATATCGTCGCCCGCGGCGACGGCAGGAGCTCCACCGCGGCGAGGTTCCGGAAGTCCCGGACGTGGAGCGAGAGGAGCCTCACCGGCGGGACGTCAGATGCGCATCGGCATCACGACCGCCGTGAAGCCCTGGTCCTCCTCCCCCGCGCCCTTCAGGACGCCGGGGGAGAGGTCGTCCGCGAGCTCGAGGACGACGTCCTGGGACTTCACCACCGCGAGCACCTCCATGAGGTACCGCGCGTTGAAGCCGATCTTGAGCGGCTCGCCGGCGTAGTCCACCGGGACCTCCTCCTTGCCCTCGCCGAGGTCCGGGTTCTGCGACTGCACGCGGAGGACGCCCTTGCCGAGCTCGAGCTTCACGGCGTGGGCCTTGTCCGAGGAGAGGAGCGAGATGCGCCGGAGGGTCTCGAGCAGGCGCCCGCGGCCGATCTTCACGACCTTCTCGCCGGCCTTGGGGATCACCTGCTTGTAGTCCGGGAACAGCCCCTCGATGAGCCGCATCACCAGGACCACCCCGGGCCGGCGGAAGATCGCGCTGTTCTCCACGAACCCGAGCTTCGCCTCCGGCTTCTCCTCGCCGGACTCGACCGCCTCGGAGAGGAGCTTGCGGAGCTCCTGGAGCCCCTTCTTCGGGAGGATCACGCCGCGCTTCAGGCCGAAGGTCGCGTCGAGCGCCTTCTCGGCGAGGGAGAGCCGGTGGCCGTCGGTCGCGACCAGCCGGAGCGAGCCGGCGCTCGGCTCGAAGTAGACGCCGTTCAGGTTGTAGCGGGTCTCGTCGGTCGAGACCGCGAAGGCGGTCCGCTCGACCATGTCGAGGAGGACGGGCGCCTCGACGTCGGCGAAGGGGACCTTGTCGAACTTCGGGAGCGCCGGGAAGTCCTCAGCCGGCAGCCCCACCATCTTGAACTCGGCGGGACCGCTGCGGACCTCGAGGTAGTTGTTCGAGGCCTTCTTCAGGGTGACGGTCTGCTCGGGCAGCGCCTTCACGATGTCGTAGAGGTGCCGGGCCGAGACCGCCACGGCGCCGGGCGTCATCACCTCGCAGTGGTGCTCGGACGAGACCGCGAGGTCGAGGTCGGTCGAGGAGACGATGAGGTCCGTTCCGTTCTTCGCCTCGAGGAGGACGTGGGAGAGGATCGGCATCGTGCTCTTCTTCTCGACGATGCCCTGCGAACGGCCGAGCGCGCGCGACAGCTCGGAGACGCCGATCTTCAGTTCCATGGGAGATCCTCTTTCTTCTCTGATCCGTCGCCGAAGCAGGGGGCGGGACGCTGTGGAAAAGAGGCCTTCTCCACCGGATCGACTGCCCTTTTCACCCTGGACAACACGGGGGATCCGCGCGGGTCGAGTTTGTGTAGCGCGCCGCGCGAAAGAGTGTCAACAGCCACCCACATCGTATCCCCAGCCGGTGCGACATGCGATCCACGCGCGATCCACACGGACCCTGGGACGCAGCAGCGGCGTGAAGTCGTCGCGAGCGCGCGACGGCGAGGCGCCCTGGCGCAGACGCCGGGCGAAGCGGAACGATGGATGGGGGTCGATGCGAGGCCGCGAACGGTCGCGAGCGCGTCCACGCTCGGCCGGGCGGGCCCGCGGCTGCTCTGCGCGTCGGCGGGGAGCGCCATCAAGGGGCGAGCTTGCTCGTCAGCGTGCGGACGGCGGTCTTCACGCCCTCGTCCACCGCGAGCAGCGACCGGACGCGCTCCACGGCCGAGATGACCGTCGTGTGGTCCTTCTTGTTGAACTTCTCCGCGATGAGCTGGAGCGTCTCCTTCGCGAGCTCGCGGCAGAGCCACATCGCGATCTGGCGCGGCAGCGCGATCTTCTGCTCGCGCGAGGAGCTCGTGAGCTTCGCGACGGTGAGGCCGAAGTACCCGGCGACCTCCTCCTGGATCCGCTCGATCGACGGCCGGTAGCCCTCCGGCGGGATGACGTCCGAGAGGACGTCGCGGGCGAGGGGGATGGTGATGGGCTCGCTCTTCAAGGAGGCGAAGGCGGCGAGGCGCATGAGGGCGCCCTCGAGCTCGCGGACGTTCGAGCGGATGTGCTGGGCGAGGAGCTGGGTCACCTCGTCGGGGAGGTCGATGCTCTCGAGGTCGGCCTTCTTCTTGAGGATGGCGGCGCGCGTCTCGAACTCCGGCGCCTCGATCTGGACCCGCATCCCCCACTCGAAGCGGGAGCAGAGCCGCTCGTCGAGTCCCTTCAGCTCCTTCGGCGAGCGATCGCTCGAGAGGACGATCTGGACGTGGTGATCGTGGAGCTCGTTGAACGTGTGGAAGAACTCCTCCGCGGTCTTGTCCTTGCCGGCGAGGAACTGGACGTCGTCCACGAGGAGCGCCGCGCACTCGCGGTACTTGCGCCGGAAGTCGTCCATCGTGCCCTTGGAGAGGGCGGCCACGAAGTCGTTCGTGTAGCGCTCGGACGAGACGATCGCGACGCGGCCGCCGCTCTTCTCGACGATGGAGTGGGCGACGGCGTGGAGGAGGTGGGTCTTCCCTAGCCCGGAGTCGCCGTGGAGGAAGAGCGGGTTCCAGGTGCGCCCGGGGTTCGCGGCGACCGCCTGGGCCGCGGCGAAGGCGAAGTGGTTCGACGCGCCGACCACGAAGGTGTCGAAGGTGTAGCGCGTGTTCGGGCGGGAGTCGCGGGGGTCGATCAGCGGGTCGGCGTGGCGCGGGGCGGGCGCGGCGATCGGGGCGGTGACCTCCGCCGCCGGCGGCGGGCGCGGGGAGTCGTCCACCGCGAAGACGATCCGGATCCGCTCGCCGGCGAGGGCGGGTACGCACTCCTCGAACAGCGAGCGGTAGTGGTCCTCGACGAAGTCCCGGTGGAACCGATCGGGCGCGCCGATCTGGAGCCGCCCGTCGCCGAGCGCGATCGGCCGAAGGGGCGCGAACCAGCGCTCATAGAGGTCGGGGCGGAGGCGCGCGCGGAGGGAGGAGTCGATCCGCGACCAGAGGTCGTCGAGCGGCGTGAGCATCTGAGCGCTCGCGGAAACGTCCATCCCTAGTCCCCCCTCTCAAAGACAAAATGGCCACCCGGCCGCGCTCCCCCTTCGAGAGCGCGGCGGCGATCGCTGCTCGCAGTCGCGAGGAGCGGGTCGGGCCCGTGGTGCGTGGCGCGGAAGGTAGCCAAGGTCGGCTTGGAGGATCAAGGCCGAGTTGGATCACTCGCGAAAGGACGGAGGTTTCCGGTGCTGCCTTCGGGGCGGTTCGGGGGAGGGATCGGGCGTGAGCCCCGAAGTGTGCGGAAACCTTGACATCCGTGGTGTGATCGGGGAGGTTGCCGCGCCATGAAGCGGACTTATCAACCGAAGAAGGTGAAGAAGAATCGCACGCACGGCTTCCGAAAGCGTCAGCGGACGCCGGGCGGGCGCAACGTCATCAAGGCGCGCCGGGCGAAGGGGCGCAAGCGCCTCACCGCGAAGGCGCCGACGAAGTAGCTGAAAGAAGTGAAGCTTTCGAAGGCGGCGCGGCTGCGGCGCCGGCATGATTTTCTCCAGGTCCAGCAGCGCGGAAGACGGCTCTATTCCGGGGACGTGCTCGTGGTCGGGCGCGACTCCGGAGGGCCCCGTCCGCGGATCGGGATCACGGTGTCGTCGAAGGTCGGAAACGCGGTCGAGCGCAACCGGGTCAAGCGCTGGGTCCGAGAGGCCTGGCGTTCCCTGGACGGCGATCTTCCCGCGATCGACCTGGCCGTGATCGCTCGCCCGTCCGCTCGCACCATGGGGCTCGAGGGAGCGCGCAAGGCGCTCCTCGCGGCGCGCGATGCGCTCAACCGGCCCGGAGGGCGCGGGTGATCGCCCGGGCGCTCGTCCTCCTCGTGCGCCTGTACCAGCGGCTGATCTCGCCGCTCCTCCCACCGGCCTGTCGCTTCTACCCGAGCTGCTCGGCGTACGCGGTCACCGCGCTCCAGCGGCACGGCGCGCTGCGCGGGTCCTGGCTCACGATCCGGCGCCTCAGCCGGTGCCATCCATTCCATCCGGGCGGGATCGATCCCGTGCCGGAGCTCACTCCAAAGAGGTAGACCTTGGGCGCTGAAACCCGCCGCTTGATCGTCGCGATGGTCCTCATGACGGGGCTCGTCGCCGTGTGGTCGTATCTGCAGCCGAAGTCGAAGTCGCAGCCCCGGCCGGCCTCGACCGCCAAGACCGAGCCGAAGCAGGAGGCGGCCGCACCGATCGCCCCCGCCGCGCCGGTCGCCGCCGCTCCCGCCCCCGAGACGCCGGAGGAGACGGTCGTCCTCGCCGGCGAGGGCTTCCGGGCGACGCTCACCTCGCACGGCGGCGCGCTCAAGAGCCTGGTCCTCGAGGCGAGCAAGTACCGGCGCGAGGAGAAGGGCAAGACCGAGCAGATCGACCTCGTCCACGTCGCCGCCGGGCAGCCCTACCCGCTCGCGGTGGTGGCCTCGCCCGAGCTCGGCGGTGCGCAGGACGCCGCGAGCGACCCGGCGGCGCGCGCGCCGATGCGGGTCGTCTCCCGGGACGCGAAGTCCGTCGTGTTCGAGGGTCGCGCCGGAGCCCTCGCCGTCCGCAAGACCTTCCGCCTCACCGGCAAGCCCTACGAGCTCGCCTTCGACGTCGAGGTGAGCGGTGCGCAGGCGCCCGGCTCGTTCGCCATCCTGTACCCGGCCTACATGCCGCCGAACACCAAGTCGGGAGGCCTCCTCTCCGGCCCGGCGCTCGACTTCGTCCGGCCGGTCTGCCGCGGCGGGAAGGACACGGAGCGCTTCGATCTCGCGAGCGAGAAGGCTCCGGCGAAGGTCGAGGGGCAGGTCGCCTGGGCGGGCCTGGACGAGCACTACTTCGTCGCGGCGGTGCTGCCGTCCGAGCCGGTCGGGACCTGCGTCTTCGCCCACGGCCCCGTGGCCGGCGCCGGCTTCACCGCGGTGAACGTGCCGATCGAGGGCGGCGCCCGCCGGCTCCAGAGCGTCGTGTACGCCGGTCCGAAGGAGCTCGACACCCTCCGGGCGTACGGCCGCTCGTTCGACAGCGCGATCGACTACGGCGCGATGGCGCGGCCGTTCGCGCTCTTCGCCCGCGGTCTGCTCTACGTGATGCGCTGGCTCGAGGCGCTCGTCCGCAACTGGGGCGTCGCCATCATCCTGCTCACGCTGCTCGTCCGCCTGGTCCTCTTCCCGCTCACGTTCAAGTCGATGCAGTCGATGAACGAGATGCGGAAGCTCCAGCCCGAGGTGGAGAAGCTCAAGGCCAAGTTCGGCAACGATCGCGAGAAGCTGAACATGGCGACGATGCAGCTCTACCAGCAGCACCACGTGAACCCGCTCGGCGGGTGCCTCCCGATGCTGCTCCAGATGCCGATCTGGTTCGCGCTGTACGCCGCGCTCCAGACGTCGGTCGAGCTGTACCGGGAGCAGTTCCTGTGGATCCACGATCTGACGCTCAAGGATCCGATCTACGTGCTGCCGATCCTGATGGGCGTCTCGAGCTTCCTCACGCAGAAGCTCTCGCCGCAGCCGGCGGACAGCTCGCAGGCGAAGATGATGCTCTACTTCTTCCCGGCGTTCTTCACGATTCTGATGCTGAACGTGCCGGCGGGGCTCACGCTGTACATCTTCGTGAACAACCTCGTCTCGATCGTGCAGCAGCAGGTGATGATGCGCCACCAGGCGGCGCCCGTCGCCGCCGCGACGAAGTAGCGGAGGGGCCATGGACGAAGGCAGCGAGAAGACGGGCGCGCCGCCGCCGCGCGAGGCGCCCGAGAAGGTCGAGCGGGCGCGAGCGTTCTGCGTGGAGCTGTTCCGCCGGCTCGGGGCGGACGTCCAGGTCGAGGTGAAGGAGACGCCGGAGGCGATCGGCATCTCCCTCACCCCGGCGTCGGGGAGCGGCGTCGAGCTCCCGTCGCCCCTGGTCGAGGCGATCCAGTACCTCGTGAACCGGGTCGTGAACCCCCGCGCCGAGGGGCGGAAGTGGGTGAACCTCGACGTGGGTGGCTTCCGCGAGGAGGGCGACCCGGCCGTGAAGGCGATGGCGGAGCGGCTCGCCGCGGCGGCCCGGCGGATGGGGAAGGTGCTCGCGGTCGCCCCCATCAGCGCCCGGGAGCGGCGGCAGATCCACCTCGCCCTGCTGGACGCCGAGGGCGTCACCACCCACAGCGAGGGCGAGGGGCTGTTCCGGCAGCTCTTGATCGTTCCGTCGCGGCGCGAGGGGTAGTCGGTTGGCGAAGGCGAAGACGAAGGCGGAGCGGCTCTTCTCCGCGGCGGTGCTCCGGCGCTCGTTCGAGCTGCAGGAGCCGCAGTACCAGCAGGGCTTCCGGTTCGTCTACGAGGGCGTCCTGCGAGACCTCGAGCTGACCGACGAGGAGGTGGCGGAGTACCTCGCCGCCCACGTCGCCGAGGTCGAGGCGGCGATCGGTCGGAAGCGCCTCTAGGTCGGGACCGCGATGGAGCGCGCCTTCCACGAGGCTCTCGCCGCTGGCCTCGAGTCCCTGAATCTTCCGGTGGACGCCGTGGGCCGCGCGCTGCTCGAGCGCTACGCGGATCGGCTCCTCGTCTGGAACCGGAAGGTGAACCTCACCGCCATCACGGATCCCGCGGCCGTCGCCGAGAAGCACCTCGTGGACAGCCTCGCCCTGCTCCCCGCCCTCGGGGACGCGCGGACGCTGCTCGACGTGGGGAGCGGCGCGGGAATCCCCGGCATCCCGCTCGCCTGCGCCCGGCGGGACCTTGCCGTCACCTGCTGCGATTCGGTGGCGAAGAAGATCGCCTTCGTGAAGGCCGTCGCGGTCGAGCTCGGGGTGGACGTCCGCGGGGTGGTGGCGCGGGCGGAGGGTCGCCCGGAGGCCGAGGGGCTTCCTCGGGCCGAGGCGGTCGTCTCCCGCGCCCTGGCGGACCCGGAGCGCTGGGTGCCGCTCGGCGCGTCTTACGTCGCGGAGGGCGGCGTCCTCCTCGCGATGCTGGGGCGAGAAGCCGACCGGGACGCCCTCCGCGCCCTCGGGGTCGCTCACGGTCTCGAGCTCGAGGGGCTGGAGCGGTTCGAGCTTCCCCTTTCGCACGGGACTCGGGCCATCGCCCGCTGGCGCCGGCGGTAGCCTGCGGCGCGTAGCGCGCCCTCGGGCGCGCTTCGGTACATCCTCGTCCCGCGCGGCGAAGAGCGCGGATCCCGCCGAAGGCCCCTGGTTGCACGTGGCATCTCTCCCGCCCCGCGCGAGGTGTGGGGCTCACGTTCCACGTGGAACACGAGCCCCAGGTGCCGCAGCGGTACCGGTGAGGCCGAGGAGTCCGTCCGAGTCCTCGTGGCTCGCGCCTCTCGCCACACGCTCGCAGGCGCTGAGCATCACGAGACGTACCGGAACTGGAGCGCAGGCTGGCGACGTCCGGCGGCTGGTCGCGAGAGCGGTGGATTAGGCCCCTCTTGCGTTGTGCGTCGCGAGGCACACGACGCCGTCGCCGAGCGTGGGCACACGACGACCGAGCAGCGCAGGCGCTTCGAAGTTCCGTTCGCCCTGAGCCCTTCGACTCCGCTGCCTGCGGCAGCTCCGCTCAGGACAGGCTCCGGCGCGCGCTGCGCGCCGGAATCGAAGGGCGAGCAGCGCAGGGAGGAGTCTGGCGGCGCAGGCAGGCAGCATGCGCTGCAGCAGCTCGAGGCGAGTGGGTGTCGCCATCAGGTACGCGTAACGCCGCACGTAGCGGAGCCGTCTCCGTCTCGCCAGAAGCCAGGCACTGGCCCGCGCGAGCCGAGCCCGTGGCCGTCACCGGCGTCTCATGGCCTGGCAGCCGGCCGGGAGCGATTGCCGTAGGCCGTATCCCCGTCGTTCGAGAGGCGGACGGATCATTGGGGCGTTCCGGGAGACGGGAGGCGGGCGGGGCGCGGGTCGCGGCCTGGAAAACCGAACGATGTTCCACGTGGAACGTCGTCCCCTCTCCGCTCGACGCCGCTTCGAGACGTTCCACGTGGAACGTCTGTCAGAGGGATCGGGCATCCTCCTCCCGTCGCGGCCCTCCAGGCCGCCCGTCACGGGAATGGGGTCACAACGGTGCACGACACGTCGCCGGGGGATCAGCCCCCCATGGAAATGGGTCCGATGAGCCGGATCATCACGATCGCCAACCAGAAGGGCGGGGTCGGCAAGACCACCACCGCGGTGAACCTCGCCGCCTCGCTCGCGGCAGCGGAGCGCCGGACGCTTCTCATCGACGTCGATCCGCAGGGCAACGCGGGGAGCGCGCTCGGCGTGCGCCGCGACGAGTCCGAGAAGTCGATCTACGAGGTGCTGGTGGACGAGCTCCCCATCGCCGATGCGGTGCGGAAGACGGAGCTCAAGTTCCTCGACCTGGTGCCCGCTTCCCGGCACCTCGTCGGCGCAGAGCTCGAGCTCGCGGAGCTCGAGCACCGCGAGTACCGGCTGAAGCGGGCGGTGGACGTCCTCGCTCCGTCCTACGAATTCGTGGTCATCGACTGCCCGCCGTCGCTGGGCCTGCTCACGCTGAACGGCCTGGTCGCCGCGAAGGGGGTGGTGATCCCGCTCCAGTGCGAGTACTACGCACTGGAAGGGCTCGCGGACGTCCTCAAGACGATCGAGCTGGTCCGCGCGAGCGCCAACCCGGATCTCATCGTGGACGGCATCGTCCTCACCATGTTCTCGCCGAACAACCTCTCGAACCAGGTGGCGGAGGAGATCCGGCGCACGTTCGAGAACCAGGTCTTCAAGACCGTCATCCCCCGGAACGTGCGGCTCTCGGAGGCCCCCAGCCACGGCAAGCCCATCCTGCTCTACGACGTCACGTCGAAGGGCTGTCAGAGCTACCTCGAGCTCGCCCGCGAGGTGACGGACCGCTTCGGCGTGCACGGAGGTGTTGCGTGACGATGGCCGAGAAGCGCCGCCCTGCCCTCGGCCGAGGGATGGCGGCCCTGCTCTCGAACGCGCCGCCGCCGGCGAGCGTGGCGATGGTCCAGCCGCCAGCGGTCCCGGGGCGCACCCTCCTCACGCTTCCCATCGAGGCGGTGGAGCGGAACCCCGAGCAGCCGCGCAAGCGGTTCGAGGAGGCGAAGCTCGAGGAGCTCGCCGCGTCCATCCGGGAGCACGGCGTGGTGGAGCCGATCCTGGTCCGCAAGGCCGGCGGCAAGTACCGGATCCTCGCCGGCGAGCGCCGCTGGAGGGCGGCGCAGCGCGCCGGTCTGAAGGAGGTCCCCGCGATCCTCCGCGAGGCGACCGACCGCGAGGCGTTCGAGCTCGCCCTCGTCGAGAACATCCAGCGCGCCGACCTGAACGCGATCGAGGAGGCGGAGGCCTACGACGTCCTGGTCTCGGACCACGGGCTCACCCAGGACGAGATCGCGAAGCGCGTCGGCAAGGAGCGCTCCACCGTCGCGAACGCGCTCCGGCTCCTCAAGCTCCCCGAGGAGGTCCGGGAGGCGGTGCGTGGCGGCCAGCTCGACATGGGGCACGCCCGCGCCCTCCTCGGGCTGGACGACGTGGAAGCGATCCGGAAGACGGCCCAGCGGGCCATCCGCGAGGGTCTCTCCGTGCGAGCGACCGAGGCCCTGGTCCGGGGCCTGACCCAGAAGCCGGCGAAGAAGGGGGCGGCCGCCGTCGCCACGGACTCGCCCGCGATCAAGGACCTTTCCCAGCGCCTGCAGCGGAGGCTCGGTGCGAAGTGCCGCGTCCTCCCCAAGTCCGCGGTCGCCGGAAGGCTCGAGATTGAGTACACCTCCCTGGACGAGCTCGACGGAATACTCGCCAAGATCGGAGCGTAACAGTAGGGTTCGCCGTCCCCGATTCCGGGGACACATCGCACTGGGGAGATCACCCAGTCACCACCAGCGAGGAAGGATGTCTTTCTGGAGCAAGCTGCGGGATGAGGCGCCGGTCCCCGGCGCGGACGCACCGGCAGCGCCCACGCCCCCGAAGCCATCTCGGAACGAGGAGCCCATTTCCATGGCCATGCTGAAGCGTGAAGAGCTGACGTCCGTCCCCACCGTCTCGGGCGATCTGAATGCCCTCCTCGGCCGCGGGTCGGAGTTCGAAGGCAAGCTGACGTTCGAGGGGACCGTCCGGATCGACGGCAAGTTCACCGGCACGATCGTCACGAACGACGTCCTCGTCGTCGGCGAGGGCGCGAAGATCTCCGCGGAGATCACCTGCGGGACCGTCATCGTCCACGGGGAGATCACGGGGAACGTTCGCGCGAAGAACGCGGTCGAGCTTCACCACCCCGCCAAGATGCGCGGGAACATCGAGACCCCTTCGCTCATGATCGAGAAGGGCGTCACGTTCGAGGGTCAGTGCAAGATGGAAGGGACCGAGAAGGGCTCAGGCTCGTCGAAGCCTGCTCCGCTTCCGGCGCCCGTCGCGGCGGTCAAGTCCTGACGCGGCGCGGCGTCCGTTTGACGTAAAAAAGAGCGGGCGCCCGGTGTGGGCGGCCCGCTCTTTCCGTATCCGAGGGCAGAGCCCGGTCCGCTCGTCGGGAGCGGAGCCGCTCAGAGCCGTCAGGACACCTTCACCTGGATGGCGCGGGGCTTGGCCTCGGCCTTCTTCGGCAGGGCGACGGTGAGGATGCCGTTCTTCGACTCGGCCCGGATCTTCTCGGCGTCCACGGTGCTCGGCAGCGTGAAGGAGCGCGTGAAGGTCCCGTAGGACATCTCGACGCGGTGATAGTTCTCGCGCTTCTCCTCCCGCTCGAGCTTCCGCTCCCCGCGCAGGGTCAGGACGCCGTTCTCGAACCGCACGTCCACGTCCTTCGGCTCCACTCCGGCGAGGTCGAACCGAAGGGTAACGCCCTCCTCGTCCTCGTAAATGTCGCAGGCGGGCGTCCAGCCGACCGATTCCCCGGCCCGGTACAGCCGATCGTCGAACATGCGAGACATCTCGTCCTGAAGCCGAGCGAGGTCACGGAAGGGTTCAAGCCTTGTGAGCATCGCCATGATTTTCATCCTCCTTTTTGGTTCGGCGAACGTAAGGGCGGTGGGCGGGCTGTCAAACGGGATCGCGGAGCGCCCAAGTCCACGTAAGTTCTGGGCGAAGAGCCCTTGACCGCTACACCCACACCGTGCTACGGAGCGCCTCCCTTATGATCATGGGTTCAATTGCCCGGCGGTACGCCAAGGCGCTGTTCGCCCTCGCCGTTGAGACGGGTCGAGTCGAGCCGTGGAGCGATGCGCTCCTCGCGCTGGAGCAGGCCGTCGCGGCGTCGCCCGACCTTCGCGATGTCCTGTCCAACCCCGTCTATTCTCGAGAGCAGCGGCGGGCGATCGTGGAGCAGCTCGCGTCCGCCCTTCGGCTCGATCCCGAGCCGACCAACCTCCTCTTCCTCCTCGGCGACCGGAACCGGCTCACGTATCTGAGCGGCGTCGTCGATGCCTTCCGCGAGCTCGCCGACCAGAAGCTCGGCCGCGTCCGCGCGAAGATCACCTCGGCGGTTCCGCTCGACGTGGCGGCCGCCCAGGCGATCGCCGACAAGCTCTCGCAGGCGACCCGGGCGAAGGTGCTGCTCGACCGCGCCGTGGATCCCGCCCTCCTCGGCGGCGTGGTCGCCCAGGTTGGCAGCCTCGTCTACGACGGCTCGGTCCGCACGCAGCTCGAGGACCTCCGCAAGACCTTGAAGCAGTAGTCACCCTCTTCAGCAATCGTCTAACGAAGCAGTTCCGGAGACATCGATGGAAATCCGCGCCGACGAGATCAGCCGCATCATCCGCGAGCAGATCAAGGATTACGGGAAGAAGCTCGACGTCGCCGAGACCGGCACCGTCCTCAGCCAGGCCGACGGCGTGGCTCGCGTCTACGGGTTGGCCGGCGCTGCGGCCGGCGAGCTGCTCGAGTTCCCGGGCGGCACGCGCGGCCTCGTGCTGAACCTCGAGGAGGACAACGTCGGCGCCGCGATCATGGGCGAGTTCTCGCACATCCGCGAGGGCGACCCCGTCAAGCGGACCGGGAAGATCGCCGAGGTGCCGGTGGGCGAGGAGCTGCTCGGCCGCGTGGTGGACGGCCTCGGCAACCCCATCGACGGCCGCGGCGCGATCAACGCGAAGCACACCCGCAAGATCGAGATCAAGGCCCCCGGCATCGTGAAGCGCAAGTCGGTGCACGAGCCGATGCAGACCGGCCTCAAGGCGATCGACGCCCTCGTGCCGATCGGCCGCGGGCAGCGCGAGCTCGTCCTCGGCGACCGCCAGACCGGCAAGACCGCCCTCGCGATCGACGCGATCATCAACAACAAGGGGAACAACCTCTACTGCTTCTACGTCGCCATCGGGCAGAAGCAGTCCACGGTCGCCCGCGTGGTGGACACGCTGAAGAAGTACGGCGCGATGGAGTACACCACGGTCATCGCGGCCAACGCGTCCGACGCCGCCCCGATGCAGTACCTCGCGCCGTACACCGGCGTCACGATGGCGGAGTACTTCCGCGACACCGGGCGGCACGCCCTCATCATCTACGACGACCTCTCGAAGCAGGCCGTGGCGTACCGGCAGCTCTCGCTGCTCCTCCGCCGGCCGCCTGGGCGTGAGGCGTACCCGGGCGACGTGTTCTACCTCCACAGCCGCCTCCTCGAGCGCGCCGCGAAGCTCTCCGACAAGGAGGGCGCCGGGTCGCTCACCGCGCTCCCCATCATCGAGACGCAGGCCGGCGACGTGTCGGCGTACATCCCGACGAACGTCATCTCGATCACGGACGGCCAGATCTTCCTCGAGACGAACCTCTTCTATCAGGGCGTCCGGCCGGCCATTAACGTCGGCATCTCGGTGTCCCGCGTCGGCGGGTCCGCGCAGATCAAGGCGATGAAGCAGGTCGCCGGGTCGCTGAAGCTCGACCTCGCCCAGTACCGCGAGCTCGCCGCCTTCGCGCAGTTCGGCTCCGACCTCGACAAGGCCACCCAGGAGACGCTGGCCCGCGGCGAGCGGCTCGTCGAGGTGCTGAAGCAGGCGCAGTACCAGCCGATGCCCGTCGAGAAGCAGGTCATCCAGATCTACGCCGCGACGATGAAGGACGCGGACGGCCACGGCTGGATCCGTCCGGTCCCGACCGCGCAGGTGGGGCGCTACATGAAGGAGCTCGTCGAGTTCCTCGACGCGCGCCACCCGGGCATCGCGAAGACGATCGCCGAGAAGAAGGCGCTCGACGACTCCATCAAGGGCGAGCTCAACGCTGCGCTCACGGAGTTCGCCGGCGTCTTCCAGATCGAGGGCTAGTCAAGCGGTTCCGAGGAGTCTCGAGTGCCTTCCCTTCGCGACATTCGCAACCGCATCGGCTCGGTCAAGTCGACGCGGCAGATCACCAAGGCGATGAAGATGGTGTCCGCGGCGAAGCTCCGCCGCGCCCAGGACGCCATCCTCAAGACCCGTCCCTACGCGATGCTGCTCGAGCAGACGCTCGGCCGCGTCGCGGCGCGGGCGGCGCAGGCCGAGGCCACGGCGCACCCGCTCCTCGCGGCGCGGGCCGAGCGGCGGGCCGAGGTGGTCGTCATCACGAGCGACCGCGGCCTCGCCGGCGGCTTCAACTCGAACATCTGCCGGCGCGTGCAGCGGTTCCTGGTCGAGAGCGCCGAGCGGTTCGAGCAGGTCGCGGTGTCCACCGTCGGCAAGAAGGGGCGCGAATACTTCCGCGCCCGCAAGATCGAGGTCCGCAAGGACTTCACCGGCGTCCAGACCCACCTCACGTTCGAGAAGGCCGAGGCGCTCTCCCGCGAGTACCAGGAGCGCTACCTCGCTGGCGAGGTGGACGCGGTCTTCCTCGCCTACAACGAGTTCAAGAGCGCCATCTCGCAGAAGCCGGTGGTGGTCCAGCTCCTCCCCATCCAGACCGCCGCCGAGGCCGACGCGTCCGGCGCGTCGATCGACTTCAAGTACGAGCCGTCGCGCGACGCGCTCCTCGCCGACCTCCTCCCCCGGCACGTCTCCATGCAGGTGTGGCGCGCCCTCCTCGAGTCCGCCGCGTCGGAGCACGGCGCCCGGATGAGCTCGATGGAGTCCGCGACCAAGAACGCCGAGGAGATGATCACGTCGCTCAGCCTCCAGTACAACCGCGCCCGCCAGGCTTTCGTGACGAAGGAGCTCATGGAGATCGTGAGCGGCGCCGAGGCCCTCAAGTAACGGTCGTTTGAAAGGAAGACATGTCCACCGCTACGAACGTTCAGAACGGCAGGATCACGCAGGTCATCGGCCCCGTCATCGACGTGGAGTTTCCGGCCGGCGCGCTCCCGGACATCTACACCGCCCTCGCGGTGACGAACCCGGGCATCGACGAGCGGCCTGACAACCTCGTCATCGAGGTCTCCCAGCACCTCGGCGAGAACACCGCGCGCTGCATCGCGATGGACTCGACCGACGGCCTCGTCCGCGGCATGCCCGTGAAGAACACCGGGGCGCCGATCTCCGTGCCCGTCGGCAAGGCGGTGCTCGGCCGCATCCTCAACGTCGTCGGCGATCCCGTCGACGAGCGCGGCCCGGTCGCGGCGACGCAGCGGCTCCCGATCCACCGCGCGGCGCCGACCCTGGTCGAGCAGAACGTCAAGATCGAGGCGTTCGAGACCGGCATCAAGGTGCTCGACCTCCTCGCCCCGTACCTCCGCGGCGGCAAGATCGGCCTCTTCGGCGGCGCCGGCGTCGGCAAGACCGTGCTCCTCATGGAGCTCGTGAACAACGTCGCGAAGAAGCGCGGCGGCTTCTCGGTGTTCGGCGGCGTCGGCGAGCGCACCCGCGAGGGGAACGACCTCTACAACGAGATGATCGAGTCGGGGGTCATCAACAAGGACGATCTCTCGAAGAGCCAGTGCGTGCTCGTGTACGGCCAGATGAACGAGCCGCCGGGCGCCCGCGCCCGCGTCGCCCTCTCGGCGCTCACCGTCGCCGAGTACTTCCGCGACGTCGAGAACCGCGACATGCTGCTCTTCGTCGACAACATCTTCCGGTTCACGCAGGCTGGCTCCGAGGTGTCCGCCCTCCTCGGCCGCATCCCGTCGGCCGTCGGTTACCAGCCGACGCTCTCCACGGAGATGGGCGAGCTGCAGGAGCGCATCACCTCCACGCAGAAGGGCGCCATCACGTCGGTGCAGGCGATCTACGTCCCCGCCGACGACCTCACCGACCCGGCCCCGGCGACCGCGTTCGCGCACCTCGACGCGACCACGGTGCTCTCCCGCAAGCTGACCGAGATCGGCATCTACCCGGCCGTGGACCCGCTCGACTCGACGTCGCGCATCCTCGACCCGCTCGTCGTCGGCGTCGAGCACTACACGGTCGCCCGCAAGGTCCAGGAGACCCTGCAGCGCTACAAGGATCTCCAGGACATCATCGCCATCCTCGGCATGGACGAGCTCTCCGAGGACGACAAGCTCACCGTCGCGCGCGCGCGCAAGATCCAGCGCTTCCTCTCGCAACCCTTCACCGTCGCCCAGCAGTTCACCGGCAACCCCGGCAAGTACGTCGAGCTCAAGGACACCGTCCGCGGCTTCAAGGAGATCGTGGAAGGCAAGCACGACGACCTGCCGGAGCAGGCGTTCTACATGGTCGGCGGCATCGAAGAGGCGGTCGAGAAGGCGAAGAAGCTGGCCGCGGGGTAACCGATGGCGCTCACCCTCGACATCGTCACGCCGGAGCGGCGCGTCCTCTCGGTCACCGTGGACGAGGTGCGCGCGCCCGGCGTGCTGGGCGGGTTCGGCATCCGCCTGAACCACGAGCCCTTCATGACGGCCCTCGAGCCGGGTCGGCTCACCTACCTCGAGGGCGGGCGCGAGCACCACTACGCCGTCGGCGGCGGGTTCCTCCAGGTCGCCGACAACAAGGTGATCGTGCTCGCCGACACGGCCGAGGCCGCCGCGGACATCGACGTCGCCCGGGCTCGGAAGACCTTCGAGGAGGCGCAGGACCGGCTCCTCGCGCTCACCGAGCAGGACGAGGGCTACGGCGCCGAGTCCGCCCGGGTGAAGCGCGCCGCCGCCCGCCTCCGCGTGGCCGGTAGCTAGGCGTCACGCTCCAGCGACGCTCCCGATCGCGGGGAGGGTGCCCAGGCGCCCTCCCCGCGCTGCTTTTCGGCTCTCTCGCGGTCTCTTCGGCTGCGCGGAGCGCTGGCCAGGGCGATCGCCGCGCGTGACCCCTTCGCCCCCCAGCGTGGCGGTGGCGGGCGGCCGCTCGCCGGCGTCCGCGCGCGACGCGTGGCGGACCCGGGCGCGGGGCGCGCCGGGAGCCCCGTCCCAAGGGGGCGTGATATGCAAACGCATTGAAACCAAAGGGAGAATCGGCTACAAACATAGTTTCGCGCCAGGGCCAGCCGCAGCGGCCCGCCCACCGCGAGACCCCCCCACCCGAGCTCCCGATGGCCGAAGAGACCCAGCCCCCGCAGCCACCCAGCGCGACGCCCCCGCAGCCGCCGGGGGACGGGCACCGCGCGCAGGTCAACATCGAGCAGGAGATGCGCAAGTCGTATCTCGACTACTCGATGTCGGTCATCATCGGCCGCGCGCTCCCCGACGTGCGCGACGGCATGAAGCCGGTGCACCGGCGCGTGATGTACGCGATGCACACGGAGGGGCTGCACTACAACAAGCGCTACTCCAAGTGCGCCGGCGTCGTCGGCGAGGTCCTGAAGAAGTACCACCCGCACGGCGACTCCTCCGTCTACGACGCGCTGGTCCGGCTCGCCCAGGACTGGAACCTCCGTTACCCGCTCGTCGACGGCCAGGGCAACTTCGGCTCGGTGGACGGCGACCCGGCCGCCGCGTACCGGTACACCGAGTGCCGCCTCGAGCGGCTCGCCGACTTCCTCCTCGCCGACATCGACAAGGACACGGTCGACTGGTCCCCGAACTTCGACGACTCGATCCTCGAGCCGAAGGTCCTCCCCACCCGCTTCCCCAACCTGCTCGTCAACGGCTCGGCCGGCATCGCGGTCGGCATGGCGACGAACATCCCGCCGCACAACATGGGCGAGGTGATCGACGCGGCGATCCACCTGATCGGGAACCCGAAGGCGACCGTCGCCGAGCTGATGCGCTTCGTCCCGGGGCCGGACTTCCCGACGGCGGGCATCATCCTCGGGCGGGACGGCATCCGCGCGGCGTACGAGAAGGGGCGCGGGACGATCCAGGTCCGCGCCCGCGCGTCGGTCGAGGTGCACCCGAAGACCGAGCGCGAGGCGATCGTCGTCACCGAGATCCCCTACCAGGTCAACAAGGCGAAGCTCGTCGAGCACATCGCGGAGCTCGTCCGCGAGAAGAGGCTCGAGGGGATCAGCGACCTCCGCGACGAGTCCTCGCGCGAGGGGATGCGCATCGTCATCGAGCTGAAGCGCGATGCGGTCGCGCAGGTCGTGCTGAACAACCTGTACACGCACACGCAGATGCAGACGGGCTTCGGCGTGATCATGCTCGCCATCGACGGCGGGCAGCCGCGGGTCCTCACGCTGAAGGAGCTGCTCGAGCGGTTCGTCGCGCACCGGCGCGACGTGGTGACGCGGCGGACCCGCTACGAGCTCCGCAAGGCGCGCGAGCGCGAGCACATCCTGCTCGGCCTCCAGATCGCGCTCGACCACATCGACGAGATCATCGAGCTCATCAAGAAGGCCAAGGATCGCGACTCGGCCCGCGACGGGCTCATCGAGCGGTTCGGCCTCTCCGAGCTCCAGGCGAAGGCGATCCTGGAGATGCAGCTCCAGCGCCTCACCGGCCTCGAGCGCCAGAAGATCCTGGACGAGCTCGCCGAGGTGCAGCGGCTCATCGCGCGCCTGAAGGAGATCCTTGCCTCCGAGAAGGTGATGATGGACGTCATCGTCGGCGAGCTGAAGGAGGTGCGGGAGCTCTTCGCCGACGAGCGCCGGACGGAGATCCAGGGCGAGGTGAACGACCTCTCCACCGAGGACCTCATCGCCGAGGAGGAGATGGTCGTCACCGTCTCGCACCTCGGCTACGTGAAGCGGAACCCGGTGACCCTCTACCGCGCGCAGAAGCGCGGCGGCCGCGGGCGGACCGGCGCCGCGACGCGGGACGAGGACTTCCTCGAGAGCCTCTTCGTCGCCTCGACGCACAGCTACCTGCTCGTCTTCACCGACAAGGGGAAGGTGTACTGGCTCAAGGTGCACGAGATCCCGCAGGCGGGCCCCACCGCCAAGGGGAAGCCGATCGTGAACCTCGTCCAGCTAGCGCCGGGCGAGAAGGTCGCGGCGATCCTGCCGGTGCGGCGGCTGCCGGAGCCGCCCTCCGCGGGCGGCGAGGAGCCGGCCGAGGTCGAGGCGCCCGGCGGGGCCGAGGAGAAGGCGGAGGCCGGCCCGGCCACGGGCGAGTTCGTGTTCATGGTGACGCGCAAGGGCGTCATCAAGCGGACCCGGCTCGACCAGTTCGCCCGGCCGCGGGCGGCGGGCATCATCGGGCTCGGGATCGAGGAGGGCGACGAGCTCATCGCGGCGCGGATCACGGATGGGACGAGCCACGTGCTCCTCTCCACCGCGCACGGGATGGCGATCCGGTTCGAGGAGTCGGACGTGCGCGTGATGGGCCGGACCGCGTACGGCGTGAAGGGCGTCACCCTCGAGCCGGACGACGCGGTCGTCGCCGGTGAGGCGATCGCCGTCCCGAAGGAAGGCGAGCCGTCGCCGACGATCCTCACCGTCACGCAGAACGGCTACGGGAAGCGGACCGAGCTCGCCGAGTACCGGGTGCAGACCCGGGGCGGCAAGGGCACCATCACCATCAAGACCACCGAGCGAAACGGTCCGGTGGTGGCCGCGGCGCGGGTCACCGACGCCGAGGAGGTGATGCTCATCACCAACGGGGGCATGCTCATCCGCATGCCGGCGAAGGGGATCAGCGTCATCGGCCGGAACACCCAGGGCGTGCGCCTCATCACCCTGGAGTCGAAGGACGAGCAGGTCGTCGGGGTCGCCCGCGTGGCCGAGACCAGCGCCGAGGCCGAGGCCGCCGGGGTCCGCGAGGAGCCGGAGGGCGCCGCGCCCGTCGAGACGGCGCCCCAAGAAGCGGGCGACGACGCGGGCGGTGACGCGGGCGAGGGCGGAGAGGGGCCGGAGGAGCAGGGGTGATCTCCGCGTCCCGCGGGCGCGGGGTCGGCAGGGCCCTGGCCTTCGCGCTCGTCCTCGCCGCGTCCGGCTGCGGCTCGAGCGAGGGGCGGCTCGAGGCGGCGAACGCGCTGCGCCACAAGGGCGACCAGAAGGGCGCGCTCGAGGGCTACAAGGTCCTCCTCGCCGACCTCGGCGAGGGACCGCTCGGCGACGCGGACTCGGTCATCCGGCGGAAGGCGCTGCGCTTCGCCGCCGACGTCTCCTACCTGGAGCTCGGGGACTACAGCGCGGCGATCGCCTACTACCGGCGCGTCGTGTCGCTCTACCCGGGGTCGAAGGAGGCGCTCGAGGCGCGCGCGATCACCGGCGAGATCCTGCGCGACCGCTTCGACGACCGGCTCGGCGCCATCGCCCAGTGGGCGGACGTCGCCCAGTCGCAGGCGCCCGAGGCGCCGAAGTACCAGCTCGAGATCGCGCGGGCGTACCTCGAGCTGAAGCGCTACGAGCAGGCGCGCGCCGAGGCGCGGAAGCTCCAGGAGCGCTGGCCCGACCACGAGCTCGCCGACGAGGCGCAGCTCCTCACCGGCCAGGCGTGGGCCCTCGAGCGGCAGGACGCCCGGGCGCTCGGTGCGTTCGAGGCGCTCCTCCAGCGGGGCCCGCGCCCGGACATGGCCGCGCGCGTGCTCGAGGCCGAGGCCCACATCCAGTCGCAGCAGGGGAAGTTCGACCGCGCGCTCGAGCTGTACGCCCGGGCGCTCCCGGCGCATCCGAACCCGGACTCGGTGCGGACCGCGATCTCGCTGGTGCGCGAGCGCCGCGATCGGGCGAAGATCGCCCTGCCCGGCCGCACCGACGCCTTCAAGTGAACCGAGCACGGAGAGATGACATGAAGACCGAGCTGTCCGAGAAGCTGTTCGCGAAGGCGAAGGACCTGTTCCCCGGCGGCGTGAACAGCCCGGTGCGGGCGTTCCGGGGCGTCGGCGGCACGCCGCGCTTCATCGCCCGCGGCAAGGGCAGCCACCTCGTGGACGTGGACGGCAACGACTACGTCGACTACGTGCTCTCCTGGGGGCCGCTCATCGTCGGGCACTGCCACCCGGAGGTGATGCGCGAGGTGCAGGACGCGATGAAGGACGGCTCGTCCTTCGGCGCCTGCTCGCCGCGCGAGATCCAGCTCGCCGAGCTGGTCCGCGCGCGGATGCCGTGGGTCGAGAAGATGCGGTTCTGCTCGTCCGGCACCGAGGCGACCACCGCGGCGATCCGGGTGGCGCGCGGCTTCACCGGGCGCGACGACATCGTGAAGTGCGACGGCTGCTATCACGGTGCGGGCGATCCGCTCCTCGTGAAGGCGGGCTCCGGCGTCGAGACCCTCGGGCTCCCCGACTCCCCCGGCGTGCCGGCCGACTACGCGAAGCACACGCTCACGGTCCCCTACAACGACCTGGCCGCGATGGAGAAGCTCTTCGCGGAGCGGGGCGCGCGGATCGCCGCGGTCATCGTGGAGCCGATCGTCGGGAACATGGGCGTCCTCGTCCCCCGCCCCGGCTACCTCGAGGGACTGCTCGCGATCTGCCGCAAGCACGGGGCGCTCCTCATCATCGACGAGGTGATGACCGGCTTCCGGGTCTCCTCGGGCGGCGCGTGCGGCCTGTACGGGATCCGGCCGGACCTCGTGACGTTCGGGAAGGTGATCGGCGCCGGGCTGCCGGTCGGCGCCTTCGGCGGGCGCGCCGACGTGATGGATCGGGTGGCGCCGGCCGGGCCGATCTACCAGGCCGGGACGCTCTCCGGGAACCCGATGGCGATGGCGGCCGGGTTCTCGACGCTCCGGCTCATGACCCCCGCCGCGTACGAGAAGCTGGAGCAGCTCGGGGCGGCGCTCGCCGACGGGCTCGTGAAGGCCGCCGCGGCGGAGAAGGTGCCGGTGCAGGTGAACCGGGTCGGCTCGATGTTCACCGTGTTCTTCTCGGAGAAGCCGGTGTTCGACGCCGCGAGCGCCCGCGCGGCGAGCACGCGGCGGTTCGGCGCGTTCTTCCACGCGATGCTCGAGAACGGCGTCTACCTGCCGCCCTCCCAGTTCGAGGCCTGCTTCCTCTCGATCGCGCACACCGAGGCCGATCTCGACCGCACCGTGGCCGCCGCGCGGCTCGGGTTCGCCGCGGCCGCCCAGGTCGAGTAGCCGCCGGCCGCCTCGCCCGCCGCCCGGATCGTGGTCCGGGCGGCGGGCCTCGGACGGGGATGTAGGTCATTGACGTCCGGGGCCGCGCCTGCTATACGGGCGTGCCTTTCCTCTTGCCTCGAGCACCGAAAACCCGGAGCGAATCCGGCGAGGTACCGGCGGCAGGCGGGCGAGTCGGAGGTGGCTGATGGGTCCGAGCGATCGAGAGCGCCGGGCGCCGGAAGAGCAGGGTCTCTCGAACCTTGCGCTCGCACACCGCAAGGCGGCGCCGTACATCGGGGCGGGCTGGTCGCTGGTCGCCTCGATCGTCGTCTTCGCCGGCGCCGGGTACTGGCTGGACGGGAAGATGGGCAACCGGACCCCCTGGTTCACGCTGGTGGGCTCGGTGCTCGGCATCACCGGTGGCTTGATCAGCTTCCTGAGGTTGGCGCTCAGGACGGGGAAAAAGTGAAGCACCAGACGGTCGCCGCGCTCACCGCAGTCGCCTTCATCGGAGCCGCCCTCCTCACGGGCGCGCACCGGCGCGGCGCGGTCGTCGGCGCGACGGTCTCGGGGCTCACCGGGGTCGGGTCGATCTTCGCGATGGGCCGGTTCGCGCGCGGCGGCGGCAAGGTCGTGCAGCGCGCCCTCGCGGTGATGGCCGTCGCCTTCCTCGTCCGGATCGTCCTCGTGGCGCTCGGGACCTTCGCGATCGTCCGCGCGGGCGAGAGCGTCGTGGCCTTCGTCGCCGCCTTCTTCATCCCTTACTTCGTCTTCAGCGCCATCGAGGGCGCCTTCCTCAACACCCTCAACCGGGGAACGGGTCCGATCGCATGACCGCCGCAACGCTCGTCACGCTCGCCTTGAGCCTCACCCTCGCGCAGCACGAGGGCAACGCCGCCGCTCCGGCGGCCGCGCCCGTCGTGGAGCAGGCCGCTCCCTCGGCCGGGGCGCCGCAGCCCGGCGCCCCCGCGGTCCCGGCGGAGCACGGCGCCGCCGCGGCTGAGGAGCACGGCGAGGGGCACGCGGCCGCCGGCGAGCACGGCGCGGCCGGCGGGCACGCCCCGGACATCGGCTCCGTGATGCTCCACCACGTCTCCGACAACTACGTCCTCGAGTACCCGGGCCACTGCGAAGGCTCCTGGCAGTGGAACTGCGAGGCCGACATGCGCGAGATCTTCGGGAGCTCGCTCAAGTTCGGCCGCCTGGACATGACCCCGACGAAGCACGTCGTGATGATGTGGATCGCCTCGGTGCTCCTCCTCCTGGTGGTTCTCGGCTCGGTCCGGAAGAAGAGCGTCGTCCCGCACGGCCTCTACAACTTCATCGAGGTCCTGGTCGCGTTCGTCCGCAACGAGATCGCCGTGAAGAACATCGGCGAGAAGGACGCGGACCGGTTCACGCCGTACCTGGTGACGGCCTTCTTCTTCATCCTCTTCCTGAACCTCTTCGGCCTGGTGCCGTTCGCCGCCACCGCCACCGCGAACATCTCGGTGACGATGATGCTGGCGACGTTCACCTGGATCATCACCCAGTACGCGCAGATCAAGGCCGTGGGGATCCGCGGCTACCTCTCGCACCTGACCGGCGGCGTCCCGGGGTCGCTCTGGCCGCTCTGGTTCATCATGGTGCCGGTCGAGTTCCTCGGCCTCTTCACCAAGCCCTTCGCCCTCACGGTCCGACTCTTCGCGAACATGGTGGCGGGGCACTTCGTCATCCTCGCCCTCCTCGGCCTCATCTTCGTGATCTCGCCGTGGGTGATGTTCGGCGCGGTGCCGATGGCGCTCTCGATCTTCATGCTCGAGCTCTTCGTCGCCTTCGTGCAGGCGTACATCTTCACGATGCTCTCGTCGCTCTTCATCGGGTCGGTGGTGGTGAGCCACGACCACGGCGAGCACGAGGAGCACGGCGCCCAGGGTTCTCACGTGGCGGGGTAGTCCCCGACCATGGGTAGTAGAGCGCAGTACGCGCCACGGGAAGTCGCGGCCCGGTAATCCCGCGCCTCGCAGCACCCAGGAGAAGCAGACATGACCTCGACCGCTCTCGCCTTCCTGTCCGCCGGCTTCGGCGCCGGCCTCGCCGTCCTCGGCGCCGGCCTCGGCATCGGCAAGCTCGCCGCCGCCGCGATGGAGGGCTCCGCCCGCCAGCCGACCGCCGCCGGCGACATCCGCACCTCGATGATCATCGCCGCCGCCCTCATCGAGGGCGCGACGCTCTTCGCGATCGTCGTGTGCCTCCTCCTCGGCCTCAAGGTTGCGTAGTAGTCAGCCACCTCCCGCCTCCCCGCGCCGGGAACGGCGCGGGGGGACGGGCCCGTAGAACCTGAACCAGAAGACGGAGCTCTCGAATGGCCTCCTTCGCGACCCTGACGCCCGTGCTCGCCGCCGGCTCGATCGTCGACATCAACCCCGGCCTCACGCTGTGGACGGGAATCACCTTCCTGCTCCTGCTCGCGGTCCTGGCGAAGTTCGCCTGGGGGCCGATCGTGAAGATGCTCGCCGAGCGCGAGCGCTCCATCCGCGAGGCGATCGACTCGGCCAAGAAGGAGCGGGCCGAGGCCGAGAAGCTCCTCGCGTCCCAGAAGGAGTCCCTCGCCCGCGCGCAGCGCGAGGCGGCCGAGATCGCCCGCCGCAACCAGCAGGAGGTCGAGGCGCTGCGGCAGGAGCTCACCGCCAAGGCGCGCAAGGAGGCGGACGACCTCGTGGCCGACGCCCGGCGCCAGATCGCCGAGGAGCTCACCAAGGCGAAGGCGGAGCTCAAGGCCCAGGTGGTGGACCTCGCCATCGACGCCGCGAGCCGGCTCGTCAAGGCGAACCTGGACGAGAAGTCCCAGCGCGCGCTGGTCGAGGAGTACATCGCGCAGCTCCCCGCGAACCGCGCCGCCTAGCGGCGGCCGTCGCCCGGGTACAGCGCGCTCCGGCGGGCCCCGCGTCCGTCGGAGCGCTGTCGTTTTTCGCGGGTTATCCAGGTACGCGTCATGGGCCTCTCGATCGGCATCGTCGGCCTCCCCAACGTGGGGAAGTCCACCCTCTTCAACGCGCTGCTCGGCGCGGCCCAGGCGGCCGCGGCGAACTACCCGTTCTGCACCATCGAGCCGAACGTGGGGGTGGTGCCGGTCCCGGACGCCCGGCTCGAGGCGCTCGCGGCGCTCTTCCAGCCGAAGAAGAAGACCCCGACCACCCTCGAGTTCGTGGACATCGCCGGGCTCGTCGCCGGGGCGTCGAAGGGCGAGGGGCTCGGCAACCAGTTCCTCGCGAACATCCGCGAGGTGGACGCGGTCGCGCACGTGCTCCGCTGCTTCGAGGACCCGGACGTCGTGCACGTCGCCGGGAAGGTGGACCCGCGGGGCGACCGCGAGGTGGTCGAGACCGAGCTCATGCTGAAGGACCTCGAGTCTGTCGAGAAGAAGCGGGAGCGGTCGCTCAAGAACGCGAAGGCGCCCGGCAAGCCGGGCGAGCTGGCGAAGCACGAGGTGGCCGTCCTCGACAAGGTGAAGGCGGGGCTCGACGCGGGGGTCCCGGTCCGCCGCCAGGCGCTCGGGGAGGAGGAGCGCGCGGTCCTGAAGGATCTCTTCCTCCTCACCTCGAAGCCGGTCCTCTACATCGCGAACGTGGACGAGTCCCAGCTCGGGAAGGAGTCCAGCGATCCGCACATCCTCGCGGTGAAGGCGCTCGCGGACGCCGAGGGCGCCCCGATGGTGGAGATCTCCGGGAAGGTCGAGTCCGAGCTCGTCGCCCTCTCCGCCGCGGAGCGCGAGGAGTACCTCCAGTCCCTCGGCCTCGAGGAGCCGGGGCTCGACCGGCTCGTGCACGCCGGCTACCGGCTGCTCGGGCTCGTCACCTTCCTCACCGCGGGGGAGGACGAGTGCCGGGCCTGGACCGTGCGCAAGGGCGCGACTGCGCCGCAGGCCGCTGGCGTCATCCACACGGACTTCGAGAAGGGCTTCATCAAGGCCGAGGTCATCCGGGTCGAGGACCTCCTCGAGCTGAAGACCGAGGCGGCCTGCCGGGAAAAAGGAAAGCTCCGGATCGAGGGCAAGGATTACGTCGTCCAGGATGGCGACGTCATGCACTTTCGGTTTAATGTCTAGCGAGGCGTGCCGCCCCGGCCCTACTCCACGGGGCGTGCCGCCCCGCCCCGCCCCCCTTCTCCTGCTAGAACAACCCCGTGATCCAGCTCACCATCTCCGAGGACGCGGCCGGTCAGCGGCTCGACAAGCTCGTCCGGAAGGCGCTCCAGGGCGTCCCGCTCTCGCACGTCTACAAGATGTTCCGGACCCGGAAGATCCGGGTGAACGGCGCGCGCGGGAAGGCGGAGCAGCTCGTCGCCGCGGGCGACGTGGTGGTGATCCGCGGCGACGAGGAGCGGCTCCTCGCGCCGCCGCAGGAGGGCGCCGCCCCGGGGGCGGTGAAGGTCACCTTCCGGGTGCTGCACGAGGACGAGGACGTCCTCGCGGTGGACAAGCCGGCCGGCCTGGCGGCGCATCCCGGCACCGGGATCACCGGGGCGACCCTGGTCGAGATGTCGCGCGCTTATTTGAAGACCCCGGGCGATCTCCCGCCGACCGAGTTCCGCCCCTCGCCGGCGCACCGGCTGGACCGCGACACCTCCGGGGTGGTCCTCGTCGCGAAGCACCGCAAGGCGATGGTCCGGCTCACGGAGATCTTCACGAGCGGCGAGGGCATGAAGAAGACCTACCTCGCCCTGGTGAAGGGGAAGATGCCGCGGGAGGCCGGGACGATCGACCTTCCGCTCTCCGAGCACGAGCAGACGGCGCGGTCGAAGGCGCAGCGCGGCGTGAACTTCCAGGAGGCGCTCACGCGGTGGAAGGTCCTCTCCGCCGCTCGAGAGATCTCGCTCCTGGCGGTGAGCATCGAGACCGGTCGCACGCACCAGATCCGCCGGCACCTCGAGGCGATCGGCCACCCGGTCGCGGGCGACCGCCGCTACGGCGACTTCGCCTTCAACCGGACCGCGAAGCAGCGCTGGGCGCTCCGGCGGATGGGGCTCCACGCCTGGCGGCTCCAGATCCCACATCCGCGCACCGGCGATCCCTTGAGGCTCGAGGCGCCGTTCCCCGCCGAGCTCGCGGAGGTCCTCTCCAGGGCGAACCTCGCGCTGCCGGAGGGGCTGGCCGCCGGCGGAGCGGGCACCCGCCGGGCCGGGCGGGCGGCGCGCGACCGTTGAACAGGCGCGCGGAGGACGCATAGATTCGCAGCCCGATGACCGACACCCCGAGCACCTCCCCGCAGCGGTCCGGCGCGGACGTCCCCTCCCGCGTCGTCCTCGACGGGCTCCCGGCGCGGACCCTCTGGCGCCGCGCGCTGCGCTGGGGGCTCTTCCTCGGGATCGCCCTCGTGAACGCGGGGCTCGTCGCGGGCGCGATCGGGTGGTGGACCCTCTCGAAGGGCCTCCCCGACATCCCGACGCTCGACCGCTACCGCCCCCCGATCGTCACCGAGATGATCTCCGCCGACGGCCAGATCGCCGGCGAGTTCTTCGCGGAGCGGCGCAAGGTCGTCCCGTACGAGCGGATCCCGCGGCAGCTCGTGCAGGCGTTCATCGCCTCCGAGGACCAGCACTTCTTCGAGCACGGCGGGGTGGACCTGCTCGGCACGCTGCGCGCGGCGGTGAACACCTACGTCCTGCGGCGCCGCGTGCAGGGCGGCTCGACCATCAGCCAGCAGACCGCGAAGTCGATCCTGATCAGCGCCGAGGGGTTCGAGCGCGGCACGAAGAAGAGCCTCCGGCGAAAGCTCCGCGAGCTGATCCTCGCCCGCCGGCTCGAGGCGGCGTTCACGAAGGAGCAGATCCTCTGGATGTACCTGAACGGCGTCTACCTCGGGCACCACAGCTACGGGGTCCAGGCGGCCGCGGAGAACTACTACCGCAAGAACGTGGAGGACCTCTCCCTCGAGGAGGCGGCGCTCATCGCGGGCCTCCCCCAGGCACCGTCGCGCTACTCGCCCTTCTCGCACCCGGCGGCGGCCAGCGAGCGGCGGCGCTACGTGCTCCGCCGGATGGCCGAGGAGGGGATGATCACGCAGGAGGAGCGGGCGCGCGCCGCCGCGGCCGAGGTGCGGGTGCACGGCGTGGACGACGTCTTCCGCGAGACCGCGCCCTTCTACGTCGAGACGGTGCGCCGGCAGATCGTCGAGCGTTACGGCAACGATCGGCTCCTCTCCGACGGCCTGCGGGTCGAGATGGCGATGGACCTCGAGCGCCAGCGCGCAGCGCAGGCCGCGATGCTGAAGGGGCTCATCGAGGTCGACCACCGCCAGGGCTTCTACGGCCCCGTCGCGAACGTGAAGGGCGCGGAGCGGGCGGCGCTCGAGGAGCGGCTCGCGAAGGCGTGGCCCGCCGGCACCCTGCGGGTGGGCGATTACTGCGTGGGCGTCGTCGAGCGGATCGACGACCGGGCGGGCGTGGCCGAGGTCGCGGTCGGGACGGCGCGCGGCCTCCTCCCCGTCTCCGGGATGCGCTGGGCGCGCCGGCCGAACCCGCTGGTGAACTACCAGGCCGCGCTCGTGGCGCGGGTGTCGTCGGTGCTCGGGCCGGGGGACGTGATCGTGCTCCGGCGCGTCGAGCGCGCGGAGCTGGTGCGCCGCGAGGTCTCGCTCGCGGCGGGGCGGTCGAAGGACGTGCCGGAGGCGGACCTGCTCTTCACGCTCGAGCAGGAGCCGAAGCTCCAGGGCGCGCTCGTGTCGGTGGATCCGTGGTCCGGGTACGTGACCGCGATGGTGGGCGGCTACGACTTCGAGGCGTCCGAGTTCAACCGCGCCTTCCAGGCGTGCCGGCAGCCCGGCTCGGCCTTCAAGCCCATCGTCTACTCCGCGGCGGTGGAGAAGCTCGACTTCACGCCGGCGACGATCCTCACCGACGCGCCGATCGTCTTCCGCGACGAGGCGAACAGCTGGAAGCCGCAGAACTACGGCCAGGACTTCAAGGGCGACGTGACGCTGCGGACCGCCCTCGTGAACTCCATGAACATCCCGGCCGTGAAGACCGCGGAGGCGCTCTGGAACAAGCTGGGGGACCAGGCGCTCGGCGAGTGGGCGAAGCAGCTCGGCCTGACCACGGCGGTGAAGCCGGAGCTCGGGAGCGCCCTCGGCTCGTCCTGCGTGAACCTGTGGGAGCTCACGAACGTGTACGCGGTCTTCGACCGCTACGGCGAGAAGCGGCCCAGCGGGTTCGTGAAGCGGGTGCTCGACCGCGACGGGGACGTCCTCGAGGATCACGCCGACTGGCGCGATCCGTGGGTGCCGCTCGAGGAGCGGCTCGCCGCGGGGGTCGCCGAGGTGAGCCGCCCGCGGGAGCAGGTGATGGACCCGCGGACCGCCTACATCCTCGTCCGCCTGATGCGGGAGGTCGCCACCGTCGGGACCGGCGCCCAGGCCGCCGCGCTCGGCAAGCCGGCCGCGGGCAAGACCGGCACCACCAACGACTCCTTCGACACCTGGTTCATGGGCTTCACCCACGACCTCGCCACCGGGGTGTGGCTCGGGTACGACGTGAACGAGGTGCCGCTCGGCCCCTACGAGACCGGCGGCCGCACCGCGCTCCCCGTCTGGCTCGACTACATGTCGCGGGCGCTCCGGAACCGGCCGCAGCCCGAGTTCAGGGCCCCGGCGGGCATCGTCGAGGTGCGGATGGACCCCGACACCGGCAAGCCGGCGGCCCCGGGCGCCCGCGCGGTGTACGAGCCCTTCAAGGTGGGGACGGAGCCGACCGCCGCCGACGCCGCGGGGGAGCAGCAGAAGGTCGAGGTCCAGGACCTGTTCATGCAGTGACCTTCCGCGGTGGGTGCGGGTGGGCGTGGCGCGCGGGCCCGCGCCGGCGGCTCCCCCGGACCGGCGATTTGCGTCACCCCGCCGCGACCGGTAGCATCCGAGGATCACCGATCGGCCCGACGCGGCGTTCACGCCGCGTGACCGACAGCGCGCCCTCATGATCCAGACCGTCGCGAAGCTGGGAGTGAAGCGCAGCCTGCTGCTCTCCATCGCGGTCGCGTTCGCCACCGCCGGCACGACCACCGGGTACCTCGTGAACCGCACCGCGCGCGACGCGCTCGAGGACGCGATGGTCCACCGCGGCGAGTCCGCGGCCCGCGTCTACGCGGCGGAGATGGCGAGATCCCTCGCGGAGAAGCGGGACGACGAGATCGCGAAGGAGGTCGCGGAGAGCTGGGACGAGATGTCCTTCGCCTACGCGGTCGTCCTCCGGGACAACCTCACCATCGCCGGCGCGCGGATGGCCCCGGGCTTCCACGGCTCGGCGGAGAAGGTCGTCGCCGAGCACGTGACCCACGGCCTCGCCGCCACGCACTTCGCGTACGGCAACGACCTCGCCTTCACGCGTCCGGTCACGCTGCGGGTGCCCACGCCGGCCGGCGGCGAGGAGCGCCGGATCGGGTTCGTGCTGCTCGGGCTCCGCTCGGAGGACCTCGACACCCAGGTGCACGAGGTGGCGTGGCGGATGATCGTGCTCCTGTTCGTCGGCGGTCTGGCGTTCGCCGGGCTCGCCTTCGCCTTCATCTCGCGGAACGTGCTGCGCCCCCTCGACGAGATGAGCGCGGTGGCGCGCCGCGTCTCCGACTGCGACCTCACCGCGCGCGCCGCGCCGCAGGGGGACGACGAGCTCGGGACGCTCGCCAGCTCGCTGAACCGGATCGGCGAGAACCTCGCGGTCACCCTCTCCCGCGTGCAGACCGTGACGGGCGGCGTCGCCACCGTCATCGAGGGCATCTCGAAGACCGGCGCGTCGGTCACCTCCGGGGCCGGCACCGTCTCCGCGCGGGTGGCCGACACCTCGGCGTCGATGGGCGAGATGATCGCGTCGCTCAAGGGGATCGCCGACAACGTGGAGGTGCTCGCGCAGAGCGCCGAGGAGTCGTCGTCGTCGATCCTCGAGATGGCGGCGACGAACGACGAGGTGGCCGAGAACATCCAGGCGCTCGCCGCGAGCGTCGAGGAGACCACCGCCGCGATCGAGCAGATGACGTACTCGACCAAGGAGGTCGCGAAGAACATCGAGGACCTCTCCGGCACCACCGAGGAGACCAGCTCCTCGATGAACGAGATGGACGTCTCGATCTCGCAGGTCGAGACCAACGCGAACGAGACGGCGAAGCTCTCCGAGCAGGCGCAGCGCGACGCCGAGTCGGGCGCGGAGGCCCTCTCCCGCACCCTCGCCGGCATCGACAAGATCAAGGAGTCGTCGCGCGAGGGGGCTCAGGTCATCGAGGCGCTCGGGAAGAAGATCCAGGCGATCGGCAACATCGTGGACGTCATCGACGACGTCGCCGAGCAGACGAACCTCCTCGCCCTGAACGCCGCGATCCTCGCGGCCCAGTCCGGCGAGCACGGCAAGGGCTTCGCGGTGGTCGCCGACGAGATCAAGGACCTCGCCGAGCGCACGGGCGCCTCGACGAAGGAGATCAGCGAGCTCATCCGCGCGGTGCAGGAGTCCTCGCGGCTCGCCGTCTCGGCGATGGAGCGCGGCGTCCAGGCGGTCGAGGTCGGGGTCCGGCTCGGCCAGGAGACCGAGACGGCGCTCAAGAAGATCGAGGACTCGTCCCGCCGCTCCACCCAGATGGTGAAGGCGATCGCCCGGGCGACCATCGAGCAGGCCCGCGGCTCGAAGCAGGTGACGATGGCGATCAACCGGATCGCCGAGACGGTCCAGCAGATCGCGAGCGCCACCGGCGAGCAGGCGCGCGGCTCCGAGCAGATCATGAAGAGCGCCGAGAAGATGCGGACGATCACCAAGCACGTCGAGCGCTCGTCGCAGGAGCAGGCGCGCGGGTCCAAGCAGATCACCCGCGCGATCGAGTCGATCTCCGAGATGGTCCACCAGCTGAACCGGGCGCAGAAGGAGCAGACCAAGGGCTCGGAGCAGGTGATGACGGCGGTGGTGCAGATCAAGCAGGTCGCCGAGGCGCAGACGCACTCCGTCCGCGAGCTCGAGTCGGCGATCGTGGACCTCGCGAGCCAGGCGGAGGTGCTCCGCGGCGAGGTGCGGCGGTTCAAGATCTGACGCACGATCGCTGCCTGCGATCGGCGGACTCGTCGCTGCGTTGCTCGGCGTACGAGAAGAAGTACGCCTCCGCTGCTCGCTCCTCTTGCGCCCGTCTCGGCGACGCGCTCGTGCGTCAGACCGGGGCGCGACCCCCGCCCCCAGAACCGCTCCCTCAGAACCGCTCCTCCGGCCGCAGCCCGCCGGTGCGCGCGATGACGTCGGCGAGGGCTTGGATCTCGCGCCACTCCGCGGGAGACAGCGGGACGATCTTCGATCGCCCCTGCGTGAGCAGGACGGATCCCTCGAAGGCCGGCTCCTCCTTCAGGGCGTCGAGGGGCACGGGGGCGGGGAGCGGCTCGAGCGCCTTCAGGTCGATGCAGAGGAGGCCCGCGGTGCCCGGGTCGGGGTAGGCCGCCCCGAGCACCTCCGCGACGCCCATCGCGCACCGCGCGCCGGAGTCGTAGACGATCACCCGGTCGCCCGGCCGCATGGCGCGCAAGCTCGCTTGCGCCTGGGAGCTCGCCAGCCCGGTCCAGGCGCGGCGGCCGTCCCTCTCGAGATCTTCCCAGGAGTACGCCCCCGGGTCCGTCTTGAGCAGCCAGCAGGCCATGCGCGAGGACGTTAGGGGTCGCCCGACGCGCCGGCAACAGGTACGGCCGAAAGCCGCGTCGTGCGGCGCGTGTTATACCCAAAACCCATGTTCGGACTGTCCTTCGGAGAGCTCGTCATCATCGCGGTGCTCGCGCTCCTCCTCCTCGGCCCCGACAAGCTCCCCGACGCCGCGAAGACCGTCGCGAAGGGCCTGAAGGAGTTCAAGCGCGCGACCGAGGATCTGAAGGAGCAGGTCGGGTCCGAGCTGAAGTTCGACGATCTGCTCCGCGACGAGCCTAAGATCGCGCCGCGGCCGGCGCTGGTGCCGCCGGTGCCCGCCGCCGTCCCCGAGCCCTCCGGCCCGCCGCCCGGCGCCACCACCGAGAACGTGCCAGGTCTCGAGGCCGCGCTCGCCGAGCCCGCCGCGCCGCAGGCCGCCGGCGCCGATGCGGCACCCCCTGCTCCCGCTGCTCCCGCGCAGAACGCCCGGAACCCCCAGAACGCATGAGCGCCCCCGTCCCGCAGCTCCCCCCGCCCGAGCCCGAGAACGAAGTCAAGCTGACCTTCATCGAGCACCTCCGGGATCTCCGGAGGTGCCTCATGCGCGCGGTGGTCGGCATCGCGGTCGGCATGGCGGTGGTGGGGTGGTTCGTCCCCCAGATCGTCCACTGGCTCATGGCGCCGGTCCGGAACGCGCTGCCCGAGGGGAAGCAGACCCTCGTGTACACGAGCGCGATCGAGCCGATGATGGTCTACATCAAGGTCGCGCTGTACGGCGGGGTCTTCGCCGCGGCGCCCTGGGTGCTCTACCAGCTCTGGAGCTTCGTCGCGCCGGGGCTCTACAAGCGCGAGAAGCGGATCGCCTCGCGGTTCGTCTTCTTCGGGACGCTGCTCTTCTACAGCGGCGCGGCGTTCTGCTACTTCCTCGTGATGCCGCCGGCGTTCCCCGCGATGCTCGCGTTCGCGGAGGACTCGACGCTCACGCCGATGCTCTCGCTCTCCGAGCAGCTCGGCCTCGTGCTCGCGATGCTCCTCGGCTTCGGGATCGTGTTCGAGGTCCCGGTGGTGATCGCGTTCCTCTCGATGATCGGCCTCGTGGACTACAAGCTGCTCGCCCGGTACCGGCGGATCGCGATCGTCGTGAACGTGACCCTCGCCGCGATCATCACCCCGACCGGCGATCCCCTGAACCTCGCGATGATGGCGGTGCCGATGATCGTCTTCTACGAGGTGGGCATCGTCCTCGCGCGCGTGCTCGGGAAGAAGAAGGAGCCGGCCCCGGCGCTCGAGGGGTGATCGCCGCGCGCCCGGGGCGCCGCCCCGCGTGCGGGTTCGACGCGGGCCCACGCCCGCGCTAGCATCGCGCCATGTTCTTCGAGGCGGTGGCGGGCCTCTTCGCCGTCTACATGCTCGTCCGGCACGTCCCCCGCGCCGCCGCCGCGCTGCGCGGCGGGGCGCCGGGGGGGCGAGCCGCGGCGACGGTCGCGATCCTGAACGTGGCGCTCGCCCTGGCGATCCTGGTGGTCTCCGTGAAAGGGCTGGCCGGCGGCCTTATCAGGAGGTGACGGAGGGTCACCCATGAAGCGGGCCGGCCAGCAGGACGTCGTCTTCCTCGCCGCGAAGCGGACCCCCTTCGGGACGTTCGGCGGCACGCTCAGGGACCTGAGCGCGACGGATCTCGCGGTGCACGCGGCGAAGGCCGCCCTCGCCCAGGCCGGCGCGCCGCCGGAGGACTACGGGCACGTGGTCCTCGGCAACGTCGCCCAGACCTCGACCGACGCGATCTACCTGTCCCGCCACGTCGGGCTCCGCGCCGGGCTGCCGCAGTCCGTCCCGGCGCTCACCGTGAACCGGCTCTGCGGGTCCGGGTTCGAGGCGGTGATCCAGGCGGCGATGCTCATCGAGACGGGGCAGGCGGAGCTCGTGCTCGCCGGCGGGACGGAGTCGATGAGCCAGGCGCCGCTCGTGCTGCGCGGCACCCGCTTCGGCTTCCCGCTCGGGAAGCCGCCGCCGGTCGAGGACCTGCTCTGGTCGGCCCTCACCGACAGCTACGCCGGCATGCCCATGGCGCTCACCGCGGAGAAGCTCGCGGAGCAGTACCGCATCGGGCAGGACGCCGTGGACGCGTTCGCGGTCTCCTCCCAGCGGCGCTGGGCCGCGGCGGAGGAGGCCGGTCGGTTCCGCGAGGAGCTCGCCCCCGTCGAGGTGAAGGGGAGGAAGGGCCCGGTCGTCTTCGGCCGCGACGAGCACCCGCGCCCGGACACCACCGTGGAGGGGCTGCGGAAGCTGCCCAAGATCTTCAAGCCGGACGGCGTGATCCACGCGGGCGCGGCGAGCGGGATCGCGGACGGCGCCGGCGCGCTGGTCCTCGCGTCGGCCGCGTACGCGGAGCGCAAGGGGCTGCGGCCGCTGGCGCGGCTCGTGAACTGGGGGCACGCCGGGGTCGATCCGACCGTCATGGGGATCGGCCCGGTGCCGGCGATCCGGAACGCGCTCACCCGGGCCGACGCCCCCCTCGACGCGTTCGATCTCTTCGAGGTGAACGAGGCGTTCGCGCCGCAGTACCTCGCGGTCGAGCAGGCGCTCGGCCTGCCGCGCGAGCGGACCAACGTGGACGGGGGCGCCATCGCCCTCGGCCATCCCCTCGCGGCGAGCGGGGCGCGGATCACCATGCACCTCCTGTACGAGCTCCGGCGCCGCGGCGCGAAGGCGGGGATCGGCGCCGCCTGCATCGGGGGCGGCCAGGGGGTGGCGGTCGTCGTCGAGGCGCTGTGACGGCGAGGCCGGCGCTCCCGAGCTGCCCGGCCCGAGTTCTTGCCGGGCCCCGCCGCCGAGGGTAGGGTCGGGTCGGACGGAGGGCGCGGATGGCCGATTTCACGGGCGTGAAGGTGTTCACGACGACGCTGGCGCGGGATCGCGAGGCGATGGGCGACCACATCACGAGGTGGCTCTCGGAGAACCCCGACCTCGAGGTGGTCGACAAGGAGGTGACCCAGAGCTCGGACCGCGAGTTCCACTGCCTGAGCATCACCCTCTTCTACCGGGACCGGAAGGGAGCCTGAGGCCGTGCGACCGCGCCGCTCGTTTCGCCTTCCGGACGGGCTGACCTTCGGCGGCCGCGTGCCCCCCGCGGTCGGGCTCGTCGTCGCGCTCCTCGCCGTCGGTACGCTGACCGGGTGGATCACCGGCCTCGCCGGCGTCGCCGCGCTCGATCCCGGCCGGTTGCTCCAGGGGCAGCTCTGGCGCCTGGTGGCCTGGGCGTTCGTGCAGCCGCGCGGCGACGTCCTGGGGCTCCTCTTCGGCGGCATGATCGTCTGGTGGACGGGCGCCCAGCTCGCGTACGTGTGGGGCGAGGCGCGGTTCCTGTTCCGGTTCTTCGCGCTCGCGGTGGGCGCGAGCGTGGTCGCCACCCTCGCCGCGATCGTCTGGCCTCCCGCGTCCGTGCCGCACCTCGGCGTGTGGCCGGTGGCCAACGCGCTGCTCCTCGCCTGGGCGCTGCTCTACCCCGAGCAGCAGGTGAGCATCTGGGGCGTCCTCCCCGTCACCGGCCGGACGCTGGGGCTCCTCGTCGTGGTCGGGACCCTGCTCTACGGTCTCGCGTCGGGCGGCCTGCCCGGCCTCGGGTTGTTCGTGCCGCACCTCGGGGCGCTCGCGCTCGCCTGGGCGTTCTCCCAAGGACGGCTCCCGACGCGCCGCTGGAGGCTGCAGCTCCGGGACTGGTGGCAGGAGCGCGAGTTCCGTCGCAAGTCCCGCCACCTCAAGGTCATCCGCAAGGACGGCAAGGACGAGCCGCCGCGCTGGATGAATTGACGTTGACGTAGCGTGCGCTCGGGGCCGGCGGCGAAGCCGTCGCTCACCCGAGCTCGCACGCCTAGCTGACGGTCACCGCTCGCGCCGCCGCCCGGTAGACCCAGATCCGCGCGGTGTTGGTGCGGGTGTCGGCTGGGATCATGAAGAAGCCGGCCGTGCCCTCCTGGTAGTCGGGGCTGAAGCCCGCCACCTGACGGCCGTCGGCGAAGGTGACCCGCACCTTCCGCCCGGACGGAGCCGAAGCGTGCTCGCCGTGGGACAGCATGAAGAAGATCGCCTTCACGTTCCCGGTGGCGAGCGGCTCGGGGGCGGCTCCGGGGGCGGGCGCGAGCGCGAGCTCGCTGGCGGCGAGGTCGGCGTCCTCGAGGACGCCGCGCTTCACCTGACCCTCGACGGTGTGGATCACCACGCGGTGCACGCCCGTGATGACGCTCGCGGGCGCGGCGTCGAGCTCGAGATCGATGTCGGCGAGGTCGTCCACGGGCTCCGGGGCGGCGGCCCGGGCCGGGGGCCGGGGGAGCGCGGGCGGCGCCGCGGCGGCGAGGGGCGGCGGCGGGGGCCGGACCGGGACCGACGCGGTCGGTGCCGCGACCTCCTCGGCCGGGATCTCCTCCAGGATCTCCTCACCCTCGATCGTGGGGATCTCGTCGAGGTCGCTCGCCGGCGGGAGCTCGGCCGCGCTGGCGGTCTCGACGGGGAGCGGGTCGGGGTAGGTGGACGGCTTCGCGGCGGCGAGGTCGAGATCGAGCTCCAGCGGCGCCTGGGCGCCCTCGCCCGCGGACGGTCCGCCCGCGGCCGCGAGGTTGTAGCCCGGCGCGAGCGCGTCGAAGTCGGGCGCCCCCGCGCCCAGATCCGGCGCGGATCGATCGAGCTCCGGCGGCGGGCCGGCGAGAGACAGGTCGAGCTCCGGCTCGGGCTCCGCGAGATCCCCCCCCTCGAAGCGGCCGAGGGAGATCGGACCCCCCTCCGCGGCGCCGCCCGGAGCCGCCGGCTCGGCCGCAGCGGCGTCCCACGGCGAGGGCGCGTTCCCCGCCGCCCACTCCGGGGCGGCGGCGTCCACGACGGCCTCGAAGGAGCCGCCGGACTCGAGCTGGAACTCCCGGTCGAGCGCGGCCTCGGGGTGCGTGTCGCCGGATCGTGCGGGCGCGGCGTCGTCGAGAGTGGCCGCCGCGAAGGCGTCCCCGGGCGCGAGCGCGTCCGCGCCGGGCGAGGCCGAGAAGCCGGTGGTGTCGTCGTACTCGCCCGCGAGCGCTCCGGGCGCGCCGGACGCCGCGTCGGGAGGGGTCACCCCGGCGGCGCCCGGCTCCGGGGCGAGCAGGGCGTCGAAGGCGTCCGTCACCGCGAGGTCGGCGGACGGAAGCGCGGACTCGTCGTACTCGCCGACGGGCGCCTCCACCGGCGCGGGGGGCTCGGCGGCGAGCTCCCAGCCCGCGGGCGCGGCGTCGCCCGCGTCGAGCGCGATCGGTGCCGGAGCGGCGGGAGCGGGCTCGAGCGAGGGGTCGGCGTCGGCGGCCAGGTCCGGGAGCGGCGCCGGGGCGTCGAGCGCGGAGGGATCGCCCTCGGTCGAGTCCGCGAGCGGGGCCTCCACGCCTGCTCCGGCCCCCCGGCCGTCGTCCGAGAGCTCGACGACCTCGCTCGCCGCGCTCTCCCATGCCGCCGTGAGATCGCCCTCGGGTGCGGTCTCCGTGGTCCACTCCTGGTCCGAGGTGGTCGCCGCGGGCTCGGCAGCCTGCGCCGCGAACGCGTCGAGATCGGCGAAGGGCTGAGCGGGCGGAGCGTCCGGGTGCCACGCGGGAGCGCTCTCGTCCGGCGCGCCGGGGACGGCGACGCCGGGATCCTCGCCGGCGGCGGGCGCGGCGGGCGCGGGAGGCGCTTCGAGCGCCAGGCCGTCCAGCGCGGCGTCCAGGTCGGTCGGAGCGGCAGGAGCGTCCGCCCCACCGGGATCGAAGGCGGGCTGTTCGGGGTCCCAGCCCTGGGCGGCGGGGTCGGCGGCGTACGCGGCGGGGTCGTAGCCGGGGGCGTTCGGATCGGCGTAGCCGGCGGCGTTCGGGTCGTAGGGCTGGGCGGCGGGATCGAAGGCGGGCTGCTCGGGATCCCAGCCCTGGGCGGCGGCGGGGTCGGCGGCGTAGGCGGCGGGGTCGTAGCCAAGGGCGTTCGGGTCGGGGTAGCCGGCGGCGTTCGGGTCGTAGGCCTGGGCGGCGGGATCGAAGGCGGGCTGGTCGGGATCCCAGCCCTGGGCGGCGGCGGGGTCGGCGGCGTAGGCGGCGGGGTCGTAGCCGGGGGGGTTCGGGTCGGCGTAGCCGGCGGCGTTCGGGTCGTAGGGCTGGGCGGCGGGATCGAAGGCGGGCTGCTCGGGATCCCAGCCCTGGGCGGCGGCGGGGTCGGCGGCGTAGGCGGCGGGGTCGTAGCCGGGGGCGTTCGGGTCGGGGTAGCCGGCGGCGTTCGGGTCGTAGGCCTGGGCGGCGGGATCGAAGGCGGGCTGCTCGGGATCCCAGCCCTGGGCGGCGGCGGGATCGGCGGCGTAGGCGGCGGGGTCGTAGCCGGCCGCACCGCTCGGAGCTCCGCCCTGCGTGCCCGCGAAGGCGGCGTCGAGCTCGTCCCCGAGCGACGTGGGATCGAAGAACGGATCCGCGTCGCCCTGCGCGCTGCCGTCGAGCGCGGCGAACGGCTCGGCGGGCGCCTCGGGCGCTGCCTCTCCCGCCGGTCCGGGCCCGGGCTCCGGCTGCGGCGCCGGAGCGGTGGCCAGCTCCGGCTGCGGCGCCGGACGATTGCGGAGGCCGGCGGGCAGCAGCGACTCGCGCAGGCGCGCCGCGGCCGAGCTCACGTCGAAGCCGCCCGTGCCGGCGGGTGCGGAGACCTCCGGCCCCACCAGCTCGCGCAGCTCGGCGAGCCGGGCCTCCTCTTCGAGGGTGAGCCCCTCCGAGAGTCGCTTCTGGTCGAGGAGGCGGAACTCCTTCATGACGCTGCGCGGATCGGGCATGTGCAGTGTTCGGCCGGCGGGAGGAGAGGGGCGCGAGCCGGCGCTCCGATGCCTGGATGATACCTCGCAGGCCGGGAGGGGAGAAAGGCGCCCTCCCTTGATTTCGCGAGAAGACACGGCCATGTATGCGGCCGCCATGCACCGGCTCCCGGTCCTCGAACCGCCCCGCGGCCGCAACGCCGCCCCCGGCCCCGGGGCCTTCCTCCCGACCTCGCCGGAGGAGCTGCAGGCGCGGGGCTGGGCCGAGCTCGACGTCCTGCTCGTCACGGGCGACGCCTACGTGGATCACCCGAGCTTCGGCGCGGCGGTGATCGGCCGGGTGCTCGAGGCGGCCGGCTACCGGGTGGGGATCGTCGCCCAGCCGGACTGGAAGACCACGCGGGACGTCCTCCGCCTCGGGCGGCCCAGGCTCTTCGCCGGCGTCACCTCGGGTGCGATGGACTCGATGGTGAACCACTACACGGCCCACAAGCGGCCCCGCTCCGACGACGCCTACACGCCGGGCGGCGTCGCCGGCCGGCGGCCGGACCGCGCCACGACCGCGTACGCGCGGCTGGTCCGCGAGGCCTTCGGCCCGACCCTCCCCGTCGTCCTCGGAGGGATCGAGGCGTCCCTCCGCCGGATCGCCCACTACGACTACTGGGACGACCGGGTGCTCCCGTCCGTCCTCCTCCCCTCCGGCGCCGACCTGCTCGTGTACGGCCAGGGCGAGAAGCCCGTGCTCGAGATCGCCCGGAGGCTCGCGTCGGGCGAGGACATCTGCGGCCTGGTGGACGTCCCCGGCACCGCCTTCGCCGTCCCCGACCTCGCGATGGCGACGCTCGAGGGGCGCGGGCGCGGCGTGCTGGAGCTGCCCGCCTTCGAGGAGATCGTCGCCGACCGGCGGCGCTTCGCGGAGTTCAGCCGCCTCTACCACCTCGAGCACAATGGCGAGAACGCGCGCATCCTGGTGCAGCGCCACGGGCGCGGGGAGCGGGCGCGCTTCGTCGTGGTGAACCCGCCCATGCCGGCGCCCACCACCGGGGAGCTGGACCGGGTGGCCGAGCTCCCCTACACGCGCGAGGCCCACCCGTCCTACGGCGGGGCGCACCTCCCCGCGCTCGAGCAGATCCGCTGGTCGGTGCAGATCCTCAGGGGCTGCGCCGCGGGCTGCGCGTTCTGCTGCATCACCGAGCACCAGGGGCGCGAGGTCGCCTCGCGCTCCGAGGCGAGCGTGATCCGCGAGATCGAGGGGCTCGCCCGCAAGGAGAGCTTCCGGGGCACCATCACCGACGTGGGGGGCGCGACCGCGAACATGTGGCGGATGACCTGCACGAGCCCGGAGGCGCACCGGGTCTGCCGCCGCGCGTCCTGCCTCCACCCCGCGGTGTGCCGCTTCTTCGAGACGGACCACGGTCCGCTCCTCGACCTCTACGCGAAGGCGCGCGCGGTGAAGGGGGTGAAGCACCTCTTCGTCGGCTCGGGCGTCCGCTACGATCTCGCCCAGGCGGATGCGCGGAACGGCGCGCGTTATCTGAAGACCCTGGTCGCGCACCACGTCTCGGGGCAGCTCAAGGTCGCCCCCGAGCACGTCTGCGAGCCGGTCCTCCAGGTGATGAAGAAGCCCGGCCTCGCCTCGTTCGAGCGGCTCCGCCGCGACTTCGAGCGGTACACGCGGGAGGCGGGCAAGGAGCAGTACCTCGTCCCGTACTTCATCTCCTCGCACCCCGGCGCGTCGCTCGAGGAGGCGGTGCAGCTCATGGAGTACCTGCAGGCGAACCGCTGGAAGCCGCAGCAGGTGCAGGACTTCATGCCGACCCCGATGACCCTCGCCACGGACATCTACTGGTCCGGCTACCACCCGATGACCGGCCGGCCGGTGCACGTGACGCGGGACATGGAGGAGAAGCGGATGCAGAAGGCGCTCCTCCGCTGGGGCGATCCGAAGAACCGGCCGCTGGTCGAGAAGGCCCTCCGGAAGACGGGCCGGCTCCGCCCCGGCGAGTGGCTCGGGCCGGGGACGCGATCGCGAAGCCGCGGCATGGAGCAGCGGCCCGGCCACCGCCGAGACGGAGGGCGCTGACGGCGGGCTGGCGGATTCGAATGCGCCCGTGACCCGTGCGCGTCACCGTCACCGGCTTTCCCGTGACCCGTGAACCGCGTTCCGTGGCCCGTGGCCCGATCCCCGTGGTCCGACGGCCAGACGGATCACGGGCAGGGGACACGGGAGGCGGGAATCGGGCACGGGGGATCGGTCACGGTGACGGCCACGGCCACGGGCCGAGGCCGGTCCCCGGCTCCACACTCGCGCGGGATGTCCCCTGACGGGCAGGCGAGGCCCCGGCCGCTTCGCGCCGGCCCGGGACGGCTTACCTTCTCGCGCGTGCAACCCACCTCGATCGTCGCCGCGCGTGGCGCGCTCCTCGCCGCCGTCGCGGTGGCGCTCGCCGCGCCCGCGGCGGCGCAGGCCCAGCTCACCTACGTCGCGGTCGGCGAATCCACGGCCACCGGCGTCGGCGCCCAGGGGGGCGGATACCCGCCGCGGCTCGCCCGGCGCCTCGAGGCGAGCGGCGTCCCGGTGCGCCTCCTGAACCTCGCCGCCGCCGGGGCGACGGTGGCCGACGTGCGCCGCGACCAGCTCCCGCGGGCGCTCGGGGCGGCGCCGCAGCTCCTCACGATCGGGATCGGGCTGAACGACCTCGCCCGCGGCCGCTCGCTCCGCGACTTCTCGAAGGACCTGCAGGTCATGGCGGACCTGCTGCACCGGACGAAGGCGGTGGTGGTGATCTCGAACCTCCCCGATCTCTCGCTGGCCCCGCCCGCGGCGGGCCGAGCCCCGGACGTGGGGAAGCGGATCGAGCAGTACAACGCGGCGATCGAGACGGTCGCCGCGCGTTACGGGTTCGTGCTCGCCGACGTCTGGGGGGCGAGCCGGGCGGCGGTCCGGGCGGCCGGGCCGGGCGGCTTCTTCGCCGCCGACGGGCTCCACCCGTCGGCCGACGGGTACGAGCGCTGGGCGGACGTCCTCGCGCCGGCGGCCGAGCGGGCGCTCGCCGCGAGGGAGCAGGCCCGGCGCGGGGCCGCGGCGCCTCCCAAGCCGTGACGCGGAGGGCGGCCGTGCGTTAGCCTCGGCCGCCCCATGAACGACATCGACCGCGCCGCGCGCCACCACCGCCTCACCGAGGCGGACCATCGTCACCTCTGGCACCCCTTCACCCAGATGCAGGACTGGCTCGCCGAGGAGCCGCTCATCGTGGACGCCGCGGAGGGCGTCTACCTCGTGGACACCCTCGGGAACCGGTACCTCGACGGCGTCTCGTCGCTCTGGTGCAACGTGCACGGGCACCGCGTGCCGGAGATCGACCGCGCCATCGAGGCGCAGCTCGGGAAGGTCGCGCACACGACGCTGCTCGGCCTCGCCTCCACCGCGTCCATCGAGTGCGCCGAGGAGCTCTCGCGCCACCTCCCGCCCGGCCTCACGCGGATCTTCTACTCGGACGCGGGCGCCACCGCGGTCGAGATCGCCCTCAAGATGGCGTACCAGCACCACCAGCTCCGGGGGGACACGGCGCGGAGCGAGTTCGTCGCGCTGCACGGCGGGTACCACGGCGACACCATCGGCTCGGTGTCGCTCGGCGGCATCGACCTCTTCCACCGGATCTTCAAGCCGCTCCTCTTCGACGTCCACCACGCGCCGCAGCCGTACTGCTACCGCTGCCCGCTCGCGAAGGACCCCGCGACCTGCCGGATGGCGTGTGCGGACGAGGTGGAGCGGATCTTCGAGGCCCGCCCCGGGAAGATCGCCGCGCTCGTCCTCGAGCCGCTCATGCAGGGGGCGGACGGGATGATCGCCCAGCCGCCCGGGTACGTCCGGCGGATGCGCGAGATCTGCGATCGGCACGGCGCCCTCCTCGTCACCGACGAGGTGGCGACCGGCTGGGGCCGGACCGGGACCACCTTCGCGGTGGAGCAGGAGGGCGTCCTCCCGGACATCCTCACCATGGCGAAGGGGCTCACCGGCGGGTACCTGCCCCTCGCGGCGACGGTGACCACCGAGCGCGTCTTCGAGTCGTTCCTCGGCTCGTACGCGGACAAGAAGACCTTCTTCCACGGGCACACCTTCTGCGGGAACCCGCTCGCCTGCGCGGCGGCGACCGCCTCGATGCGGCTGTTCACGGAGCGGAACATCCTCGCCGGGCTCCCGGCGAAGATCTCCGCCTTCGCGCGCGCGCTCGAGCCGGCGGCGGCCCTCCCGCACGTCGGCGAGATCCGGCGGCGCGGGTTCATGACCGGCCTCGAGCTGGTGCGGGACCGGGGCACCAAGGAGGAGTACCCGTACGCCCTCCGCGTCGGCGACCGCGTGACGCTGGAGGCGCGCCGGCGCGGCGCGATCCTCCGGCCGCTCGGGAACGTCGTGGTGCTCATGCCGCCGCTCGCGATGACCGAGGCCGAGCTCGCGCGCCTCGCCGGCATCGCGGCCGAGTCCATCGCGGCCGTCACGGAGGCGCTCTAGAGATGCGGGGGCTCTTCGTGACCGCCACCGACACCGGCGTCGGCAAGACCGAGGTCGCCTGCGCGATCGTCCGGAGCGCGCGCGCGGCCGGCCTCGACGTCGTCGGCATGAAGCCGGCGCAGGCCGGGCTCGTCCCCGGCGAGGCCTCGGACGCGGAGCGGCTCCGCGCCGCGGCGGCCGGGGTCGAGCCGCTGGAGGCGATCTGCCCGTACAGCTTCGCGGCGCCCCTCGCGCCCGCGGTCGCGGCGCGCCTCGAGGGGCGCGCCGTCGCCCTCGAGCGGATCCTGGAGGCGGCCCGCGCCCTCGCCGCGCGGCACGAGGCCGTGCTGGTCGAGGGGGCCGGCGGGCTCCTCGTGCCGCTCACCGAGCGCGAGACTTACGCCGACCTCGCCGTCGCCCTCGGGCTGCCCGCGCTCGTCGTGGCGCGCGCCGGGCTCGGCACCGTGAACCACGTCGCGCTCACGGTGGAGGCGCTCCGCGCGCGGGGCGTCCCGCTCGCCGGGATCGTGCTGAACCGCACCGGCGCGGCGGACGACCCGTCGGTGCCGTACAACGCCGCGGAGATTGCGCGATTGACCAAGTGTGAACCGCTCGCGACCCTGCCGTTCGTGGGTGATATCGCCGAGCGCGGCCGCGCCCTCGGATCCCTGATCGCGGCAAAGATCCAGTTCTAGGCCGTCGGGGCGAAAATTGGATCGTCGCGGCGATCGATCCTAGAGATCGCCGCGTGCCGAACGTCGTCGATCTCACCCTCGTCGCGCGCGCGCGCCGCGCGCTCCACGCCACCCTCGACGAGCGCGGGCTCGGGTTCTTCCTCGCACCCGGCTCCCGCACGCCGAAGCTCGAGCCCCGCCGCATCGCGTGGGTCGTCGAGGCCGCCCGGCGGAACGTCCCGCCGCGCGGGGGCCACGATCCGAACGCCCTCTCCCGGACGCGCCGCGTGCTCCGCCGCGAGCTGATCCGGCTCCTCACCCAGAAGATGCTGCAGGCCGGCCTGTAGCCCCCCGCGGCGCGGCGCCGGAGCGCGCGGCCCCGCCGGGGGCATGGGCCACCGACCCGCGGAGAGGATAGGAGGCGTCCATGGAAACCGGACCTTCGCGCCGCCCGGGCGGCCAGGGCGCGCTCCTCGCCGGGCAGGACCTCCACCTCTGGAACGAGGGGCGCCACCTCCGCGCCTACCGCGTGCTCGGCGCGCACCTCGCCGAGCGGGCCGGCCGGTCCGGCGTCGCCTTCGCGACCTGGGCGCCGAACGCCGCGGCCGTGAGCGTCGTCGGCGACTGGAACGGGTGGGTGCCGGACCACGATCCGCTCGCGCCGCAGGGAGGCTCGGGGATCTGGGCGGGCTTCGTGCCGGGGCTCGCCCAGGGCACGGTCTACAAGCTCCACGTCCGCTCGCGCTTCGGCGGCTACGCGGTGGACAAGGCGGACCCGTTCGGGTTCCGCTGCGAGACGCCGCCCCGCACCGCGTCGGTGGTCTGGGATCTCGGCTACGCGTGGCATGACTCGGAGTGGATGCGGACGCGGCGCGCCCGGAACGCCCTCGACGCGCCCATGTCCATCTACGAGGTCCACCTGGGCTCGTGGCGCCGCGATCCGGCGGAGCCGGCCCGGTTCCTCTCGTACCGCGAGCTCGCGCCGCTCCTCGCCGAGCACGCGGCCAGGATGGGCTTCACCCACGTCGAGCTGCTGCCGGTGATGGAGCACCCGTTCTACGGCTCCTGGGGCTACCAGGTCACCGGCTTCTTCGCGCCGTCCGCGCGCTACGGCACGCCGCAGGACCTGATGTTCCTGGTGGACACGCTGCACCAGGCCGGCGTCGGCGTGATCCTGGACTTCGTCCCGGCCCACTTCCCGTCCGACCAGCACGGCCTCGTCTACTTCGACGGCACCCACCTCTTCGAGCACGCCGATCGCCGCCAGGGCCACCACCCCGACTGGAAGAGCGAGATCTTCAACTACGGCCGGCACGAGGTGCGGAGCTTCCTCGAGTCGGCGGCGCTGTTCTGGCTCGACCGCTACCACGCGGACGGCCTCCGCCTGGACGCCGTCGCCTCGATGCTCTACCTCGACTACTCGCGGCGGCCGGGCGAGTGGGTCCCCAACGCGTACGGCGGCCGGGAGAACCTGGACGCGATCGCGTTCCTCCGCGCCCTCAACGAGGACGTCTACCGCGAGTACCCGGACGTCCAGACCTTCGCCGAGGAGTCCACCTCGTGGCCGATGGTGTCGCGCCCCCTCTACGTGGGCGGGCTCGGCTTCGGGCTCAAGTGGGACATGGGGTGGATGCACGACACGCTGCAGTACCTCCGCCACGACCCCGTCCACCGGAAGTACCACCACGACGCGCTCACCTTCCGGAGCCTCTACGCCGGCTCGGAGAACTTCGTCCTGCCCCTCTCGCACGACGAGGTCGTGCACGGGAAGGGCTCGCTCCTCGGCAAGATGCCGGGCGTGGACCGCGCCCGGTTCGCGAACCTCCGCCTGCTCTACGCCTGGATGCTCGCCCAGCCCGGGAAGAAGCTCCTCTTCATGGGGGGCGAGTTCGCCCAGGGGCGCGAGTGGAACCACGAGCAGAGCCTCGACTGGCACCTGCTCGGCGAGGAGCGGCACGCCGGTGTCGCCGCCTTCGTCCGCGACCTGAACCGGCTCTACCGCGCGGAGCCCGCCCTGCACGTCCGGGACTGCGCGCCGGGCGGGTTCGAGTGGATCGACTGCGGCGACGCGGACCACGGGGTGGTCTCGGTGCTGCGCCTCGGGGGGGAGCAGGACCCGGCGGTCGCCGCGATCTTCAACTTCACCCCGGTGGTGCGCGAGGGCTACCGCATCGGCGTCCCGTCCGGCGGGCGCTGGCGCGAGCTGCTGAACGGCGACGCGCGCGAGTACGGCGGGTCCGGTGTCGGCAACCTCGGCGGCGTGGACGCCGACCCGCTCCCCTGGCACGGCCGGCCCGCCTCGCTCCGGCTCACGGTGCCGCCGCTCGCGGGGCTCTTCCTCCGGCCGGCGACCTAAACGAGGGTTCGCGATTCGCGAACACCTTCGGTGTCGCGCCTCGCGCCCTCGGTTAGGCACGTTTACACGGGGGCTGCACCCCCGCCCCCCGGCGCCCCCCCCCCCCCCGCCCCCCCCCCCCCCCCGGGGCCCCACCCCTGGCTCCGCGGGGCCCACGCGCGCTGGCGCGCGCTGTCCCGCGGGGAGGGGCGCTGCCCCTCCCCACCTGCGGTGGGGCCCCTCCCCGCTGACCGTTCTCGACTGACCGGCCGTTTCAGCCGGGTTTCGGCGCGGCCCGCTCGACGTAGCGCAGCCGGAGGTCGGTGAGGAGGTGCTCGAGGAACTGCTCCTCCTCCGCGGTGAGGTTCCCCTTCGTCTTCTCGCGGAGCATGACCAGGATGTCGATGGTCTGCTTCGCGAGGGGGAGGTTCGCCGGCGCCGGCTCGCCCGTCTCCGGGTGCGGGGTGTCGCCGAGGTGCACGAGCGCGCTCGAGCCGAGCGAGAGCACGAACGTGTAGAAGTCGATTCCGCCGGGGTGCCGCTCGTCGGTCATGGCCTGTCCCCCTCCGCCGGGTCCTGCTTGCCCTTGCCCTTGCCCTAGTCGAAGTCGAAGGCGATCCGCTCCGCCGCGTAGCCGCGCTGCACGAGGAGCACGAGCTGCCCGGACCGGCGCGCGCGGGCGGCGGCGCGGCGGAACTCGTCCACGGTCCCGATCTCGCGCGAGTTCACCTCGCGCACCAGGTCGCCGGGGAGGAGCCCCGCCTGGTCGGCCGGCGATCCGCGCGAGACGGCGCGCAGCACCACCACCGACCCGCCCTGCACGCGCTCGTCCCCGAGCTGGATGCCGACCCGGCGCGCGACCAGCTCCGCGACGTGCTGCGGCCCGAGCTCGACGGCGCTGACCGCCGCGGAGATCCGCTGCTTCCCGCGCGCGAGCTCCAGCCGCGCGGTCGCGCCGATCGCGACGTCGCGGATCCGGAACCGGAACTCCTCGGCGCTCTCCACCGGGAGCCCCTCCACCGCCTCCACCAGGTCGCCCTTGCGGATCCCGGCCCGCTCGCCGGGAGAGCCCGCGTCCACCGCCGCCACCACCACCCCGCCGCTCCGCCCCTCCGCCGCGCCGTCCCGGGGCGGGAGGTCGGCGACGACGAGGCCGAGGTACCCCTCGCGCACCTCGCCGTGGGCGATCAGGTCCTCGGCGATGCGCCGGGCGCGGTCGATGGGGATCGCGAAGCCGATCCCGGCGTTCCGATCGCCGAGGATCGCGGTGTTCACGCCGACGAGCCGCCCCTCGATGTCGAGCAGCGGCCCGCCGGAGTTCCCCGGGTTGATCGAGGCGTCGGTCTGGATGAAGTCGAACAGCGTCCGGTCTCCCGCCTTGAAGTTGCGGTGCACCGCCGAGACCACGCCGGTGGTCACGGTGTGCGCGAGGCCGAACGGGTTGCCGATGGCGATGACCGTCTCGCCGATCATGAGGTCGTCGGAGCGGCCGACCGGCACGTACGGGAGCCGCTCCTTCGCGTCGAGCTTCAGCACCGCGAGATCGGAGGACGGATCGGTCCCCACCACCTTCGCGATGAGCTCCCGCCCGTCGAGGAGCCCCACGCGGAAGCGGGCGCCCCGCTCGACCACGTGGTTGTTCGTGAGGACGTAGCCGTCCGGCGAGACGATCACGCCGGAGCCGAGGGAGGTGACCTGGTAGCCGCGGCGGTAGCGCGGCCGCTCGAAGAGGTCCCCGAAGAGGAGATCGCGCGCCGTGCTCCCGCGCGAGGGGACCCGGATGCGGACCAGCTCCTCGGCCGAGACGTTCACGACGGCGCCGCGGACCTTCTCCACCGCGACGACCACCGGCGTGCGCCGGCTCGCCTGCCCGCCCTCGCTCGCCCGCGGGAGGGTGAAGCCGCCGCGGGCCGCCGCCGCGGGCGCGCGCGCGGCCGCGGAGGACGCGAAGCTGCCGTCGAGGCGTGGGGCGAGCGAGAGCGCCGCCAGGACGAGGGCGGCGGCGGCGAGGGTCACGAGGACCGCGCGGAAGGCCCGCACGGTGCTGCTACGCCGGCTGGGCGGTCCCGCCGCCCGCGCCGCCCTCCGGCTCGGCGACCTCGTCGAGGTCGTCGAGATCGTCGCCCTCGATCGAGGCCTCCACCGGGAGCGCCTGATCGGCGAGGTCGGGGAGCCCCTTGAGGTGCTTCTCGTAGTCCTTCTCGTCGAGCTTGCCCTTGCGCAGGTACCGCTGGGCGACACGCTTGTCGACGAGCTTGTTCTCGAAGTCGGCCATTTCCGCCATTTCTCTCGGGCTCGGGGTCCTGGACGGACCGGGAGCGGGATAAATAGGCGCCGTCTTGCAGCCCCGTCAAGCGCGTGTTACCGCTGTCGTCATGCCGGTTTCCGACGCCGCGGAGGGCGCCGCGCGGCGCTCCCGCCTCGCCGGGCTCTACGCGATCGCCGGCGGTCCGGAGGCGGTCGCCCAGGCGGACGCCGCGATCGCGGGAGGGGCCCGCGTGATCCAGGTCCGGATCAAGGACCGGCCCGCCGGCGAGATCGTCGACGCCGCCCGCCGGATCGTCGCCCGGGCGGCCGGGCGGGCCCTCGTCATCGTGAACGACCGCGCCGATCTCGCGCTCCTCGCCGGAGCGGACGGGGTCCACCTCGGGGACGAGGACCTCCCCGTCGCCGAGGCGCGCCGGCTCCTCGGCCCGGACCGGCTCGTGGGGCGGACCACGCGGACGCTCGAGGAGGCGCGGGCGGCGATCGCGGCGGGGGCCGATCACGTCGGCTTCGGCCCGATCTTCGCGACCCGCACCAAGGCGCTCGCGGTGCCGCCGCGAGGGATCGCCGCGCTCCGGGAGGTGACCGCGGCGCTGGACGCGCCGGTGGTGGCCATCGGCGGGATCTCGGCGGAGACCGTCGGCGCGGTGGCGGGCGCGGGCGCCGCGTGCGCCGCCGCCGTGGAGGCGATCTTCGGCGCGGGCGACCCGGCGGCGAACGCCGCCCGGCTCGCGGCGCTCTTCGAGGCGGGCCGCGCCGGACGGCCGGCGCCAGGGGCGGCCCCGTGACCTCGCGCCCCCGCATCGGCCTCACCCTGGACGCCGACGAGGGGCGCGGGCGCTACGCGCTCGGCCGCGGGTACGTGGACGCGGTGCTCGCCGCGGGGGGCCTCCCCATCCTGCTCCCGCACGATCGGTCGGTGGCGGGCGCCTACCTCGCGCTCCTCGACGGGCTGGTGGTGACCGGCGGCGCCTTCGACGTCCCCCCCGAGCTCTACGGCGAGGTGCGGCGGGAGGGCTGCGGGCCGACGAAGCCCGAGCGGACCGCCTTCGAGAAGGACCTGCTCGAGGCCGCGCTCGCCGCGCGCCTCCCGGTCCTCGGCGTCTGCGGGGGCATGCAGCTCCTGAACGTGGTCCGGGGCGGCACGCTCCACCAGGACCTCGTCGCCGACGTGGGCGCGACCGGGCACGAGCAGCCGCCGCCGAAGGACGTCCCCTCGCACGAGGTCGTCGTCCAGCCCGGCACCGCGCTGGCGCAGCTCGTCGGGCCGGGCCCCCTCGCGGTGAACTCGACGCACCACCAGGCGGTCCGGGATCCCGGCGCGGGGGTGCTCGTCTCGGCGCGGGCCCAGGACGGCGTGATCGAGGCGATCGAGCTCCCCGATCTCGAGTTCGCCCTCGGCGTGCAGTGGCACCCCGAGGCGGTGAGCCGGCACGATCCCCGCCACGCCGCGATCTACCGCGGCCTGGTGGACGCGGCGCGGAGCGCGCGGCGATGAGCGCTTGATGGCGACACCCACTCGCATTGAGCTGCTGCGGCGCACGCTGCCTGCCTGCGCGGGGCAGACTCCTCCCTGCGCTGCTCGACGTGCCAACAGGCACGCCTGCGCTGCTCGCTCGTCGTGTGCCCCCGCTCGGCGACGGCATCGTGTGCCTCGCGACGCTCAACGCAAGCAGGTGGCGCCATGACCCCGCGCGTCCTGGTCGCGGCGGGGCTCGATCCCACCGGCGGCGCCGGGCTCGTCGCGGATCTGGAGGCGCTCCAGGCGGTCGGCGCGGAGGGCTGGGCGGTCGCGACCGCGCTCACGGCGCAGGGGCCGCGCGGCGCCCGCGGCTTCGTCGCGACCTCGGAGGACTTCCTCCTCGCCCAGATCGACGCGCTGCTGGACGGCGGGCCGCGCCCCGCCGCGGTGAAGACCGGGATGCTCGCCACCGCGGGGCTCGCGCGCGCGCTCGCGGCGCGGCTGCGGGAGCGGCCGCTCGGGAAGGTGCCGCTCGTGGTCGACCCGGTGCTCGCGGCCTCCTCGGGCGCCGTCCTCTTCGACCCGGGCGGCGCCGGCCTCGGCGACGCGCTCGCCCCGCTCCTCGCCCGGGCACGGCTCGCGACCCCGAACCTGCCCGAGCTGCACCTCCTCACCGGCGAGGACGTCTCGACCGACGCCGGCGCGATCCGCGCCGCGCGCCTCCTCCCCTCCCGCGCCGTGCTGGTGAAGGGCGGCCACCGGGCGGGCGCGCCGGTCGATCTCCTCGTCCAGGGCCGGGCGGTGATCCGCTTCGCCGGGCGCCGCCGCGCCGGGACCGCGCGCGGCACCGGCTGCCGGCTCGCCTCGGCGATCGCCGGCCTCCTCGCCCGCGGCGCGAGCCTCGAGGAGGCGGTGCGCGGGGGGAAGCAGGTGGTGGGGGAGTACCTGGATCGGGCGGGGGCCGCGCAGCGCGGGTGACCTCGAGCGCGAGCCTCGTATCGTGGAGCCTCGACGTCACGGTTCCAACGAGCGTTACGCCGGCGCCCGCCGCTCCATCTCGGCGAAGAACGTCGTCGTCTTGAAGAAGACGAGGTCGATCGTGCAGGTCGGCCCCTGGCGCTGCTTCGCCACGATGAGCTGGACGTTCAGGGTGTCGCTCTGGGAGGTGCCCTGCTGGACGTCCTTGTTCTCCTCGTCGTTCCGGTGGAGGAACATCACGATGTCGGCGTCCTGCTCGATGGCGCCGGACTCGCGGAGGTCGGAGAGCATGGGGGGCTCGCCCTTGCGCTTCTCGACGCTGCGGTTGAGCTGCGAGAGCGCCACGATGGGGCACTCGATCTCCTTCGCGAGCGACTTGAGCGAGCGGCTGATGGTGGCGATCTCCTGCTCGCGCGACTGGTTCGACCGGTCGCTCGGCGCGTGCATGAGCTGGAGGTAGTCGATCACCACGAGGTCGAGGCCGCCGTTCTCCCGCTTGAGCTTGCGGCACTTCGAGCGGAGCTCGACCGGGGTGAGGACGAAGTTGTCGTCGAGCCAGATGCTCGCCGCGCCGATCCGGTCGGCCTGGGTCGCGAGCTTGTTCCAGTCGTGGGTGGAGAGCTGGCCCTGGGAGAGGCGGCGCCAGTCGAGCTTCCCCTCGGAGGCGAGCATGCGCAGCGCGAGCTGGTCGGACGGCATCTCCAGGGAGAAGAAGGCGACCTTCTTCCCGGCCTTCACCGCCGCGTGGGTCGCGATGTTCAGGGCGAAGGCGGTCTTGCCCACCGACGGCCGGGCGGCGAGGACGATCAGGGTGCCGGGCTGGAAGCCGAGGGTGTTCTTGTCGAGGGAGCCGATCCCGGTGGGCACGCCGGTGATGGGGGAGAGGCCGGCCTGGACCCGCTTCTGGACCGCCTCGAGGTTCTCCAGGGCGCGGAGCACCGGCTCGGAGATCTTCTTGATGGTGTCTACCGAGGTCCCCTGGGCCGCCCCGAACACCTCCTGCTGGGCGGCGTCGAGGAAGTGCTGCACGTTCGCGCCCGCCTCGTACCCGCGCTCGACCAGCGTCTGGGCGGTGAGCATCATGTGGCGGAGCCGCGCCAGGTCCGCCACCGTGCGCGCGTAGTGGGCGACGTTCGCGGCGGTGCCGATGGCGCGCGCCAGGGAGAGCGGCAGCTCCTGGGGGACCACGGCGCCGAGGAGCGCCTTGGCGTCGAGCCGCTGCTGCACCAGCACCGGGTCGAGGGTCTTCGACTCCCGGGCCAGCTCCTCGCAAACGCCGTACACGTGCTGGTGGGCGAGCAGGTAGAAGTCCGCCGGCTTGAGGAGCGCCGCGACCTGGTCGAACGCGGTCTCCTCGGTGAGGATCGCGCCGAGCACCGCCTGCTCCGCCTCGAGGCTGTGCGGGAGGTCGCGCGCGGAGCGCAGCGGGGAGACGGCGGCCTCGGGGGACCGGCGGGCGGGATCGTGCTCGGCCATGGGCGCCGCACCATAGCAGCGTGCCCTGACCCATTTCATCGTCGGTACACGGTGGAAAACTCCGAAATACGCGTGGAAAACCGCGGGGGAGAAGCCGTGGACAGCCGGTGGATGGGGCGTGGATCGCGCGCCGTGGCCGGGCGGCGTGAGGCAGGGCGCGACCGCGTGCGTGAGGCTCGGTGGGGGTGGGTGTCGCCATCACCTCCGGGTGTGGCGCGCGTCGACGTGGGCGTGCGCGCCGTGTAGAAGGACCTCCATGTCCCTCGCGCGTCCCCGCCTCCTCCTCGCCCCGGCCCTCCTCCTCGTCCTCGCCCTCGGCGGCTGCGCCGAGCTCCAGAAGATCGCCGCGGGCGCGTTCGAGCGCCCGCGCCTCACCTTCCGGAGCGCGTCGCTCCAGGCGCTCGACCTCGAGGGCGCCACCATCGGCTTCACCTATGACGTGCAGAACCCGAACTCGTTCGGCGCGAAGGTCGCCCGGCTCTCCTACGGCGTCGAGGTCGACGGGACGCGGGTCGTCACGGGCGAGATGCCGGGCGGCCTCACCGTCCCCGCGAACGGCACGGCGCCCGTGACCTTCCCGGTCCGCGTCCGCTTCCGGGACGTCCCCGGCATCGCCGCGCTCTTCGGCCGCCGCGACGCGATCGCCTACCGCCTCTCCGGCACGATCGGCGTCGAGACGCCGCTCGGCGTCCTCGACCTGCCGCTCTCGCACGAGGACCGCGTGACGCTGCCGCGCCTCCCGGACTTCGCCATCGAGGGGCTCTCGATCCGGAACGTCTCCTTCACCGAGATCGGGCTCGAGGTCCGGGTCGCGGTGAAGAACCCGAACGCCTTCCCGATCCCGGCGGGCAGCCTCGACTACGCCCTCTCGCTCGCCGGCAGCTCGGTCGCGCGCGGCGATGGGCGGCCGACGCAGGTCGTCCCGGGCCGCGGCAAGAGCGTGGTGGCGATCCCGCTCACCGTGAACCTGGCGCAGGTCGGGCGGGCCGCCGCCGACCTCGTGAGGGGCGGCCCCGTGGACGTGGGGCTCCGCGGGAAGGCCGACCTGGCCGGCATCCCGCTGCCGCTCGACCTCGGCGCGCGGCTCCCCGCCCGGCGCTGACCGGGGTCGGCCGCTACCCCGCCGCGAGCGAGAGCCCGCGGACGAGGAAGTAGACGGCCTCGGGGTGGTGCAGGACGATCGCGGAGGTGGAGGCCTCCGGCACCATCTGGTTCGCCTCGGTGAGCGAGACGCCGAGGGTCCGGTCCGGCTCGAGCAGCCTCCACACCTGGCGCTGGTCGGCGAGGTCCGGCCACGAGGGGTAGCCGGGCGAGTAGCGCTTCCCCTGGCCCTCCGGGAGGGCGAGCTCGGCGCGGACGTGGCGGTGCCAGAGCTCCGCGAGGGCCTCGGCGGTCTCCACCGCGAGTCCGTGCAGGAACAGGGCGCGGGTGTAGTCGCCCCGCTCCTGCGCCTCCGCCGCGAGCCGCGTCGCGGCGTCGCCCACGGTGACCACCTGGAAGGCGCAGACGTCGGCGCCGCGCTCCTCCCTGAAGTAGTCGGCGAGGCAGAGGTTCCGGTCGTCCGGCTGGCGCGGGAGCCGCAGCCGCGCGAGCTCCTCCTTCCGGTGCGCGGGGTCGAGGACCACGAGGTCGTTCCCCTCGGCGTGGCAGGGGAAGTAGCCGTAGACCACCTTCGGCGCGAGCCACCCGTTCGCCTGGGCCTCGGCCTTCAGCTCCTCGAGCTTGGGCCCGAACTCCTCCCGGATGAGCCGCTCGTACTCGGCCCCCTTCGCCTTCACGCCCCACTGGAGCTTGAAGAGCTCGGCGAGGTCGAGGTGTCGCCACACGTCGGCGAGGGCGATCTGGCCGGCGGGGACGACGCGCCGGCCCCAGAACGGCGGCGCGGGGATCCGCGCGGCGGGGGCCACGGCGCCGGAGCGGCGCGCCGGCGCGGGGGAGGGCGCGGCGTCGGCGGGGCGGTCGCGGTTCGCGATCGCCTTCTGGAGCACGTCGTGCTTCAGCGCGTCGCGGCGCGCGGGGTCGACGAGCGCCTCCACGAGGTCGAGCCCCTCGAACGCGTCCTTCGCGTAGAACACGCCGCCGGCGTAGGGCGTGCCGTCCTGGGCGAAGTGGGTCCGGTAGCCGAAGCGCCGGTTGATGGCGGCGCCGCCGATGACGAGGGGGAAGCGGAGGTTCCGCCGGTGCAGCTCCTCCACGCAGAACGGCATCTGCTTCGAGGTGGAGACGAGGAGCGCCGAGAGGCCGATCGCGTCCGCGTTCACCTGGACCGCCTTCTCGAGGATCGTCGCGACCGGCACCTGCTTGCCGAGGTCGTGCACGGTGAAGCCGTTGTTCGAGAGGATGGTCTTCACGAGGTTCTTGCCGATGTCGTGCACGTCCCCGTACACGGTGGCGAGGACCACGTTCCCCTTCGTCGCGCCCTCCTTCTTCTCGAGGAACCGCTCGAGGTGCGAGACCGCGCGCTTCATCACCTCCGCGGACTGGAGCACGAACGGCAGGATGAGCTCGCCCGCGCCGAACCGGTCGCCGACGTCCTTCATCGCGGGGAGCAGCACCTCGTTCAGCACCGCCACCGCCGGCCGGCGCGTGAGCGCCTCGTCGAGGAGCGCCTCGATCCCCTCCGGGCGGCGGTGGAGGATCTGCAGGTGGATCCGCTCCTCGGCGGTCTTCCCGCCCGCCTCGGCGAGCGGGTCCACGGCGGCCTTCTCCGGCGCGCCCTTCGCGCCGAAGTGCTCGATGAGGCGCGGCAGCGCGTCGGGGCGCCGGTCGAAGACGAGATCCTCCGCGAGGAGCCGCTCCTCCTCCGGGATCGCCGGGTAGGGGCGGATGTCCTTCGGGTTCACGATGGCGAGGTCCAGCCCCGCCTGCACCGCGTGGTACAGGAAGACCGAGTTCACCACCTCGCGGGCGGACCTCGCGAGGCCGAAGGACACGTTCGAGACGCCGAGGACGGTGAGGACGCCCGGGTTCTCCGCCTTGATGCGGCGGATCCCGTCGATCGTCTCGAGCGCGCTCCTGCGGTACTCCTCGCCGCCGGTCGCGAGGGTGAAGGTGAGGGCGTCGAACACCAGGCTGTCGCTCGGGATCCCGTACTCGCGCGCCACGGCGACGAGGCGGCGGGCGATCTCCGCCTTCCGCGTCGCGGTCTGCGCCATCCCCTTCTCGTCGATGGTCATCGCGACCACCGCCGCGCCGTAGCGGCGGACGAGCGGGAGGATCCGCTTCACCCGCTCGCCGGACTTCTCGAGGTTCACCGAGTTCACGATGCAGCGGCCCGGGTAGACCTTGAGGGCGCTCTCGACCACGTCCGCCTCGGTCGAGTCGATCATGAGCGGCGCGTCCACGCTCTGCGCGAGGAGCTTCACGAGCGCCCGCATCTGGGCCCCCTCGTCGTCCCGCTCGTTCAGCGCGACGCACACGTCGAGCACGTGCGCCCCCGCCTCGACCTGGCCGCGCGCGATCTGGAGGAGGCCCGCGTAGTCGTCGGCGAGGAGGAGCTCCTTCACCTTCTTCGAGCCCTGCGCGTTGAGCCGCTCGCCCACGACGAGCGGCCGCGGCTCCATCGCGAGCGGCACCGCCTTCATCGCCGAGGAGAGGTCGGGCGCGGGCGCGGGGCGCACCCGGCGCGGCGCGCGGACCGCCCGGACCTTCTCCACCACCCGCCGCAGGTGCTCGGGGGTGGTCCCGCAGCAGCCCCCCACGAGGTCCACGCCGTAGTCGGCGACGAACGAGGCGAGGGCGTCGGCGAGGTCGTCCGGGGAGAGCTTGTAGACCGCCTGCCCGTCCACGTTCTCGGGCATGCCCGCGTTGGGGAGCACCGAGACGTAGTGCGAGCAGCGCTCGGCGAGGCCCTTCACCGAGGCGCGCATCTCCGCGGGGCCGGTGGAGCAGTTGAGGCCGATCGCGTCCACCGGCAGCCGCTCGAGGGTGGCGAGGGCGCTCGAGACGTCGGTGCCGAAAAGCATCCGGCCGTTCGCGTCGATCAGCGTGGGCTGGGCGACGAGGAAGACGTCGCGGACGAGCTCGCGCCGGGCCGCGTCCACGGCGAGGACCGCGGCGCGCAGCTCGAGCATGTCCTGCTGGGTCTCGACGACGATCGCGTCCACCCCGCCCTCGATCAGGCCGCGCGCCTGCTCGAAGAAGATCCGCTCGAGGGCGTCGGCGGTGATGTTCCCGAGGGCCGGGTCCGAGGAGGACGGGAGCATGCCGGTCGGCCCCATCGAGCCGGCGACGAAGCGCGGGTGCTCCGGGGTCGAGAACCGCTCCGCCGCGCGCCGGGCCAGGATGGCGGCGCGGAAGTTCACCTCGTAGGTGCGGTGCCCCACCCCGTATTCGTCGAGCTTCAGCCGGGAGGAGCCGAAGGTGTTGGTCTCGACGATGTCGCAGCCGACCGCGAAGTAGCGGGCGTGGATGTCCTCGATGAGGTCCGGGCGGGTGAGGGTGAGGAGGTCGTTCGCGCCGTCCTTGCCCCCGAACTCGGCCGCCTTGAGCTGGTGGCGCTGGATCTGGGTGCCCATGGCCCCGTCGAAGACGAGGGGGCGGCGCTCGAGGGCTTCGCGAAAGGTCACGTGGGGTTCCGTCCTGGCAGGGGCCGGCCCGCGGGCGGGCGGCGCGATCTTGCTTGCATAACACCACGCCGGACGCCGATCGAGCGCGCGCCCGCATCCGGCGGCGGGTGGGGCCCCGCCTGGCCGCCCGGTGCGTCCTGGGACCCCGGCGCTACAATCTGTGCGTGATCCACGAGGCGCGTTACTGGGAGCCCACCGCGGACGGGCGGGTTCGCTGCACGCTCTGCCCGCGGGATTGCGTCCTCCGGGAGGGCCAGGCGGGGTTCTGCTACGTCCGCAAGAACGTGGACGGCCGCCTGGTCTCCCTCGCGTACGGCACCTCGACCGGGTTCGCGGTCGATCCCATCGAGAAGAAGCCGCTCAACCACTTCCACCCGGGGACGACCGCCCTCTCGTTCGGGACCGCCGGCTGCAACCTCGGCTGCCGCTTCTGCCAGAACTGGGACATCTCGAAGGCGCGCCTCGACGAGCTCGCGTCGCTCGAGGGCCTCACGCCGGAGGCGGTGGTGGCGCTCGCGAAGGCGCAGGGCGCGCCGGCGATCGCGTTCACCTACAACGACCCGGTGATCTGGGCCGAGTGGGCCGTCGACGTGGCCCGGGCGGCGCACGCCGCGGGGCTGTGGACGGTGTTCGTCACCGCCGGCTACGTGAGCGCCGCGGCGCGGGCCGGGATCTTCCAGCACATGGACGCCGCGAACGTGGACCTGAAGGCGTTCACCGAGGGGTTCTACGCGAGGTGGACCCTCTCCCACCTCGCGCCGGTGCTCGAGACGCTCGAGTGGCTGGCCCGGGAGACGAAGGTCTGGGTCGAGGTCACGAACCTCGTGATCCCCGGGCTGAACGACGCGCCGGAGGAGACCCGGGCGCTCTCGGCGTGGGTCCGCGAGCACATGGGCCCTGACGTCCCGCTGCACCTCACCGCTTTCCACCCTGCGTTCAAGATGACGGATCGGCCCCCCACGCCGCCCGCGACCCTCACCCGCGCCCGCGCCATCGCCCGCGGCGAGGGGCTCCGGTACGTGTACACGGGCAACGTCCACGATCCCGACGGGCAGACCACCTTCTGCCCGGGCTGCGGCGCGGCGGTCATCGAGCGGGACTGGCACGCCGTGCGCGCGGTGCGGCTCCGGGGCAGCGCCTGCGCGGCCTGCGGGACGGAGATCGCCGGACGCTTCGGGCCGGTCACCCGGACGAGCGACGGGGAGCGGCGGTCGCTCGGGCTCCGCGTCTAGCTGACTACTTCGGGCAGACGGTGCTCGGGTCCTCGATCGAGAGCCCGCAGGAGGCCTTCCCGCACTCCGTCTGGATCCACTCGCAGAAGTCCGCCCCGGCGGGCGTGTTGCAAGTGTCGAGCTTCTGGCTGCAGACGTCCTCGACGGCCTTGCTCGGGTTGACCCGGCTGATCTCGTTCGACACCTGGCGCTCGCAGCTGTCCCGGGTGGTGCCGGAGGCGACGCAGCGGCAGAGGCGGTTGCCGAGCTCCTCGCACGGCCCCGTGCAGGCGGAGAGGGCGAGCGCGGCAGCGAGGGCGACGAGGGCGGAGCGCATCGGAGGCGGGGAGGATCACCCGGGAGCCCCCGGGCGTCAAGGAGCCCGGGCGCCGGGGCGGGGACGCCCCGGTGAATGCCCCGCCCGCCCGGACCGTCTGCTATTCAAGGACCCATGACCCGCCTCGCCCTCCTCCTCCTCGCCGTCGCCACCTCCCCGTTCGCGGCCCCCGCCGCCGGGGCGACCGCCGCCGATCCGCAGGCGCTCGCCCGGAAGGTCCAGGCGACCTACGAGCGCACCCGGGATCTCGAGGCCCGCTTCAAGCAGACCTACACGTACGCGGGCTTCGGCCGGCGCCAGGTCTCGGAGGGCACGCTCCGGGTGAAGAAGCCGGGGAAGATGCGCTGGGACTACACGAGCCCGGCGCCGAAGACGATCGCCGTGAAGGGCTCGCGCCTGGTGCAGCTCGAGCCCGAGGAGAACCAGGCCTACGTGGACGACCACTTCGACGCGACGGCGATGAGCGCCGCGGTGACCTTCCTGCTCGGCAAGGGCGACCTCGCCAAGGAGTTCGACCTGTCCGTGGACGGGGCGGGCGCGCTCGTGCTCCGGCCCAAGGCCGCCGATCCCCGCGTGGAGTCCATCACGCTCACCGTCGGCGAGGACGGCGAGGTGCTTGCGACGCGCGTGGTGGACGGCGCGGGGAACGCGAACGAGCTCCGGTTCGAGGCCGTGAAGCGGAACCAGGGGATCCCGGACTCCGCGTTCGAGGTGAAGATCCCGAGGGGCGCCCGCCGGGTCGGCGGGGCGGGGAAGTAGACGATTCGACGCGTTGTGAACGGCCCTCCCCTCGTGAGATGCTCCCGGAGCCGGCGCGCCGCCGGTGGGGAGGGGAAGGTCGATGCAGGGCACGTCCACGCTCCGCGCGGCTGCCGCGCTCGCCGCGGCCGCGACGCTGGCGGGCTGCGGGCTGGGCACCCGGTTCTCGCCGTCGTTCCGGCGGGGCATGCCGCTCGCGCTCGTCACGGTGACCGCGGCGCCGAAGATCCGCTACACCGAGAAGCACGTCCGCACCGGGTTCGGCGGCGCGCCCGACATCACGGGCAGCGGCTTCGAGGCCGGGGACGCGCGGCCGGTCCTGGCGTCGGCGAAGGCGGCGGTCGTCCGGGCGCTCGCGCGAGGCGGGCCGTTCCGGCTCGTCCCCGAGCAGACCGTGCTCTCCAGCCCCGCCTACGCCTCGGCCCCCGCCCAGCCGCGGAACGCGTGGACGAGCGACCTCATCGTCGCGCGGGGCTACAAGTACACGTACGACGGGGCGCAGGCGGCGCGGATCGCGCGCGGGGTCGGCGCGGCGGGGGCGCTCATGGTGAACCTGGAGCTCCAGTACACCACCCAGGGCGTCCCGGGCGGCCGGATCGCGGGGAAGGTCGTGGTGGTCGTGACGGCGGTGGACCGGTCCGGGCAGACCGTCTGGACGGACTGGACCGGGGAGCTGTCGCAGCGGACGCTGGACTCGACCACCCTGCGGGTCCCGACCGCCGCGCTCGAGCCGCTCCTCGCCGACTCGGCGGAGCGCGGCACGAGCGCCCTGATCGCGCACCTCGACGAGCGGCTCCGCGGGATGCGGTAGGGCGCTACCCGACGACCGGGAGCCCGCGGCGCTTCCCGCCCGGCCGCGGGGCGGGGAGCTTCCGCGCGGCGCGCGCGGGATCGCGGGCGACCACCCGACCGACCAGGTCGTACTCGGCGGCGTCGGTCACCTCGAGCGTCACGATCTCGCCCGGGTAGGCCACGCCGTCGTTCACGTAGGTGATCCCGTCGATCTCCGGCGCCTGCTGCGCGTGGCGCCCGGCGAGGAGGTGCTCGGTCTCCTCGGCGCGCCCCTCCACCAGCACCTCGAGCCGCCGGCCGATCATCGCCCGCTGGTGCTCCCGCGAGATCCCCTGCTGGAGCTCCATCAGCCGCTCGAAGCGGGCGCGCTTCACCGCGTCCGGGACCTGCCCCGGCATCTCCGCGGCGAGGGTGCCCTCCTCGGGCGAGAACTCGAAGACGCCGAGCCGCTCGAAGCGCTCCTCCTCCACGAACCGGACCAGGTCCTCGAAGTCCTCCTCGGTCTCGCCAGGGAGGCCGACGATGAGCGAGGTGCGCAGCGCGATCCCGGGGATCCGGGCGCGGAGGCGGGCGAGGAGCGCGCGGAGGAACACCGAGTCGCGGCCGCGCCTCATCGCGCGGAGCAGGCGGTCCGAGGAGTGCTGGAGCGGCATGTCCAGGTACTTCACGATCTTCGGCTCGCCCGCGATGACGTCGACGAGCGCGTCCGGCACGTCGCGCGGGTAGGCGTAGTGCAGCCGGATCCAGCGGATCCCGTCCACCTTCGCGAGCTCGGGGAGCAGGTGGTGGAGCCGGACCTTCCCGGGCAGGTCCTGGCCGTAGGCGGTGAGGTCCTGCGCGACGAGCGAGAGCTCGACGGTGCCCTGCGCGGCGAGGGCGGCCGCCTCGGCGACGAGGTCGTCGACGGGACGCGAGCGCTGCGGGCCGCGGAGCATCGGGATGACGCAGAAGGCGCAGGCGTTGTCGCAGCCCTCGGAGATCTTGAGGTAGGCGGTGTGCGAGGGGAGCGAGTTCACCCGCGGCGTCGCCGCGGAGTGGACGAAGTCGGGGTCGGGCACGACGAGCCGCTTCGCCTGCGCGTCGGAGACGATCCGCGCCACGTCCTGGTACGCGCCGGTGCCGAGGAAGTGATCGACCTCGGGCAGCTCGCGCGCGAGCTCGTCGGCGTGGCGCTGCACCAGGCAGCCCGTGACCACCAGCTTCTTGCACGTCCCGGCGCGCTTCAGCTCGGCGAGCTCGAGGATCGCGTCGATCGACTCCTCCTTCGCGCTCTCGATGAAGCCGCAGGTGTTGACGACCACGATCTCGGCCTTCGCCGGATCCTGCACCAGCCGGTACCCCGCCTCGGCGAGCGCGCCGAGCATCACCTCGCTGTCCACCCGGTTCTTCGGGCAGCCGAGGGTGTGCAGGTAGACGCGGGTCCGGGCCATGGCCGCGCGGATCTAACAGACCCCGTCCAGGCGGGCAACGCACCGCCGCCCGGCTCCGGCGGCGGTGTACCCGCGTCCTCCCGCCCACGAGGGAGGCGTGTCCCGCTCGCCACCGACCGGGAAAACCGCCCGTCCGCCGCGATCCTTCGCGGACGGCCCGGCGCTTGCTCTCCCGCCCCGGCATGAGACGACTCCTCGCCATCGGCTTCATCTGGTTCTGCTGCTCCGCCGCCTGGGCGGTCCTCGGCTCCACCCTCGCCGTCCGCGGCGGCGACGCCTGGGGCAGCCTCGCCTCCGAGGTGCGCGCGCTCTGGGGACCGCCGCTCCAGCAGGCGCCGCCGTCGGCGGTCGGGACGGAGACGCACCGCGCGCGCACGAAGGAGCAGCGCTTCGACGATCGGGCGCGGCGCTACTACGACGTGGCGCGCGAGGAGGACGTGACCACCACGCGGAACCTCCTCCTCGACGGGTCCGACGTCCGGGTGAAGCTCGCCCTCGAGCACCGGCGCAAGGGGCTCCTCTGGTTCCCGACCTACGGCGTGGACTTCACCGGTCGCTACACCTTCCGGAACGCCACCGCCGAGCCGCGCGCGGTGGACTTCTCGTTCCCCGTCACGAGCGGCGTGATCTACGACGGCTTCGCCGTGACCGGGGCCGACGGCGCCCCCGTCGAGGTCGCGTTCGACGGCGGGGTCGCGCGCTTCTCCCGCTGGCTCGCCGCGGGCCAGTTCGAGGCGTTCACGGTCTCGTACCGCACCCGGGGCACGGAGCGCTGGGGCTACGGGGTCGCGGGCCAGGGGCTCGGGCCGGAGGCGGGGCGGGCCCGGAACCTCCGGCTCACCGTCGAGACCGACTTCGCCGGGGTGGACTTCCCGGCCGGCACGATCTCCCCCTCGGCGCAACGGCGGACCGCGGCCGGCTGGGAGGGGACCTGGCGCTTCGAGCAGATCGTCGGGACGGCGCCGGTGGGGATCGAGCTGCCGCGGCGCCTCGACCCCGGCCCGCTCGCCGCGAAGGTCACCTTCTTCGCGCCGGTCTCGCTCCTGTTCTTCTTCTTCGTGGTGGGGATCCTGCTCGCGGCGCGGCGGCAGTCGATCCACCCCATGAACTACTTCCTGCTCGCCTGCGGGTTCTTCGCCTTCCACCTGCTCTTCGCCTACACGATCGACCACCTGGACGTCGCGCCCGCCTTCGCCCTCGCCGCGGCGGTGTCCGTCGCGCTGGTGGTCTCGTACGCCCGGCTCTTCCTGGGCTGGCGGGTGGCGCTCCGCGAGGTCGGCGTGGCGCAGCTCCTCTACCTGGTCCTCTTCTCGGTGAGCTTCTTCTGGAGCGGCTTCACCGGCCTCGCCATCACGGTGGGGGCGATCCTGACGCTCTTCGTGATCATGCAGCTCACCGGGCGGCTCGAGTGGGAGCACGTGCTCGGGCGGGAGGCGCGGGAGCGGGCCGCTCCGCCGCCCCTGCCCGCGCCGTGACGGCGCGCCGGGAGCGCCGAGGGCGGGCGCTCCCGGCTCAAGCTCCTCTCGCCGTCAGTCCCGGAAGTTCTGGAACTGGAGCGGCACGCCGAGGGACGCGCCGCGGATCGCCTGGATGGCGGCCTGGAGGTCGTCCTTCTTCTTCCCGCTGATCCGGACCGCCGCCCCCTGGATCGCCGCCTGGACCTTGAGGCCCGAGGCCTTCACGAGGGCGACGATCTTCTTCGCGTCCTCCTGCTTCAGCCCCTGCTTGAGCTTCACGAGCTGGCGCACGTGACCGCCGGCCGCGGGCTCGACCTGCTGCGGGTCGAGCCCCTCGAGCGGCACGCCGCGCTTCGCGAGCTTCTCCATGAGGACGGACAGCGCCGCCTCGGCGCGGCCGTCCGAGCCGGCCTGGATGACGACGTTCAGGTCCTTGTCGCGCTCGAGGTCGGTGTGCGTCCCCTTGAAGTCGAAGCGCTGCGCGAGCTCCTTCCGCGCCTGGTTGAACGCGTTGTCCACCTCCATCAGGTTCAGCTCGGAGACGACGTCGAAGCTGGGCATGGATGTTTCACTCTCCTCGGGGGCTGCGCCCCTCCCCCCGCCATGCGGCGGGGTCCCTCCACCCCCGCGTGCGCGCTCACGCTGGGGATGCGTCGCAGGCTATTCACCTCGTCATCAAAGCTCCAGCACCACCGGCAACACGGTCGGCTTCCTCCCGGTGGTCCGCCGGAACCAGCGCCGGACCGCCACCCGGAGCGCCTCCTGCACCTCGAGCGCGTCGGCGCGCGACTGCGGGGAGAGCTCCTCGAGCGCCCGGAGCGCCTCGCCCCGGAGCTCCTCCTCGGCTCCCTCGAACCCGGCGACGCCCTTCGCGAACAGCTCCGGGCCGCGCACGATCGCCCCGGTGGACTTCTCGACCGCGAGCACCGCGATGCAGAGCCCCGCCTCCGCGAGGAGCCGCCGGTCCTTCACCACGAGCGCGCCGATGTCGGCGCCGAGGAGCGCGTCGCGATCCGTGTAGACGCGCCCGACCGGCACCGGCTCGTCGAGGACGCGCACGCCCGCGTCGGAGAGCTCGAGCACCTGACCGTCCACGATCACGTCGCGCCCGGGCACGCCCTCCGCCGCCGCGTGCGCCGCGTGCCGGGCGAGGTGCCGGTACTCACCGTGGACGGGGACGAAGTGGCCGGGGCGGGCGAGCCGGATGACCTGCCGCTGCTCGGCGGCCTGGGCGTGGCCGGAGACGTGGAGCGGGGCGAGGCTCTCGTAGAGGACCTCGGCGCCGCGGCGGTAGAGGTCGTTCACGACCTGCCCCACCGCGATCTCGTTCCCCGGGATGAAGCGGGAGGAGAGGATCACGAGATCGCCCCGGGCGATGGCGAGCTCGGGGTGCTCGCCCCGGGCGAGGCGGGCGAGCGCGCTCCGCGGCTCGCCCTGGGTCCCGGTGGTGAGGACGCAGAGCTCGCGGGGCGGGAGGTCCCGCGCCTCGTCCACCCCCACCGGCATCCAGGCCGGCATGTCCACGTAGCCGAGGGCCTGGCCGAGGCGGACGTTCGCCTCCATGGACCGGCCGAGGAGCGCGACCCGGCGGCCGAAGGCGCGGGCGGCGTTCACGATCTGCTGGATCCGGTGGACGTTCGACGCGAAGCACGCGACGAACACCCGGCCGCGGGCGGGCTCGAACGCGGCCTCGAGGGCGGGGCCGACCTGCGACTCGGAGAGGGAGGTCCCCTCGCGCTCGGCGTTCGTGGAGTCGGAGAGGAGGAGCCGGACCCCCTCGCGGCCGAGCGCCTCGATCCGGGCGAGGTCCATCGCGGGGCCGCGGACGGGGGCGAGGTCGATCTTGAAGTCGCCGGTGTGGAGGATCGTCCCCTGCGGCGTCCGGAGGGCGAGCCCGCAGGCGTCGGGGATCGAGTGCGTGACGGCGATGAACTCCGCGGCGATGGGCGAGGCGTCGCCCGCCGGCCGGACGTCGCCCGGGGCCACCTCGCGGAGGTCGGCCGACACGCCCGCCTCGGCGAGCCGCGGCTTCAGCAGCTCGAGCGTGAAGCGGGAGCCGTACACGGGGGCCCGCACGTCGCGGAGGAGGAACGGGAGGGCGCCGATGTGGTCCTCGTGGCCGTGCGTGAGGAAGACGGCGCCGACCCGCTCCTTGCGCTCGCGGATCCAGGACAGGTCCGGGGCGATGACGTCCACGCCGACGTTCTCGTTCGGGAACAGGATCCCGCAGTCCACCACCGCGATCCGGCCGTCCGCCTCGACGGCGAGGCAGTTCATCCCGACCTCTCCGAGTCCTCCGAGCGGGATCACGTGGACGGGCGTCGGCACCGGCCGAATGTACCTTGCCTCGCGCCCGGGCGCACCGCGCGTCGTCGCGTGGTAGCCTCCCCGCCGTCCGGAGGCCTCGTTGTCGTCCCGCCCGCGCTCGCTCGTCCTCGCCACCCTCCTCGTCGCCTCCGCGGCCCGCGCCGCGCCTCCGGGCCCGCTCGCCTCCTCTCCGCGCCCCGCGGCCGCGGTGGACCGGCGTGGACCCGAGCTGGTCCGGTTCCGCTTCGGCTGGCCGGCGCCCGCGGAGGCGCGGGTCACCTACCGGCGCGCGCGCGCCCGGACCGGCGAGCGCCCCACCGCCTTCGTGGCCCGGTACACGAGCCGGGTCGAGCGCGCGCCCGAGGGGCTCGTCGTCCGCATCGGCGGGACGCGCTGGGAAGGAGACCTCCCCCTGCCGCGCGAGGTCGCGGGCGAGGCGATCCGGGCCTCCGAGCGGGTGACGCAGCGGATCCGGTCCGACGGCGCGTTCGACGGCCTCGAGGGCGCCGAGGCGACGCGGCCGGTGCTCGCCCGGCTGCTCGCCGCGAAGCTCCCGCCGGACCAGGCGGAGCGGGCCGTCGCCGCCGCGCTCGCGGCGATGCGGGCGGAGTCGGAGGAGCTCTGGAACCTCGCGGTGGGGTTCTGGATCGACGCCGAGCTCGAGCTCGCCGCGCCCTACGAGATGCAGAGCGAGGGGGAGCTGCCGCTCCTGCCGGGCCTGCGCGCCACGACCACCATCGAGTTCCAGGCCCGCCGCCGCGTCCCGTGCGACGCGGCCGAGCGCGCGCCGCGGTGCGTGGAGGTGACGCTTCGCGAGGTGCCCGAGGCGGCGGCCGTCGCGCGGGCGCGGCAGGCCATCGCGGCGCGGCTCCTCGGACCCGACGCCCCGCCGGACGCGCTCGAGGACGCGGTCCTCGAGAGCGAGCTCTTCCTCGTGACCGATCCCGCGACGCTGCTGCCGCACCGGCTCGTCTGGACCAAGTCGCTGCGGGCCGGCGGCGGCGAGCGAGGCGCGCCGGCGCTCGAGCTCGTGGAGCGGAGCGAGTACGACTACCGCTACGGCGCGGCGGGGAAGCCCGCCGGCCCCGCGCGCCGGCCGAAGCGGCACGCCCCGACGCCGGCGGCCGCGACGAGCGCGCGGCGGTAGCGAGGGCGGGGGGGAGCGGGCGGCCCGGGTTTCGACTATCTTCCCGGCCCCGATGTCCGAGGATCTCCTCCAGGACCTGAACGCCGCGCAGCGCGAGGCCGTCCTCCACGGCGAGGGGCCCCTCCTCGTCCTCGCCGGCGCCGGCTCCGGCAAGACGCGCGTCATCGTCCACCGGATCGCCCGGCTCGTCCGCGACGAAGGCGTGATCCCGTGGCAGATCCTCGCGGTCACCTTCACCAACAAGGCCGCGGGCGAGATGAGGGAGCGGCTCGAGCGGCTCCTCGGGCCGACCGCCCGGGAGCTCTGGGTCCAGACCTTCCACGCCTTCGGCGCGCGCTTCCTCCGCCGCGAGGCGGCCCGGGCCGGGCTCCCGCCCGCGTTCGCGATCTACGACACCGACGACCAGCTCCGGCTGGTGAAGCGCCTCCTCGCCGAGATGGGGTTGGACGACGGCTCGTCGCTCACGGCGCGCGAGGCGCTCTCCCGGATCGACGCGTGGAAGAACGAGGCGCGCCGCCCAGGCGAGGTCGAGGTCTCGCCCTACGACGCCGAGGGCCAGGTCGCCCGGCAGCTCTACGAGCGGTACCAGGCGGCGCTCCTCCGGGCCGGCGCGGCGGACTTCGGCGACCTCCTCGTCCTCCCGACGCGACTCCTCGAGGAGGACCCGGCGCTCCGCGCCCGCTGGTCCGGCCGGTTCCGGCACGTCCTGGTGGACGAGTTCCAGGACACGAACCCGGCCCAGTACCGGCTGATGAAGGCGCTCGTCGGGGCGCGCCGGAACGTCTGCGTGGTCGGCGACGACGACCAGGCGATCTACCGCTGGCGCGGCGCGGACGTCTCCAACATCCTCGGCTTCGACGGCGACTTTCCCGGCACGCGGGTGGTGAAGCTCGAGCAGAACTACCGCTCGACGCGGACCATCCTCGACGCGGCGCACGCGGTGATCTCCCGGGCCCGGCGGCGGCGGGAGAAGCGGCTCTGGACCGAGCGCGACGCCGGCGCGCCGCTCGCGCTCCTCGTCGGCGAGGACGAGCACGCGGAGGCGGAGCGGATCGCGCGCGCGATCGCGGTGGAGCGCGGGCGCGGGACGCCGGGCGACGAGATCGCCGTCCTCTACCGCACCAACGCGCAGTCGCGGCCGCTCGAGGCGGCGCTCCGCGCCGCGCGGATCCCGTACGTGATCGTGCGCGGCACCAGCTTCTACGACCGGGCCGAGGTGCGGGACGCGGCGGCGTACCTCCGGCTCGCCCTCAACCCGCGGAGCGACCTCGACCTCGAGCGGGTGGTGAACCGGCCCTCGCGGAAGATCGGCGAGCGGACGGTCGAGCGGCTCCGCGCCCACGCCGTGGCGAAGGGGATCCCGCTCTTCGAGGCGATCGCCGATCGCGAGGCGGTGGCCGACCTCAAGCCCGCCGCCCGCGCCGCGCTCGGCGAGTTCCACGAGATCGTCGCCGGCCTCGCCGCCGACGTGCCCACGCTCGACGCCGGGATCGCCGTCCAGGAGGCGCTCCGGCGGTCCGGGCTCCTCGCCCGCCTCGAGGAGGAGCACTCCGACGAGGCGGTGGAGCGCGCCGAGAACCTCGCCGAGCTCGTCGCGGCGGCCCGGGAGTTCGACGAGGCGCTCGCCGGCGAGCCGCCGCCGACGGATCCGGACGAGGCCCGGCCGCCGCCCCTCGCGCGCTTCCTCGAGCAGATCGCGCTCCTCGGCGAGGCCGACGGCGAGACGCCGGAGGGGCGCGTCGCGCTCATGACGCTCCACGCCGCGAAGGGGCTCGAGTTCGAGGCCGTCTTCCTCGCCGGGATGGAGGACGGGACGCTCCCGCACGAGCGGCCCTGGTCGGACCAGACGCCCGCCGAGCGCGACGAGGCGCAGGACGAGGAGCGGCGCCTCTGCTACGTGGGGATGACCCGCGCCAAGGCGCGGCTCACGCTGTCGCTCGCGCGGCGGCGGATGAGCTTCGGCGAGGGCGGGCCGTCGTACCGCCAGGCGGAGCCGTCGCGGTTCCTCGCCGATCTGCCGCCCGAGCTGTTCGGCGACGCGGTCGCCCGCGAGGTGCGGGCCCGCGAGGCGCGGGCGGCGCAGCCGCCCGCCGCGCGGCCCCCGCTCGTGCGCCGCCACCCCGGCGCGCTCGAGGGGGAGCCGCACATCGAGCTCGACGCGGAGGACGCGATCGCGCCCGGCTCCCCGGGGCGGAGCGGTCGGCCTGCCCGGGGCGAGCCGAGCCGCGGCGAGCCGACCATCGACTACGACTTCGATCAGCGGCCGGATCGCGCCGGGCCGTTCCAGCGAGGCGAGCGCGTGCGGCACGCCTCGCTCGGGGAGGGGATCGTCCTCTCCTGCGACGGCGCCGGCGCGGACGCGAAGGCGACGGTCCGGTTCGACTCCGGAGACAAGCGGATCGTGGCGCGGTTCCTGTCGCGGGCGGAGTGAGCGAGCGGGGTGGCGCGCCTGGACCTCTCGGCCCGTTCTCCACCGTCGCCGTGATCCGTCACCGTCACCGGCCGTTCCGTCACCCGTGGACCCTGCTCGCGCCGCCCGTGGCCCGGTCCCCGTGATCCGACGGATCGCGGGCCAGGGGACACGGGACGCGGGCGACGGGCACGGGGATCGGTGACGGGCACGGGCACGGGTCCCCCGACCCCTCCCACCGTACCGATCCGTACGCTCGATCGTACGGGGCCGGACGGATCCCAACCGTCCGGGAGGACTTTCTCCAGAAATTTCCGCTCGGCATGGCGGTTGCTCTACCGGCGCTCGCTCGTGCGCATGGCGCGCACCGAGAAGGAGGAACCCAAATGAAGCGCATCATCACACTCCTCGCCGCCGCACTCTCCTTCGCCTTCGCGGCGCCCGTCCTCGCCGCCGACGCGCCTGGCGCCTCGAACACCCCGGACGCGGCCACCGCCCCCGGCGCGACCCAGACCACCGCCCCGGGCGCGACCCAGGCCGCCGACGACGCCCTCGCGGACAAGGCGGACGTCCCGGCGAAGCCCCCGGTCCTTCCGAGCACCGCGTCCGACCGCGCGACCTACGTCCACGACAACATCGCCTTCGGGAAGAAGGGCGCCGCCGAGCGCGCCGCGCACAGCCAGGCCGACAGGCAGGGCGCCACGGACACGGACGACGCCCACGCGGAGGCCGCGAACCGCGCGGCCCACGCCGCCGCCGCGAGCGCCGCCGCGGCCGCGAACGGCGACAGCCACGCCGCCGCCGGCCAGGCCCGCGTCCGGACCGCCCGCACGAGCCGCACGGCCGGGACGACGACGACGACCACCACCACCACGCCGGGCGCGACCGCGACGGCGCCGACGATGCCGACCGGCCGCGGCCGGTGACGACCGCCCCATGCTCCACGCCGCCGTAGCCCTCCTCGGGCTCGCGATCACGGCGACCGCGCCCCGCGCCGACGAGCACCGGCTACCCGGCGCCCGGCGGGTCCGGGCGGGGTCGTTCGCGGGTGCCGGGGGCTCGCGACCCCGGCGCCCGCGCCCCGCGCCGACGAGCACCGGCTCGCCGGCCCCCGGCTGTTCCGGGAGGAGAAGTTCGCGGATGCCCTGGTCGAGTTCCGGGTGGCGGAGCGCCTCGGCGCTCCCGGGGCGGCGGGCTACGCCGCCGCCGCCCTCGTGAAGCTCGACCGGCCGGAGCAGGCGATCGAGGCCTTCGAGGGGTCGGGCGCGACGTCGCCCGGGCGCGCGCCGCTCCTCGACTACTACCACGCGCTCGCCTGCTACGAGGCGAGGCTGTACGTCCGCGCCGACCGGCTCCTCGCCGGCGTGGGCGCCCGCTCCGGCCCGCGCATCGCCGGGCAGGCTGCCCGGGTCCGGGCGGACATCGCGAAGGCGCTCGCCGCCGAGCCGGGCCGCGACGTGGTGGACTGGTACGTGGCCCGCTGCGACGCGCTCGCCGCCGGCGATCGCCCCGTCCTCGCGCGGGCCTTCTGCGAGGAGGCCCTCGCGGTCGCCGGTCGCCGCGCCGACCGGCACGGCGCGGCCGAGGCCCGGGAGCGGCTCTCGCGCCTCCGGCCCGTGGCGCAAGGGGGCCCCTGATGCTCGCCGCCGCCCTCGTCGCGCTCGCCCTCGGCGCGGCGCCGGATCCCTGCGCGCCGGTGGCGTCGGCGGCGCCCGACGCGGCGGATCCGGGGGCGGCCGCGGAGTACCGGGCGGTCGGCGAGTCGGAGCGGCGCGCCGGGAACCGGGACACCGCCGCGGCCGCGTTCCGGGACGCCCTCGCCCGGGATCCCGCCGACGCGACCAGCCGGGCCGCGCTCGCGGCGCTCTGCGCCGAGGCGAAGGCGGGGAGCGCCTTCGACCGGGGCGTCCGGCTCATGGACGCGGGCGACCGGCGCGGCGCGGTGGCGGCGTTCGAGGAGGCGCGCGCGGGCGGGGATCGCTCCGCGGCGCTGCTCGAGGGGATCTGCCTCTACGAGCTCGGCGAGGAGGACCGGGCGCTGCCGCTCCTCGACGAGGCCGGGAAGGACCCGGATCACGCCGAGGCCGCGCGCTTCTTCCAGGGGCTCGTCGCGCTCCGGCGCGGGCGCTCGGACGAGGCGGCGGCGCTCCTCCAGGCGTCCGCCGCCGATCGCCACCTCGCGCCGCTCGCCCTGGGGCTCTCCCGGCTCGCCCGGCGCGAGGGGCGCCTCGTGCTCTCCGTCCTCGCCGAGACCGGGTGGGACTCGAACGTCGACCTCACCCCGGACGGCGCGCCGGGCGCGGCGCGCGCCGGCGACGGCTCGGCGGGCCTGACCGCGCTGGCGCACTACGCGCCGATGGGCGACACCGGCCCGTTCGCGCAGGTCACCGCGCACGCCCGCGAACAGCTCACCTACGACGCGCTCGACATCGCCGGCCTGGGCGGCGCCGCCGGGGTCCAGGCCGGGCGCGGGCGGCAGTTCCTCCTCGCCGAGTACGCGTACGAGTACCGGGAGCTCGGCGGCGCCCCGTACCTGTCCGCGAACGCGCTCCTCGGCGAGGGGCGCCTCGCGGTGGGCGGCGGCGCGAGCGCCGGGCTCACCTGGCTCGCGCGGCTCGAGTCCTTCCGCGCCGCGGACGCCCCGTACTCGGGCCTGCACCAGCTCGGCGAGGCGGACCTCACGCTCGAGGCCGGCCCCCGCGCCCTCGTCACCCTCGCCTGGAGGCTCGGCCTCGACGGCGCCCGCGATCCCGCCCTCTCGTGGTGGGAGACGGGCCCCCGCGCCGCCCTCCACCTCGCGGCCACGCCGCGCCTGCGGCTCGGGCTCGAGCTCGCCGCCTCGCAGCGGACCTACCGCGCGGTCGATCTTGCCCTCGGCGTCGTCCGGAGCGACCGGTACCTGGACGCCGCCGCGCTCCTCGAGTGGGACCTCGCGGAGCGCTGGACGCTCCGGCTCTCGGCCACCGCGCGGAAGGCGTTCTCGAACCTGCCGGACTTCGCGTACACGAAGCTCGCCCCGACGATCGGGCTCGCCTACACCATCGGCTTGTTCTGACTCGCCTTTCGCTGTCATTCGAGCATGCGAACGCAACTGGAGGCGAGTCAGAGACGATATCCGGGCTCGCTGCATACGACCGCAGCGAGCCCTCTACCGGGGGGAGCGACCGCCGCTCCCCCCAGTCCCCCCACCGGAACGAGCGATACCCGATTCCACATGCCGCGCGCCGCCGTGCCCATCGCCGCCGCGCTCCTCGGCCTTGCCGGGTCGCTGGCGACGACCTTCGCGCTCCACCGCGCCGCGAGCGCCGCGCTCGACCGCGTCCTCGAGGAGCGGCTCCGGGGCGCCGGCGAGAGCGCCGCGCTCCTCCTCGGCGACGCCGCGCAGGGCGAGGCCAGGCTCCGCGCGCTCATGGAGGCGAACCGGCTCGAGGGCGCCTACCTCGTCTCCCCTTCGTGGGTGGTGCTCGCCGACGCGACCGGGCCCGCGGGCGCCCCGGCCGACCTCCTGCGGGTCGACGCGGGCCGGGTCGAGGCGGCGCTCCGGGGCGAGGCGGCGCTCCGGGGCGAGGTCACGATCGGCCCCGGCTACGCGGTGGGGGACGTGCACGTGGAGACCGCCTACTTCCCGGTGCGGGGATCCGACGGACGGCCCCGGGCGGTGCTCGCCCTCGAGGCGGGCGAGGCGTTCTCCGCCGCGAGGGGCCGGCTCCGGCGCGCGCTCGGGATCGGCGTGGCCCTCTCCGGGCTCACCGCGCTCGCCCTCGCCCTCGCCGCGTCGGGGTGGGCGCGCTCGGAGCGGCAGCGCCGGGAGGCCGCGGCGCGCGCCGCCCGGGGAGACGCCCTCGCCCGGATGGCCGCCGCGGTCGCCCACGAGATCAGGAACCCCCTCGGCATCATCCGCGCCGCGGTGGAGCTCCTCCGCGAGCGGGCCGGCGACGCGCTCGGCCCGCGGGACCGCGAGGGGCTCGAGGACGTCCTCGGGGAGGTGGCGAGGCTCCGCCGGCTCACCCAGGACTTCCTCGACCTCTCCGCGGAGCCCGCCCTGAAGCGCCAGCGGGTGGAGCTCGCCGGGCTCGCGGCGGAGGCGGCGCGCGGCAGCGCCGCCCTCCACCCGGGCCTCGCCGTGACCGTGGCCGTCGCGCCGGGGCTCCCGCCGGTCGAGGCCGATCCGGCCCGCCTCCGGCAGGTGCTCGCGAACCTCCTCGCGAACGCCGCGGAGGCGGGCGCCCGGCGCGTGGAGATCCGCGGCGAGGCCGCCGGCGCCGAGGTCCGGCTCGTGATCCGCGACGACGGCCCCGGTATCGACCCGGCGATCCGCGACCGGCTGTTCGAGGCCTTCGCGAGCGCCCGCGAGGGCGGCACCGGCCTCGGCCTCGCCGTGTCGCGGCGGCTCGTGGAGCGGCACGGGGGGTCGCTCGCGGTGGCCGGGGGCGGGCCCGGGACGACCTTCGAGCTCAGGCTGCCCCGCGCGGCGTAGGCGCGGCGGCGGGGAAAGGACGACGGCCGTGGCGCGGGTGCTCATCGCGGACGACGAGGCGAAGCTCGGGCGGCTCCTCGCCGAGGCGCTCGAGCGGGACGGCCATGCGGTGGCCCGGGCGGGCGGGGGGCGCGAGGCGCTCGCCCGGCTCGCCGCGGCGCCCGTGGACGTGGTCGTGACCGATCTCCGGATGCCGGAGGTGGACGGGCTCGCGGTGCTGCGCGCGGCGCGGGCGCTCCCCGACGCGCCGGAGGTGATCCTCATGACCGCGTACGCCACGGCGGAGAGCGCGGTGGAGGCGATGAAGGCGGGCGCCGCGGACTACGTGCTGAAGCCGTTCGCGATGGACGAGCTGCGGCTGCGGGTCCGGCGGCTCGCCGGGCAGCGCGAGGCGGAGCGCCGGAGCGCCCGGCTGCTCGCCGCGCTCACGCCCTCGCTGTGCGCCGAGAGCGCGGCGATGCGGGCGGTCCTGGCCGCCGCGCGCCAGGTGGCCGCGACGGACGCGACGGTGCTCCTCCTCGGCGAGAGCGGCACCGGGAAGAGCCAGCTCGCGCGGACGATCCACTACGAGAGCCGGCGCGCGGCGGCCCCGCTCGTCGAGGTGCACTGCGCGGCCTTGCCGGAGACGCTCCTGGAGAGCGAGCTCTTCGGCCATGAGCGGGGGGCCTTCACCGGCGCGGTGGCGCGGAAGGCGGGGCACCTCGCCGCCGCGGACGGCGGGACGCTCTTCCTCGACGAGATCGGGGACGTCTCGCAGGCGACCCAGGTGAAGCTCCTCCGGTTCCTCCAGGAGCGCCGGTTCGTGCCGCTGGGCGCCACCGAGGAGCGGCAGGTGGACGTGCGGGTGATCGCCGCGACGAACCGCGACCTCGACGCGGCGGTGCGGGCGGGGACCTTCCGCGAGGATCTCTTCTACCGCCTCGACGTCTTCGCGATCCGCGTGCCGCCGCTCCGGGATCGCCCGGAGGACGTCGTGCCCATCGCCGAGCGGTTCCTCGCCGCCCGCGGCGTCCCCGCGGCGAAGCTCTCGCCGCCGGCGCGGGAGCGGCTCGCCGCCCGGCGCTGGCCGGGGAACGTGCGCGAGCTCGAGAACGCCATCGAGCGCGCCCTCATCCTCGCCGGCGAGGACGAGATCCGCGCCGAGCACGTCGCCCCGGCCACCAAGGCCCCCGACCGGCGCGCGGCCGACGTCCTCGTCGAGGGGTTCGACCTCGACGCCTTCGAGCGCGACCTCCTGCACGCCGCGCTCGAGGGGACGGGCGGGAACAAGGCGGCCGCCGCGCGCCTGCTCGGCATCACCCGGCGACGCCTCTACTCCCGGCTCGAGAGCCTGGGCGCCCCGGACGAGCCCGACGAGGCCGACGGCGACGACACCCGCGCCGGCCGGGCTCCCGACGCTCGGCGCGGGTGAGCGGCGCCTGGGGCGCGGCCCCGCGGCCGGCTGGCTCGAGCGGGGCGGCGCGGTGACGGGCCGGTCGGGCCGAGGGTATCGTTCCCGCATGGCCGACCCGATCCGGGACCCGCTCCCGGCCGTCACGGAGGAGCTGGTGCGGGCCCTCCCCAAGACGGACCTGCACTGCCACCTCGACGGCTCCCTGCGGCTCCGGACCGTCCTCGAGCTCGCGGAGCGGCAGCGGGTGAAGCTCCCGGCGGTCACGCCGGAGGGGCTGGCGAAGGCGATACACATGGGGGAGACCTGCCGCTCGCTCGAGGACTACCTCACCGCCTTCGACGTCACCCTTGCGGTGCTGCAGACCGAGGAGGCGCTCGAGCGCGCCGCCTACGAGCTCGCGATCGACGCCGCCGCCGAGAACGTCCGCTACCTGGAGGTCCGCTACTCGCCGGTCCTCCACACGCGGTCGGGGCTGAAGCCCACCACGATCGTGGACGCCGTGCTCGAGGGGCTCCGCGTCGCGGAGCGGGAGACCGGGATCCGGTCGAACGTGATCATCTGCGGGATCCGGCACATGGATCCGGTGACGAGCGTGCGGCTCGCCGAGCTCGCCGTCGCGTACAAGGGGAAGGGCGTGGTCGGGTTCGACCTCGCCGGCGCCGAGGAGGGCCACCCGGCGCGCCGGCACCGCGACGCGATCCAGCTCATCCTCGACAACAACGTGAACGTCACGATCCACGCCGGCGAGGCGTTCGGCCCCGAGTCGATCGCCCAGGCGGTGCACTGGTGCGGCGCCCACCGGATCGGGCACGGCGTCCGCCTCCGCGAGTCGGGCGACCTCCTCAACTACCTGAACGACCACCGCATCCCGCTCGAGATGTGCCCGTCCTCGAACGTGCAGACGGGCTCGGTGCCCAACTTCGCGGCCCACCCGCTCCGCTTCTACTTCGACTTCGGCCTGCGGGTGACCGTGAACACCGACAACCGGCTCATCACGGACACGAGCTCGACGAAGGAGCTGCTCGTCGCGCACCGGGAGATGGGCTTCACGCTCGAGGACCTCTGCACGCTGGTCGTGCAGGGCTTCAAGAGCGCGTTCCTCCCCTTCCGCGAGAAGGCCGACCTGCTCCGGCAGGTGAACGCCGAGATCGCGGAGGTGGTCGGCCGCTTCGGGGTGACCGCGCCGGCGTCGCAGCAGGCGACGAGCGCGGGCGGGTGCGGCTGATCGGCCGCCGGCGGCCGCGCGACGCCGCTTCGGCCCCCGGGGCTCCGTGATCGCGGGCGGCCGGCGCGACCCCCATGCGGCCGCGGCGATCCCGGCGCGCGGCGGCGTACAGTGGCCGCAGCGGCGGCGGGAGCGCGCGGCCCCGGCCCGCCGGCCGCTTCCTTGCCCGATCCGGGCGAGGTGCGTAGCATCGAGGCAAGCCCGTTCGACACCAGGAGTGACAGATGGCGAAGCTCCTCGCGATGATCCTCGCCGGCGGCGAGGGCCGCCGCCTCGACCCGCTCACCCGCGAGCGGGCGAAGCCGGCGGTCCCCTTCGGCGGGCGCTACCGGATCATCGACTTCGTCCTCTCGAACTTCGCGAACTCCGGGATCCTCCGGATGAAGGTGCTGGTCCAGTACAAGTCGGAGTCGCTCAACACGCACGTCCAGCGCGGGTGGCGCCTCACCGCCCTGCTGAACCAGTACGTGGAGCTCGTGCCCGCGCAGATGCGCGTGGGGCCGAAGTGGTTCGAGGGCTCGGCCGACGCCATCTACCAGAACCTGAACATCATCACCGACGAGGAGCCCGAGTACACCTTCGTCTTCGGCGCCGATCACGTCTACCGCATGGACGTGCGGAAGATGCTCGACTACCACGAGGACCGGAAGGCCGAGCTGACCGTCGCGGCGATCCCGATCCCCAAGGAGGAGGCGAGCGAGTTCGGGATCATCGAGGTGGACGCCGACGGGCGGATGATCGGCTTCGTCGAGAAGCCCAAGGAGGACCCGAAGACCATCCCGGGCGATCCGACCCGCTGCCTCGCCTCGATGGGCAACTACCTGTTCACGACCGACTCGCTCGTGCAGGAGATCGTGCGGGACGCCGGCGATCCGACCAGCGCCCACGACTTCGGGAAGTCGATCGTCGTCTCGATGTACCAGCGCAAGCGGGTCTACGTGTACGACTTCGCGAAGAACGTGGTGCCCGGCCAGAGCGAGCGGGAGCGCGGCTACTGGCGCGACGTCGGGTCGCTCGACGCCTACTTCCAGGCGAACATGGATCTCGTCGCGGTGGACCCGATCTTCTCGCTCTACAACGACCAGTGGCCGATCTACACGGTGCAGTACAACTACCCGCCCGCCAAGTTCGTGTTCAGCAACGAGCGCGAGCACCGGGTCGGCCGCGCCACCGACTCGCTGGTGTCCGAGGGCTGCATCATCTCCGGCGGCCAGGTCCACCACTCGATCCTCTCGCCGAAGGTGCGGGTGAACAGCTACGCCACGGTGGAGGACTCGATCCTCTTCGAGAACGTGAACATCGGCCGGCACTGCCGGATCCGGCGCGCGATCGTGGACAAGCACGTGGACATCCCGTCCGGGACCACCGTCGGCTACGACCTCGAGAAGGACCGCAGGCACTTCCACGTCACCGAGAGCGGGATCGTGATCATCCCGAAGGGGATGCGGATCGAGGCGGGGCGGTAGCCCGACGGCGCGCGCGCGGGGGTCGCCCTCAACGCTGGAGGAGGCGCTCCGCCTTGTCGAGGGCCAGCTGGAGATCCACCGGCTTCTCGAGGACGTCCCAGGCGCCCAGCTCGAGGAGCAGATCGCGCATGAGCTGGTCGCCGCCCAGCGCGCTCAGGACGAGCACCGGGATCCCGCGGGTGGCCGGGTCGTGCTTGAGCGACCGGAGCGCGTCGCGCCCGTCCAGGCGCGGCATCGCGACGTCGAGCAGGATCACGTCCGGCCGCTCGGCCGCGGCGGCGGCGAGCGCCTCCGCGCCGTCGCGGGCGCACACCACGGCGTGCCCGCGGCGCTCGGCGAAGGACGCGTAGAGGCGCGCGACCGCCGGATCGTCCTCGGCGACGAGGATCCGGAGCGGACGGGCGGCGACGGCGCTGGCCATCGGCCTTCGAGCATAGCCCCGGGAGCGGGCGAAGCAACGGGCGGACGCAGGGCCATCCGGGCCGCACGCGCCCTGCGGCCCGTCCGTCCCGGGCGGGCAGGCCGGCGGGAGAATCGGCGCCCGGCGGCACGCTCGGGAGCGTGACGCGGCACGGCGGCGAGCATATAAGCAGCCGCCATGACCATCGGTCCGTCGCTCGCCGCCGCCCTCGCCACCCTCGCGGTCGCGCAGGCCGCGCCCGCCGCTTCCCCGCCCCCGGCCGCCGCCGCGGCGGCCGAGACCCCGAAGCTGCCCTACGAGCTCTTCCGGCTCCCGAACGGCCTCACCGTGATCCTGCACGAGGACCACGGGGCCCCGCTCGTGGGCGTCCACGTCCAGTACGACGTCGGGTCGAAGGACGAGCGCCCGGGGCGGACCGGGTTCGCCCACCTCTTCGAGCACCTCATGTTCCAGGGCACCGAGCACCTGCCGAAGGGGCTCGAGGACCGGCTCGTGGACGCCGCCGGCGGCGACGCGAACGGCTCCACCTCCCAGGACACCACGGTCTACTGGGAGCAGGTGCCGTCGAACGCCCTCGAGCAGATGCTCTTCATCGGCTCGGATCGGATGGGGTTCCTCCTCCCCACCCTCGACCAGGCGAAGCTCGACAATCAGCGCGACGTGGTCCGCAACGAGCGGCGCCAGAGCTACGAGATGCAGCCGTACGGCCTCGCCTTCGACCGGATCCTCTCGAACCTCTGGACGAACGACTTCCCGTACCACTGGATGACCATCGGCTCGCACGAGGACCTCGAGGCGGCGACGCTCGAGGACGTGCGGCACTTCTTCGAGCGCTGGTACGGTCCGGAGAACGCGGTCCTCTCCGTCGCCGGCGACATCGACCCGGCGCGCACCCGCGCCCTCGTGGAGAAGTGGTTCGCGGGGATCCCCGGCAAGGCGCGGCCGGTGCACCAGCTCCCCTCGCCGCAGCCGCTCGCGCAGGAGAAGCGGGTCACCATGCAGGACCGGGTGCAGCTCCCCCGGCTGTACCTCGCGTGGCAGACGCCGAAGGTCTTCGCGCCCGGCGACGCCGCCCTGGACCTGCTCGGGCAGATCCTCACCGACGGCAAGAGCGCGCGGCTCGTGAAGCGGCTGGTGATGGACGAGCAGATCGCGCAGAGCGTCTCGGCCGGGCAGTCGAGCGAGGCGCTCGCGGGGATGTTCCTCGTGGTGGCGACGCCGAAGCCGGGCGTCCCCGTCGCGCGGCTCGAGAAGGAGATCGACGAGGAGCTCGCGCGCATCGCGCGGGTGCCGCCCAGCGCCGAGGAGCTCGAGCGCGCGAAGAACAAGATCGAGGCGGCGGCGGTGTTCGGGCTCGAGCCGGTGGGCGGGTTCGGCGGGCGCGCCGCCACGCTGGCGAACTACTTCGTCCGCGCCGGCGACCCGGGCTACCTCGAGCAGGACCTCGCCCGCTACCGCCTCGCCACCGCCGCCGACGTCTCGATGGCGGCGCGGACCTTCCTGCGGAAGGACGCGCGCGTGGTCCTCACCGTCGTCCCGGCCGCCGGCGGCTCCGCGCCCGCCGCCCAAGGGAGCGCCCGATGATCCGCCCCGGCCACCTCTTCCCACGCCTGCTCCCGCTCGTCGTCGCCCTCGCCTGCGCGACGCCCACGCGGCCGCCGCCGCCCGCGCAGCCGCAGAAGGTCGCGGCGCCGGCGCAGCCGCAGGCCACCGCGATCCCGGATCGCTCGCGCGTGCCGCCCCTCGGCCCGCCCCCCGCGCTCGAGCTGCCCGCCCAGCGCCACTTCGTCCTCGCGAACGGGCTCAAGGTCAGGCTCGTCGAGCGCCACCGCCTGCCCATCGTCGCGCTCCACCTGGTCGTGGACGCCGGCGGGATCCACGATCCGCCGAACCTCCCCGGGCTCGCGAGCTTCACCGCGGCCATGCTCACCGAGGGCGGCACGCGGACCCGCACGCCCACCCGGATCTCGGACCAGGTCGGCTTCCTCGGCGCCAGCCTCGGCGGCGGCGCCACCCAGGACTCCGCCTTCCTCTCCGGCGCCGTGCTCTCTCGACACCTCCCGGAGCTCCTCGACATCTTCGCCGACGTGGCGATGAACCCCGCCTTCCCGCGGAAGGACTTCCTCCGGGTGCAGGACCAGCGGGAGGTGACGCTCGTCCAGCAGCGCGACCAGCCGCCGATCGTCGCGACGAAGGCGTTCACCGACGTCTTCTGGGGCGGCGGCAACCCCTACGGGCACTACGTGCTCGGGACCGAGGCGTCGGTCGCGGCGACCACGCCGGGCGACCTCGCCCGCCTCCACGCGCGGCTCTGGCGCCCCGAGAACGCCGAGCTGGTGGTCGTCGGCGACGTCACCGAGGCGGCGCTCCGGCCCCTGCTCGATCGGACCATCGGCGCGTGGAAGAGGGGGACCGCCGCGCCGCCGCTCCGGCCCCAGCCGGTCGCGGCGCCGCATCGGGCGCTCCTCGTCGAGAAGGCCGAGGCCCCGCAGTCGTCGCTCCTCCTCGGCATGCCCGGCGTCGAGCGCGCCTCGAAGGACTACGTGGCCGCGAGCGTGCTCTTCCAGGTCCTCGGCGGCGGCACCTCCTCGCGCCTGTTCCGAAATTTGCGGGAGGAGAAGGGCTACACGTACGGCCTCGGCGCCGGCGCGGACGCGCGGCGCCTGGCGGGCGTCTCGGTCGTGCGCGGGAACGTGAAGGCCGACGTCACCGGGCCCGCGCTCAAGGAGATCTTCGGCGAGCTCGAGCGCCTCCGGCGGGAGCCCGTGCCCGACGCCGAGCTCCAGGACGCGAAGCAGGCGCTGGTGCGCTCCCTGCCGGCCGACTTCGCGACCGTCGGCGGCGTCGCGGGGCGCGTCGCGGAGCTGATCGCGTACGGCCTGCCGGACGACTACTGGAACCGCTACGCGGACGCGGTGCAGCAGGTCACGGCGGAGGACGTGCGCCGGGTGGCCGAGCGGGTCCTCGATCCGTCCCGCGCGACGCTCGTCATCGTGGGGACGCCGGCGGTGGTGTCGCCGCAGCTCGCGGGCCTGCCGATCGGGAGCGTCGAGATCCTCCCGCCGCCGGGCCCGCCGCCCGCCGGGCGTCGCGCGCCCGCGAAGGCCCCCGCCAGGCCGAGGGCGGCTCCCCCGGCGGCGATGCCGCCGCCCGCCGCGCTCGCG
>NZ_JALCZA010000059.1 GCF_022690765.1 Anaeromyxobacter oryzisoli | reverse complement strand
CCGCCGGCGCAGCACGTGCCTGCGGGCCCGCCGGCGGCGCCGCCCCGCCCGGTCGCGCCGGCACCTCCCGGCGGCGCGCGCCGTTCCGCTTGACGGGCCCGGAGCGTGAGGCGAAAAGACCGCGGTGGGAACGATCTGGATCCGAGCCTGGGGCGACGCGACCGCCTTCCTCCGCCGCTCCTCACGCCGGCTCGGCCTCGCCGATCTGGTCGTGCTCGCGGCGATCGCCGGGATCGCGTACGCGCTGACCCGCGCGGCGGCCAGCTTCACCGGCGTCCTCCGCCCGCGGGTCGAGATCGACCTGTCGCCGCGTGCCCTGCCCGGCTACGCCCTCCTCTCGCTCTCGCGCGGGCTCGCCGCGTACGTCCTCTCCCTCTTCTTCACGCTCGGCTACGGCTACTGGGCCGCGAAGGACCGCCGCGCCGAGCGCATCCTGGTCCCGCTGCTCGACGTGCTGCAGAGCGTGCCGGTCCTCGGGTTCATGCCGGGGCTCGTCCTCGCCCTCGTCGCGCTCTTCCCGCGGTCCAACGCCGGGCTGGAGCTCGCCGCGGTGGTGATGATCTTCACCGGGCAGGCCTGGAACATGACCTTCAGCTTCTACCGGTCCGTCCGGTCGGTCCCGCCGGAGCAGCTCGAGGTGGCGCGGACGTACCGGTTCAGCTGGGGCGAGCAGCTCCGCTGGGTGGAGCTGCCCGCGAGCGTCATCGGGCTCGTCTGGAACTCGATGATGTCGATGGCGGGCGGCTGGTTCTTCCTCATGGTGAGCGAGGCCTTCGTCCTCGGTGACAAGGACTTCCGGCTGCCCGGCCTCGGGTCGTACATGTCCGTCGCGGTGGCCCGCGGGGACGGCCCGGCGATGGCGTGGGCGGTCCTCGCGATGACGATCATGATCGTCGCGCTCGACCAGCTCCTGTGGCGCCCGGTGGTGGTCTGGTCCCAGAAGTTCCGGCAGGAGGACGCCGGCCAGGCGGAGGCGGCGGAGTCGTGGTTCCTCGAGGTCCTCCGCCGCTCGCACCTCCTCGCGACCGGCGGCGCCCTCCTGGACCGGATCGGCGCGGCGCTGCGGCGCCGGGCCCGCGCCACGGCCGCCGACCGCGACGCGCCCGCCCGCGGCGCGCCGCTCGCCGCGCAGATCGTCACCTCGGCCCTCTTCTTCGTGCTCGTCGGTTGCCTGGCGGTGGGCGCGTTCCAGCTCGTCCTGCTCATGCGCTCGGTCCCGGGGCGCGAGTGGGGGCTCACCGTCGCCGCCGCGCTCGCCACCCTCGGTCGCGTGCTCCTCGCCACCGCCCTGGGGACCCTGTGGGCGCTCCCCGCGGGGCTCGCCATCGGGCTGTCGCCGCGCCTCTCGCGGATCCTCCAGCCGGTGGTGCAGGTGGTGGCGAGCTTCCCCGCCCCGATGCTCTTCCCGGCCGCGATCGCGCTCCTCGCGAAGCTCGGCGTCGGGCTCGGCGCGGGGAGCGTCGTCCTGATGCTCCTCGGGACGCAGTGGTACATCCTCTTCAACGTGGTGGCGGGGGCGATGGCGGTGCCGGCGGACCTGCGCGAGGCCGCGACGAGCTACGGGATCCGCGGCTTCGCCCTCTTCCGGCAGCTCCTCCTGCCCTCGGTGCTCCCCTACCTCGTGACGGGGTGGGTCACCGCGGCGGGCGGCGCCTGGAACGCGTCGATCGTCTCGGAGTACGTCACCGCCCACCACCAGACGCTCTCCACGTTCGGCCTCGGCGCGCGCGTCTCCGCCGCCGCCGAGCACGCCGACTTCCCCGCCCTCGCGGCGAGCGTCGTGGTGATGTCCGTCATGGTCGTCTTCTTCAACCGCCTGGTCTGGCGGCCGCTCTCCGATCTCGCCGAGCGCCGCTACGCCCTCGCCCGGTGATCGCATGGCCCGTCCCGCCGCCGCGCTCCCGCCCGCCGCCCCCCTCTGCGAGATGGAGGGCGTCACCCACGTCTTCCGGCTGCCGTCCGGGCAGCACCTCGAGGTGCTGCAGGACGTGTCGCTCTCGGTGAAGCCGGGCGAGGTGGTGGCGCTGCTCGGCCCGTCCGGCTGCGGGAAGTCCACCATCCTGCGGATCCTCGCCGGGCTCATCCGGCCCACCCGCGGCCAGGTCCGTTATCGCGGCGCGCCGCTCGACGGCCTCGCGCCCGGCGTCGCCATCGTCTTCCAGAGCTTCGCCCTGTTCCCCTGGATGACCGTCGCCGAGAACGTCCGCGCGGTGTTGATGGCGGCGCGCCTCCCGGAGGAGGAGGTGGTCTCCCGGGCCGACGACGCCATCCGGATGGTCGGCCTCTCCGGGTTCGAGGAGGCCTACCCGCGGGAGATCTCCGGCGGGATGAAGCAGCGGGTGGGCATGGCGCGGGCGCTGTCGCTCCGGCCGGAGGTGCTCTTCATGGACGAGCCCTTCAGCCAGGTGGACGCGCTCACCGCCGAGGCGCTCCGCGCCGAGGTGCTCGACATCTGGGCGCAGCGCGAGTCGAACCCCTCCTCGATCCTCCTCGTGTCGCACGACATCAAGGAGGTGGCCTACATGGCCGACCGCATCGTGGTGCTCGGCGCGAACCCGGGGCGGGTGCGGACGATCGTCGAGAACGCGCTGCCGCGGCCGCGCGACTACCGCTCGCGCGAGGTGCTCGCGCTCGTGGATCGGCTGCACGACCTCATCACCGGCCACGAGCTGCCGGACGTGCCCGCCGCCGCCGCGGAGGTCGCGGCGGAGGTGCTGCCCCAGGCCGGCGCCAACGAGATCGTCGGCCTCCTCGAGTACCTCGACGCGCGCGGCGGGCGCGAGGACGTCGTCCGGATCGCCGCCGAGACCAACCGCGAGTTCGGCCACCTGCTCGCCATCGTGAAGGCGGCCGAGATGTTCGACCTGGTGGACACGCCCAAGCGGCTCGCCGTGCTCACGCCGGAGGGGTACACCTTCGTGCGCTCCGATCCGGACGGCCGGAAGGCCTGGTTCCGCCGGAAGCTCCTCGAGCTGCGGATCTTCTCCGACGTCCGCGCGGCGCTCCTCGAGGAGCCCTCGCACAAGCTCGACAAGGACTTCGTGCTCGAGACCATCGTGCTGCGCATGCCGGCCGAGGACTACGAGCGGGCGTTCGCCACCTGGATCGGGTGGGCGCGCTACGCCGATCTCTTCGCCTACGACGAGGACGAGGGGACCGTCTCGCTCCAGGAGGCGGACGTCCCCGCGGGCACCGGCGCGTAGGGGGCCCTGCGCCGCCGCTCCCTCACCGCACCCGCACGCGAACCCGAACCCGTCACGTGACCGTGCCCGTCACCGTGCCCGTGACCGTTCCCCGTGCCCGCCTCCCGCCTTCCGTGGCCCCTGGCCCGTCATCCGACGGCGTCCGACCACGGCGACTGGACCACGGCGTCGGACCACGGAAACCGGGCCACGGAACACGGGACCCGGTTCACGGATCACGAGGAGGCCGGTGACGGTGACGGGCACGGATCACGGGGGACCGCGCCTGTGATCGCGGATCGCGTCACCGCCGCGTGAGCGCGTCCGCGGTGACGAACCGCGGGGCGATGTCCACCGGCACGCCTCCGAGCCGATCCAGGACGCGCTGGACCTCCGGCCGGATCACGCCGAGCCGATCGAGGAGCGCCCGCGCCGCCGCCCGGTCGCCCCTCCCCTCGATCGTCATGAGCTCGCGGGTGAGCGACGTCACGGCGTCCTTCATCTTCGCGTCGTCCACCGCGAAGGTCCCGTCCCGCCGCACCGTGAGGGCGCCCGCGTCGAGGAGCCAGTTGAGCTGGAGCGCCATCCCCTTGCCGTGCGCCTCGTTGAGGCCGAAGCGGATCGACCGGAACGCGCCGGCGAGGAAGGTCGGGTAGAGCGTCCGCTCCATGCGGGCGTCGAGCTTCCCCTCGTCGAGGAGCTTGCGGAGCGCGAACAGCCCGCCCACGTCCGCCTTCGCCTCCTCGACGGCGCTGTAGGTGTCGGCGAGCGCAGCGCGGACCGTGGAGGTCGCCCCGTCCGCCCCCGTCACCTCGTGGGGGCCGAGCCCGTGCACCAGCTCGTGCATCAGGATGTGCGTGAAGAACGGGTCGAACGCGACGTTCGCCCGGTCCGCCGGCGCGAGGGCGATCCGCGCGATGGGGAGGAGGACCTTCTCGAACTTCGCCTCCTGCACGTTCTTCAGCATCACCCGCTTCGAGCCCATCGTCCGGGTGACGACCTCGTCGTTGGGCAGGTTGTAGGCGGCGGTCTGCACCCCCTTCGCGGCGTCGCCGGCCGCGAACACCTCGTTCACGACGCGGAGCGGGGCGAGCGCGGCGAGCTTCGGGTTCCTGAGCGCCGCGTCGATCGGGAGCGCGTCCTCGATCCCCTGGAGCTCCGCGGCGAACCGCGCGACCTTCGCGGTCTCCGCCTCGTCCCGCACGCCCACGAACGCCTCGAACGCCGCCTTCGCGTTGAGCCACCCGTCCTCGTAGACCTCGTACGGCCCCACCGTCGGCTCCACCGCTGAGTCGAGGCGCATCCACGCCTCGTCGGAGGCGCGGTAGGAGTCGTCGAGGAAGGCCGACGCCCGCGCCTCGAGGAACGCCCGGAGCGTCGCGTCCGCCGTGAGCGCCGCCGCCTCGCGGAGGAGCTCGGCGGCCCGGGCGAGCTCGCCCTGGTACTCGATCGCGTAGGGGACCGCGGCGAGCTTCCCGCCGGGGAGGCGCCGGACGACCGTGAAGAACCCGGCCGCCCGCTCCTTCTCAGCGGGCGGGAGCGAGACGAGCCAGCGCTCGACCTCCGCCTTGGTCGCGCCGGCCGGGTAGAAGCCAGCGGCCGCCGGCTTCTCCGGCACGCCGGGGACGAACGGCCGATCGCCGTCGAGCCGATCCCAGGGACCCTTGTTCCGGAGGAACGCGGCGAGCCGCGCGCGCCCGAGCGGGCTCCGGTCCTCGACGAGCTCGAGGAGGAGCGCCTCGTTCCCGCTCCACACCTGACGCAGGAACAGCGCGTCCATGATCCGGGCCGCCTGGACGATCCGGGCGAGCGCCGCCCGCTCCGAGGCGGGGAGCCCTGACAGGTCCACCTGCAGGTCCACCGGCGCGTAGCGCGCCTCCGCCCGGCGAAGGGCCGCGGCGCCCGGGAACGTCCGGGGCGCGGCGGAGGCCTGGCCCGCGGCGAGGGCGGCGCCGAGGGCGATGGAGCGGAGGGCGGGCTTGCGCATGCGGCGATCTCCTCGGGAACCTTCTATAGCGCAGCGCCGCCGCCTGGGCGGCGAGCGGATGCACGTCGGCCGGGAGGGCGTGCGCCTCTGCTGTAGAAGCGCGCCCGCGCCGAGCCGCGGCCGTGGGATTGACTTCGGGAGCACGCCGGCTTCCACTCCGTCACGTGCTTCCTCCCGAAAAGCCCCTCGGCCTCCTCATCTACACCGCCCAGCACTGGATCCGGCAGGCGATCGTCTCTCGCGCGCGCCCGCACCGGCTCAGCAATCACCAGTTCTGGGCGCTGTCGTGCGTGCGTCGGGCGCCGGGCCTCGCGCCGGGCGAGCTCGGCCACTGGATGCTGCTGGACCCTCCCGCCGCCTCGCGGCTCGTCGCCGAGCTCGTGGAACGGAAGCTCGTCGAGGCGCGCCCCGACCGGGAGGATCGGCGGCGCACGCGCCTCTTCCTCACCGAGAAGGGCGAGCTGCTCGCGGCCGAGCTCCAGGCGATCGTGGACGACTACCAGCGGACGCTCGTGCGCGGCTTGACCGACGAGGAGCAGCGGGCGATGCGGACCGGCCTCTCGAAGGTCGCCGAGAACCTCTCCTCCGCCCTCGACGCAGGCGCCGACCGCGTCGCCGCGCCGCACCGCGCCGCGCGCACCGGCTCGTAGGCGCACTCCGCGTCACGCGCTCCTCGTTCGTCCGCCCCCTCGCTCGCTCGCTTCCCCCCGCGGGCTCGCACCCGTGCGACCCCTGACGCGGGCACGCACCCGTTCGAATTTTGGGACCTGGACGCCTGCGTCGCAGGCGAGGGGGATTCCGATGGCGAAGACGGGGCGAGGCTTCACCCGGAGGGAGTTCGTGAAGGCCGCGGGGCTCGGCGCGCTCGCGGCGGCGGGCGCCGGCGCGCCGGGCCGGGCGCGGGCCCAGCCGAAGACGCTCAAGATCATCCAGTGGAGCCACTTCGTCCCGGCGTACGACAAGTGGTTCGACGGCGTCTTCTGCAAGCAATGGGGCGAGAAGCACGGCACGCAGGTGATCGTGGACCACATCGCGATCGGCGAGATCAACGCCCGCGCCGCCGCCGAGGTGGCCGCGCAGCGGGGCCACGACCTGTTCATGTTCCTCTCGCCGCCCGCCGCGTACGCGCAGCAGACGATCGACCACAGCGAGATCTACCAGCAGGTGGCGAAGCGGTGGGGCAAGCCCATCGATCTCGGCCACAAGTCCACCTTCGACCCGAAGACGAAGCGCTACTTCGCCTTCTCCGACAGCTACGTCCCCGACCCCGGCGACTACCGCCAGGACCTCTGGGCTGAGGTCGGCTACCCGCACGGCCCGGACACCTGGGACGATCTCCGCAAGGGCGCGAAGGCGATCAAGGACAAGCGCGGGAACCCCTGCGGCCTCGGCCTCTCGCAGGAGCTCGACACCAACATGGCGATGCGGGCGCTGCTGTGGTCCTTCGGCGGATCGGTGCAGGACGTCGAGGGGCGCGTGGTGCTCGACTCGCCCCAGACCGTCGAGGCCCTCAAGTTCATGCGCGCGCTCCAGAAGGAGTCGCAGACGAACGAGGTCTTCACCTGGGATCCCTCCTCCAACAACCGCGGGATCCTCTCCGGCAAGCTCTCGTTCGTCCTCAACGCGATCTCGGTCACGCGCACCGCCGAGAAGGAGAACCCGGAGATGTCGCAGAAGATCCAGATCGTGCGGGCGCTGAAGGGGCCGGTCCATCGGCTCGCCTGCGAGCACGTGATGGACTGCTACGTCGTCTGGAAGTTCGCCCAGAACCCCGAGGGCGCGAAGCAGTTCCTGGTCGACTACATCGACGCGTTCGGCGAGGCCTTCAAGGCGAGCGAGTTCTACAACTTCCCCTGCTTCCCCCGGACCGTGCCGAACCTGAGGGAGCTCATCTCGAACGACCCGAAGGGGAAGCCGCCCGACAAGTACCGGATCCTCGGGGACGTCCTCGAGTGGGCCACCAACGTCGGCTACCCGGGCTACGCCACCGCCGCGATCGACGAGGTGTTCAACACGTTCGTGATCCCGACGATGTTCGCGAAGGCGGCCCGCGATGCGCTCTCGCCCGCGGACGCGGCCCGCGCCGCCGCCCGGGAGGTGCAGCGCATCTTCGACAAGTGGAGCCGGTAGGGCGCCGGCGCCGGGAGCGGCCTTGGCGATCGTCGAGACGCGGAAGCTCACCAAGGTGTTCGGGAAGGGCGAGGAGGGAGCGGTCAACGCCGTCGACCTCGAGACCCGCGACGGCGAGTTCCTGGTCTTCCTCGGCCCCTCCGGCTCCGGCAAGTCCACCCTGCTGCGGATGATCGCCGGGCTCGAGGAGCCGACCGCCGGGGACGTGCTCATCGGCGGACGGGTCGTCACCCGCCTCCCGCCGCGGGCGCGCGGCATCGCGATGGTGTTCCAGAGCTACGCGCTCTACCCGCACCTCTCGGTCGCCCGGAACATCGCCTTCCCGCTCAAGGCCCACGGCGTCCCGCGGGAGCGGCGGCTCGAGCGGGTCCACTGGGCCGCCCAGCTCCTCGGGATCGGCCACCTGCTCGAGCGCCGCCCGCGCGAGCTCTCGGGCGGCGAGCGGCAGCGCGTCGCCCTCGCCCGCGCCATCGTGCGCGAGCCCACGGTGTTCCTCCTCGACGAGCCGCTCTCGAACCTCGACGCGAAGCTCCGCGCCTCGGCCCGCGAGGAGCTGACGCAGTTCCACAAGCGCGTGGGCACGACCACGATCTACGTCACCCACGACCAGGTCGAGGCGATGGCGATGGGCAACCGGATCGCCGTGCTCGAGAAGGGCGTCGTGCGGCAGATCGGGACGCCACGGGAGGTCTACAACGAGCCCGCGGACACGTTCGTCGCGACCTTCCTCGGCTCGCCGCCGATGAACCTGGTCGAGGCCGAAGACGTGATCGCCGGGTTCCGGCCGGAGAGCCTGATCCCCCTCGCGATGGTCCAGGGCCCCGCGGCCGCCGTGCGCTTCCGGGTGACGCTCCTCGAGTACCTCGGCTCCGAGCGGATCCTGGTCGGCGTCATCGAGGGGGGGCGGTTCGACGGCCGGAAGGTGATCTCGCGGGTCGCCACGGCCTCGAGCGGCGGGATCGGCGAGGGGACCGCGCACGACTTCGCCGTGCCGGAGCAGGAGCTCAAGTTCTTCGACCGGGCGACCGGCAAGCGGATCGCCCCGCGGGTGCTCCAGTGGCGGTGATCCCCGCGCCGGCCGTCGTGGACGCGCTCCGCCGACGCCGCGGCCCCTCCCGCGCGACCTGGCTCGGGATCGCCCTGTTCTCCCCGGCGCTCGTCTACATCCTCGCGCTGGTCGGGCTGCCCCTCGTGCTCGCCTTCCTCTACAGCGTGGGCGACGTGACGGTGGGGTCCGTCGGCTACCGGTTCGTCGGCCTCTACAACTTCCGGAGCGTGCTCGCGAGCCCGGCCTTCCGGCGCGCGCTCCTCGACTCCTTCGTCTTCACGATCTCGAGCCAGCTCGTCGTGATCGTCTGCGCGAACGCGCTGGCGCTGGCGCTGCGGGAGCGGTTCCGCGGGCGCGGCCTGGTCCGGTTCCTCGTCCTCCTCCCGTGGGTCGCGCCCGTCAGCCTCGGCGCCATCGGGTGGAAGTGGCTCCTCGACTCGATCTACTCGGTCGTGAACTGGGTGCTCGCGCAGGCGCACCTCGTGAACCGGTTCGACCCGCCCATGTGGCTGGGGCAGCCCGCGCTCGCGATGGCGTCGGTGATCGCGGTCCACTCCTGGCGGATGATCCCGTTCTCGACGGTGATCCTCCTCGCCGGCCTCACCTCGATCCCGAAGGAGATCCCGGAGGCCGCCGCGGTGGACGGGGCGGGGTTCTGGCGCACGCACTTCCAGATCACCCTGCCGATGATGGCGCCCATCATCAACGTCGCCGTGCTGTTCGGGGTGGTGTTCACCTTCACCGACATGACGGTCGTCTACATCCTCACCCGCGGCGGGCCGTACGACACGACCCAGGTCCTGCCGTCGCTCGCCTTCTTCACCGGCGTGCTCGGCTCGGACCTCTCGGAGGGCGCGGCGATCTCGGTGTTCCTCGTCCCGATCCTGGTCGTGGTGGCGATCCTGATGCTCCGGGTCGCGCACCGGGCGGAGATCGCGTAGGGCGGGAGGTCCGCGTGGCGGGTCCCGGTCCCAGGAGGTCCCTCGCGACGCGCCTCGGGCGCTGGGCGATCGTGCTCGGGTTCGCGATCCTGCTCGCGTTCCCGTTCTACTGGATGGCGATCACGAGCTTCAAGCAGACCGCCGACCTGTACGACGTCGAGCACGATCCGTTCATCTTCAACGCGCCGCCGACCCTCGCGCACCTGCGCTACCTGTTCGAGCAGACGCTGTTCGTGCGCTGGTTCTGGAACACCACGCTCGCCGGCGCGGCGGTGGTGGCGATCACGCTCGTGCTCGCCGTGCCCGCCGCCTGGGCCCTCGCGCGCCTCACCGGCCGGTGGGGGCAGCAGCTCGGGATCGGGATCTTCCTCACCTACCTCGTCCCGCCCACCCTGCTCTTCATCCCGATGTCGCGGGTGATCTCGACCCTGGGCCTGCAGGACACGCTCTGGGCGATCATCGTCACCTACCCGACCTTCACCGTGCCCTTCTCGATCTGGCTCCTCATGGGTTTCTTCAAGGCCATCCCGCGCGACCTCGAGGACGCCGCGCTGGTGGACGGGCTCACCCGGTTCGGCGCGTTCGTGAAGCTGGTGATCCCGATCTCGCTCTCCGGGATCCTCACCGTCGTCATCTTCTCCTTCACGCTCGTCACGCAGGAGTTCGTGTACGCCCTCACCTTCATCTCGTCCGCCGAGCACCAGACCATCGGCGTCGGGGTCCCGATCTTCCTCGTCCGCGGCGACGTGTACTACTGGGGCTCGCTGATGGCCGCGTGCCTGATCGCGAGCATCCCCATCGCGCTCGTCTACAACTTGTTCCTCGATCGCTTCATCGCCGGCTTCACGGTCGGTGCGGTGAAGTAGCTCCTGTCCGATCCGTCGCGAGCGCTCGCGGAGCCGCGCCACATCCGGACGGTGGGTACGCCTTCGCGCGATCTTTCCCCCGCGAAGCCGGACTGACGGTGAAAGCCGGGAATTTTTTTGGGGGGAAGCCGCCGCGCAAATTTTGTCGTGGATTCCAACGGTCAATGTTGTCGGGTTGAGTCCATGAACGCCATTTTTCGGGGTCCCTGGCCAATTTTGTTCGGGCGATGCCTGATGCCGATCAATCCAAATCCCTTCCGTACGTTGCCTACATCCCGGCCCGATGGGCCCGGAGCGCATGAACGTCCGCAAAGTATGCGCCCGGACGGATTCAGAATTCCTCCGCAATCTTGGCAGGTTGCAATCATGGACCGGCGCAGTACGCTCCGCGCACCTGGAGGACGGAATGGAAAACATGGGCTCCCAGACGATCGGCGAGCTGGAGACGAGGAACGTCTCCCGCCGCGACTTCATCAAGGTCTGCAGCGTCGCCGCGGCTGCGGTCGGCCTCCCCGCCTGGGCGGGCGAGAAGATGGCCGAGGACGTCGGCAAGAAGAAGCCGTCGGTGGTGTGGCTGCACTTCCAGGAGTGCACCGGCTGCACCGAGTCGCTCCTGCGCACCAGCCACCCCGACGTGGGCTCGCTGATCCTCGACCTCGTCTCGGTCGACTACCACGAGACCCTCTTCGCCGCGGCCGGCCAGCAGATCGAGGACGCGCTCGAGAGCGCCAAGAAGCGGGGCGGCTACGTGCTCGTCGTCGAGGGCGCGGTGCCGAAGAAGCAGGACGGCATCTACTGCATCGTCGGCGGGAAGAAGGCGACCGACTCCCTCGTCGAGTGCGCCGAGAAGGCCGCCGCGATCATCTGCATCGGCTCGTGCGCCTCCTGGGGCGGCGTCCCGTCCGCGGCCCCGAACCCGACCGAGGCGGTGGGCGCGCCGGTGATCCTGAAGGAGCGAGGGATCAAGAAGCCGATCATCACGCTGCCGGGCTGCCCGGCCAACCCGTACAACCTGCTCGGCACCGTCCTCCAGTTCGCGACCTTCGGCTCGCTCCCCGCGCTCGACGAGAAGGGACGCCCGAAGTTCGCCTACGGCCGCGTGATCCACGAGGACTGCCCCCGCCGGCCCCACTTCGACGCGGGCCGCTTCGCCCAGGTCTACGGGGACGAGGGGCACCGGAACGGCTTCTGCCTCTACAAGCTCGGCTGCAAGGGACCCCAGACCCACGCCAACTGCTCGCTCCTCGACTTCTGCGAGGTCCCGGGCGCGTGGCCGGTCGGCATCGGCCACCCCTGCGTCGGCTGCACCGAGCAGGGGATCGGCTTCAACGTGCCGATCCACACGAACCTCCCCGTCGAGCGGCCGACGGCGCCGATGGCGTACCCGGCGATCCACCCCGAGCACGGCGTGATCGGCTCGAGCCCCGTCGCGGTCGGCGTGGGCGGCGCGGTCATCGGCGCCCTCGTGGGCGCGGGCTACGTCGCGACGCGGAAGCTCACCGAGGCCGACGAGCGCGAGCAGGCCGAGAAGACCGAGAAGAAGGGGTAGCCGATGCGCTTCTCACGACGAGACCTGCTCAAGGGAGCGGCCGTTGCCGGAGCGTCCACGGCCCTCGCGGGCGCGGCGGAGGCGCGCGAGCCGGTCGAGCCGCGCCCCGACGCGGTGGGGATGCTCTTCGACGCGACGAGGTGCGTCGGCTGCCGCGCCTGCCAGACGGCGTGCAAGCGCGCGAACCAGCTCCCCGAGGACCGCGTCACGCCGCCCGCCGGCGGCGAGTACGACGCGCCGAACGACCTGAACGCCCGCACCAAGAACGTCATCAAGGCGTTCGAGGGCCAGGGCGGGCCCACGTACATGAAGCAGCAGTGCATGCACTGCGTGGACCCGTCCTGCGTGTCCGTCTGCATGATGGGCGCCCTCCACAAGGAGGGTGAGGGCAAGCGGGACATGGGCGGCGAGAAGAAGGGCACCGGCATCGTCATCTACGACAAGGGCCTGTGCGTCGGCTGCCGGTACTGCCAGATCGGCTGCGCCTTCAACGTCCCCAAGTTCGAGTGGGACGCCGCCCTGCCGCTCATCCAGAAGTGCGAGCTGTGCCGGCACCGCCGCGACGAGAAGAAGGGCGGCGTGCGCGCGGTGGCGAACCCGGCCTGCGCCGAGGTCTGCCCGCGCGAGGCGGTGATCTACGGCAGGCGCGAGGAGCTGCTCGCGGAGGCGAAGCGGCGCGTCGCCGCCGAGCCGGGCCGGTACAACCCGCGCGTGTTCGGCGAGAAGGACGGCGGCGGGACCCAGGTGCTGTACCTCGCGCCCGCGGGCGTCGAGTTCAAGCAGCTCGGGCTGCCGCAGCTCGGCGACGAGTCGCAGGCGCACTTCTCCGAGAGCGTCTCGCACGCTCCGTACCTGCACGGCGTGACGCCCGTCGCCCTCTACGCGGCGGTGGCCTTCGTCATCAGGCGGAACAAGAAGAAGGAAGAGGCCGCGGAGCACGGCGAGGAGGGCAAGTAGATGGGCGCCCACGGACATCCGAAGGCGATCGGCGGGGCGCTGCTCGCCCCGCCGATGAAGACCCTGCTCGCGCTGTTCGGCGTCGCGGCGGCGGTGATCGCCTACCGCGTCTTCGCCGGCGTCGGGCCGGTCTCGAACATGAGCGACGGCTTCACCTGGGGCATCTGGGAGCCGGTGAACGTCGTGGTCTTCACGGGCATCGGGGCCGGCGCCTACGCGGTCGGCCTCCTCTGCTACGTGCTCAACAAGGGCCAGTACCACGGCCTCGTCCGCCCGGCGGTGCTGGTCGGCGCGATCAGCTACACGCTGGGCGGCAGCTCGATCCTCGTGGCGCTCGGCCGCTACTGGAACGCCGTCCTGCTGCCCTGGCTGCCGTTCTGGAACCTCGGCTCGGCGCTGCTCGAGGTCGCGGTCTGCGTGATGACCTACACCGCGGTGCTCTGGGTCGAGGTGCTGCCGGCGATCCTCGAGGCCGCCGCCCAGGGCCCCTCGTCGAGGTGGTCGGCCGTCGGGAAGCGGTGGGGCGCGCGGCTCGCCGTGGCGATGCCCTTCATCATCGCCCTCGCCGTCCTCCTCCCGACCATGCACCAGAGCTCCCTCGGCGGGCTGATGCTCATCGCCGGGCCGAAGATCCACCCGCTCTGGCACACCGCGCTGCTCCCCACGCTCTTCCTCGTCTCCTGCCTCTCGATGGGGTTCGGGGCGGTGGTGGTGCTCGTCAACCTGCTCCGGCTCTCCTGGAACGCCAAGGCGGACCAGAAGCTCTTCGTGGAACTGTCGCGGGTGAACGCGGCGCTCCTGCTCTTCTACGTGGTGCTCCGCGTCGGCGACGTCGCGCTCCACGGGAAGCTGCGCTTCCTCGGGGCGAACTTCCCCACCTTCCTGTTCCTGGTCGAGCTCGCGCTCTTCGTCGTCCCGGCGATCCTGTTCCTGTCGCCGAAGGTCCAGGCGAACCGCGGCCGGCTCTTCGGCGCCGCGCTGCTCTCCTTGGCGGCGGGCGCCGTCTACCGCGTGGACACGTACATGACCATGTACCGGCCGGCCGGCTGGACCGACGGCGTCGCGAACCCGGCGGGCTGGGACTACTGGCCGTCGCTGGGCGAGCTCGCCGTCACCGTGGGCATGGCCTCGGTCGGCGTCGCCGTCTTCATCCTCGTCTCCCGCCTCTTCCCCGTCGTGGTCGTCCAGGACGCCCGCACGCACTCCAACCTCGGCGGCGCCGTGAAGTCCGCCGCCAGCCGCTAGTCAAGAGAGGTAAACGTCAATGGGCAAGCTCATCACCATCGACCCGGTGACCCGCATCGAGGGGCACCTGCGGATCGACGTCGAGGTGGACGGCGGCGCGGTCAAGAACGCCTGGTCGTCTGGCACGATGTGGCGCGGGATCGAGGCCATCCTCCAGGGGCGCGACCCGCGCGACGCCTGGGTGTTCACGCAGCGCATCTGCGGCGTGTGCACGACCGTCCACGCCATCGCCTCGGTCCGCTCGGTCGAGAACGCGCTCGGGATCGAGATCCCGCTCAACGCGCAGCTCATCCGGAACATCATCATCAGCGCCCACGCGCTGCACGACCACGTGGTGCACTTCTACCACCTGTCCGCGCTCGACTGGGTGGACGTGACGAGCGCGCTCAAGGCCGATCCGGTCGCCGCGTCGCAGCTCGCCGAGAAGATCTCCACCTGGACGGGCAACTCGCGGCACGAGCTCGCCGCGGTGAAGGCCAGGCTCGAGGGCTTCGTGAAGGCCGGCCAGCTCGGCATCTTCCAGAACGGCTACTGGGGCCACCCGGCGATGAAGCTCCCGCCCGAGGTGAACCTCCTCGCCGTCGCCCACTACCTCCAGGCGCTCGACGTCCAGCGCAAGGCCAACCAGGCGGTGGCGATCCTCGGCTCGAAGACGCCCAACATCCAGAACCTCGCGGTGGGCGGCGTCGCCAACGCGATCAACCTGGACAGCCCCGCCGCGCTGAACATGGAGAAGCTGTACCAGGTGAAGACGCTGCTCGACGAGGTGACCGCCTTCGTCCAGCAGGTCTACCTGCCGGACGTCGCGGCCATCGGCGGCTTCTACCCCGACTGGTTCCGCCACGGCGCGGGCGTCACCAACTACCTCGCGGTGCCGGACCTCCCGGCCGACGCGAAGATGTCCCGGTTCGCCCTCCCGGGCGGCGTGATCTGGAACGGCGAGCTCCGGGTCGCCCACCCGATCGAGTCGTGGAACGACGACTACCTCCGCCAGAACGTCACCGAGTCCATCGCCCGCGCGCACTACGACGGCGCCTGGTCGAAGGGGCCGTGGGAGGAGGAGACCGTCCCGAAGTTCGCCGGTGAGTGGAAGCCCGGCACGCCGGCGCCCGAGCGCTACACCTGGGTGAAGGCGCCGCGCCTCGAGGGCAAGCCGGTCCAGGTCGGCCCGCTCGCCCAGGTGCTGGTCGGGTACATCCAGAAGCACGAGCTCACCACGCGCTGGGTGAACGCCGCCCTCGCCGCGGTGAAGGCGATCCACCACATCGACCTGCCGCCGACCGCCCTGCACTCGACGCTCGGCCGCCACGCGGCCCGCGCCATCCGCTGCGCGATGCTCGCCGAGCAGGCGCAGGAGCAGTGGAAGGCGCTCGTCGCCAACGTCGGCAAGGGCGACGTCGCGATCTTCACGGACCCGATGGGCAAGGACCCGCGCGACCCCAAGGGCCGCACGTTCCTCCAGCGCATCAAGGAGGACCAGGGCGGCGTCGCGAAGGGCGTGGGCTTCCACGAGGCGCCCCGCGGCACCCTCTCGCACTGGTCGGTCATCGAGACCGACGGCAAGGCGATGAAGCTGAAGAACTACCAGGCGGTGGTGCCGTCCACCTGGAACGCCGGGCCGCGCGACGCCAAGGATCAGAAGGGGCCCTACGAGGCGTCCCTGGTCGGGAACCCCATCGCCGATCCGAAGCTGCCGCTCGAGGCGCTCCGCACCATCCACTCGTTCGACCCGTGCCTCGCCTGCGCGATCCACACCGTGGACGCCGAGGGCGAGGAGGTGGCCCGCGTGAAGGTGTTGTAGCGCCACCACAGCGGGTAACATCCGGTCCCGTCCCCGGGCAGGCGCCGGGGGCGGGACCGCCGTCTGGTAGAAGGAGCTCCCGTGCGCTTCGCCGTCATCGGCATCGGCAACGTCCTCACCGGCGACGACGGCCTCGGCCCCACCGTGGTCCGGGTGCTCGACGCGGCGTACGACCTCGGCCCCGACGTGGAGGTCATCGACGCCGGGACGCCCGGCCTCGACCTCACCGCCTACATGGCGGAGGTCGAGGCGCTCGTGCTCGTGGACGCGGTGAAGGCGGCCGGCGCCCCGGGAGAGCTGCGCACCTACGGCAAGGACGAGCTGATGAAGAAGTCCCCCGTGCTGGCGATGAGCCCGCACGAGCCGGGGGTCCGGGAGGCGCTCCTCAACGCCGACTTCATCGGGGTCGCGCCGCGGGTGGTCCGGCTGGTCGGCGTGATCCCGGCGACCGTCGAGGTCGGCTGCGCGCTGTCCCCGGCGGTCGAGGCCGCCGTGCCGGGCGCGGTCGCGCAGGTGATCGCGGAGCTGAAGGCGGTCGGGGTCGTGGCCCGCGAGCGGAAGCCGCCGCGGGCACCGGATTTGTGGTGGACCCGGAAGCCGGTGGCCTGATGCACGAGGGACGCGCGTCAGGCGGTGGGGAGAAAAAGAAGAGCCCCGGTGGAAAGGGACACCGGGGCTCCGGGGATTCTCGCCACGACCGGGCGCTTTCCTTCATGTATGACACGACCCCTCACGTGGTCAACCTGGCCCCACGTCAGGGCGTGGCGCCTCGCCCTGCCCCCCGACCGAGAGAAGTTTTCGAGGACCTCGCGCGCGGGGTGATCCCGGCCCCTGCGGCGACGGAATCATCGAGTCGTCCCGCTGGTTTGGATCGCACTCATGGCGGCTGAACGGCGAGCTCCGGCGCCCTCTGCGGAGGGGAGGCGATTCGCGCTCACCGGCGCGGTCCAGGGCGTCGGCTTTCGCCCGTTCGTGTACCGCCTCGCCCACGAGACCGGCGTGACCGGGCGGGTGTGGAACGATGCCGCAGGCGTGACCATCGAGGCGTTCGGCCACGCTGCCGCGCTCGACCGGTTCGCCGACCGGCTCGTCCGCGACCGGCCCCCGGCCGCGGTCGTCGACGCGGTGGCGGTCGAGTCGATCCCGCCGGAGCCCGCGGCGGGGTTCGAGATCGCGGCGAGCGGGGGCGCCCCCGAGCGGCGCGTCGCGATCCCTCCGGACCTCGCCACCTGCCCGGACTGCCTCCGCGAGCTCCGCGATCCCGCGAACCGGCGCTTCCGGTACCCGTTCACCAACTGCACGAGCTGCGGCCCGCGCTTCACCATCGCCCTCGGCGCGCCCTACGACCGGCCGGCGACCACGATGGCGCGCTTCACCCTGTGCCCCGCCTGCGCCCGCGAGTACGGCGATCCGCTGGATCGCCGCTTCCACGCCCAGCCGAACGCGTGCCCGGTGTGCGGCCCGCGCGTCGAGGTGCGCGACGCCGGGGGCGCGCGCGTGGAGGTGCCGGACCCCGTCGCCCACGTCGCCGCCGCGCTCCGCGCCGGCGCTGTCGCGGCGGTGAAGGGGATCGGCGGGTACCACCTCGCCTGCGACGCGACCTCGGACGAGGCGGTCGGGACGCTGCGCGCCCGCAAGCGCCGCGAGGAGAAGCCGCTCGCGGTGATGGTGGCGGACCTCGAGGCGGCGCGCGCCCTCGCCGACCTCTCCGGCGCCGAGGCGGACCTCCTCGCCTCCGCGGAGCGCCCCATCGTGCTCTGCCGGCGCCGCCCCGGCGCGCCCCTCGCCGCCGGGATCGCGCCGGACAGCCCGCTCGTCGGGCTGCTCCTCGCCTACGCGCCGCTCCACCACCTGCTGCTCGCCGACGCGGGGCGGCCGCTCGTGATGACGAGCGCGAACCTCTCGGACGAGCCCATCGCGTTCGAGGACGACGACGCGCTCCGGCGGCTCCGCGGGATCGCCGACGTCTTCCTCGTCCACGACCGGCCCATCGCCTCGCGCTGCGACGACTCGGTGGCCCGCACCATCGCGGGGCGGCCGGTGGTGACGCGCCGCGCCCGCGGCTTCGTCCCGCGGCCGGTCCGGCTCGCGCGCCGCTTCCTCCGGCCGGTGCTCGCGGTCGGGGCCCAGCTCAAGAACGCCTGCTGCCTCGCCCGCGGCGAGGAGGCGGTGCTCGGCCCGCACGTGGGCGACCTCGACGGGCTCGAGACCTACGCCGCCTTCGAGGGCGCGATCGCCCGGCTCGAGGCGTTCCTCGCGCTGCGCCCCGAGGCGATCGCCTGCGATCTCCACCCGCTCTATCTCTCGACCCGCTACGCCCGGGAGCGCGCGGCCGCGCTCGGGGTCCCGCTCGTCGAGGTGCAGCACCACCACGCGCACGCGGCGGCGGCGATGGCGGAGCACGGGCTCGACGGCCCCGTCCTCGCGCTCGCCTGGGATGGCACCGGCCTCGGCGCCGACGGCGCCGCCTGGGGCGGCGAGCTGCTCCTCGCCGAGCCCGGCCGCTTCGAGCGGCTCGCGACCTTCCGCCCCCTGGCGCTGCCGGGCGGCGACAAGGCGATCCGCGATCCCTGGCGCGTCGCGCTCGCCGCGCTGCGGGACGCCTTCGGCGACGCGGCGCCGCTCGACGCGCTGCCCCTGTTCGCCGAGGTGGACCGGGCCGAGCGCGCGGTGGTGGACCGGATGCTCGCCGCCGGGCTGAACGCGCCGCTCGCGCACGGCGTCGGCCGCGCGTTCGACGCGGCGGGGGCGCTCGTCCTCGGCCGCCCGCGCGCCCGGTACGAGGGGCAGCTCGCCCTCGCGCTCGACAACGCCGCGCACGGCCACGACGGCGCGCCCTACCCGTTCGACCTCGAGCCCGGCCCCCCGGAGCGCGTCGATCTGCGCCCGGCCTGGCGCGCCCTGGTCGCCGACGTCGTCGCCGGCGTGCACGCGGGGGCCGTGTCCGCCCGCTTTCACGCCACCCTGGTCCGCGCCGGCGCGGAGCTCGTCCGGCGCGCCGCGCGCGCGGTCGGCCGCCTGCCGGTGGTGCTGACCGGCGGCTGCTTCCAGAACGCCCGGCTCGCCGAGGGGCTCCTCGGCGAGCTGGACGGTGCGTTCGAGGTATACCTGCACGGCCAGGTGCCGCCCGGAGACGGGGGGCTCGCGCTCGGCCAGGCGCTCGTCGCGGACGCGAGGGCGCGCCCGTGACCTTCGGTTGATCGACTGACGGCGAGGAGACTCGAACATGTGCCTCGGAGTGCCTGGCAAGGTGGTGGCCATCGACGGCCTCGACGCGACGGTGGACTTCTTCGGCGTCCGCAAGCAGCTCCGGCTCGACATCGTGGACGAGCCGGTCGCGGTCGGCGACTACGTCCTGAACCACGTCGGGTTCGCGATCCGGCGGATCCCGCCGGAGGAGGTCCAGGAGACCCTCGCCCTCTTCGACCAGATCCTCGACGTGAGCGGCGCGAAGGAGGACCTCATGGCCGCGGACGTGCGGAACGAGATGGCCGCCGGGAAGGACCGGCGCTGACCCCGCCGCCGCGCGGCGCGCCCCGCTCCGTCCTCGGACCGGGCCGCGAGCGGGCGAGGAGCCTTTCATGAGCAAGGACCTCTTCCAGGAGCTGAAGTTCCGCGACCCCGCCCGGGCCCGCGCCCTCGCGCAGGCGCTCGCGCGCAACATGGACGCCATCGGCCGCGAGGTCGCGGTGATGCACGTCTGCGGGAGCCACGAGCAGGCCATCGCGCGGTTCGGGCTGCGCGCGGTCCTGCCGCCGACGCTCCGGCTCGTGATGGGGCCAGGGTGCCCGGTGTGCGTGACCGACGGCCCCGAGGTGGACGAGGCGGTCGCGCTCGCCCTGCAGGGCGTCCGCGTCTGCACCTACGGCGACATGCTCCGGCTGCCGGGCACGGCGCGGAGCCTCGCCGACGCGCAGGCGGAGGGCGGGGAGGTCGAGGTGGTCTACTCGATCTCCCAGGCGATCGAGCTCGCGCAGGCGCACCCCGCCGAGCAGGTCGTGTTCTTCGCGAGCGGCTTCGAGACCACCGCGGTCGCGACCGCGGCGATCGCGCTCGCCCGGCCGCCGGAGAACTTCTCGGTCCTGTCCGCGCACAAGTACGTCCCGGCGGCGATGGACCTCGTCGCCGGCTCGAAGGAGACGCGCATCGAGGGCTACCTCGCGGCGGGTCACGCCGCGATCATCACCGGCTGGGAGATCTTCGAGCCCTTCGCGCGCCGGACCGGCGCGCCGGTGGTGGTGGCCGGGTTCGAGCCGCTCGACATCCTCGCCGCGCTCGTGAAGCTCACCGAGCTCCTGAAGGACGGGCGGCCGGAGGTGGCGAACGTCTACCCGCGCTGCGTGACGCGCGAGGGGAACAAGGCGGCCCAGGCCTCGCTCTGGAAGGTGTTCCAGCCCGCGAGCGGGCGGTGGCGCGGGATCGGCGAGGTGCCCGGCGGGAACCTCGCGCTCACCCCCGCCTTCGCCCACGTGGACGCGCGCCGGCGCTTCGCCATCGACACCGGACCGGTGCGCGACGACTCGGCGGCGGCGGAGGCGCGGGGCTGCCTCTGCGGACGGATCATGCTCGGCCTGGCCACGCCGGATCACTGCCCGCTCTTCGGCACCGCCTGCCTGCCGGAGTCTCCGGTGGGCGCGTGCATGGTCTCGTCCGAGGGGCAGTGCCGGATCTGGCACACGTACGGCGGGGTCCCGGACCTCCGCCAGGTCGGTTAGGAGAGGGAGCGCACATGGAGAAGCCGGCCCAGAAGATCGGCCTCAAGCACGGGTCGGGCGGGCGCGCGATGCGCCAGCTCATCGAGGACGTGTTCCTCACCCTCGCCTCCCCGGTGGACGGTATCGGCCTCGCCGCCCTCGACGACGGGGCCGCGCTCCGGGTGGGCGACCGGTGGCTCGTCGTCACCACCGACTCGCACGTGGTCCACCCGATCTTCTTCCCAGGCGGCGACATCGGGCGGATCAGCGTCTCCGGCACCGTGAACGACCTCGCGATGATGGGGGCGACCGAGCCCCTCGGGATCACCTGCGCGGTGATCCTCGAGGAGGGCTTCCCCCGCGCCGACCTCGAGCGGGTGGTCGCCTCCATGCGCGCCACCGCCGCCGAGGCGGGCGCGCCCGTCGTGACCGGCGACACCAAGGTGATGGGGAAGGGGCAGGTGGACGGGATCGTCCTCAACACCACCGGGGTCGCCCTCGCGGACCGCGTCGTCACGGACGCGGGGCTCCGCGCCGGCGACGCGCTCGTCGTCACCGGCTCCATCGGCGACCACGGCATGGCGGTGATGGCGCGCCGGCACGACCTCCGGCTCGAGGGCGACCTCCGCTCCGACGTCGCGCCGATCAACGGCCTCGTCCGGGCCGCCCTCGCCGCCGGCGGCGAGGACGTGGTGGCGATGAAGGACCCGACCCGCGGCGGCGTCGCGGGGGTGCTGCACGAGATGGCGGCGAAGGGGCGCGTCGGGATCGTGGTGGACGAGGCGGCGCTCCCAGTGAACGACGAGGTACGCGCCGCCGGCGAGATGATCGGCATCGACCCGCTCCTCGTCGCGAACGAGGGCAAGGCGGTGATCGGCGTGCGAGCCCGCTCGGTCGAGAAGGTGCTCGCGGCCCTCCGGGCGCACCCCCAGGGCGCCCGCGCCGCGGTGATCGCCCGCGCCATCGCCGAGCGGCCCGGCGCGGTGATCCTCGACACCGGCTTCGGCAAGCGGATGCTCGCGGAGCCCGAGGGGGAGCTGCTCCCCCGGATCTGCTAACGGCGGCGAGGGCACGGGATGCACGAGTACTCGCTGGTGGAGGCGCTGATCACGCGGGTGGAGCAGGAGGCCCGCCGCCGGCAGGCGCTCCGCGTCCACGCGCTCTCGGTCCGCGTCGGCGAGCTCGCCGGCGTGGACCCGGAGCTGTTCCGCACCGCCTACGAGACCTTCCGGGAGGGGACGATCTGCGCCGGCGTCCCGCTCACGGTGAAGCACGTGCCCGCGAGCTGGTCCTGCCCGCGGTGCGAGACCCCGATCGCGCGCGGCGCGATCCTCCGCTGCCCCGCGTGCGACGCGCCGGCGCGGCTCGACGAGGGCTCCGACGCCCTCACCCTCGACGGCATCGAGATGGAGGTACCCTGATGTGCACGACCTGCGGCTGCGGTGATCCCGAGCTGGTCCCGGTGGAGCTGCACGAGAAGATCCTCGCCGGCAACGACCGCGCCGCCCGCCACAACCGCGAGCACTTCATCGCGGCCGGCGTCCTCGCCCTGAACGTGATGGGCTCGCCCGGCGCCGGGAAGACCGGCGTCCTCGAGGCCACCGCGAAGGCCGCCGCCGCGAAGGGCTGGCGGCTCGGCGCGGTCTCCGCGGATCTCGCCACCGACAACGACGCCCGCCGGCTCGAGAAGGCCGGGATCCCGTCCCGGGCGATCACCACCGGCCAGGCCTGCCACCTCGACGCCGAGCTGGTCCACCGCTCGCTGCACGACTTCCCCTGGCAGGAGACCGACGTCTTCTTCATCGAGAACGTCGGGAACCTCGTCTGCCCGGCCATCTACGACCTCGGCCAGGCCGCGAACGTCGTCGTCCTCTCGGTCACCGAGGGCGAGGACAAGCCGCTCAAGTACCCGGTGATGTTCAAGGCGGCGGACCTGGTCCTCGTGACCAAGATCGATCTCGTGCCCCACCTCGACGTGGACCTCGCGAAGCTCCGCGACGCCATCGCCCGGGTGATGCCCGGCGCGAAGGTGATCGAGCTCTCCGCGCGCACCGGCGAGGGGATGGATCGCTGGATCGCCTGGCTCGAGGAGCTCCGCGCCCCGCTCGCCGAGGCCCGCGCCGCCGCCCCGCGCGCCGCCGGCCTCCGCTTCGACCACGTGCACGCCGCCGACGGCGAGGCGCACGCGCACGTCCACCCGCACGGGCACGACCACGAGCACCCCCACGATCACGGCGGGCACGAGCACGCGCACGAGCACGGCGGCGGAGATCCGAAGCGCGGCTGATCGGGCGTGACGATATCCCGGCCGGGCGCCTACCCCTTCTCCAGGACCCCGAACACCACCGCCTCGAACTTCCTCCCGGCCTGCTTGCAGTCGAAGTTCTTCAATATCGCCCCGTTCTTCACTGTGACCCGCGACTAGCTCGGCACGTCTGCCATCGGCACTGCCACCCAGACCTGCCCCTTCTCCGTCTCCAGCCGCAGGAAGCTGTAGGGCGCCCCATCCACCCGCTCGACCACGGTCCCGGTGATGGTGGCGTTCGGGCCCGTGGGCGGCGGGGCGGTGGGGGAGGTGCAGGAGAGGAGTGTCAGCGCAAGAAGGGCGAAGGTAGCGATGCGCATCGGGGTCCTCTAGCGCTCGTGGCCGCGTGGCCGGGCTTCACCTGGGTCGCGAGCCCCTTGAGGCAGGTCATCTGCATTTCGAGCGTGCAATCCATTCCAGCACTGCTTGGCGCCCAGCACCAGCGCCAGCAACGCCAGTGCGACTATCCACCGTCGCGGCCCGCCAGCCGGGAAGACTAGAACAATCACCGCCGACAGCACACAAGCGATGCCGAGCACAACTTGATCAGCGGGTCGTAACTTGCGTTTAGCCATAGAAGCCCCACATCAAGCCGGTTTTCGAGCTCACGGCCACTTGCGCTCAACACGTTCACACAACGGCGGAACGGTATGCGTGGAAGCCGCGGCTCGCACCGTGTTCCAGGCGGCGGGTCTACGTAGCAGGCGTGTACCATTCTGAGGGCATCCGAGCCACCAAGCCACCGGTCGTAATACGGCGCCGGTCTTCCGTTTGCGCACTTCGAGGTTGGGAACGACGAATAGTCGTCGTCAAACAGGCCGAGATTGCACTGAGCGTCTTTGCGGTCCGCCCTACTTCTTGGGAGCGACTTCGCCCGAGTTTGATGGGTTCAGAGAGAAGCTCGTCGCCGCGCGTGCTTTCCAGAAGGCGGCGTTCCTTCCCCCAGTCCTCGCGGCGAGCTGATACTGCTCCTCAGAACCAAGCAAGTCGCCTGAACGTTCAAGCGCAAATCCGAGCCGAGCGCGCCGGAGTGCCTCGAAATCATTGGGATCCGCGCCGCCAAAACGAGAAGGCTCCGGCATCAGTACGCCTGCCAGCAAGAAACCTGCGTGCCACGGGGGGGCCTCCGTGCCGAGAGCTCCCGAACCGCCATTCGCGAATGCAGCGCAGTAGGCGTGGCCGACCGAGGCTCGCGCATCTCCCGACGCGAGTGCTCTGTTGGCCAACTCCGATTCCTGCCGCGCGTACGCAAAGCGCACCACTTCCAGGTACACCCTTACTCCCCGCTGCGCCGCCAGCGCCAGCACCAGGAGTGCGCCCGCAGCCCCCACCACGAACGCACTCAAGGCGACAAGAACGCTACGCGTGACGTTTCTCATTTGCATCCATTTTCAGGGAGTGGTTGCGGAGTCTTCTTTGCTCGGTCTTTCTCTACTTGAACCCCGAACTTAACGACCTGGTCCTCTCTTTGGTTCCACTGCAGTTCTGTCGAACGGTCATGACCGCTCCGACGCATGAGCGCGGCTCCGGCTCGTCCACCACTTCGCCAGCCCCGCGCCGACGAGTGCCATCACGAAACAGGCTGGAAGGTTCCATGCCACCGTAATTCCGGCGAGGATGCGAGCACCCGAAGGACCTACGAAGTCCACAGGGCGTCCAAGCACTTGATACAGCGTGTTCACGGCAAGGACGGCCAGGGTTGCGGGAACGACCATGACGGTGCCGAGCAACACCTTCCGCTTCGGAGCGATGAACGATGCCACAAGGCTCGCAACGAGCGGAGACACCGATACGAAGCCAAGCAACCAGTCGGGTGGCACACCGCCAGCCAACGGCACAAGGACAATCCCCGCAGCGAGTACCACGACCAGTACGCCGACCGTGCTCGCCCACGCCAGGGTTGCGGTCATGGTGATTCCCTCTCGACGCAGGAGCGCGTCGGCTGGCCAACGTCGCAGGACCCGGGTTCACCTGGCTGCGGCCCCGGGTTCACGGGCCAGTTGGGCCAAGCATCCTCGGGGACACCGACAGACCGCATGCCGTGAGAGCGCGCTCGACGCAGTGGCAACAATTGAAGCCCGTGAGTCGTAGTTCTTGGGGTCGCACTTCTTCATCTCGTCCTTGACGCGCGAGTCGTTCTGCGGGCCAGAGGTCTGGGTACACGTTCTGTCAAGCTAGCGAGATCCCTGGTCGGGACCGACACGGGTGTTGTCGTAACTCATCGTGTCGTTGTCGTTTCCGCTGAACCGTACGTAACGGTGGCGCGCGTACGGGATGAGAAACAGGGGGGAGAACCGCCGGTAGCACATCTCCGCGTCTAGGCTCCACGGGTCTGTCCACCGCAGCGGGTTCTGGTTCCCGTACCCATACCAATCCGGCCCGAACTCGTCGTTGAACCCGCCCGCCATCGCAATCGGGTCCAACTCCATGTACCTGCCCATCGAAGGCAGATACCACCTGTTCCAGTTGTAGTACGGACCCTGGAGCCCCAGCGGCCCGAAGAGCCGCTCGTCGTGCTGCCCCGGCAGCCGCCGCCGGTGACCGCTCCTTCGGGAACCCGAACGTGAGTTGATTGGCGGTGGCCGCGAGGATGGGCGCCGTGAGTTGGCCGATCGTGAGAACGAGATCTGGCAACGGACCGAAGCCGGTCCCCGTGACGGTCACGATCTGCCCGACCCCGCCCTGCTTCGGCGTGAAATCCGAGATCGCGAGCGGAACGGCCCCCTGAGCCGACCGGATCTCGATCAGGTCTCCTGCGCCGTCGTACTCTTCCACCGGCGAACCGGTGGGCACGAGCGAAGGAGCGATGGAAGGCGCGATGGGCGTGACGCTCCGGCGGGCCCCGCCGGGCTCGCCGAGTGCTCGTGAAATCTCGTCACCGGGACCGCAGGATGCCAGGAGCAGCAGGAACAGCGCACATCGCTTGGCCCGAAAGTCACGCATGCGCCCCCCGCGTGCTCGACGGTCAGAGTCAAATCGAGTCGATTATTAGGAGACTCGAATCGAACGGACCCGCCGCGGAGCCGCCCCCTCCCGGCGATGGGTCATCATCTGTCACGTTGAGCGAACCACGGTCGCGACGCTCGGCGCAAGCCGAGACTACGCCATGCGACATATAGTCCGGAGACGTAGCGCACGACGCGTCGATATTGGCCCTGGCCTCACCAGGCAGAGACAGCACGAGCTGAGGGATCGTAGCCTGCGCAGCTCGGCGCCGCGTCCGCCTCAGCTCTTCTCGCGGATCATCTCCGCCAGCCGCCCGAACGCCTTCTCGAGGGTCTCGAGCCCGGGGCCGAAGGAGAAGCGGACGTAGGACTTGAACCGCGAGGCGTGGCGGGCGCGGCGCTTCCCGGGGTTCACGTCGAAGAACTCGCCGGGGACGACGATCACCTTCCGCTCGAGCGCGGCCCGGAAGAAGCCCATGCCGTCGTTGAGCGGCGCCGGGAGGTGCGAGACGTTGCCCCAGACGTAGAAGGTGCCGTCGGGCGCGCGGTCGAACTGGACGCCCATCGACTCGAGGGCCTGGAGCATGCGGCGGCGCTTCTCGCCGAAGGTCCGGTGGATCGCCTCGGTCTCCGCGCGCACGTTCTCCTCGGAGAGGAGCGAGATCGCGGCGCGCTGGAGGGGCTTCGACCCGCCGCCGTCGAGGAAGGAGCCCGCGCTGGCCACCGCGTTCACCACCTGGCGCGGCGCGACCGTCCAGGTGACGCGCCAGCCCGGGTAGCGCCAGTTCTTGGTGAGCCCGTCGAAGATCACCACCGGATCCCGATCGACGTCCTCGACGTAGCGCGCCGCGCTCTCCACCGGGAGGCGGCCCGGGATCCCGGTCCACACGTAGTGCGAGTAGAACTCGTCCATGAGCAGCGCGCACTCGAGATCGCGCGACAGCTCGACCCAGCGCGCGAGCTCGTCCCCCTGCACGAGCTTGCCGGTGGGGTTGCACGGGTTCGAGGTGAGGATCGCCGAGAGGCCGCGGCCCGTCACCTCGCGCCGGAGGTCCTCCACGGTGAACGCGTAGCCGCGCTCCCCCTCGAGGAGGATCGGGATCGGCGTGAAGGTCCGGAACAGGTCGAGCAGCTCCTCGTAGGCCGTGTAGTCGGGCAGGAAGTGCCCCATGTTCACGTGCCCGAGGGCCGCCGCGGCGCGGGTGAGCGAGGGGCGGCCGCCGCCGGAGATCGAGACGTTCTCGGCCTTGTACTGGGAGGGCAGGCCCTTGCGGTAGAGCCGGTTGTAGAGGGCGGCGACCTCCTCGCGGAGCTCCCAGAGCCCCTGGACCGGCGCGTACTCCTGGTCGTCCACGCGGACCGCGACCGCCTGCACGCGATCGGGCGCGCCGGGGAGCGGCCCGGTCTCGGGCTGACCCTGGCCGAGGTTGCACCACTCCGGGTCCTGCATCGAGAACCCGAGCTTGGTGGCCTCCGTCGTGGCGTAGATGACGCCGGTGCGGGGGACCTGACGGAACGACGAGAGCTTCGGGATCGCGGGGGTATTTTCGTCTGACACGGGGCGGCGAGCTTAGCACGCCGCGCCGGGCCGGAGAGCGGGCGGGCGGACGGCGGGCCGCGCTCCCGTCACCCCATCCGCACCGGCACCAGGTCGCCGGCGTCCGGGAGCACCAGCACGTCGGGGGTGGCCTTCCCCACGATCTCGCGCGCGCTCGCGAGCGCCGCCCCGAGCGACGGCGCGTAGGTCGCGTACGTCTGCCGGACGGTCGCCTCCGGCATCCCGGAGACGAGGAAGAGCGTGTACCGCTCCGGCAGGAAGCGGCGGACGCCGAGCTGGAAGATCCCCTCGTTCACGGTCTGCAGGGGGCCGGTGCCCTCCGGGCACTCGGCGCAGACGATCACCACGCCGCCGTCCTTCAGCAGGATCCCCGCGGGCGGGACGAGCTTCGAGGCCTGGTACAGGCTCCCGGACACCGGCAGCGGGGCCGAGACCACCACCACGTCCGCGGGCGGGGCGGCGACCGCGCAGTACGGCCGGGCCAGTCGCACGCCCTCGCGGTGCGCGAGCACGAGATCCCCCGCGACCGCGCCGAGGATCACCCCGCCCGCCTCGACCACGTTGAGGAGGTACGTGTCGCGCCCCATCCGCCGGACCGCCTCCTCGAGATCCTCGCGGCAGGGGTTCGCGTCGGCGCGGCCGAGGCTCGAGTCGGGATCGCGCTTGAGCAGGTGGTTCTTCCGGATGTCGTCGTTGTGGCCGAGCCCCGGGAAGATCCCCTTCGCCCCGCCCCCCCAGCCGGCGAAGTAGTGCGGCTTCACCCGGCCGGTGGTGACGATCAGGTCCGCCTCCGCCACGCAGCGGTTCACGCGCAGGCGCGTCCCGCGGCTCGTCACGCCGAGGTCCACCATCGACGCCTCGTCGCGCGCGTCGTGGTTCACCACCCGGTGGCGGCGGAAGACCTCGGGATCGAGCCCGAGCCTCTCGAGGTTCGCGGGGCCGTGGGTCCCGTTGGCGATCGCGAGCGTCAGGTGATCGTCCGGCACCGCCGCGAGCGCGCGCCGGACCGCCCCGAACAGCTCGGCCCGCGGCTCCTCGCGCGAGGCGTCGGAGACGATCACCACCACCCGGGTCCGCGCGCTCGCCACCTCCGTCAGCGGCCGCGCGCCGGTGGGGTGGGCGAGCGCCCCGTCGAGCGCGGCGCGGAGGTCGAGCACCGGCGGCGCCGCGGGCGCCGCGAGCACACGGGCGGGGACGTCCGCCGGGAAGGGGAGCGGGCGGGCGCCGTAGCCGAGCACGCGCGGTGCGTCGCCGGATCGCGTCACGCCCCGCAATATACCAGGGCGACGCGGTCGTGCGTGCCGCGCGCCGGTGACGACGGGCAGCGGAGGTGGCCGATGAGGTGGCGGTGGGCGGGGGCGCTCGCGGGGGGCGCGGCGGCGTACGCCGCC
>NZ_JALCZA010000058.1 GCF_022690765.1 Anaeromyxobacter oryzisoli | reverse complement strand
CTCCACCTCCTTCTTGAGCCAGCCCCACGCTCGCCGTGCAGGCGCGCTCGTACCCGCGGCCCCGGGCGCGAAACGCCTCGCGGAGCGGATGCGGGCCGGGACGATGTGATGAATGGTCAGGGCTGCGCCCCCGCCCCGTCCAGCAAAGCTGGCCGGGGCCCCACCCCTCTGGCTACGCGGGGCCCACGCGCGCTGGCGCGCGCTGTCCCGCGGGGAGGGGCGCCGCCCCTCCCCACCTGCGGTGGGGCCCCTCCCCGCTGGCCCGCTCTCGAATGACCGGCCGTTTAGTCGGTGACCCTCCCCAGGGGAGGGGACGCTCGGCCGGCCGCTTTCGGTGCTATCGTCGGGGGCCGTGAGCGAGACCAGCCGCCGCTACGAGCGCATCGAGATCGAGCTGCCCTGCCGCCTCTACATCCCCGGCGACGACGGGCTGCAGTTCGAGGCCTTCTGCACCTCGCGAGACCTCGGCCTGGGCGGCGTCTTCGTCGCGTCCAGCTTCCTGCTCCGCGAGGGGCTCGAGCTCTTCGTCGAGCTCGCCTTGCCGGACGGGCCGCTGCCCATCCGCTCGCGGATCGCCCACGCGGTCCCGATCGACGACCCCGGGTTCACCACCGGGATGGGGATCGAGTTCCTCGACGTCGACGCGCACGGGCGCGAGACGCTGCTGCGCTACTTCACGCCGCTGCGCTACCACGCGTTCCACGAGGCGTTCATCGCGGAGTTCCCGCACCTCGAGAAGCGGGTGCCGCTCGCGGACGTGTCGCTCGTCCTGAACCTCTGGGAGGAGTGGAAGATCCGCAACGACGGCGGGCCGCTCTCGACCGCGTCCGGCGCGCCCCCCGCCCCGGCGCTGGGGAAGCCGCGCGTCGCCGGGCACGGGCACGGGCACGGGCACCCGGGTCGGTGACGGTCGTCGCCGCGCGCCGGGGCGCCGCTCACCCGGTCGCCTGGAGCGGCTTCACCGCCTCGCGTCCCTCCACCAGCGCGCGCAGCGCCGCGAGGTAGTGCTGCGCGAGGACCTCGCGGCTCGCGTGCTCCTCGACCCAGGCGCGCCCGCGGCGGCCCATCTTCGCGAGCCCGACCGGATCCGCGGCGAGCCGGCGGATGGCGTCGGCGAGCGAGGCGCCGTCCTCGGGCTCGGCGAAGACCCCGGCGCGCGCCTCCTCGCAGACGAGCTTGCGGGCGATGCCGTCGATGGCGAGCAGCGTCGGTCGCGCGCACGCCATGTACTCGAAGACCTTGCCCGGGTAGACGGTCCGGAACGTCGGGTTGTCCTGCAGCACGGCCGCTCCGACGTCGCAGGCGTTCACCACGTCCCGCATCCGGGACTCGGGCTGCGGGCCGCAGAACACGATGTTCCGCAGGCCGCGCTCCCTCGCCGCCCGCTCGTGGCGGGCGCGCTCCGGGCCGTCGCCCACCGTCGCGATGAGGATCTCCGGCAGATCCTTCAGCCGCTCCGCTGCGTCGACGAGCTGGCCGAGCGCGTTCGCGCGGTCGTGGGCCCCCGCGTACATCACGACGAACCGGTCGCCCCAGCCCAGCTCCCGGCGGATCGCGTTGTCTCGCGGTCCTGGCCGGAAGACGTCGAGGTCGGCGCCGTGCGGCACGCAGACGATCTTCTCCGCGGGCGCGACCTCGCGCCGGAGGAGGTCGTCACGGAAGGCGGGCGTGAGGACGTTCACGAGGTCCGCCGCGCGGTACGCCCAGGCCTCCAACGCGTAGAGGAGGCGCGTGAGGAGCGAGCGCCCGGAGAGGACGCCGGTGGTGATCGCGCTCTCCGGGTGGAGGTCGCGGACCTCGAAGACGAGGCGCGCCCGCATCCGCCGCGCCGCGAGCCAGCCCGGCAGCGCGACCACCAGCGGGGGCGAGGAGGCGATCACCACGTCCGCGCGCGGAACGCGGAGGGCGGCCGTGAGCGCGGAGAGGACGAAGCCGAGCAAGGCCCACGCGCGCCCGAGCAGGCCGCGGCCCGAGCCCAGCGGGACGTGGCACCGCCACACCGCGACGCGTCCGTCCTGCTCGCGGGTCACCCACCGCCACGCGTACCGCCGAGGCGCGCGGCCCGCGCAGTCCACCGCCTTGGTGATGACCGTGACGTCGTGGCCGGCGTCGGTCCAGGCGCGCGCGAACCCGTTGAACCAGGAGAAGCCGGGGGCCCCCGGCTGCGGGTAGTGCGGGCAGACGAGGAGGATCTTCAATTCGACACCTCTCGAGCGGGAAATCGAGACGACGGTATGGACGCCGCGCCGGCGCGCCAGCGCGTCAACCGGGGCGAGGCAGGAGGACGTCCCCGATCCGCGCAGGCGAGCCGAGGGTGCCCATGAGGTCGTCTCGGCGGCGGGGCGCCCGGGCGCGCCCCCCCCCGCGCGCGCAACGCCGGGGGGGGCCCCCCGCACCGCGCCGGCGAGCGGCGGGCGCCGTGGTGGGGGGCGGGGGGGGGGCGCGCGCGGGCGCGCCCCCCGACGCTCGCTCAACGCGGGCGGGGACCGCCGTCGGGAGCCCGCGCCGACCACCACGCCTGGAGGACGCCCGCGATCCGCTCGCTCGCCCGCCCGTCCCAGAGCGCCGGCGTGCGCCCCGCCTTTCCCGCGCCCGCGAGCGCCCGGAGCGCCTCCGCGGCGACGCGGGCCGGGTCGGTGCCGACGACGGTGTTCGTCCCCTCGGTCACGGTGATGGGGCGCTCGGTGCTCTCCCGCAGCGTCAGGCAGGGGATGCCGAGCGCGGTGGACTCCTCCTGGAGCCCGCCGGAGTCGGTGAGCACGAGCCGGGCCTGGGAGGTGAGGCCGAGGAACTCGAGGTAGCCGAGCGGCTCGCAGAGGCGCAGCCCCGGGAGCGCGCCGATCCGGGCGAGGAGGCCGGCCTCCTCGAGCCGCGCGCGGGTTCGCGGGTGGACGGGGAACACCACCGGGACGCGCGCCTGGATCGGCTCGAGCGCGTCGAGGAGGCCCCGGAGGATCGCGGGGTCGTCCACGTTGGACGGTCGGTGCAGCGTGAGCACCGCGTACCCGTTCGGCTCGACCCCGAGCCGGGCGGGCGCGCCGCACGCGCGGGCCCGGGGGAGGTGGGCGAGGAGGGTGTCGATCATCACGTTCCCGACCCGGAAGACGCGGGCGGGATCGGTCCCCTCGCGCCGGAGGTTCTCGTCCGCGTCCGGGGAGGGGGTGAACAGGAGCTCGCAGAGCCGATCCGTGACGATCCGGTTCACCTCCTCCGGCATCCGGAGGTCGAACGAGCGGAGCCCCGCCTCCACGTGCGCGCAAGGGATCCAGAGCTTCGCGCAGTCGATGGCGCAGGCGAGCGTCGAGTTCACGTCGCCCGCCACCACCACCAGGTCGGGCGCCTCCGCGAGGCAGACCTTCTCGAACCCGATCATCACCCGCGCGGTCTGCTCGGCGTGCGAGCCGGAGCCCACCCCGAGGTGGACGTCGGGCACCGGCATCCCGAGGTCCGAGAAGAAGACGTCCGACATCGAGACGTCGTAGTGCTGGCCGGTGTGGACGAGGCGCTGCGCGGCGAACCCCGCCGCCGCGACGGCGCGCATCACCGGCGCGATCTTCATGAAGTTCGGCCGGGCGCCTACGACGTGGACGAGGCGGAGCGGGCGCACGTCGGCGGCACCTCTCGAGGGGGGCGGTGCCAGGCAGGATCGGCGGCGTGCCTCGCCCCCGGCGACGCCGAATCTAGTGACCGCCTCCGGGAGCGACGAGGACCCCCTCGCGGCCCGGGTGCACCCCCGGGCGACGACGCGGACCGCCGCCGCGACGGAGGCGCTCGGTCCGGGGCGAGCGGAACGCGCGACCCATCGTGAAGGCACGGCGGGGCCTGCCCGCGAGCGGCGCGCACGTCCGCATGAAAGTGTGGTGGTGTGCGCGAAACCAGGGGGGACGATCGTGCATCCTTCGCAGCGCCGGTCGGCGGGGGCGCGCGCCAGGCGACGCCAGCTCGCCCGGATCCTCGCGATCCTCGTGTTCGACTGCGGCGCGTCGGCGGCCTCGCTCGTCGCGGCCGAGTGGCTCCGCTTCGAGGGGCCGCCCCCCGCGCGGTTCGCGTCGGCGCTCCCCGTCCTCGTCCCGCTCGTCGCCGGGTGCCGGCTCGTCGCGAACCTGGCGGCCCGCCTCCACCGCTGGTCGTTCCGCCTGGCCGGCCTCCCCGAGGCGGTGCGGGTGCTCGCGGCGACGCTCGCGGGGACCACGCTGTTCGCGGCGGTCGCGGCGTGGGTCGCCCCGGGGGCGTTGCCGCGGAGCGTGTTCGTGATCGACCTGCTCCTCGCCACCGCGGCGCTCGGGGGCGGCCGGTTCGCGCCGCGCGCCTTCTTCCGCTGGCAGGCCGGCCGCCTCCGCCGGCGCGCCGGCGCGGCGCGGACGATCATCGTGGGCAGCGGCGTGGCGGCGGAGCTGCTGGCGCGCGACCTCCAGCGGAGCACCGGCGCGCCCTACGACCTCGTGGGCTTCGTCGAGGACGAGGGGGCGCTCCGCGGCGGCCGGCTCGACGGGAAGCCGATCCTCGGGCACGTGCGCGACCTCCCCGAGGTCGTGCGGCGGCACGGGGCCTCGGTGGTGCTCCTCGCCGAGACCCACCACGACCCGGGGCGCATCCGCGAGATCCTCGACCTGTGCCAGCGCTGCCGGGTCCGCTTCAAGATCATCCCCGCCGCGCTCGCGGAGGCGGACGAGCGGCGCGCGGCGGCGATGCTCGACGACGTCTCGGCCGAGGACCTGCTCCAGCGACCTCCGGTGGACTTCGACGACGCGGACCTCCGCGCCCTCGTCCGCGGGCGGCGCGCCCTGGTCACCGGCGCGGGCGGCTCCATCGGCGGCGAGCTGTGCCGCCAGCTCGCCCATCACGGCGTGTCCCAGCTCGTGATGGTGGACATGAACGAGAACGAGCTCTACCTGCGGGCCCGGTGGCTCGCGGACGAGCACCCCGGCCTCGACGTCCGCGCCGAGGTGGCCGACGTCCGGGAGGGCGCGCCCCTCCTCCGCCTCGGCGCGCGGTACCGGCCGCAGGACGTGTTCCACGCCGCCGCGCACAAGCACGTCCCGCTCATGGAGGTCGCGCCCGGCGAGGCGGTGAAGAACAACGTCTTCGGCACCCGGAACGTCGCGCGCATGGCGCAGGCCTGCGGCGCCGAGCGGTTCGTGCTCATCTCGACGGACAAGGCGGTGAAGCCCTCCTCGGTGATGGGGGCGACGAAGCGCGTCGCGGAGCTGCTCGTGCGGGACCTCGGCCGCGCCTCGCCGGGGACGCGCATGACGGCGGTGCGCTTCGGGAACGTCCTCGGCTCGGCGGGGAGCGTGGTGCCCATCTTCAGGAGGCAGATCGCCCGGGGCGGCCCGGTGACGGTGACGCACCAGGAGTGCACGCGGTTCTTCATGACCGTGCCCGAGGCGGTGAACCTGGTCCTGGCGGCGGGCCTGGGGGGCTACGGCGAGCTGTGCGTGCTCGACATGGGCGATCCGGTCCGCATCGCCGATCTCGCGCGCCACATGATCACGCTCGCCGGGCGCGTCCCGGGCGAGGACGTGCCGATCGTGTACACGGGGCTGCGCCCGGGCGAGAAGCTCTTCGAGGAGGTGCTGACGGAGGAGGAGGAGCGCACGCACGCCGTGCGCAAGCGGATCAGGGTGGCGGCGAGCCCGCCGCCGCGCCCGGATCTGGCCGAACGCCTCGACGCGCTCGAGCGGGCCGCCCACGCGGGGAATCGCGCCGAGATCCTGGAGGCCCTGCGCGACCTCGTCCCCACGTACCGCGCGCCGAACACGGCCGCGGAGGCGCCGCGCCCCTTCGAGACCCCCGCCGAGGCGCCGCTCCCGTTCGGCGCGCCCGGGCCGACGCCCGACGGGCGCCCCGCGGCGCGGAACGGCGTGGCCCGCGGAGCGCCGACGTCCGCCGTCCCCCCCCGCGCCCTCGCCTCGTCGAGCTCCGACTGATCCCGTTCGGATCCGAGCACGCGATCGGGGGCCCCGCGTTCCGGGGGGCGCGCCGGCCGCCCGCGGCACGAGGCGCCGCCCCGCCGTGCGCGCGCCGCCCGCCGCGGCTATGGTCCCCGCGGGGAGGATGAGGCTCCCCGGGGAAGCGCCGCGGAGCGATCGTGACGAATCCGCTCAAGATCCGTCCTGGGCGGTATAGGGTCCTGCCGCGATGAAGCGCGCCCGCCTCGCGTTCCTGTGGCACATGCACCAGCCCCCGTACCGCGACGCGGAGACGGGCGAGTTCCTCATGCCGTGGGTCCGCCTCCACGCGACGCGCGCCTACCACGACATGGCGTGGATCCTCGAGCGCCACCCGGGCGTGCGCTGCACGGTGAACTTCACGCCGGTGCTCCTCGAGCAGCTCGAGGACTACGTCGCGGGCCGCGCGCACGACCGCTTCCTCGACCTCACCGCCCGGCCCGCGGCGGAGCTCGCGCCGGACGAGCGCCAGGCGATCCTCCGCTCGTTCTTCATGGTGGACTGGGACACCAACATCAAGCCGCTCCCGCGCTACTGGGACCTGCTCCACAAGCGCGGCCGCGATCTCCGGCACGTGGACGTGGCGCGCCAGGCGGCGCTCTTCACCGACCAGGAGCTCACGGATCTCCAGGTCCTGTTCAACCTCGCGTGGATGGGGTTCGGGGCGGAGGCCGACGAGCCGGCGGTGCGCGCCCTCCGCGAGAAGGGGCGCGACTTCACGCGCGGCGACGTGGACGCCCTGCTCGCCGTGCAGCGGCGGCTCCTCGCGGACGTCGTCCCCCGCTGGCGGCGGCTCGCCGAGCGCGGGCAGGTCGAGCTCTCCGCGACGCCCTACTACCACCCGATCCTGCCGCTCGTCTGCGACACCGACGCGGCGCGGCGGGCGCTCCCGGGGGTCCCGCTCCCGCCGCGCTTCGCGCACCCCGAGGACGCGCGCTGGCACGTCCGCGAGGCCATGGCCTCTCACGGGCGGCGGTTCGGGGCGCCGCCGGCGGGGATGTGGCCGGCGGAGGGCTCGGTCTCGCCGGAGGCGCTCGAGATCCTCGCGAGCGAGGGCGTCCGCTGGGCGGCGAGCGACGAGGGCGTGCTCCTCCGCTCGCTGCCGGCGAACGCCCCGCGGCTGCGCTCGCTCTACCGACCGTGGAAGGTCTCGGCGGGCGGCGACCGGGAGCTCCGGATGCTCTTCCGGGACCGCTCCCTCTCCGACGTGATCGGCTTCACCTACGCGAGGACGCCTGCGCACCAGGCGGTCGCCGATCTCCTGTCGCACGTCCGCGCGGTCGGCGACGCCTGGGCGCGCGACGGCCAGGCCGGGCCGGCCACGGTGGGCGTCTTCCTCGACGGCGAGAACGCCTGGGAGCACTACCCGAACAGCGGGCGGGCGTTCCTCGACGGCCTGTACGCCGCCCTCGAGGCGAGCGACGCGATCGAGACCGTCACGATGTCCGAGGCGACCCGGGACGCGGACGGACCGGCGATCCCGCGCATCCACTCCGGGTCGTGGATCGAGGCGTCCTACCGGATCTGGATCGGCCACGCCGAGGACCGGCAGGCGTGGACCGCCGTCGGGCGCGCGCGCGAGGCGCTCGCCCGGGCCGAGGCGGCCGGCGCGGTCCCGCCCGAGCGGCTCGCGCAGGCGCGGCGACACCTGTACGCGGCCGAGGCGTCGGACTGGTACTGGTGGTACGGCGAGGACTTCACCACCGAGCTCGCCGCCGAGTTCGACGGCCTGTTCCGCGGCCACGTCATCCGGGCGGCGCTCCTCTGCGGCGCGAACCCGCCCCCGGAGGCGCTCGCCCCCATCAAGCGCGCCGGCGTGGCGGCGCCCACCGGCGTGGAGGCGAAGCCGCTGCGCGAGCCGACCCTGCTCGTCACGCCCACGCTCGACGGCCGCGAGACGACCTACTTCGAGTGGGAGGGGAGCGGGCTGTACCGCCCCGGCCAGCACCGCGGCTCGATGTACGGCGGCGCCCAGGCGTTCCACGTGCTCCGCTACGGCTTCGACCTGAAGGGCCTCTACCTGCGGCTCGATCCCGCCGAGTCGCCGGCGCGCGCCGCCGAGGTGGCGTCGCAGGTGCGGGTGGTGCTGCTCGCCTCCGACCGGCAGACCTGGGTGGACTTCCCCCTCGCGCCGGACGGCCAGCTCCGGCCCGGGCGCCGCCGGGGCGACGAGCTCGGGAAGATCGCCTTCGCGCGGATCGCGGAGCTCGCGCTCCCCTTCGACGGCCTCGACCTCCGCCCCGGAGACCGGGTCGCGCTCTGTGTCCACACGCTCCGCGGCGAGGTGGACGTCGAGCGGCTGCCGCGGTACGGCTTCATCGCGTTCACCGTGCCGGACGCGGACTTCGAGCGGGTGCACTGGCGGGTGTGACTGTCCGTCGCGGCCGGGCGCCACGGCGCGGTGAGCCGACGCCCGTCCCCGCGATCGCCCGCATCGCGCCGATACGGGTACGCACTCGTTCGCGGCGGCCCGTCAGACCGACGGCGGTCGCCGCGGTGGCGTGGCATCCTCTCCCACGGCTGAGCGCCTGCCGGGAGGCACCCTTGACGATCACGACTCTGGGACGCGAGGACGCCGACGCATGGTCGGACACCGTCGCGAAGGTCTGCGATGGCGACGTCTTCTTCGCCCCAGAGTACGTGGCGGCCAACGAGTGCGTCCTCGGTGGGACCGCGGAATGCTTCGTCTACGAGGAACGCGGCGCCACCGTCGTCTACCCCTACATCAAGCGCCCGATCGACGGCTCGGGATACTTCGACATCAGCTCGCCTTACGGCTACGGCGGGCACATGAAGTCGCCCCGCGACGCGCCGGTCCCCGGATTCGCCGCCGCCTTTCACGAGCACTGTCGAGACGCGGGGATCGTCAGCGAGTTCGTCCGGTACAACCCTCTGTACGGCAATCATCGCGACATCGAGCCGCCGCCGGTCGCGGTCTCGCTCCACCAGAGCGTCGTCTGCGCCGAACTGCGAGCCGATGGGCCGGAGCTCCGAGCGCCCTTCCGGAAGGAGGTGGCGAAGAAGCTCAGGAAGGCGCGCGACGCCGGGCTCGAGGTGATCGACGACGCGGAAGGGCGCTTCTTCGAGGCCTTCACGGACCAGTATCGCGCGACGATGAGGCTCCGCGGGGCGGCGCCGTTCTACTTCTTCCCCGACGCGTTCTACGCTTCCATCGAGGGCGCGCTGGGACGCTGGGCGCGCCTCCTCGTGGCGGTGTCGGGAGAGCGCATCGCCGGAACCCTGCTGATCCTCCATGGGCCTCGGTTCGCCTACAACTATCTCTCGTCCTCGGACCCCGACTTCCGCGCGCTGGGGACGAACGACCTCCTGCAGGTCGCCGCGCTGCAGTGGGCGCTGAACGCCGGGAAGGAGCGGTATCTCCTGGGCGGAGGCCTGCGCGGAGAGGACTCCCTGTTCCAGTACAAGGCCCGCTTCGCCGACGGCCGCGCCCAGTTCCACCTGGGCAGACGCGTGCACCTGCCCGACGTCTACGAGCGCCTGTGCGACGAGGGCATGCAGCGGGAGCGCAGCGCGCCCGACGAGTACCGCTCTCGTTCCTGGTTCCCCCTGTATCGCAGCCAGCGGGAGGCGACGTCGCCATGACCCGCGCGCCCGTGCAGCTGCAGCTCGTGGCCAAGCGGGGACTCGACGTCTCGCTCTCGGCGATCTTGCTGGTGACCCTCGCCCCCCTCCTGATCGCGATCGCCGCGGCGGTGCGAGCGACCTCGCCGGGCAGCATCCTCTTCCAGCAGGTTCGCGTCGGCCAGGGTGGCCGACCCTTCACGATCTACAAGTTCCGGACGATGTTCACGGGCTCTGCGCAAACTCGCCTTCGCCGGGACGATCCGCGCGTCACCGCCGTGGGGAGGTGGTTGCGCAAGACGAGCCTCGACGAGCTGCCGCAGCTGTTCAACGTGCTCAAGGGCGAGATGAGCTTCGTGGGCCCGCGGCCCGACTTGCCACACCACGTCGAGAAGTACACGGCGGAGCAAAGGCAGAGATTGCACATGAAGCCGGGACTCACCGGCTCGGCTCAGGTGAATGGTCGAAACCATCTCTCCTGGGACGAACGGATCCGGCTGGACCTGGACTATGTCCGCGACTGGTCCTTGCGGAACGATCTCGCCATTGCCTTCCGGACGGTCGGCGTCGTCTTGACCGGACACGGGGCCGAACACCCCGAGCAACGGAGCGGTCCCCGAGGAGGGAACGAGACATGACAGACCAGTTGACGGCGCTCGTGACCGGGGTCGGAGGGCCGCTCGGGGTCAGCATCTTCAAGGGGCTCCGCTGCTCTGCGCTGCACCCGCGAATCGTCGGGACCGATGCCGACCCGCTGTCCGTCGGGCTGTTCCGTGCGGATGCGGGCTACGTCCTGCCCAGGGTCGACCGCGGACCGGAGTACGTGCACGGCCTCGAAGAGGTGTGCCTGCGAGAGGGTGTCCGACTCGTCTGTTTCGGCTCCGAGCCCGAGATGGAGTACATGGCCCAGCACGCGAGCGAGTTCGAGCGTGAGACCGGCGCCAGGCTGGTCGTCAACGAGCCACGCTTCCTCTCGCCACTCACGGACAAGCTGAACATGGTCCGCATGCTCCGCGAGAAGGATCTGCCGGTCCCCGACACGATCCCCGCCGACGACGCGGAGTCCGTTCGTGCGTTCCTGGCGCGCCACACGTTCCCTGTCGTTCTCAAGCCACGGCATGGCTCGGGCTCGAAGAACCTGTTCGTCCTGCGGGGACCGGAGGAGTTGACGTTCTTCTCGAGATACGTCCGCGAACCCGTGCTCCAGGAGTACCTGTTTCCGGACCACGAGGAATACACGGTAGGTGTCTACAAGAGCCCTCGAACGGGCTACGTCGGCCAGATCGCCCTGAGGCGGCAGCTCGGTGCTGGTGGGACCTACAAAGCCGAGGTGGTGTTCGATCGGGAGATCGAATCCATCTGCAGGAGGCTCGTCCAATCATTCGACATCTGGGGTCCGGTCAACGTCCAGCTGCGGAAGACCGCTGCGGGCGTGCGAATCTTCGAGCTGAACGTGCGCTTCTCGGGGTCGGCGGTGATGCGGGCGCAGTTCGGGTTCAACGAGGCGGACCTGTGCATCCGCGATCTCGTTCTCGAGGAGGCGATCCCGCCGCCGGAGATCCGGGCCGGAATCGCCCTGCGCTACTGGGACGAAGTGTATCTGGACCGCGACGAGTACGCCCTCCTCCGGCAGGAGTCGCGGACCATGGGGCCAGGGCCACACGGCACGAAGCACGACAGCTTCTGACGAGGGGCGACGCGTGCGCACCGTGTCCGAACGGTGGGAGCAAGGTTCCGACTACCACTGGATGGGCCTTCCCTCGCCGGCTTGCGCGAAGGCGCGCCCATGGGCGCCGGGGCTCCTCGTGTCCTCGGGACGTGACGCGCTTCGTCTGCTGCTCGCGCACGGGGTCCGCGAGCAGGGCTGGCGGCGCCTGTGGGTGCCCGACTACTCCTGCCAGGACGTCCTGGCGGCGCTCCTCCAGACCGGGGTGCGGCTCCATTCCTATCCGGATCACCCCTTGCGGCGCGCCCCCGATCTGCCACAGGCACGGAGGGGCGATGCCATCTTGACCATCAACTACTTCGGGCTCCGCGGACCCCTGGCCGTGCCGCGCCGAGATGGAGTGTTCGTCATCGAGGATCATTCCCATGACCCCGACTCCGCGTGGGCGCACGAGAGCGCCGCCGACTATTGCGTCGTGTCGCTCCGCAAGGCCTTCCCTCTCCCGGACGGCGGCGCGCTCTGGTCGCCGCGCGGACACCCGTTGCCGCCAGCTCCCATCCTGACGGCTCAGCGCAGGAAGGCGGCGGCCCTGAGGCTCTCCGCGATGGCCTTGAAGGCGATGTACCTCGAAGGAGTTCCAATCGAGAAGGACGCCTACCTTGCCCTCGCGGCCAAGGCCGAGCGCGCTCTGGCCGTGCCCGGAGTCTCCGCCATGAGCGACGTGGCTCGCGCGCTGCTGGCCTCCTGTCCGGTCGAACCCTGGCGCCGCGCGCGGGAGGCAAACCATGCCGAGCTGTGCCGCCGCCTCTCGAGCCTCCGCTGGTCGAGGGTGCTCCTCCCGGCCGCGCGCGGCGGCGTGCCATTCTGCTGCGCGGTCCTCGTCGATACCGCCGAGCGGCGCGAGCGGCTGCGGCGTAACCTCATCGCGAGTCGGGTCTACCCTGCCGTGCTCTGGCCGCTCGAGGAGACCGTGCTCCGCATACGCGACGACGCACGGAGGGTGAGCCGGCGGATGCTCGCCATGCACTGTGACGGACGGTACGGGCCCGAGGACATGAGGCGCGTGGCGGACCTCTTCGCGTTGGCTGGAGGGGAGCGTGCGACGAGCGCGGAAGGCAGCGCGCGACGTTCCGGGCCGAAGGCGGCGCGTCACTCCCTGCGCGCAGGCTGAGAATGGAGCGGCCCTCGATGAGAGCCGGTGTGATCGCCGCGAGCCCGGATCGGACCGGATCGGTCGGGAAGCTCCCCGGGGCGGGAGGGGCCAAGCCGGCCGTCGTGCACGTGACGACGATCCCCGCCTCCCTATACTTCCTGTCCGGTCAGGCCTCCTTCATCCGCGGCTGCGGCTTCGACGTACACGCGATCTCGTCGCCCGGGTCCGACCTCTTCACGTTCCGCGATCGGGAACGGGCGCAGGTGCATCCGGTCGCGATGACGCGGAAGATCACGCCGCTCCGGGACCTCGGGGCCCTCTGTCGGATCTGGCTCGCCCTCCAGAGGATCCGTCCCCAGATCGTCCATGCCCACACGCCGAAGGGGGGGCTGCTCGGGATGATCGCCGCGTGGCTGGCCCGCACACCGGTGCGCGTGTACCACATGCGCGGCCTGCCGCACGTGACCGCCTCCGGGATGCGGAGGCGGCTGTTGCGCGCCACGGAGACGACCTCGTGCGCGCTGGCGCATCGCGTGATCGCGGTGAGCCACTCGGTGCGGGCCATCGCGATCGAAGAGGGGCTCTGCCGTGGCGAGAAGATCACGGTGCTCGCCGGCGGCAGCGGGAACGGGGTCGACGCGGTCGGCCGGTTCAAGCCGCTGGGTGAAGCGGAGCGACTGGCGGCACGGGCGCAGCATGGCATCCCAGCGGACGCGCTCGTGATCGGGTTCGTGGGCCGGCTCGTGCGCGAGAAGGGCATCGTGGAGCTCGCGATGGCCTGGAGCCGGTTGCGGGGAGATGATCCCCGACTGCATCTTCTCCTGGTGGGGCCCCTCGAGCCGGAGGACCCGCTGCCAGCGGAGGTCCTCGCAGCGCTGTCTTCGGATCCGCGCGTGCACCTCACGGGCCTCGACCGGGATACTCCCCGCCTGTACGCGGCGATGGACGTGTTCGCGCTGCCGACGTACCGGGAAGGCTTCCCGAACGTGGCGCTCGAGGCGGCCGCGATGGAGCTACCCGTGGTGGCGATGGCCGTGCCTGGCTGCGTCGATGCCGTGCAGGACGGCATCACGGGTACGCTCGTTCCGCAGCGTGATGCGCTCGCCCTCGCGAAGGCCTTGCAGCAGTACTTGTCGGAACCTCACCTGCGAGCGAAGCATGGCGAGGCCGCCCGGCGGCGCGTCCTGGGGGAGTTCAGGCGAGAGGCGATCTGGCAGGCGCTCGCAGACGAATACGGGGCACTCCTGGAGGCCGCCGGCGTGCAGGGACCGCCGTCGGGGCCGCGCGAGCGGCAGGCCGGGTGAGGGGCCGCGAACGGGGCCAAGGCTCTACCGTTCACGATGGCGAGCGCTGGCGCCTTCGCCGAAGAACCCGAGCTCGTATTGCGCCCGGGGAGCTGCAGCGTGCCCGGAGTCGGGCTTGAGCCATCCCTTCAGGGTCCGGTAAGCCGCGTCGACGACCGGAGGCAGGGTCTTCCGGTGGCGGTGGTAGAGCTCCATCATTCGCCGCTTCGCCGGATTCTCGGCCTTCGGCGCCTGCGTCGGGAAGAAGATCCGGCGCGGCGACAGCCCGTGACGAAGCTCCCCTTGGGCGTACTCCACGAAGACGGAGCCGAGGGTCGCAGTGGAATGCGCATCGCTGCCGGCCACCGCAGGGATCCCGAGGCTCACCGCCAGTCGACGGCTCCTCTCGTTGTTCTCCCAGTTGTCCCGGCCGTTGTGACACTCGACGAGGTCCGCCCGGGAGAGCACCTGGTGCACGAACTCGTCGGAGCGCCTCATCTCGTTGCGGAAGATCCCGGTGCCCCGGCGGAAGAGGTGCGGCAGGAGGACGAGCCCGCCCTGCAGCTTGATGTTCTCGAGGATGCCCAGGACGCTCCGCGTGTCGAACAGGTCGCGCAGATCCAGCCCGATGATGTGCGAGCCGTCCTCGGCCGTGAACTCGCAGCCCACGACGATCCGGACGTTCGGGCAGGGCATGCCCTTCATCTTCACCGCACCGTCGATGGTGTCGTGGTCCGTGACGCACAGCACGTCGATGTTCGCCTCCTGCGCACGCTCCAGCGCCGCCTCGGGCGTCACCTCGGAGTCGTAGGAGAAGGCGGTGTGAAAGTGATAGTCGACGCGCACGACGGGCGGTGGCTCGAGCGGGCCGCGCGGCGACGTGGGTGAGGTCGTCGATTCCATGTGCGCCAACATGGATCCGGCGCGGTCGGGAAGCCACCGGAGCGCGACTCGCATCCGCGCGGGCCACCATGACTTCGCGTTCGGGGTATCGTCGGGCGCGTTCGTGGCTCATTCGGGCGACGCGCGTCGGACGTGGGTGGCGCCATGAGACGCGTCGTCGCAGGGCATTTCGGCGGGTTTCCACCGTGCGTGCCCCTCGCTATCGTCGCGAATCGTGCGCGAGGATCCGACCCGTGTCCGCCCGCCGGGAGCGCCGGCCCCCGCCCCCGGGCCGTTCTGCCTGGTGTTCGTCGCCGGGGAGGCCGCGGGGCTGCGGGTCGCGCTCGAGGGCGAGGTGGTCCTCGGACGGGACGCGGCCTGCGAGGTGGCGCTCGAGGCTGACGACGTCTCACGCCGCCACGCGCGGGTGGTGCCGGACGGCGCCGGGCACCGCGTGGTGGATCTCGGCTCGACGAACGGCACGTGGCTGAACGGGCGAGAGGTGGAGTCCGCGCCGCTCGCGCCGGGCGACCGGCTCCGGCTCGGGAGCTGCGTCGCGCGGTATCTCCGCGCCGGGGACGACGAGGAGCGGGAGCTCGCCTCGCTCGCCGCGGTCGCGCGCCGGGACGCGCTCACCGGCCTCGCGAACCGCCGCGCGCTCGAGGAGGCCCTCGGGCGCGAGGTGGCCCGGGCCAGGCGGAGCGGCGCGCCGCTCGCGGCGGCGATCCTCGACGTGGACCACTTCAAGCGCGTGAACGACGGCCACGGGCACGCGGCGGGCGACGCGGTGCTGGCCGCGGTGGCCGCCCGGGCGCGCGCGATGCTCCGGGCGGGCGATCTCCTCGCGCGGATCGGCGGCGAGGAGCTGGCGGCCCTGCTGCCCGGGGCGGACCTCGCCCGCGCCGTCGAGATCGCCGAGCGGATCCGCGGCGCGATCGCGGGGGCGCCCATCGCGGCCGGGGCCGCCGCGCTGGAGGTCACGGCCTCGCTCGGGTGCGCCGCGCTCGAGGCCGCCGATCCGGACGGCGCCGCGCTCCTCGCCCGCGCCGACGCCCGGCTGTACGAGGCGAAGGCGGCCGGCCGCAACCGGGTGGGCGCCTGATCGATCTGGCGCGGACCCGGACGGGGGGCGGGCGGCCCCCGCCCCGCGCGCAGGGGAGGGCGACGAAAGCCTGCGCGGGGGGGCGTGGCGGGTTATCCTCGCGCCCGCGTGAAGAACCGTTCGTCGCTCGCGATCCTCTTCGTCATCGTCTTCGTGGACCTGCTCGGCTTCGGGATGGTCATCCCGGTCATGCCGCTCTACGCCAAGGCGCTCGGCGCGTCGGAGGCGTGGACGGGGCTGCTCTCGACCGGCTACTCGGCGATGCAGTTCGTGTTCGCGCCGATCTGGGGCCGGCTCTCGGACCGGGTGGGGCGTCGCCCGGTCCTGCTCGTCTCGATCTTCATGACGGCGGCGGCGTTCCTCGTGTACGGGCTCGCCGGGAGCTTCGCGGTCCTCCTCGCCTCGCGCCTGTTCGCCGGCGCGGCCACTGCGAACATCGCCATCGCCCGCGCCTTCGTCGCCGACGTGACGCCGCCCGAGGGGCGGGCGCGCGGGATGGGCCTCATCGGGGCCGCCTTCGGGCTCGGGTTCGTCCTCGGCCCCGCGGCCGGGAGCGCGCTCTCGCACGTCTCCATCTCCGCCCCCGGCCTCGCGGCCGCGGCCCTCGCCCTCCTGAACGGCGTCGCCGCCTGGATCGTCCTGCCGGAGCCCGAGCAGCGCACCGTCCGGGCGGAGGCGTCGCGCAACCGGTTCACCGCCTTCTTCCACGAGATGGGCCGGCCCGGCATCCGGCGGGTGATCCTGGTCTACTTCCTGAGCGTGCTCGCCTTCAGCGCCATGGAGGCCACCTACGCGTTCCTCGCGAAGGAGCGCTACGGCCTCGACCAGGCGCGGGTCGGCCTGCTCTTCGCCTACATCGGCGTGATCGTGGTGGTGGTCCAGGGCGGCCTCATCGGCCGGCTCACGCGGCGGTTCGGCGAGAAGCCGCTGCTCGTCGCGGGCGTCGCGCTCCAGGCCGTCGCGCTCGCCGCGCTCCCGTTCGCGGGCACCGTGGCCGGCCTGGCGCTCGCCACCGCGCCGCTCGCGGTGGGCTCCGGCCTCTCGCAGCCCTCGCTCTCGTCGCTCCTCTCGCGGTTCGCCCGGGCGGACGAGCAGGGCGGGACGCTCGGCATCGGCGAGTCGGCGGCGGCGTTCGGGCGGATCATCGGCCCCGAGACGGGGACCTGGACGTTCGGGCGCTGGTCGCAGGCGTTCCCGTACGTGGGCGGCGCGGCGCTGATGGCGCTCGCGGCGCTCGTGAGCGCGACGGTGCGCACCGCCGGCGACGAGGCGGCGTCGCCGCTCCCCGCGCAGGAGGCGTGAGCCGATGCCGGAGCTGCGCAGGGATCCGATCGTCGGTCGCTGGGTCATCATCGCCACGGAGCGTGCGCGCCGGCCGAGCGACGTCGGCCGCGGCCCCGCGCCGAGCCCGGGCGGCCTCTGCCCGTTCTGCCCGGGGAACGAGGACAAGACCCCCCGCGAGGTCTACGTCTCCGGACGCTCGCCCTCCGCGCCGGCGAACTCGCCCGGCTGGAAGGTCCGGGTCGTCCCGAACCGCTTCCCGGCGCTCAAGATCGAGGGCGATCTCGACCGCCGGGCGGAGGGGATCTACGACCGGATGAACGGGATCGGGGCCCACGAGGTGATCATCGAGAACCCCGATCACGCGAAGGCCCTCGAGGACCTCCCGGCGGCCGACGTGACCGAGGTCCTCTTCGCCTACAAGGCGCGGATCCTCGACCTCCGCAACGACCTCCGCTTCAAGTACATCCTCCTGTTCAAGAACCACGGCCACCTGGCCGGCGCGTCGCTCGAGCACGCGCACTCGCAGCTCATCGCGCTCCCGGTGGTGCCGCGGCAGGTGATCCAGGAGATCGAGGGCGCGCGGCGCCACTACGACCTGAAGGAGCGCTGCATCTTCTGCGACATCGTCGGGCAGGAGCGGAAGGACCGCAGCCGGCTCGTCTTCGAGAACGACGAGTTCGTGGTGTTCGCGCCGTGGGCGCCCCGCAGCCCGTTCGAGACCTGGATCGTGCCGCGGCGGCACGAGTCGAACTACGAGGCGGAGCCGAAGGAGCGGCTCGGGCTCTGCGCCCAGGCGCTCGCGACCACGCTCCGGCGCATCGGGGCCGCGCTCGGCAACCCGGCCTACAACTTCATCGTCCACTCGAACCCGCTCCGGGACGCGCCGAGCGCGAGCTACCACTGGCACATCGAGGTGATGCCGGCCCTCACGCAGGTGGCGGGCTTCGAGTGGGGGTCCGGCTTCCACATCAACCCGGTGCCGCCCGAGGACGCGGCCGAGTTCCTGCGCAAGGTCGCGGGCTAGCCGCGCCCCCCGCCTCGACCGACGGCCGCACCGCGCGGGCCCGCCCCCGATCCCATGGAGATCCTGTTCGTCGCGTCCGAGGTCGCGCCCTTCTCCAAGACGGGCGGGCTCGGCGACGTCGCCGGGGCGCTGCCGCGCGCGCTCGCGGCGCGGGGCCACGCCGTGTCGGTGGTGACGCCGCGCTACGGCGCGATCGACCCCGCGCGGCACGGGCTGAAGCCGCTCCACCGGGCGATCCGGGTCCGCGGCGAGGCGACCACGCTGTGGGTGAAGCCCGGCCGCGCCCCGATCTACTTCGTGGAGCACGAGCGCCTCTTCGGCGGGCGCGCCGGCCTCTATGGGGAGCGTGGCGCCGACTACCCCGACAACGCCGAGCGGTTCGCCTACCTCGCCCGGGCCGCGCTGGCGATCCCGGCGGCGTTGCGCCTCCGGCCGCGGATCGTGCACGTGAACGACTGGCAGACCGGGCTCCTCCCGTACCTGCTCCGGCACGAGCACGGCCACGACCCGGCCCTGGCCCACGCCCGGACCGTCTTCACCATCCACAACCTCGCCTACCAGGGCGTGTTCCCGAAGGCCGCGGTCCCGGTGCTCGGGCTCCCCTGGGACGTCTTCCGCTACGAGGCGATGGAGTTCTGGGACCGGCTCTCGTTCATGAAGGCGGCGCTCACCTTCGCGGACGCGCTCACGACGGTGTCGCCGACGTACGCGCGGGAGATCCTCGGTCCGGAGTTCGGCGCCGGGCTCGACGCGGTGCTCCGGCACCGGACGAAGGATCTCACCGGGATCCTGAACGGCATCGACACCGCGGAGTGGGATCCCACCACCGACCGGTACCTCCCCGCGCACTTCTCCGCGGAGGCGCTCGCCGGGAAGGCGGCCTGCAAGGCGGCGCTGCAGCGGGAGCTCGGGCTGCCGGTCCGGGCGGACGTGACGCTCCTCGCCCTGGTCTCCCGGCTCGCCGACCAGAAGGGCGTGGACCTCGTGGCGGCGGCGTTCCCGGCGCTCCTCGAGCACGACGTCCAGGTGGCGCTCCTCGGGAGCGGAGACCGGCGCTACGAGGAGGCCTTCGCCCGCGCGGCGCGCGAGCGGCCCGACCGCATCGCCGCGCGGATCGGGTTCGACGAGGGGCTCGCGCACCGCATCGAGGCGGGCGCCGACGTGTTCCTCATGCCGTCGCGGTTCGAGCCGTGTGGGCTGAACCAGATGTACTCGCTTCGCTACGGCACGGTGCCGGTGGTGCGGGCGGTGGGCGGGCTCGAGGACACGGTGCAGGACTACGACGGGTGGAACGCGGGCACCGGCTTCAAGTTCGAGGAGTACTCGCCCCAGGCCCTCGTGCTCGCGGTGCGGCGCGCGCTCGACGTGTGCCGCGATCGCCGCGCCTGGGCCGGGCTGGTCCGGCGTGGGATGGCCGAGGACAACAGCTGGGAGCGGAGCGCCGGGCGCTACGAGGCGCTGTACCGGACGCTCGGCGCCTGAGGGCGACACCCGCTCGCATCGAGCTGCTGCGGCGCACGCTGCCTGCCTGCGCGGGCCTCGGGCGCCGGGCCTCGGGCTCGGGAGCTCGGGCGCGCCTTCGTCGCGGACGGCGGGCACCGGGGGCGCCCGTCCAGTTGACGCCAGGGCGGGCCGGGATCAGCTTCGAGGCATGCCGCGCCGACGCCGCCGCGTCACGGACGACGACGTGCTCTCGCCGGAGGGACCGGACGTCACGGCCCAGCCGACCGAGCGCCTCTCCCGCGAGATGCTCGAGGAGGACGAGGAGAAGCTCGTCCCCGGGTCCAACGTCGGCGGCGCCGCCCCGACGCCTCTGGGCATGGACTCGGGCGGGGATCTGCCCGGGCCGGACGACGACCTCTCGAACCTCTCGGAGCCCGAGCCGCCGGAGCCGCCCGAGGTCGACGCGGTCCACGTCCGGGAGGACGAGGGGCCCGCCGGCGAGCGCGGTCATCCGTGACGGCGGCGCCCCGCCCTGCGTCCCGCGCGTCGCCGGCTCACTCCAGGCCGCGATCGCGCAGCTCGTCGTCGGACTCACCGTGCAGGTGCCCGAGCTCGTGGAGGAGCGTCACGCGGACCTGCTCCTCGAGCTCGCCCCGGTCCCGCGCGAAGCGGATCAGGTTCTTGCGGTAGAACACGATCGAGCGGCAGCGCGGCCCGTCCGCGGCCGTGCACGGCTCGTTCTCCGACGGACCGCGGTAGAGGCCGAGGATCGAGGGCGAGAGCGGCGGGTCCACCGCCACCAGGTCCTCCCGATCCGGCAGCTCCTGGATCTCCAACGGCGCGAGGGCGAGCGCCCGCCGCTCCGGCTCGGGGAGCGCGGCGACGGCGGCCTCGACCTGCGCGCGGAACGTCTTGTCGTCCACGGGCAGATCCGGCTTGAAGTCCGCGGGCGCGAGGGCGCGCGCCTTCGCGAGGAGCGCCTCCGCGCGCCTGCGGTCGCCGCGCTGCTCCGCGACCAGCCCGAGCTGGTGGAGCGTCCAGGGATCGTCCGGGGCGAGCGCGAGGGCCCGCTCGAAGGCGCGCTGCGCCTCGTCGAAGCGGCAGAGCTCGAAGAGCGCGACGCCGCGCTCGTACGCGGCGTCCGCGTCCTCGGGCCGGCCCGCGACGGCCCGGTCGAGGTGCGGCAGGGCGAGGCTGCTGCGGCCGAGGTCGTTCTCGGCCATGCCGGCGAGCAGCTCGAGGCGGGCGGCGACGCCGCGGCGCGGCGGCCGCCCGGCGGCGCGGAGCCCGCGCGCGGCGTACTCGAGCCCGGCCTCGAGCCCGTCGCGACCGCCGCCGAGCTGCCGGACGTAGAGGTTGGCCGCGCCGAGGAGCGCGTGCACGTCGTCGGGATCGATGGCGAGGGCCCGGGCGAAGGCGAGGCGCGCGTCGTCGAGCTGGCCCTGCGACGCGAGCGCGCCGCCGCGGGCGGCGAGCGCCGAGACGAGGCGCGGCGCGACCCGGAGCGCCTCGTCGCTGCAGGCGAGCGCGCGTACGGCGTCGCCCCGGTCGAGGGCGGCGAGGGCCTCTTCGCCGAGGGTGGAGGGGGCGGCGTCCGGCTCGCCGGGGAGGCAGGGCGCCGGCCGAGGGCGGATGGCCTCGCCCTGATGCACGGGCGGCGGCCCCGGTCGGATCAGGGTGGCGACGACCGGCGCGGTGGTGCGCGCGACCGAGCCTGCGCCCTGCGTGGCGCCGGAGGAAGAAGAGGGGGAGCGGGTACATGCCGCGGCGAGCAGGAGGACCGCCGCGCGGCGGAACGGCCGAACCATCGGCGCGAGCTTGCCACAGCCTGGGCGGGGGCGCCAGGTGGGGGGACCTGTCGAGGAGAGGCGGCAGAGCGGCCGCTCGATCGTGCGCGAGCCGTCCGAGCAGGCGCGATCGACGTGCCCCGTGGTCCGTCACCGTCACCGGCTTCTCCGTGAACCGTGGACCGGGGCGCGTGGCCCGTGGCCCGGTTCCCGGTGGTCCGACGACGCGTCGGATCACGGGCCAGGGAACACGGGAGGCGGGAGGCGGGCACGGGGAACGGTCACGGTCACGGTGACGGGTCACGGGTACGCCCGTGCTCCGTGCTCGTCACCGGCCGCTTCCGTCTCCCGTGCCCCGGGCAGGGCTCCTCAGCCGGCGCGGACCGCGCGCCCGGCGCCGAGCCGCGCCGGCGAGAACGGCGCGAGATCGACGGGCGGCGCCTTCCCGAGCACCGCGGCGCAGACCGAGTCGGCGGTGATCGGCGTGAGCAGGATCCCGTTGCGCGTGTGGCCGGTGGCGTAGAAGAGGCCGGGCACCGTGCCCGGGCCGAGGATCGGGGAGCCGTCCGGGCTCGCCGGCCGGAAGTTCGACCAGGACTCGACCACCGGCGCGCCGGCGAGGGCGGGGGCGACCTCCAGGGCGAGGTCGAGGACGTGCCGGAGCCCGGCCGCGGTGACCGCCTTCTGGAACCCGACCTCCTCCATGGTCGAGCCGCAGAGGATCCGTCCGTCGGCGCGCGGGACGAGGTAGCCCTTGTCGGAGAACACCACCCGGGAGAGCAGCGGCGGGCGGGTGTCCACCACCGCCATCTGGCCGCGAACCGGCCGGACCGCGCCGGGCGGCAGCCCGTGCCCCTCGACCTGGAGGCTCCAGCTCCCGGCCGCGAGCACCACCGCGTCCGCGTCGATGCGGCCGCTCTCGTGGTCCACGCCGGCCGCCCGGCCGCCCTCGTGGACGATCCGACGGACCTGGCCGGTGACGAAGGTCGCTCCGGCGCGGGCGGCGGCGATGTACGTGGCGCGCCCGAGCAGGCGCGGATCGACGGAGGCCTCGCCCTGGAAGTGGAGCGCCCCGCGGACGGACGGCGAGAGCGCCGGCTCGAGCCGCCGGACCTCCGCGTCGTCGAGCACCGCCACCGGGAGCCCCGCCTTCTGCAGCTTCTCGGCCCGCCCCGCGAGCAGGCGGGCGTGGTCGTCGTCGAAGGCGGCCTCGAGCGTCCCGCCCCCCCGGTACCCGACCCACATCCCGCTCGCCGCCTCGACGTCGCGCGCGAAGGCGGGGTAGCGCGCGAGGGAGGCCGCGCAGAGGCCGTAGAACGGACCGAGCTCGGTCGCCTCCACGCCGGGGGAGAGGATCCCGCCCGCCGCGAAGGACGCCTCCGCGCCCGGGATCGCGCGCTCGAGCACCACCACCTTCTTGCCGGCCTGGGCGAGGCGGAGCGCGACCGCCGAGCCCTGGATGCCGGCGCCCACAACCACGACGTCGGTCTTCATGGGCGCGGAGACTATGCCCGATCCGCGCGGACGTGAAGCCGGTGCGCGCCGGCAGCGCCGGCGAGGGCTCGGGGGCGGTGAACGGGTCCTCGGCGGCACCAGGCCGGGATCGTCTTCACGTCTCCCCGGCGCGCGGCGCGCCCGCGAGGCCGTGCGAGAAGAGCTCGAGCACCTGCCGGCGCCACGTGTCCGCGGGCGGCGGCGCGGAGAGGAACGGCCCCGACGCCTCGTGCGCCGACGCGACCAGCGCGGCGAGCCCGCCGACGGTCACCACCGCCAGCAGCGGGTTTCCCCCCACGCCGTCCGCGCCGTCCGCGAGGAGCACCGCCGCGGCCCGTCGCACCGGCTCGAGGAGCGCCGGCTCGGAGGCGGTGAGCAGGGACAGGTACGGCGCGCCGTCGAGGTACTCGCGGACGAGGATCTGGGCGCCCGTCGGATCGCGCAGCATCGCGTCGAGGTAGGCGCCCGCCAGCGCGGCGAGGCCGCCGGCGCGGCGCGCGGCCAGCCGGGAGAGCTCGTCCGCCGACGCGACCCAGATCGCGCGGAGGACGTCCACGTAGAGGGCCCGCTTCGAGGGCCAGTGCCGGTAGATGAGCGCGACGTTGCAGGCCGCCCCCCGCGCGATCCCCTGCACCCGCGCGCCGTGATAGCCGAGCCTGGAGAACTCCGCCCGCGCCGAGCGCCAGATCCGCTCCGCGATCGCGGGGCGCGGCGGCCCGACTCCGCGGCTGCCGACCGAGCCGTCCATCCCGGTGGTATGACCAGCCGCTTGACCGCGGTCAAGTCCGACCGGATCCCCGTTGGGCCCTTCGGCTATATGGGGAGCGATGCCGCCGCCTCGGACCATCGTGCACCTCGACCTCGACGCCTTCTTCGCGTCGGTCGAGCAGCTCGACGATCCGTCCCTGCGGGGCCGGCCGGTCGTCGTCGGCGGGATCGGCCGGCGGGGGGTGGTCTCCACCGCGAGCTACGAGGCGCGCCGGTTCGGCGTCCACTCGGCGATGCCGACGGCCCGCGCCCGGCGCCTCTGCCCCGCGGGCGTGTTCCTCGCGCCCCGCTTCGATCGCTACGCCGCGCTGTCCGAGCAGGTGTTCGGCATCTACCGGCGCTACACGCCGCTCGTGGAGCCGCTCTCGCTCGACGAGGCGTTCCTCGACGTGACCGCGAGCCGGGCGCTCCACGGTACGGGCGCGGACATCGCGCGGGCGATCAAGGCGGCGGTGCGGGCCGAGTGCGGCCTCGCGGTCTCGGCCGGGATCGCCGAGGTGAAGATGGCCGCGAAGATCGCCACCGACCTCGGCAAGCCGGACGGGCTCGTCGAGGTGCCGCCGGGCGGCGTCGCTGCGTTCCTCGCGCCGCTCCCGGTGGGGCGCCTCTGGGGCGTCGGCGAGGTGACGGAGGCGGCGCTGCGCAAGCTCGGCGTGGCGACGATCGGGGATCTGGCGCGGCTGCCCGAGGCCGCGCTCGCCGCCGCGCTCGGCGCCTCGCACGCCCGCGGCCTGCGCGCCCTGGCGCTCGGGGACGATCCGCGGGAGGTGATCCCGGACGAGGCGGCGAGGTCGGTGGGGGCGGAGGACACCTTCGGCGAGGATCTCGTCGGCCGCGCGGCGCTCGAGCGCCAGCTCCTCTCGCAGGCGGGGCGCGTCGGGCGTCGCCTCCGCGCCGCGGGGCTCGAAGGGCACGTCGTCACGCTCAAGGTGAAGTACGCGGACTTCGAGCTCGTCACCCGCCGCGTGACGCTCCCGCACCCCACCGACGACGACCGGGCGATCTACGAGGCGGCCCGGGCGCAGCTCGAGCGGGTGGAGCTCGCGCGGCCGATCCGGCTCACCGGCGTCTCGGTGTCGGGCTTCGCCGGGCCGGAGGAGCGCGAGCAGCTCGGGCTCTTCCCGCCGAGCGTCGTGCCGCGACCGCCGGAGGAGGACCGCCGCCGTCGCCTGAACGCCGCGCTCGACGCGCTCGCCGATCGCTTCGGGGAGGGGGCGGTCACCCGCGCCGACCTCGTCGAGGGGCCGTCCCGGACGGTGCGCCGCGGCGGGGACGCCCCGCCCAGCGACGGCGAGGACGAGGACGGGTAGCCGCTACCGCGACCGCCCGCCGGGAGTTTCCGGCGACGGCTCCGGGCCCTCGCCGCCCGGCGAGGCGCCCGTCCCGCCGTGTGCGCCGCCCGCGGTCCGGGCGCGGGCTCCGCCGGTGGTCCCGCGCCGCTCGATCGGGCTCCGCGCCTCGATCGCGATCGCGGTGGGGCGCCCGCCGTTGCCGGTCTGGTAGGAGGCGCGCACGGCGGTGCCCTCCTCCAGCCGGTCGATGGAGGCCGGCTGCCCGTCGATCTCGACGGTCGTCCGGTCGCTCACCCGGAGCGTCACGTCGGGACGGTCCGGCGCGTGGATCACGAGCCGCGTCTCGTCCGCGCGCGCCACCGTCCCGGCGATCTCCTGGGTCCCGCCCGGCGTGCGCCCGGCCGTGCGGCCGCCCTCCTGGCGGCAGGCGGCGAGCGCGAGCCCCGCCGCCACCACCGCGATCCCGATCCTCATGCCCGAGCTCCCCGCGCGCGACGCGCCGCCGACGAGGCGGCGACGACCTCCAACGTGCGGGCCGCGAGGTCCCCGGGCAACGCGCTTTGCGCCCGCCCGCGGCGGACCCCACCTTGACGTCATGGGCGTGGGCGAACATGCGGGCGAGGGCGGGTCCCCCGTCGCGAGGCCCGAAGGCGGAGCACGGCTCCAGGCCGAGCTGGACGCGCGGGCGGCGGCGCTCCGGGCGCTCGCCGCGTCGGGGGTGCCCTTCATGGTCGCGGGCGCCTACGCGCTGTTCGAGTACACGGGCATCTTCCGCGACACGAAGGACCTCGACCTGTTCCTCCGGGAGCGGGACCTCGAGGACGCCTTCCGCGTGCTCGAGGCGGCCGGGTTCCGCACCGAGCTCACGGATCCAGGCTGGATCGGCAAGGCGTGGAAGGGGCCGTGGTACGTGGATCTCATCTTCTCCTCCGGCAACGGCCTCGCGGTGGTGGACGACGTCTGGTTCGAGCACGCCCGGACCGGGCGCGTGCTGGACGTCGAGGCCCTGCTGGCCCCTCCGGAGGAGATGATCTGGTCGAAGAGCTTCGTCCTCGAGCGCGAGCGGTACGACGGCGCGGACGTGAACCACCTGCTCCGCGCCTGCGGCGAGACGCTGGACTGGGAGCGGCTCCTCGCGCGCTTCGACCAGTACTGGGAGGTGCTCTTCTCGCACCTGCTCCTCTTCGAGTTCGCGTTCCCGGCGGCGCGCTCGGTGGTACCGGACTGGATCATGCGGGAGCTCCTGCGGCGGACCACCGAGAACCTCCGGGCCGGGGACCACCCGGTCCCGCTCTGCCGCGGCAACCTCATGTCCCGCGTGCAGTACCGGCACGATCTCGAGCAGCTCGGGCTGGGCGACGGGCGGCGCTGGGACGAGGCCGACCAGGTCCCGGAGAGGGCGGTCGGCGATGGCGGCGAACGGGACGTTCCGCCTGGCGGCGGTGGCTGACCTCCACTGCCGGCAGGACCAGCACGGTCGCTTCCGCGAGCTCGTGAAGATGGTGAACGGCGAGGCCGACGGGCTCGTTCTGCCGGGCGACCTGACCGACCACGGCCAGATCGACGAGGTGAAGACGCTCGCGGAGGCGCTCGGCGGGCTGCGCGTGCCCTGCGCGGCGGTGCTCGGGAACCACGACTACGAAGGCGGGGCGGTGAAGGAGATCGTCCGGATCCTCGGCGAGGTGAAGGTGATCGTGCTCGACGGCGATCACGCCATCTTCGACCGCCAGCTCGGGATCGCCGGCGTGAAGGGGTTCGGCGGCGGCTTCGACAAGGCGATGCTCCAGGCGTTCGGCGAGCCGGCGATCAAGGCGTTCGTGCAGGAGGCGGTGAACGAGTCGCTGAAGCTCGAGGCGGCGCTCGCCCAGCTCGACGTGGACAAGAAGGTCGTGCTCATGCACTACGCGCCCATCGCCGCGACGGTCGCCGGCGAGGAGATCCAGCTCCGCCCCTTCCTCGGGACGAGCCGGCTCACCGCGCCGCTGGAGGCGTTCGAGCCCATCGCGGTGTTCCACGGGCACGCCCACCACGGCGCGCTCGAGGGGCGGACGCCGAAGGGGATCCCCGTCTACAACGTGGCGATGCCGCTCCTGCGCAAGCTGATGGAGGACCGGCGCTTCAGGGTGTTCGAGCTGTAGATCCCGACCCCGACCCCGAACGCGCACCCGAACCCGAACCCGTCACCGTGCCCGTGACCGTGACCGTTTCCCGTGCCCGCCTCCCGCCTCCCGTCGCCCGTGGCCCGTGGCCCGTGATCCGACGACGCGGTCGGATCACGGAAACCGGGCCACGGGACCCGGGACCCGGTTCACGGATCACGAACAAGCCGGTGACGGTGACGGGCACGGATCACGGGTGGACGCGAGCCGCGCGCCCCTGAAGCCGTCAGTGCCTCATCGGCGGCGATCCCGCCGCCTTGCGCACCCGCTCGAGGATCTCGTCCATCCCGACCGACTTCGGGATGTAGCCCTGGGCGCCGAGCAGCTCCGCCTCCCACTCGAACCCGTACGCGGAGAGGATCAGGATCGGGACGGCGGCGCTCTTCGGGTCGCCGCGCATCCGCTCCATCACGCCCCAGCCGTCGAGGACCGGCATCTTGAGGTCGAGGAGGACGATCCCGGGGGCCTCCTCGGCGACCTTGGAGAGGGCGACCTCCCCGTTCTCTGCCCGCTGGACCGGGTAGCCGGCGTCGGAGAGGACCTCGGAGAGCGCCTCCCGGAAGTCGTCGTCGTCGTCCACGACGAGGATGTACTGGCCGGGCGTCATGGGGTGCGCAGGGCGCTCGCGATCTCCCGCGCGATGCGGCGGGCCTCGTCGAGCTGGTCCGGGCCGAGCGAGACCGCGCCGACGACCGGGTGGCCGCCGCCGCCGTACCGCTCGCAGAGCTTCGAGATGTCGTGGGTGCGCGTCTCGCGCGCCCACGGGTTGGAGCCGACCGAGATCTTCGTCTTCTTCGCGTCCCTCGTCACGACCACCGTGTACCGCGCGTCGGGGAAGAGGTCGTAGGCGATGAACTTGTTCGCGCCCTCGATCCCGGTGTCGCCGAGGTCCACCTCGACCACCCCGTCCTTCAGCCGCGCGTTCGCGCGAACGGCGTCCACGTTCGTCCGGTGACGCTCGAGGATCGGGCCGAGCGGGGTGGCGACCCAGGGCTCCGCCGCGATCTCGTCGAGCGGGCGGCGCTGCATGGCCTCGATGAGGCGGGTGGGGACGGAGGGGTCCTTCGACGCCTCGAGGAGCGTCATGATCCGCAGCGCCGGCTCGGCGAGGCGCACCGCCGCCTGCGCCGACTCGAACGCGGCCGAGTCGATCACGTCCGCCCAGCGCACGAGGTCCGCGAGGTCGTCGGCGCGCCAGCCGAACCGCTCGCGGAGCGTCCGGGCCATGAACCCGGTGCAGCTCGGGGCGGTGGGGTCCCAGAACTTCTGGCCGGAGCGATCCCGCTCGAACGCGGCCCGGTCCTCCGGCTTCGGGAACGCGCTCGCGTGGTGGTCGAACCACCAGTGAAGCCGGGGCGAGAACCGGAAGTCCACGCAGGCGGTCACGTCGGCGCGGAACGCGTCGGCGGGGAACGGGTCGCCCTGCTGGTGGTGCAGGGGCCTGAAGGAGATCGCGGAGAGCCGCGTGCCCTCGCGCTCGCCGAAGAAACGGGCGAACAGGGCGGCCGACGCGCAGCCGTCGAAGCAGTTGCCATGGTAGAGGAGCTCGAGCTGCATCGGCGCGGCAATCTAGTGACCCGGGAAGCATAGCGTCAACGCGGGCGCGCGGGTCCCGCGTCGCAGGGCCCGACCCGTCCAGGGCGCGCGGCCGCCCGGACGCCGCGGAGCGCGGGCTCGACGCGCCGGGCGAATGCACTATTCGTCACGGGTGGCGCCGCCGGCGCGTCGGCCGGGTCGCGGCGTGGGCGGGGCGCCGCG
>NZ_JALCZA010000057.1 GCF_022690765.1 Anaeromyxobacter oryzisoli | reverse complement strand
CCCCGCGTCCCCAGCGCGCGGACCTCCGCCCGGATCTGGGCCGCCGCCTTCGTCGTCTCCGTATCCATGCCCGCGAGCGTCGCGCTCGCGCGGCATCCCGTCACGACGGGCTACGGCGAGGACTTACCGTCATTTCATTTGACGCTCCGCAAGGACACCCTCCGTAAACAAGATACACATCATCTCCACTCACCGTACAAGGTGACGCAGGCCCCTTTCGGGGATGCGCCAATCGCCGCCTCACGAAGGCGGTAGGGGGGATTACTGGTGTCAGATTGCCGAAGGAAGAAGTTCCTGGTCGCGCTTTCATTGGTTTCCGCGTTGGTCGCCGCGTGTGGCGGGAACGAGGCGGAGGACGCGATCGCCACGCGACGCGATGCGATCACGGTGACGCCGAAGGGGACGCTCCGGCTCGATCAGCCGCGCTACCGCGCGCCGTCGCCAGACGGGCCGAAGCAGCTCATCGTCGTGACGCTCGCGGACTCGGACCTCGACGTCGACAAGAGCCAGGCCGACACGGTCCAAGTGACGATCCAGATCGCGGGTAGCGCGGTCCAGCCCGAGGTCCTGACCCTCACCGAGACCGAGCCGAGCAGCGGCGTGTTCACGGGCACGATCCAGCTCGTCGCGGGCGCGGAGGTCGTGGGGAACGGCGTGCTCGAGGCCAAGGACAACGACACGATCATGGCGACCTACGCCGACGCGAACGACGGGACCGGGAACCCGGCGAACGTGACCGCGACCGCGCTGGTGGACAACCACTCGCCCGATCTCACCGTCGTTGCAGTGAAGGGCCCGTCCGCGGCTGCGCCGGGCGCCGCGGCGACGGTCCGCGTCACGATCGGCAACGACTCTTTCGGCGGGGCCGCGGCCGCGTTCCAGGTCGCGGTGCAGCTCATCGGGCCTTCGGGCGTGGTCGCGTCGCAGCTGGTGGACGTGGCAGCCGGGCTCGCCGCGGGCGCCACGGTGGACCTCGATGCGACCGTCACGGTCCCGAGCACGCTGGGCACGTACACGTGGAAGGCGGTCGTCGATCCCACGCCGGGGGTCGTGAGCGAGTTCGACGAGACGAACAACGAGCTCTTCGGGAACAGCGTGAGCGTGGGTCCCGACCTGATCGTGTCGGCGCTGAGCGGCCCGGCCACGGCGCTGGCCGCTGAGACCGTCAGCGTGAGCTATACGGTCACGAACGCGGGAGGCTCGACGGCGGGTGGGTCGAATGTCTGGGTGCAGCTGCTCAATTCGGGCGGCGGCGTCTGGTCCCAGGTGACCGCATCCGTTCCGGCGCTCGCAGCCGGGCAGAGCTACACCGGCTCCGTCTCCGTCCCCGTCCCCGCGAGCGTCAACGGCGCCGGCACCTGGAAGGCGACCGCCGACCTCTACAACTACGTCGCCGAAACGAACGAGTCGAACAACGTCCTCACCGGCAACTCCGTGCAGGTCACCGGGGCCGACCTCACGGTGTCCGCGCTGAGCGGCCCGCCGACCGCGCTCGCCGGGCAGACCGTCTCCGTGAGCTACACCGTGACGAACGCGGCCGGCGCAGGCGCGGCGGGTGGGTCGAATGTCTGGGTGCAGCTGCTCAATTCGGGCGGCGGCGTCTGGTCCCAGGTGACCGCATCCGTTCCGGCGCTCGCAGCCGGACAGAGCTACACCGGCTCCGTCTCCGTCCCCGTCCCCGCGAGCGTCAAGGGCGCCGGCACCTGGAAGGCGACCGCCGACCTCTACAACTACGTCGCCGAAACGAACGAGTCGAACAACGTCCTTACCGGCAACTCCGTGCAGGTCACCGGGGCCGACCTCACGGTGTCCGCGCTGAGCGGCCCGCCGACCGCGCTCGCCGGGCAGACCGTCTCTGTGAGCTACACCGTGACGAACGCGGCCGGCGCAGGCGCGGCGAGCGGGTCGAATATCTGGGTGCAGCTGCTCAACTCGAGCGGAGGCGTCTGGTACCAGGTGACCGCATCCGTTCCGGCGCTCGCAGCGGGACAGAGCTACACCGGCTCCGTCTCCGTCCCCGTCCCCGCGGGCGTCAACGGCGCCGGCACCTGGAAAGCGACCGCCGACCTCTACAACTACGTCGCCGAGACGAACGAGTCGAACAACGTCCTCACCGGCAACGCTGTGCAGGTCACCGGCAGCTAACTCCGACGCCTGACCGTCGCCGAGACGACGGCTGCGGGGCGGTGGGTCCGTGCTGGCCCGCCGCCCCGCTTCGTTTGCGCGCCCCGCGGCTCCCGCAAATCCCTCTCGACGACGTGGCCCGCCACGCGAGAATCGGGCCGAACGACGACTCGCTCCGCCCGCCCGACGGGGCGGGCGCTCGTTCGCCGCCACGGTCCGCTGTAGACTCCCTGCCATGCAAGTCCCCGGTGACCCGGCACCCGCCGGGCCCTCCCGCCCGCTGCCGCCCTTCGTCCAGGAGCTCGACACGCTGGTGCGGGCCCGCTACCCGCTCGTCTACCTCGTCACCTCGGAGGAGCAGCGGGTCGAGGCGATCCTGGCCGACCTCGCCCGCAGCCACGGCAAGGCGCTCCTCGGCTGGTCCGCGACGAAGGGGCTCCGGCGGCTGGACGGGGCGAAGGGGCCGCTCCCCGCCGCCCAGAGCCCGCTCGACGCGCTCGCCGCGGTGGAGAAGCTCTCCGAGCCGTCGCTCGTGGTGCTGGAGGACTTCCACCCTTACCTCCAGGACCCGCAGGTCGTGCGGGCGCTGCGCGACCTCGCCCACGCCCTCAAGTCCACCTACGCGACGGCCATCCTGCTCTCGCCCTCGCTCGTCATCCCGCCCGAGGTCGAGAAGGAGATCTCCGTCCTCGACGTCCCGCTCCCGACGTACGGGGACCTGCTCGAGCTGCTGAAGCAGATCGTCGGGGTGGTGCGCCGCAGCGAGAACGCGAAGGTCGAGCTCACCAACGCGGACGCCGATCAGCTCGTCCAGGCGGCGCTCGGGCTCACCCTCTCCGAGGCCGAGAGCGCCTTCGCGAAGGCCATCGCGACCGACGGCCGGCTCTCGCGGGCCGACGTGCCGCTCGTCCTCGAGGAGAAGCGGCAGGTGATCCGGAAGAGCGGGCTCCTCGAGTACTTCGCGCCCGACGCGAAGCTCGCCGACGTGGGCGGGCTCGACGCCCTCAAGGCCTGGCTCGCCCGCCGCGGCGCGGCCTTCTCCGAGGCGGCGCGCCGCTTCGGCCTGCCCCAGCCGAAGGGGCTCCTCCTCCTCGGCGTGCAGGGCTGCGGGAAGAGCCTCACCGCCAAGGCGATCGCGGCGCAGTGGGGGCTCCCGCTCCTGCGGCTCGACATGGGGCGCATCTTCAGCGGGCTCGTCGGCTCGTCGGAGGAGAACCTCCGCAAGGCGATCCGCGTCGCGGAGAGCGTCGCGCCGGTGGTGCTCTGGGTGGACGAGATCGAGAAGGGGCTCTCGGGCTCGCAGTCGTCCGGGATGGTGGACGGCGGCGTGTCCGCCCGCGTCTTCGGCGCGCTCCTCACCTGGCTCCAGGAGAAGACCGCCCCGGTCTTCGTGGTCGCCACCGCGAACCGGATCGAGCAGCTCCCCCCCGAGCTGCTGCGCAAGGGACGCTTCGACGAGCTCTTCTTCATCGACCTGCCCGCCGCGGCGGAGCGGCGGGAGATCTTCGAGATCCACCTCACGAAGCGCCGCCGCGACCCGGCGGCGTTCGACACCGCCGCGCTCGCCGCCCGCGCGCGGGGCTTCAGCGGGGCCGAGATCGAGCAGGCGGTGATCTCGGCGCTCTACGACGCGTTCGCCGAGCGGACCGACCTCTCCCAGGCGCAGCTCGAGCGGGCGGTGACGGAGTCCCTCCCGCTCTCGACCACGATGCGCGAGGAGATCGAGCGGCTCCGCGCCTGGGCCCGGGCCCGCACGCGCCCCGCCTCGACGCCGTGCGAGGAGGAGGCGACGCCGTGAACCCGCTCGATCGCTTCCGCCACCTCGAGCGTCGCCGGACGGCGCGGCGGGACGCCGGCGGTCCGCAGGGTCCCGCTCCGCGCGCGGAGCGGTTCGAGGGCGTCGAGCGCCCCTCCGCCACTCCGCTCCCCGCGCCGGCGACCGGGGCCAGCCTCGGGCGCTTCGGCCCCGCGCCCGAGCCGTCGCTGGAGCTCGCGGACACCGCCGGCGCGCGGCCGTTCACGCGCTGCGCCCGCTGCGGCACGGACTCGCACGCCTTCGCGACGGCCTGCCCGGGCTGCGGGGCGCGGCTCGACACGCCGGACCAGCACGCCTTCGACGAGCGGCTCCGGGCGGCGCGCGAGGCCGAGGCGGCGCGCGAGGAGGCGGCGAACGCGGGCCGCCGCGCGCTCCAGGCGCGCGACGCCGCGGACCAGGCGAGGGCGCGCCGTGCGCTCGCCGAGGCGATGGCCCGCGAGGTGGGCGAGCACGAGCGACGACGGCTCGACGCCGAGTACGGCGGGTGGGGGGGCGGGCTCGGCCGCTGGGGAGGCAGGTACGATCCCACCCCGCTCGGCCTCCGGCTGCTTCGCCTCCTCCCGGGTCCCGGCTGGCGGCTCACCGCCGGCGTCGTCGCCGCCGCCGCGGTGCTCGCCCTCGCCGCCCTCGGCCTCTCCGGCCTGGTCCACCGGCGCGGCGGCCCGCTCCTCGGCCTCGCCGTCTTCCTCGCCCTCGTCCTGATCGCGCCGCCGGGCCGCCTCACGCGACGCTGGTGGCTGTAGCGACCGGCTCAGCGATCACGCAGGGCGCGGGCGCGCGGCGAGAGCGCGTCGGCCGGCTGGGCCGCCACCGCCGCGCGGGCGTCCGCGTCGAGCTCCGCGCCCGCGGCGCCCGCCTCGAGCCAGAGCTCGACCGCGCGCCGCCGCCAGGCGCGGTCCCCGGGCCCGTCGCCCGCGTCGCGCGCGACCTCCGCCCGCTCCAGCATGAGCCGGGCGAGCGCCGCGGTCCGCGGCGGCTCCTTCACGAAGCCCGCGAGCATCGCCGCGTCCACCGACGCCGCCATGGCGAGATCGATCCCCGCGAGCCCAGCGGCGGCGTTGGCGATCTCCTTCACCGCCTCGTCCGCCCGCCCCTGCCGCCGGAGGGCGGCCACCCGGGCGATCGCCTGCGAGAGCTGCTCTGCGAGCCTCAGGATCCAGTCGCGTTGGAGGGACACGCCGTCATTCTACCCGCCGCGAGGGCCGGCTGATCGCCACCGCGCGCCGGACGTTCCGCCGGGCGCCTCCCCGCGGCTCCCCCGTTCGCCCGTGCCTCTTGCTTTTCGGAGTTGGGGTGGGCGATCTTCCGCGCACCTCTTTGCCCCCCGGAGGAGCAAGCCCTTGCAGAACGCGCGCCCTGAGCTCGTCGAGAAGGCGGTCAACACCATCCGCATGCTGGCCGCCGACGCGGTCCAGCAGGCGAACAGCGGCCACCCCGGCATGCCGATGGGCGCCGCCGACATGGCGCACGTCCTCTGGACCCGGCACCTGCGCTTCGATCCGGGCGAGCCGCGCTGGATCGGCCGGGACCGGTTCATCCTCTCCGGCGGCCACGGCTCCATGCTGCTGTACGCGCTGCTGCACCTCGCCGGCTTCGACGTCTCGCTCGACGATCTCCAGAAGTTCCGCCAGAAGGGCGCGCGCACGGCGGGTCACCCGGAGTTCGGGCTCCTCCCCGGCGTGGAGGTGACGAGCGGCCCGCTCGGTCAGGGCTTCGCGAACGGCGTCGGCTTCGCCCTCGGGCAGGCGATGCTCTCCGCCCAGCTCGGCCCGGGCAACCCGATCGCCGACCACTACGTCTACGCGATCTGCGGCGACGGCGACCTCATGGAGGGCGTCTCCGCCGAGGCGGCGAGCTTCGCCGGCCACCACCGGCTCGGCCGGCTCGTCTACCTCTACGACGACAACGGGATCACCATCGACGGCAAGACCTCGATCACCTTCGGCGAGGACGTCACGAAGCGGTTCGAGGCCTACGGCTGGCACGTGCAGGCGGTGGACGGCCGCGACCACGAGGCGATCGACCGCGCCCTCGTCGCGGCGAAGGCCGAGCTCTCGCGGCCGAGCCTCATCCGCGTGAAGACGGTGATCGGCTTCGGCTCGCCGAACAAGGCCGGGAAGTCGTCCTCGCACGGCGCGCCGCTCGGGGCCGACGAGCTCGCGGCGACCAAGAAGGCGCTCGGCTGGCCGCTCGAGCCGCGGTTCCTCGTCCCGGACGACGTCCGGGAGCTCTGGGCCGGCGTGCAGGCCGGGAAGGCCTCGCAGAAGGCGGCCTGGACGCGCGCGGCCGAGGCCTGGCGGGCGGCGCACCCGGAGCAGGCCGCCCTCCTCGACGCGCACGTGGAGCGCTGGGTGCCCGAGCGGATCGCGGACCGGCTCACGAGCGATCTGCCTCCCGCCGACGCGACGCGGAAGCTCTCCCAGGCCCTGCTCCAGAAGGCGGCGCCCATCGTCCCGGCGCTCGCCGGCGGCTCGGCCGACCTCGCGGAGTCGAACCTCACCGAGATCAAGGGCGGGGGCTCCGTCGCCGCGGGGAGCTACGGCGGCCGCAACGTGCACTTCGGCATCCGCGAGCACGCCATGGGGGCCATCGCCAACGGGATGGCCTACGACGGCCTCTTCATCCCGTTCGTCTCGACGTTCCTCCAGTTCGCCGACTACATGCGCCCGGCGGTCCGGCTCGCGGCCCTCGCGCGCCTGCAGGTCATCTACGTCTGGACGCACGACTCGATCTTCCTCGGCGAGGACGGGCCGACGCACCAGCCCATCGAGCACCTCTCGGCGCTCCGCGCGATCCCGAACCTGCACGTGGTCCGCCCGTCGGATCCCGAGGAGACCGCGCTCGGCTGGGCTCACGCCCTCACCCGCCGCGACGGCCCCACCGCGCTCGTCCTCACCCGCCAGAAGCTCGCGCCGGTCCACCGCGCGGGCGGCGCGAACCGCGACGCGATCTCGAGGGGCGGCTACGTGGTCGAGTCGCCGACGAACGCGGTGTTCACGATCGTGGCGACCGGCTCCGAGGTCCCGCTCGCGCAGGCGGCCCTCGCGCTGCTCGCGGAGAAGGGGACCCCGGGACGCCTCGTGTCGGTCCCGTGCCTCGAGTGCTTCCTCGCGCAGCCGCAGGCCTGGCGCGACGCCGTGCTGCCGCCGACGCAGAAGGTCGTGGTCCTGGAGGCGGCGCTCGGGGTCGAGTGGTGGCGCCTGGCCGGCAAGGACGGCCTCGTCCTCGGCATCGACCGCTTCGGCGAGAGCGCGCCGGAGAAGGCGCTCGCCGAGGAGTTCGGGTTCACGCCCGCGAAGGTCGCCGAGCGCGTTGCGGGGTGGATCGGCGGCACGCGGTAGCGGCCGCACTCCCCGCGCGCGCGATCGGATCGACGGGATCGACGGACCCGAGGGGCCCGTCGATCCGCTCCGCTCAGCGCCCCATCATCGCGGCGGGCGCGCCCGCGCCGATGCCCGCGCCGGGCTGCGGCTGCGGCTGCGCCGGAGCCACCGGCCGCGGCTCGATCCGCTCGCCCTTCGCGAGCATCTTGAGCGAGAGCGACAGGAGGCTGGCGAGGAGCTCGCCCGAGCCCGGCACGTCCAGCTTGCGGTAGATCCGCTTGCGCCGCGCCCGGATCGTCTCCGGCGAGACGCCCGCGGCGGCAGCGGAGTCCTTGCACGCGAACCCCTGCGCGATCCGCAGCACCTCGGCGCGCTCGGCGGGCGTCAGGCTCGTGCCCTCCATGAACCTGGCAGCGAACGGCGTCAGGATCTCGATATCGATCTGGGCCATCGTCGTCTTTTCCTTACCGGAAGGGCCCCTATGGGCCTGCGTCGCCGGTTTCTCGAATTGCGGTCGCCCGAGCCGAAGCTGCCCTGTCTCACCCCTGCTCGGTCGCCCGTATCCAACGATGGGGACGATAATAACGGCCCATCCGGTTGCCACCCCCGTGGCCAGGATTTGTAGAAGTGCGCGGGGACCACAGGACAATTTCCGTCGTGATCCCTGGCGGGTACGTCGCCGATAGCCCCTGAAGGGGCGTACCGACGGGAGCCCGCCGCCCCGACCGAGAGTAGTTTTTCGTACCCGGACGGAGGGTATTCTGGACACCCCTATGGAGGGGACCGCACCCCGTCCGCGCCGCTGCGCGCAGCCGGGCTTCGACCGCGCGAGACCAGCTCCGCGAGCCCGGGCGCGCCGGCCTCGACCGCGGCGAGGAGGTCGACCTGCTCCTCCTCGCGCTCGCGCAACCGCACCGCGAGCCGCTCCAGCGCCTGCCGCGCCTCGGCGCTCGAGGGAGACGCTTCGGCGGCCCGGTAGGCGAGGACGAGGGCGAGCTGCGCCCTGAGGGCGTCGCGCAGCTCGGCCGCGGCCCCGGCGGCGCCGTCGCCGCGCCCGGCGTCCACCACCGTCGCGAGGACGCGGCTCGAGAGCGGGAAGCGCGCGTCGAGCAGCTCGAAGCGGAGCGCCTCGCCCGACCGCGCCACGCGGACCGCGCGCCCGCCGAACGGGAACGTGATCGACCCCGGCGCGACGGCGGCGCGGAGCGCCGCGGGATCCGGCGCGGCCTCCGCCGGCGCGCGGGCGGCGGGATCGCCGCGGAGCCGGTCGAGCACGCCGCGGAGCTCGTCGATCGCGATGACGACGTTCAGCCCCTGCGCGCCGCGGTAGCCCGCGTGGTAGACGCCGACGAGCTCGGGCTCGCCGGTCCGGCACGACACCGCGAGCACCGGGCTCCCCGAGCTCCCGAGGTTGAGGAGCGCGTCCACCGCGAAGTCTTCGTGGTCCCACCCGCGCTCGTTGTCGCGCTGGCCGACGCCGATCACCCTGCCCGTGTTCACCGCGGGGAAGGCGCCGAGGGGATAGCCGCGCGCGAGCACGGCGTCGCCGACCCGGAGGTCCGCGGAGCGCCCGATGGCGTACGGGATGACGCGCAGGGGGCGCGCCGAGGCGAACACGGCGAGATCGCGGCGCGCGTCGGTGACCACGGGCACGAGGAGCGGGAGGTCCGGCCCGTCCGGCTCCGCCTCCGACGCGACGATCCGGAGCTCCTCGCGCACCTTGCGCGACCCCGCCGGCACGCCGTCGAGGCTCGCGCCCTCGCCGGTCACCTCGGGGAACTCCGTCACGTGCAGGTTGGTCACGACGAGCCAGCGCTCGCCGTCCTTGCGGTACGCGAAGCCGGTGCCGTGGCGGACCTTGCGGTGATAGAGGCGGCGCACCCGCCCGCCCTTCCCGTACGAGAGCTGCTCGTAGACCGCGGTCGCGCGGAGGCAGTGGACCCAGTCCGCCGTGGGCCGGGCCTCGCGCTCCCGGGCCGCGGCGGACATCGCGGAGAGCGCGTCAGCGTAGCGCCCGGGGCAGGGCGCCGCGATCGCCCCGTCGCCGGCGGGGGTGGGGCGGAGAGGGAGGCAGAGGACGAGGAGCGCGAGGAGGGCGCGCACCGCCCGGACGGCCGGCATCGGCGGTGAAGCTAGGGGCGGGGCCGGGGCGAGGCGAGGGCCCGAGCAGCCGGCGACCCCCTCCGGCGCACCGGCCGCGGGGCTCGCGCGCCTCCCGCCCCCGACCGGTCCCATCGCCGGAGCGCTGGGGTAACATCCTCCCCGCATGCCTCCATCGGCCCGCATCGCCCTCGCGCAGGTGAACACGACCGTCGGCGACTTCGCCGCGAACGCCGGCAAGATCCGCGACGCGACGCGCCGGGCCCGGGCGGCCGGCGCCTCGCTCGTCGTGTTCCCCGAGCTGGCGATCTGCGGGTACCCGCCCCGCGACTTCCTCGGCCTCCCGGAGTTCCTCGCGCGGGCCCGGCGCACGCTCGAGGAGCTCGCCGCTCCCGCGGAGTGGTCGCGGGACGTCGCCGTGGTGGTCGGGTTCCCGGAGGCGCCCGACGGGGCCCCTCCGCCCGGCGTCTACAACTCCGCGGCGCTCCTCTCCGGCGGGCGCGTCGTCGCGGTCGGCCGGAAGTCGCTCCTCCCGACCTACGACGTCTTCGACGAGACGCGCTACTTCCTCTCCGCCCCCGCCGCCACCGCGGCGGAGGCGCCCGAGGGCCTCGCCCTCCGGCTCGGCCTCTCCATCTGCGAGGACATCTGGAACGACAAGCGGTTCTGGGTGCGCCCCCGGTACGCGCGCGATCCCATCGCCGAGCTCGTCCAGGCGGGGGCGTCGCTCGTCCTGAACATCTCCGCCTCGCCCTACGGCATGGGGAAGCCGGCGCTCCGGGAGCAGATGCTCGGCGCCGCCGCGAAGGGGCACGGTGCGCCCATCGCCTACGTGAACCAGGTCGGCGGGAACGACGCGCTCCTCTTCGACGGCGGCTCGATGCTCCTCGGCCGGGACGGCGCGGTCCTCGCCCGCGCGCCGCTGTTCGAGGAGGCGCTCGTCGTGGCCGACCTCCAGAGCGGCACGGGGCAGGTCCTCGGCCTCGACGGCGCGCCGCTCCCCGCGCCCGGCCCGGCCCCCGCCGACGCCGTGGCGGACGAGGTGTTCCGCGCCCTCGTCCTCGGGGTCCGCGACTACGTGCGCAAGTGCGGCTTCCGCAGCGCGGTGGTCGGGCTCTCCGGCGGGATCGACTCGGCCCTGACCGCCTGCATCGCCGCCGCCGCGCTCGGCCCCGAGGCCGTGCTCGGGGTGGCGATGCCGTCCCGCTACAGCTCGGACCACTCGCGCGAGGACGCGGCGGCCCTCGCGCGGAACCTCGGGATCCGGTTCCAGGAGATCTCCATCGAGCCGATGCACGCCGCGTTCATGGCGCAGGTGCACTCGGTGGACGGGCGCCCCCTCTGCGACCTCGCCGAGCAGAACGTGCAGGCCCGCATCCGCGGGCAGATCCTGATGGCGCTCTCGAACGACACCGGCGGGCTCGTCCTCTCCACCGGCAACAAGAGCGAGCTCGCGGTGGGCTACTGCACGCTGTACGGCGACATGGCCGGCGGGCTCGCGGTGATCGGCGACGTCCCGAAGACCCTCGTCTACCGGGTCGCGCGCGCGGCCAACGCGCGGGCCGGCCGCGCGTCGATCCCCGAGCGGACCTTCACGAAGCCCCCCTCGGCCGAGCTCAAGCCCGGCCAGGTGGACCAGGACTCCCTCCCGCCCTACGAGGTCCTCGACGACATCCTCCAGGCCTACGTCGAGGAGCGGCTCCCGCTCGACGCCATCGTCGCGCGCGGCCACGACGACGCCACGGTCCGGCGCGTGCTCCGGATGGTCGTCTCGAGCGAGTACAAGCGGCGGCAGGCCGCGCCGGTCCTCAAGGTGAGCCAGAAGGCGTTCGGGGAGGGGCGGCGCTTCCCCATCGCGCACGGGTACCGGTACTGACCAGGGCCTTTTTGACGTTCGGTGATACCCGGTCCGGGACCGGCGGCGCCGCGCGGGCGGTGCTAGGTTCGGGGGCGGTGCCCCCGTGAACTCCACCGCCCGCGGCCTCCTGCTCTTCCTGCACGTCCTGTCCGCGTCGGCCTGGCTCGGGGCCGCGCTCTGGGTGCCCGGCGACGTCCGGCGCACGCTCGCCCGCGGCCACCCGCACGTCGAGCCCCTCGCGGAGCGGGTCGGCGCCGCCCTCGGGCTCGACCTCGCCGCGGGGCTCGCCACCGTGGTGACGGGGCTCGCGCTGTGGGGGTACCAGGGGTTCGCGCACCGCGCGGGGATCGAGCTCGGCTTCGCGGCCGCGATCGTCCGGCTCCTCGTCGGGTGGTTCGCGGTCCGACCGGCGTGGGGGACGATCCAGGCCGCCCTCGCCCCGAGCGCCGACCTCGCCGCCGCCGACCCGCCGGCGCGGCGGCTCGGGATGCTCGCCGGGATCGCCCACCTGCTCTGGCTGGTGGCCCTCGCGGGGATGATCTCCGGTTAGCGCCGCGGACGATCACCAGAGCCGGAGCATCACCCCGAGGACGAGCCAGAGCGGCACGCCCACGAGGAGCAGCCCGATCCAGGCGGCGTCGAGCGCCCGGCGGCGCCGGGGTGAGAGGTCGGGCCGGCGGGCGGCCACGCGGAGGCCGCCGGCGACGAAGGCGACGAGGAGGACGGGCCCGTAGAGGAGGAGGGCCCGGGAGAGGGGCGGGAGGCCGGACACGGGGCCGGTCCGCTACACCTGCATCACGTCCTTCTCCTTCGCGGCGACGATCTCGTCGATCCGCTTCACGCCGTCGTCCGTCTCCTTCTGCATCTTCTCGAGCGCCTTCTTGGCCTCGTCGGCGGCGACGTCGCCGTCCTTCTCCGACGCCTCGATGAGCTCCTTGGCGTCGCGGCGCTCGTTGCGGATGGCGATCTTGTGCTCCTCGCCCTTGTGCTTCACCTGCTTCACGATCTCCCTGCGGCGCTCCTCGGTGAGCGGCGGGATCGGGATGCGGACGAGGTCCTTGTCGCTCATCGGGTTCACGCCGAGGTTCGCGTCCCGGATCGCCTTGTCGATCACCGGGATCATGCTCTTCTCCCAGGGCTTCACGACGATGAGGCGGGCCTCGGGGACGGAGAGCGTCGCGACCTGGCTGAGCGGCGTCGCGGTGCCGTAGTAGTCGACCCGCACGTTGTCGAGCAGGTGCAGCGACGCGCGCCCGGTGCGGACGGAGGCGAGGTCGTGGCGGAGCTGATCGAGGGTCCGCTCGATCCGCTCGTGCAGGTCCTTCAGGATGTCGTCGGCGACGCTCATGAGCGGCTCCTTCGGCCCTACGCGCTCCGCGCGCTGGGGCGCCCCACGGTGGTCCCGATCTCCTCGCCGAGCACGACCTTCCGCACGTTCCCGCGCTGCGTGAGGTCGAACACGACGATGGGGAGGTCGTTGTCCATGCAGAGGCTGATGGCGGTCGAGTCCATCACCTTCAGGTTCTTCTTCAGCACGTCGATGTAGTTGAGCTGCTTGAACTTCACCGCGGACGGGTTCTTCTTCGGGTCGTCGTCGTAGACCCCGTCCACCTTGGTCGCCTTGAGGAGCACGTCCGCGTGGATCTCCATGGCGCGGAGCGAGGCGGCGGTGTCGGTGGTGAAGTACGGGTTGCCGGTGCCGGCCGCGAAGATCACCACCCGGCCCTTCTCGAGGTGCCGGATGGCGCGGCGCCGGATGTACGGCTCGGCGACCTGGTGCATCTCGATGGCGGACTGCACGCGGGTCGGGACGCCGAGCTTCTCCATCGCGTCCTGGAGCGCCATCGAGTTGATGACGGTCGCGAGCATGCCCATGTAGTCCGCGGAGGAGCGGTCCATCCCCTCCGTCGCGCCGGAGACCCCGCGGAAGATGTTGCCGCCGCCGATGGTGAGCGCGACCTGGACCCCCAGATCCACCACGTCCTTCACGTCCTGGGCGATGGCGCTGAGGGTCTTCGGCGAGATCCCGTACTTGCCGTCCCCCATGAGCGCCTCACCCGAGAGCTTGAGGAGGATTCGCTCGTAGCGCGGCTTCGGGTGCGGAACTTTCTCGCTCGCCATGGTCGGCGGGTTGTACCGGGCGCGGTGGGGGCGGTCAAGACGGCGCTGTTCCCGGGGTTTCGCCCGAGCTCGGCCGGCTCACTCCCCGGTGGCGGCGACCGGGGCTGGCGTGGCGCCCCCTTCCGGACCCTGCGCCCCGACGCCGCGACGGCGGCGGCGACGACCACCCCGCCGGCGGCGACGGCGACGGCCGGTCCCGTGCGCGCCCTCGGGAGACGGGCCGCCGGTCGGCGAGCCCTCGGCGCCGACCTCGATCTCGGCCGAGACCTCGCCCTCCTCGCCTTCCTCGCCGGCCTCGAGCTCCGGACCGGGCCTGGAGGCGCCGGGCGCCTCCGCCGCGCCGACGTCCGCGGCGGGCGCGGGACGAGGCGGACGGTCGGGACCACGCGGGGCGCCCCGGCCCTCGGACCGGCGCTCGCCGCGACGGGGGAGCTCGCGCTCCTCCTGCGGACGCTCGCCTTCGCCGCGGAAGCGCTCGAGGATCTCGGCCCCCTCGCCGGTGGCGTCCACGCTGATCTCGAGGAGCTGGATCGCGTCCTGGAAGTACGGCTGGCCCGCGAGGCCGCGGCCGCGGCGGCGGCGCTTCCGGGGGGGCTCGCGGAAGAGCCGCTGCGCGTGGAGCGCCAGGCGCGTGCGCTCGGCGATCTTGCGCGGCAGCCGCGAGGTCTGCACGAGCGTGGCGAGGAAGGCCTCGGCCTCGGCGAAGCGCGGCACGTGCGGGTTCCTCAGCTCGTCCGCGGCGTCCTCGTGGGGCGCCGGGGCGAGGTGCATGAGGAGCGCGCCGAGGAGGACCGCCTCGGAGAGGACCTCGCCGGAGCGGACGAGCCGGTCGAGCGCGGAGAGGTGGGCGAAGAAGCCCTTGCGCCGCTCCTCGCTCCACGAGTCGAGGGCCGCGCCGACCGCGGGGAGGACGACCTGGAGCGCCCCGCAGGCCCGCATCAGCTCGAACGCGCGGGAGGACCCGCCGCAGCGGAGGATCTTGAAGATCTCCTCGAGGACGCGCGGCGGCGCGCAGCGGGCGAGCTCGCCGGCGTTCCGGCGCATCGCCTCGAACGTGTCGGGGGCGATGATGAAGCCGAGCCGGGAGGCGAACCGGATCGCCCGCAGCGAGCGGACCGGGTCCTCGCGGACGCGGATCTCGGGATCGCCGATGGTGGCGATCCGGCGCGCCTCGAGGTCGGCCCGGCCGCCGACGTAGTCGATCACCTCGCCGGTCGCGACGTCGTAGAAGAGCCCGTTGACCGTGAAGTCGCGGCGGACCGCGTCCTCCTCGGCGGTGCCGAACACGTTGTCGCGCGTGATGAGGAGATCGCCGTCCGGCGCGTCGCCGCCGCCGACGTCCTCGGCGACGTCCGTGGGGTTCTTCCGGAAGGTCGCGACCTCGATCACCTTCCCGCCGCGGAAGTAGACGTGCGCGAGCCGGAAGCGGCGGCCGATCAGGCGGCAGTTCCGGAAGATCGCGCGGACCTCGCCGGGGTGGGCGTCGGTCGCGACGTCGAAGTCCTTCGGCTTGGCGTCGAGGAGCAGATCGCGGACGCACCCGCCGACGAAGTACGCGCGGTGCCGCATGTGGCGGAGCCGCGCGACGACCCGCAGGGCGTCGGAGTCGAGCCGCTCCACCGGGATCTCCGGCGGGTGCTCGGGGGGGGGGTCGTCGGGAGGATCCAGCGCCAGCCCGGGGGGCGGGCGGCGCTCGCGGCGCTCTTCGTCGGATTCGGAGAAAAAGGCGGGATCGCGGAGGTCGTTCGGAGATCGATCTTGCATGCGGTCGCCGGATCGGGGGGCGCCCTGCCCCGGAGGAAATCCCCGGGAGGAGGGAACGCGCCTGCACCGTCGGGCTCGTCCTCGGGCGTGTTTCTACTGATTGCGTGCCTTTGCGTCAAATGCCATGTCGAGCGGGCGGCCGCCCGGCCGGCCATCCGTCGAGGTCCCGCCCTCCCCATTCGCGTCGCAGCTCGCCTCGAACAGGTCGCCCTGGACGGGCTCGAGGCCGAGCGCCTGGCGGACCGGCGTGAACGACCGGCGATGGATGGGGCAGGCGCCGAGCCGGCCGAGCGCCTCGAAGTGCTCGGCGGTGGGGTAGCCCTTGTGCCGGGCGAAGCCGTACCCGGGGTGAATGGCGTCGAGCTCCGTCATGAGCGCGTCGCGGGTGGTCTTCGCGAGGATGGACGCGGCGGCGATGGTCAGGGAGAGGGCGTCGCCGTGGATGATCGGGGTCTGCGGGAGCGGCAGCTCCGGGAGCTTCCGGGCGTCCACCAGGACGTGCCCGGGGACGGCGGAGAGCGCCTGGACCGCGCGGGTGAGGGCGAGGAGGCCGGCGCGGTAGATGTTGAGGCGATCGATCTCCTCCACCTCGGCGCGCGCGGTCGCCCAGCAGATCGCGTTGCGCCGGATGTCCTCGGCGAGCCGCTCCCGCTCGGCCCGGTCGAGCTGCTTCGAGTCGTCGATCCCGTACGGACGGTAATCGTGCGGCAGGATGCAGGCGCCCGCCACGACCGGCCCCGCGAGCGGCGCCATGCCGGCCTCGTCCACGCCGGCCACGTGGACGATCCCCCGCTCCCAGAGCTCGGTCTCGAACCTGAGCAGGTGCCTGAGCCGCTGCCCCTCCGCGCGGTGTGCGCGGCGGCGCTTCAGGACCAGGCGGAGGATCTCGCGGGCCCCGGCCCGCCCGTCGGCGGCGAGGGCCGCCTCGCACCCTTCCCCGAGCGGCTCCCCGCGGTCGATCAGCCGGGCGCGCAGCTCGGAGACGGAGAGGCTGGCGAGGTCCTCGGGACGCATCCGCGGGGGAGTCTACCGTCGGGCCATGGTCAGGGTCGAGCACGGGGCACCTCCCCGGTCCACGGTCACCGCGAAGCATCCCCGTGACCGTGACCGTTCCCGTGACCGTGACCGTGCCCGCCTCCCGCCTCCCGTGTCCCCTCGCCCGTGATCCGACGGCGCCCTCGGACCACGGAGATCGGCCCACGGGCCACGGGAGCCGGAACACGGATGACGCAAAGCCGGTGACGGTGACGGTGACGGGATCGGCGCGGCTATCTCTGACAGGCGAGGCAGAAGAACGTCGAGCGCTGCGCCTGGACCACCCGCGTGATCGGCTCCTTCCCGCAGCGGGGGCAGCGCTCGCCCTCGCGGGCGTACACGAGGAACGGGTTCTCTCCGCCCTCCTCCACGTAGGTGATCTCCGGCCCCTCCTGGCGCGCGATCCCCTCCCGCATCGCCTCGACGATCGCCTCGGCGAGCCGCCGCACCTCGGGGCGGGTGAGCGCGTCGGCGCGCCGGCGCGGGTCGATCCGGGCGCGGAAGAGGGCCTCGCTCGCGTAGATGTTGCCGACCCCGGGGACGATCGCCTGGTCCATGATCCGGACCTTCACCGGCAGCCTCGACCGCGCGAGCGCACCCGCGAGCCGGTCCGGATCCACGCCGCGCTCGAGGGGATCCGGGCCGAGCGCCGCGATCTCCGGGACCTCCTCGAACCGAGCGCCCGGGACCACCCGGAGCCGGCCGAAGAGGCGCATGTCGTCGAAGTGCAGGACCGCCCCGTCGTCGAGGTGGAGGCGGGCCCGGGAGAAGGGCGTGGACGGGTCCGCCTCGGCGCGGCGCAGGAGCTTCCCGGTCATCCCGAGGTGGGCGAGGAGGCCGAGGGGCGCGCCGTCCCGCTCGAGCGCGACGAGGAGGTGCTTGCCGACGCGGCGGATCGGGCCGAAGCGGGCGCCGGCGACGGCGCGCGCGAAGGCGGCGGGGGTCGCGGGGCGGAAGATCCGCCGTGCCCGCGGGTCCGGCTCGGCGCGCACGATCGCCCGCCCCGCGGTCCAGGCCCGCAGGTTCCGCGCGGCGATCTCGACCTCGGGGAGCTCGGGCATCCCGGGGAGCGCCGCCCTACCTCGGCCGCGTGAACGCCGCCATGAAGAAGCCGTCGGTGCCGTGCAGGTGCGGGAAGAGCTCGAGCTGGTTCCCCTTCGCGCCGAGCGCGGCCGCCCGCTCCGCGCCGAGGAGCGCCTCGAGCGGCGCCGGGAGGAGCCCGAGCACCCGCTCCGCGTGCTCGGCGACGTCGCCGTTCTCGGTCCGTCCCATGGCGCAGGTCGCGTAGACGAGCCGGCCGCCCGGCTTCACCAGCGCCGCGAACCGCCCGAGCAGCTCCTTCTGCAGCGCCGCGAAGCGCGTCGGGTCGTCCGGCTTGAGGCGCCAGCGCGCGTCCGGCTTCCGGCGCAGGGTCCCGAGCCCGCTGCACGGCGCGTCCACGAGGACGACGTCCGCGCGCCCCTCCAGGTCGGCGACGGCCGCCGCCGCCTCGGGGCCGGCGGGGATCGGGCGCGTCCGGAGGTTGTGGACGTGGGCGCGGCGCGCGCGGCGCTTCCCCTCCTCGAGCCGGCCGGGATCCGAGTCGAGCGCGTAGAGATCGCCCTTGTTGTGCATCTCCGCCGCGAGGGCGAGCGCCTTCCCGCCCGCGCCGGAGCACGCGTCCACCACGAGCTTGCCGGGGCGCGCGGCGCAGGCGAGCGCGATGAGCTGGCTGCCCTCGTCCTGGATCTCGAAGCCGCCGTCCTGGAACGACGCGAGGCCGAACGCGTTCTGGTGCCCGTCGAGGACGAGCCCCCAGGGAGAGAACGGGGTCGGCTCCGACCGGACCCCCTCCTGCGCGAGGCGGGCGCGGAGCGCCTCGCGGTCGTTCACGAGGAGGTTCGCGCGGACCGTGAGCGGCGCCCGGGCGTTCACCACCTTCGCGAGCGCGCGCGCCTCCTCCTCGCCGCGCTCGGAGACGAGCCGCTCCACGATCCAGCGCGGGAGCGAGGCCTCCACGGCGAGCCGCTCGAGCGGATCCGGGATCGCGGCGATCCGCGCGTCCGCGCCCTCCAGCCCGGCGAGGGCGCTCGCCGGGACCGCCACCCGGCGCGCCGCCTCCGCCGGCGTCGCCGCGCCGGTGCGGACGAGCCAGGCCGCGTACCGGGTCGTGAGCTCCGGCTGCCCGCCGAGCAGCCAGTCGAGCTGCCCCTGGGCCCGGAGGAGGCCGTACACCGCCTCCGCGACCGTGCGCCGCTCGTTCGCCCAGAGCTTCCGCTCGCGGCGGAGCACCCGCTCGAGCGCCCGGTCCGCGAGCCAGCCCTGGTCGTGGACGAGGCCGTGCACCTCGAGGACGAGGGTGTCTACGAGGTCGTTGCGGGGAGGACGGAGGCGGTGCGGCCGGGGCATGGACCGCGGTTCTACAGGCTCCCGAGCACCTCCGCCACGTGTCCCCCACCTCGACGTCCGGGAAGACCCGCTCGATCTCGCCGTCCAGGGACCACGAGGACGCGCCCCTCGCCGCGCGGCCCCTGCGAAGAGGGCCGCCCGTTTTCGACTAGAGTCGCGGCCGCGATGGCGCGAACGCAGGTGAGCCAGGGCGAGCCGCACGGGCCGGACGGGCGGGCCGGGCCCGACGACCGGCGCCGGGCACGGGCGACGCGCTCCGACGTGCAGCTCGCCTGGGCCCGCGACCGGGACGGGAACAAGGTCCACGTGGGCCGGATCGATCCGAGGGATCGCCGGGCTCGAGGTCCCTTCACCTGCCTCGGCTGCGGCGAGCCCCTCGTCCCCCACCTCGGCCAGCGCCGCGCCCGCCACTTCGCCCACCTCCCCGGCTCGACCTGCCCCCTCACCGCGCCCGAGACCGCGCTGCACCTCGACGCGAAGGAGCGGCTCCTCGCCCTCTGCGTCGAGGCGTTCGCCGGCGTCCGCCGGGTGACGCTCCTCACCCGCTGCCCCTCGTGCCGGCGGCTCGCGCCGCGCGACCTCGCCGGCGAGGGGGACGGCGCGGTGGGGGAGGGCGCGGTGGGGCCGCTCCGCGCCGACGTGCTCGTGACCCGCGCCGGGGCCCCGCGGCTCGCCCTCGAGGTGCTCGTCACGCACGCGGTGGAGCCGGAGAAGGAGGCCGCCCTCGCGGCCGCCGCCGTCCCCGCCGCCGAGATCGACGCGCGGGAGGAGTGGGAGGAGCGGGACGAGGACGGGGCGGTCCGCGTCGCGGTGGCCCGGAGCCTCGGGTTCCCGCCCTGCCCCGCCTGCGCCGCCCAGGCGCGCGCGGACGCGGATCGGGGCCGGGGCGGCGAGGCGGCGGAGATCGCCGAGCTCGAGGCGTACCGCGCCCGCGGCCTCCTCGGTCCGACGCCCGGCCGGCGGCCGGCGCCCGGAGGACGGGGCGCGGGCGGGGCGACGGGACCGGCGGACGGAGACGGACCGCCCGCCGATCGCCCCCTCGACCCCGACGAGCGCGCCGCGCTCGAGGCCCGCTTCCGCTGCCCGGACTGCGGCGGGGCCGGGATCGTCTTCGGCGAGCGGCTCGCCCGCCACGCCTGCCCGGGTCAGCGCGCCCGCCCCATCGCCTGGCGGGGATACGAAGGCGCGGTGATCGAGCTGTCGTGGTGGCGCCGCGGGCGCGGGTAGGACCGCGGCGGGGTGCTCGCAACCGGCCGACTCGCCTGGGCAATTCTGGCACGAGCGACCCGTTCCCGCCCTTGCGAAGGCGTCCTTCCTGTGCTAGATGACCGCCTCCCGCGAGCCAGGGTGGCCGCGGGCCGCCAGCGGTATCCGGCGGATCAGCGAAGTAAATTCACACACTCCCGAGCAACGGCGCGCTCCGGTGCTCTCCGGTGGAACGGCCCTCACGGCGTTCGCACCGGGTGTCGAGCGCGTCCCGCGTGGAGTGGCGGAACAACCGGAGAAGAACGCATGGACATCCAGCAGCCGCAGAACCCGGCGCCCGCGCCGGAGCAGCCCGCCGCCCCCGAGGCGGTCCCCGCCGCCGCAGCACCCGCCGAGGCGGCCCCCGCCGAAGCGACCACGATGGCGAGCGCCCTCGGCCAGGGCGGCACCGCCATCACGATGAAGGCGCTCCTCGAGGCGGGCGTCCACTTCGGCCACCAGACCCGGCGCTGGAACCCGAAGATGAAGCCGTACATCTTCGGCGCCCGGAACGGCATCTACATCATCGACCTGCAGAAGACGGTCGGCCTCGCCCGCGCCGCGTTCCGCTTCGTCTCGGACTCGGTCGCCAAGGGCGGCACGGTCCTCTTCATCGGGACGAAGAAGCAGGCCCAGGACGCCATCCGCGAGGAGGCCTCCCGCGCCGGCCAGTACTTCGTGACGAACCGCTGGCTCGGCGGGACGCTGACGAACTTCAAGACCGTCAAGCAGGGCATCGACCGCCTGAAGACCATCGAGAAGATGTCCCAGGACGGCACCTACGAGCGCCTCCCGAAGAAGGAGGTCGCGCAGCTCGAGCGTGAGCGCGAGAAGCTCGAGAAGAACCTCGGCGGCGTGAAGGAGCTGGCCCGCCTGCCCTCCGCGCTCTTCGTCATCGACACGAAGAAGGAGCACATCGCGGTGCACGAGGCGAACCGCCTCGGCATCCCGGTCGTCGCGGTGGTGGACACGAACTGCGATCCCGAGGGGATCGACTACGTGATCCCCGGGAACGACGACGCGATCCGGTCGATCCGGCTCTTCACCGGCAAGGTCGCCGAGGCCTGCATCGAGGGCAAGGCCCGCTACGGCGCGTGGGTCGCCGAGCACGGCGGCCGCGACGAGCGGCGCGAGGCCGAGGACCGCGACGCGGCCAGCGAGCGCGGCCACAAGGACCGGCGCGATCGGCGCGATCGCCGCGGCGGCTTCCGCCGTGACCGCGAGCCGCGCGCGGACCGCGCCGCCGCCAGCGCGAACGTCGAGGTGGTGCGCAGGGGCGAGGTGCCCGCCGCCACGCCGGCGCCCGCCAGCGAGGGCCAGCCCAAGCCGTAGCCCCCGCCGATCGCCCCGGCCGCGTCGCGCGCCGGGGCGCCAGGTCTCGAGGGGCGGGCCGCCGTGGCCCGCCCCCGTCATTTTACGAACGGATTACGAAGGATCAGGAAGGGAGAGCAGGTCGTGGCCGAGATCACCGCGAAGATGGTTCAGGAGCTCCGTGAGAAGACCGGGGCCGGCATGATGGACTGCAAGAAGGCGCTCACCGAGGCGGGGGGCGACTCCGCCAAGGCCGAGGAGGTGCTCCGGAAGAAGGGGCTCTCCGCCGCGGCGAAGAAGACCGGCCGCGCCGCCACCGAGGGCGCCGTCGCCAGCTACATCCACATGGGCGGCAAGATCGGCGTGCTCGTCGAGGTGAACTGCGAGACCGACTTCGTGGCGCGCACCGAGGGGTTCCAGACCCTCGTGAAGGACATCGCGATGCAGATCGCCGCCGCGGCGCCGCTCTACGTGCGGCGCGAGGAGGTCCCGGCCGAGGTCGTCGCGAAGGAGCTCGAGATCGCGAAGGCGCAGATGCGCGAGCAGAAGAAGCCCGAGGCGATCCTCGAGAAGATCGCCCAGGGCAAGCTCGAGAAGTACTACTCGGAGGTCTGCCTCCTCGATCAGGCGTTCGTGAAGGACGACAAGAAGAAGATCAAGGACGTGGTCACCGAGGCGGTGGCGAAGATCGGCGAGAACATCCAGGTCCGCCGCTTCGCCCGCTTCGTCCTCGGCGAGGGGCTCGAGAAGAAGCAGGAGAACCTGGCCGAGGAGGTCGCCAAGACCGCGGCCGCCGCGTCGAAGGCGTAGCCCGCGCACCGCTCGCCCCGGTGGCTCGCGTCCGGCGGGCCCGGGTCGAGGCCGGCGCCAGAAGCCCCGGTCCCGCGCACGGCGGGCCGGGGCTTCGTCGTATTCTCCTCCCGACGGTCCGATGACCCGATGACCCGATGACCCGCGCTCGAGCCTGGCCGCAGCGCCTGCTCGACAGGCGGCGTCCTGGACGACCCCGCTGGACCCTTCGACGGGCCGGCTCACCGGGCGCGAGGTTGACAAGCGGGCGGGCGGCCGATTACGAACCGAGGCTCCTTCCAGGCATCCCGGCGGCGAGGGATCCCGGCGAGCGCCCCGGTGTTCGAAGAGGTCACGAAGCGAGAGGACGGGAAGCGGGCCGCGAACAAGGCGCGGTACGTCCTCGGCGCCGCGGTCGTCCAGATCGTGCTCGGGGTCGCCCTCGTCCTCGCGACGCGGACCGAGGAGAAGCTCGACGGGCCGACGGTGCCGGTGATCATCGTCCGCCCGTCGCGCCCGCTCGCGCCTGCACCGCCGCCCCCCGCGCCGCCGGCCGCCCCCGAGCGCCCCGCCCAGGGGCCAAGGGTCGCTCCCTCCAGGCCGTCCCGGCCCCAGCCCCTGATCCAGCCGAAGGAGCTCCCGGCGCCGGTGAAGCCGCGGGAGCCCGAGCCGCCGGAGCCCGGGCCTGCGCCAGAAGGCACGAGCGCGGGCACGAGCGCCGCCGCGGGCGCCGGCGTCGGCGAGGGAGTGGCCGGCGGCGCCGCCGGTGGCGTGGTCGGCGGCGTCGTCGGCGCCACCGCCGAGCCCGCCCAGCAGCCGCAGCGCGACGACGCGCCCGCGTTCGCCACCGCCGGCTACCGCAAGCCGCGGACCGCGCAGCCGGGCTGCCTCGGCAGCAGCCTGCGCGTGCCCCGCGCCCTCGCCGCCTTCGTGTCCGGCCCGGTCGTCGTGAAGTTCGCGGTGAACCGGGACGGCACGCCGAGCCGCTTCGAGGTCGTGACGAGCGTCCCCGACCGGCGCATCGCGGACGCGATCTGGAGCGCGGTGCAGGCGTGCAGGTGGATCCCTGGCGCCGACGCGCAGGGCCGCCCCACCGCGGTGTGGGTGATCCAGCCGATCCGGTTCGCCGGCGGCTAGCCCTCGGGTAGGCTCGCGCCTCGGCGCCGGTCGCCTCTTTCGATCAAGGAGAGCTCGATGTCTCTTCAGCTCGTGGACGTGCTCCAGCAGCTCGTGGTGACGCAGGCCGCGCCGGAGGCCGTGTCGTTCGACCTCGTCAACATGTGGCGCTCGATGGGCCCCTTCGCGCGGGTCGTCGCGGCCGCCCTGGCGGTGATGAGCGTCTACTCGCTGGGGGTCGTGGCGGAGCGGCTCGTCACGTTCTCCCGCGCGCAGCGGGCGTCCCGCGAGTTCGCCGAGGCCCTCCGCGAGCTGCTCCCGGCGGCGCGGTTCGAGGAGGCCGTGACGCTCGCCCGCACGCTCGGGCGCGGTCACCTGCCGAGGGTGCTCGGGCGCGCCCTCGAGGAGTACCGCCGGGGCGTCGCGGCGCGCGCGCAGGGCGGCGCGCGCGACGCGGCCGAGCTCGACGTCATCGCCGCGGTGAACCGGGCGGTGGAGCGGAGCTCGCTGCGCACCGTGAACGACCTCCGGCGCGGCCTCGGCGCCCTCGCCACCATCGGCTCGACCGCCCCGTTCGTCGGGCTCCTCGGGACGGTCGCCGGCATCATCACCGCGTTCCAGGCCATGGCCGCGACCGGCTCCGGCGGCCTCGGCTCCGTGTCCAGGGGCATCGCCGAGGCGCTCGTGACGACCGCGTTCGGGCTCCTGGTGGCGATCCCGGCGGTGATGATGTTCAACTACCTCACGGGCCGCGTGGAGGACATGCAGGTGGACCTCGCCGACTCGGCCACCGAGCTCGTCGACTTCCTCGTGAAGGAGGGGCGCGAGGGGAGGTAGCGGCCGCACCGCTCGCCCGGCGAGGAGACGACAACCGATGTCCATGGACGTGGGCGGCAAGGGCCCGATGACGAGGACGCTCGCGCGATCGGGCGGCGCGCAGCCGCGTGCGCATCTCGGCTGGACGCGGCCGGTGATGAGGAGCGAGATCAACGTGACGCCGCTGGTGGACGTCGTGCTGGTCCTGCTCATCGTCTTCATGGTCGTCACCCCGATGCTCCAGCGGGGGAAGCCGGTGGTCCTCCCCGACGCGCGGCACGTCTCGGCGCTCACGCGCGGCGGCGACCCGATCCTCGTCTCGGTGACCCGCGACGGGCGGCTCTGGATCGACCAGGAGGAGGTCCAGCGGCAGGACCTCGCGCGCCGCGTCGGGGCCCGGATGCGGCTCCACCCGGGCGCCGCGGTCCTCGTGAGGGGCGATCGCGACGTCGAGTACCGGGTCGTCCGCGAGGTGATCCGCGAGCTCTCGAAGACCCGCCTCGCCGGCGTCTCCCTCGCCGCCACCCAGGCGGAGGGGCGGTAGCGATGGCGACGGAGCTCGGGCCCGGGCGGCGGGTCGCGGAGATCAACGTCACCCCGCTCGTGGACGTGGTGCTGGTGCTGCTCATCGTCTTCATGGTGCTCACCCCGCTCGCGGAGAAGCAGAAGTTCCTCCGCGTCCCGGAGGTGGAGCCGGACGTGCAGCCGGTGCCGCCGGACGCGGTCCCGCCGGATCAGACCGTCCTGACCGCGCTCCAGAACGGCCGCGTCCGGCTGAACGGGCAGGAGCTGGCGGTGGAGGACGCGGCGCGGCTCCTCCACGCTGCGTACGATGGCCGCCCGTCGAAGGTCCTCTTCTTCGACGCGGAGGACCCGGTGAGGTACGAGCAGGCGATCCAGGTGCTCGACGCCGCCCACGGCGCCGGCGTGAACACCATCGGGCTGATGACGGACGCGCCGCTCGCGGCGGGGGCGAGCGCGCGGTAGGAGGCTTCCCCTACTCCCCCGCCGCCAGCCGTCCCAGCACGGCCTCGAGCTCGGGCGGGAGCGGGCTCTCCACCGCGACGTGATCGCCGCCGGGCGCCTCGAAGGCGAGGCGGGTCGCGTGCAGGAACTGTCGGTGCAGACCGGGGATGGCGGCCGCGGCGCCGCCGTAGAGCGCGTCGCCCGCCACGGGGTGACCGAGCAGCGCGAGGTGGACGCGGATCTGGTGCATCACGCCGGTCGCGATCCGGACGCGCAGGAGCGTGTGCGCGGCGAAGCGGCGCTCGGGCTCCCAGTGGGTCTCCGCCGGGCGCGGCCGGAGCCCCTTCGCGAGCAGCCGGTCCTCGGCCTCGCGGTCCGGCGCCGCCACCACCCGCCCACCGCGCTGCGCGAGCGGCACGGACGACACGCCGCCGGCCGAGACGCGCCCCGCCACGAGCGCGCGATAGATCTTCTCGACCGCGCGCGCCCGGAGCTGCTCGTGGAGCGCCGCCCACGCCTCCGGATCGCGGGCGAAGAGGACGCAACCGCTCGTCTCGAGGTCCAGCCGCTGCACCGCCCCGCCCTCGCGCGGATCCGGTGACGCGAGGGCGCACTCGGGGTACCGCGCGACCACGGCGTTCGCCAGCGTGCCGCCCTCGCCGGGGGCGAGCGGGTGGACCGCGATCCCGGCGGGCTTGTCCACGACCACGAGGCGGGGAGCCTCGAGCAGGACCGCGAGCGGCGCCTCCGGCTCCGGCGCGGGCGGGCCGGCCGGCTCCTCGACGTCGAGCTCGACCAGCGCGCCGGGCGCGGCGGGATCGCTCGCCCGCACCCGGCGGCCGCGGACGCGGACCTCCCCGAGCGCGAAGGCGCGCTTCACGGCCGCCCGGCCGAGGCCGAGCGCGTCGGCCAGGGCGCGGTCGAGCCGCCCCTGCGCGGTGAGCGGCAGCCGGATCTGCTTCTTCACGTGTTCCTCTCTCCCTCGTGCGGCGAGGGCCGCCGCGGCCTCCGACTCCCGTCGCCGCACGCCACCTCGACGAGGTCGCGTGGGCCAGCGGGCCCCCAAGTGGAGATAGACCGCCCCGCCGGGCCGCCGCAAGAACCATCGGGAAGCGAAGCCGGCGAGGGAGGCCGGACGCGAGAGGAGACATGCCGACCCGCCTCGAGCTGCCCACCACCGCCGGCGCGATCCGCGCGCTCCGCGTCGGCGACGAGGTCCGGCTGCGCGGCGGCCTCGTCACCGCGCGGGAGGCGGCGCACCGGCGGCTCGTGCGGCGCGACGAGCCGGTCGTCCGCGCCTGGACCGAGGGCGGCGCCGTCTACCACTGCGGGCCGGTGGTGGCGCGCGATCCGGCGAGCGGGGCCTGGCGCTTCGTCGCCGCGGGGCCGAGCGCCTCGCCCCGGCTCGAGCCCTGGGAGGCGGAGGTGATCGCGCGCTACGGCCTCCGGGCGGTGCTCGGGAAGGGCGGGATGGGGCCGCGCACGCAGGAGGCCCTCCGCGTCCACGGCGCGGTCTACCTGCACGTCGCGGGCGGCCTCGCCGTGACCCTCGCCCGGTACGTGCGGCGGGTGCTCGGCGTGCACCTCCTCGACGAGCTCGGGATCGCCGAGGCGGTCTGGCACGTCGAGGTCGAGGACCTGCCCGCGGTGGTGACGATGGACGCGCACGGCGACAGCCTGCACGCGCCCCCCTCGGCGCCGCTCCCGGAGCCCGCCTGAAGGATCACCCCGCGTCCGTGCCCGCCCTCGCCTGCATCCGGGCCAGGCCGTAGAAGAGCTGGTGCTCCGTGTAGATCTTGCGCGCGGCGCCCTCCCCCGCGCGCGGCGAGCCGGGGCGCTCGAGCCACATCCGCACGCGCACGATCCCCTGGTGCGCGAAGGGGGCCACGATCTCGGGCGGCGCCTCCGCGAGGTAGCGCCGCAGGAGCGCGCGGATCCTGCGGTTGTACCGGGCGCGCGGGAACCGCGCGTGTCGGCGCCCGCGGTGGAGCGTGCCGTCGAACCGCGTCGACGCGTGGTAGAGCTCGTGGAGGACCGTCGCGATCCGCTGCTCCGGGCTCGACGAGCGGAACCAGAGTGGACGCAGCGTGATGACGTACAGCACGCGCCGCCCCTTCACGCGGATGACCGGCCCTCCGCGCGCGCCCCGCCCGCCGCCGCGCGCCGCCCGGATGGTGGCGCGCGAGCTCCGGCGCGCCTCGCCCGCCACGACCAGCACCCGCGTCGCCCGGACGTGCGCCAGCTCCGGCACGCGCGCGGCGACGTCGCGGATCAGCCGCTTCACCGCGAGCGTGACGTTCGGCCGGCGCGCCATCCCCGCGAGCATCCCCCGGAGAGGCGACTGCCACAAGAACGTACCCGTCGCGGTTCAGCACTAGTCCGGGTGGGCGTCTTGAACGCCCCGCGCGGGGTCGCTAGCATCCGCGCCGATGTCCCTCCCGGTCGCAGTCGCCCTCGTCGCCGTCTTCGCCTCCCTCGTGCACCTCCGCAGGAGGGAGCAGGCGATGGCCGCGCAGATCGCCGGGCTCGCCGAGCTCGTCCGCGAGCTGCACGTGCGGGTGGACGCCGCGGAGGCGGACGTCGCACACGCCGTCACGCAGAGCGACATCGCCGAGAGCCTGCTCCTCGAGAAGGGGATCGCCGACGAGGAGGACATCGAGGAGGCGCGCCGCCGGTTCGACGACGGCGACGACGGCTCCGCCGCCGGCTCGTCACAGGAGCGCGGCAGCGGCGAGCTGCACTAGATTAGCCGGGGGATCGGCCGCGCCGGCGCGGGTTCGCCCGGCGGGGCGGGCGGGCGCGGGCGCCGCGCTTCGGGGCGCCCCTCCGCTTCGGTGCGCCCCCGCGCTTCGGTGCGCCCCCGCGCTTCGGTGCGCCCCCCCGCTTCGGTGCGCCCTCTCGCTTCGCGGCGGGACGGGGCGCGGGCGCTCCCCGCTTCGCCGGAGCGGCGGCGAGCTCGGCCCCCGTGCCGGCCTCGAGGGGCTCGAAGCGCGGCCGCTCGGGGTGCCGCCGGTAGACGAGCACGGTCCGGCCGAGGATCTGCGCGATCTGGGCGCCCGCGGCGGCGCCGAGCCGGTCCGCCGCCGCGAAGCGGTCCTCCGGGCTCTCCGTCCCGACCTTCACCTTCACCAGCTCGTGGACCCGCAGCGCCTCGTCGAGCTGGCGCAGCACCGGCTCGGTGACGCCCTCCTTGCCGATCTGCACGACGGCGGAGAGGTGGTGACCCGCCGACCGCAGGGTCTTGCGGAGCGGGGACGACGGCATGAGGGCGCGCTTCTTCGGGTTCGTGGGTGCGGGCATGTCGATTCCTGCGGTCACTTCCTGAGGTACTTGAGCTCGCGGAGGAGGTCGGCGCTCTCGGGGGCGACCTGGAGGCCGCGCCGGAGGTGCCGCTCGGCGGCGCCGAGGTCTCCCGTGAGCTTCGCCATCTGGCCGAGGAACAGGTGCCCCGGCACGCACCGCGCGTTCTTCTTGAGCGCGGCCTCGATCGCGGCGGCGCTCGCGCCGTGCTGCCGCTTCTGGTCCGGCGCGACGAGGAAGTCGCACCACGCCTTCCAGATCCCGAACTCGGCCTCGTCCGGGTTGAGCTTCAACGCCTCCTCGAACTTCGCGCGCGCCTCGCCGTAGCGGCGACTCTTCACGAGGAGCGTGCCGGCCTGGAACAGGTTCTCCGCCTGGAGGATGCTCATCACGTCGATGTCGGCGGCGCCGCCCGAGGCGAGGGACTCGAGGTACTCGGCGCGGCGCGCCTCGTCGGAGAGCACGTTCCACGCCTCGCCGATCCTCGCGAAGACGTCGGCGCAGAGCTTCTTCACCTCCGGCGGCGCGTCCGAAGGCACGGCGTCCGGGTGGTACCGCTTCGCGAGCTGGAAGTAGGCGATCTTCACCTGGGACGCCGGCGTGTCGCGCTTCACGCCGAGGACCTCGAAGTGATCCTGGTCCTCGAGCTTCGCGAGGAGCGCCTGGAGTGCGCCGGGCTCGAGGACGGACGTGGCGGGCCTCGGCGCGGCCGCGGCCTGCCTCGGCGCGGGCCTGGGGACGGGCGTGGGCGCGTGCCTCGGGGCGGGCGCGGGAGCCGGCCTCGGCGCGGTCGCCCCGGTGGCCCTCGGGCCGGGGGCC
>NZ_JALCZA010000056.1 GCF_022690765.1 Anaeromyxobacter oryzisoli | reverse complement strand
CCGGGGCGCGCGCCCGGCTGCGGCATCGGCGCCCCAGGGTGCGGCGCGGGGCCGGGGCGAGCGGCGGCCGCGGACGCGCCCGCGGCGCCCTTCCCTCCGAGGATCGCGTTCACCTTGTCGATGAGGGCCTGGCTCTCGAACGGCTTCGCGATGTGGCCGTCGGCCCGGGCGGCGCGGGCGCGCGCTTCGTCGAAGGCCTCGAACGTGCCGGCGAGGAGCAGGACCGGGATGTGGCGGAGGGCCGGATCGGCCTTCACGGCCTCGCAGACCTCGTAGCCGTTCCGCTTCGGCATCACCACGTCGGCGAGGATCAGGTCCGGCTTCAGCTCGCGCGCCTTCGCGATCGCCGCCTCCCCGTTGTCCACCGCGGTGACCTTGATGTCCTCGTTCTTCGCGAACGTGATCCCGACGACCTTCTGAATCGTGATCGAGTCGTCCGCGAGGAGAAGGTTCTTGGGCATGGCGAGGGTTCCGGACCGTCGGGTGAGAGGACCGTATAGGGGATCGTATTCAGTAACGCCCGGGTTCCCTCGATGTCAACAATTGCGAGGCATTTCGCGGGTTCCGGCGGCCTCGCGCGCACCGACGGCGGACCGGCCGCGCCGGCGTCGGGCGGCGCTCCGGCGCGCTACGGGCCGAACAGCGCGTCCCACGGCGGCCGGATCACGTCGGGGCCCCCCTCTCCCACCCCGAGCACCCGGTCCGCCACGACGCCCACACCGGCCCCGCCCGCGTCCACGAGGAGCACGGTGCCGCCGCCGCCGGGCGACGGATCGCCGTAGAGAACGGCCAGGTCGATCACGGGGTGGAGCGCCCGCCCGTGGTAGAGGAGGCCGCGGTGCGAGGGCGGCGTCAGCGGCACGGGCGCGAGGCGGGGGTCCTCCAGCACCTGCACGAGCATGGAGAGGGGCACCGCGTACTCCGCCCCCGCGCGCGCGAAGCGCAGCTCGCGGTCCGCGCTCGCGCCCAGCCCCGCCGGCGGCTCGGGGTGCTCCTCCTCGGCGGGCTCGAGCGGCGCGAACCCGAGCGTCCCCACCGCGAGCTCGAGCGCCACCTCGCCGCGCGCGACCACCGCGCCGGAGAACGGCGCGGGCTGCGGGAGCGCGGTGCGCGCGGGGAGCTGGAAGAACTCGGCCTCGGCGAGATCGACGATGCCGTGGAGCGCCTCGACCCGGAGGGCGACGCGCGGCGCACCCTCGGTGAGGATCGCGTACGGCGACGGGCCGGCGGGCAGCCCGAGCACCGTCGAGACGAACGCGACCGGGACCGGCTCGCCGCGCGCCTCGATCTCGCCCGCGTCGCCGGGCACCGCCAGGATCTCGCGCAGCAGCGAGAGCCGCAGGGCGAGGCGCACGCCGCCGACGGAGAAGAGCAGCGCCTTGCGCTCGGCGGGGAGGGACTCCACGGAGGGCATGATATACGTTCGCCGATGTCGCACGCGGTCCTCCTCGTGGACGACGAGCGCTTCGCGCGCACCGTGTACTCCGACTACCTGCGCGCTGCGGGCTACGACGTGGAGGTCGCGGAGGACGCCGAGGCGGCGCTCGCGCTGCTCCGCCAGCGCCGCTTCGACGTCCTGCTCACCGACGTGATCCTGCCCGGCTCGTCCGGCCTCGACCTCCTCTCCGCCGCCAAGCAGCTCGACCCGAACCTCGAGGTGGCGGTGATCACCGCCCTCGACGAGGTCGATCCCGCCGTCCAGGCCATGAAGTCCGGCGCCTCCGACTACCTGGTGAAGCCGGTCACGCCCGAGCAGCTCCAGCTCACGGTGCAGCGCTGCCTCTCCACGCGCGAGCTGCTCGCCGAGAACAAGACCCTCCGCGCGCACCTGAAGCTGTTCGAGGCCGGGCAGCGGATCGCCGCGACCCTCGATCGCGACAAGCTGGTCCCGATGGCGCTCGCCGCCGTCGCCGCGTCCTGCCGGAGCGCCGGCGGCGCCCTCCTCGAGCGAGGGCAGGACGGGCGCTGGGGCCTCTCCGGGGCGCACGGGATCGCGCCCGGCGCGGCCGCCGACCTGCTCGCCGTCTGCGCCCCCGCGCTCGACCGGCTCGCGCCCGAGCGCCCCGCGCACGTGGACCTCCCGGGCGCCCTGACCGCGCTCGCGCCGCGCGCCCTCCTCCTGCCCATCACCGACGAGGGGGCGGTGGTCGGCGCGGCGGCGGTGCCCGTCGCGGACGAGCTGGACGCTCCGGGGGCCGAGGCGGCCGCCTTCCTGTGCCGGAACCTGGGGCTGGCGCTCCGGAACGTGGGCCGGCTCCGGCAGGTCGAGCACCTCGCCTACCTCGACGACCTCACGCACCTGTACAACACCCGCTACCTCGACATGGCCCTCGCCCGGGAGCTCGCGAAGGGCCAGCCGTTCACGGTCCTCTTCCTGGACCTCGATCGGTTCAAGCTGGTCAACGACGCGCACGGCCACCTCGTCGGCTCGCAGCTCCTCGTCGAGGTGGCGCGCGTCCTGCGCTCGTGCGTGCGCGACGAGGACGTCGTGGTCCGGTACGGCGGGGACGAGTACGTGGTCGTGCTCGTCGGGATCGACTCGGGCGGGGGGCTCAAGGTCGCCGAGCGCATCCGGCGCGCCGTCGAGGGCCACTGCTTCCTCTCGCGGGAGGCCGCCCCGGTCCGCGTGACGGCCTCGATCGGGCTCGCGAGCTTCCCCGAGCACGCGCAGTCGAAGGCGGAGATCCTCGACCTGGCCGACCGCGCGATGTACCGCGGGAAGCGCTCCACCCGGAACGTGGTCTACATGGCCTCGAGGGATCTGCCGCCGGTGCCCGCGGGCGAGCGCAGTTGACGCCGCGGCGCACGCCGCAGCCCGCGCGGGGCGAAAGAACGCGGGGCCGGGAGCCTTCCGGCCCCTGGCCCCGCTGACGACGACTGCCGGGTTCCGCCCGTGAGAGCGTAGTAGCGGCTGCCCTCGTCATCGCCGGATGGCTCGCCGAGGCGACCGTCCGGCGTGCTCCATACGTAACGGGGGTGCGGCTCCCGCGCCACGGCGCGGCGGGCCGACCGGGCCCCGTTCAGGCCCCGTTCAGTACTCCATGTCCTCCATCCCGCCCATGCCGGGGCCGGCCGCGGGCGCCTTCTTCTTCGGCTTCTCGGCGACCATCGCCTCGGTCGTCAGGAGGAGGCCCGCCACCGACGCGGCGTTCTGCAGCGCGGTGCGGGACACCTTGGTCGGATCGATCACGCCGGCGTTCACCAGGTCCTCGAAGACCTCGGTCGCCGCGTTGAAGCCGAACGCCCCGCTCCCCTCGAGGATGCGGGCCACCACCACCGGGCCGTCGCTCCCGGCGTTCTCGGCGATCCGGCGCGCCGGCCAGAGCAGCGCCCGGCGGACGATCTGGACGCCGAACCGCTGGTCGCCCTCCACCTTCAGGGCGTCGAGCGCCGCGAGCGAGCGCAGGTAGGCGACGCCCCCGCCGGGGACGATGCCCTCCTCGACGGCGGCCCGCGTGGCGTGCAGCGCGTCCTCCACGCGGGCCTTCTTCTCCTTCATCTCGGTCTCGGTGGCCGCGCCGACCTGGATCACCGCGACGCCGCCGACGAGCTTCGCGAGCCGCTCCTGCAGCTTCTCGCGGTCGTAGTCGCTCGTGGTCTCCTCGATCTGGCCGCGGATCACCTTGATGCGGGCCTCGATGTCGGACTTCTTGCCCTCGCCGTCCACGATCGTGGTGTTGTCCTTGTCGATCGTGATGCGCTTGGCGCGGCCGAGATCCGCGAGCCCGAGCTGCTCGAGCTTGATGCCGAGCTCCTCGGCGACGACCTGACCGCCCGTGAGCGTCGCGATGTCCTTCAGCATCTCCTTGCGGCGGTCCCCGAAGCCGGGCGCCTTCACCGCGCAGACGTGGAGGGTGCCGCGGAGCTTGTTCACGACGAGGGTGGCGAGCGCCTCCCCGTCCACGTCCTCGGCGATGATGAGGAGCGGCTTCCCGCTGCGGGCCACCTGCTCGAGCACCGGGACGAGATCGGCCATCGCCGAGATCTTCTTCTCGGTGACGAGGATGAACGGCTCGTCGAGGACGACCTCCATCCGGTCGGGGTTCGTGACGAAGTACGGCGAGACGTAGCCGCGGTCGAATTGCATGCCCTCGACCACCTCGAGCGTGGTCTCGAGCCCCTTGGCCTCCTCGACCGTGATCACCCCCTCCTTGCCGACCTTCTCCATCGCCTCGGCGATGATGTTGCCGATGGTCTCGTCGCCGTTCGCGGAGATGGTGCCGACCTGGGCGATGTCGCTCTTGCCGTGCGTCGGCTTCGACTGCTTCTGGAGCTCGGCGACGACGACCTCGACGGCGCGGTCGATGCCGCGCTTGAGGTCCATGGGGTCGTTGCCCGCGGAGACGAGCTTCAGCCCCTCCTCGAAGATCGACCGCGCGAGCACGGTGGCGGTGGTGGTGCCGTCACCGGCCTTGTCCGAGGTCTGCGCGGCGACCTCGCGGACCATCTGCGCCCCCATGTTCTCGAGCTTCCCCTCGAGCTCGATCTCCTTCGCGACCGTCACGCCGTCCTTCGTGATGGTGGGCGATCCGAAGCTCTTCTCGATGACGACGTTCCGCCCCTTCGGGCCGAGCGTCACCGACACGGCCTCCGCGAGGGTCTGCACGCCGCGGAGGACGGCCTCGCGGGCGGGCTGGTGGAATGCGATCTCCTTGGCCGGCATCTCGGAGCTCCTTTTTTTTGCGAAGGCAGCGAAATCTCGGTGGGTTCCTGGCGCGCGACGGCACCCGTCCGCGCGGACGGCGGGTAACATAACCGCTCGAAGGACCCGGTCAAGCGGGCTCCCGGGCCGCTCCGTGCACGCTTTCAGTGAAGCCTCCGGCGGGGTCGACCTGCCCGCGGCGCGCGTTGACAGCGCGCCGGCGCCGCGGTTACGTCGCCCCGCCATGCGCGGCTTCGATGATCGCCCCCGGGACGGGCGCGCCGACGAGGAGGCGCTCCTCGACGCGGCCGCGGAGGCGTTCGAGGCCGGCCGCTTCGAGGAGGCGCTCGCCCGGGCGGACGAGGCGCTCGCCGCGGCCCCCCGCTCGGTCGCGGCGCTCCACACCCGGGCCGCGGCCCTCGCCGAGCTGGGCCGGATCGAGGACGCCCGGGCGGCGTACGAGCGCGCCCTCTCCGCGGATCGCGACGACGTGGAGCTGCTCCGCGGCGCGGCCGACTTCTACGTGAACGTCCTGCCCGAGGACGAGGCGGACCGGGAGCACGTCGAGCGCGGGCTCGAGCTGGCGCGCCGCGGGCGCAAGGCCGCCCGCAAGGCCGGCGACGCGGAGCTCGGCGCCGAGCTCGCCTGGCTCGAGGGCGCGGCGCTGAACCAGCTCGGCCGCTCCGTCGAGGCGCTCGAGCGGCTCGCCGAGGCGGAGCGGGAGGACCCCGGCCGGGTGGACGTCCTGCTGGAGACGGGGTTCGCGCTGTACGAGCTCTGCCGCTTCGACGAGGCCGACCGCGTGCTCCGACGCGCCGAGGCGCTCGCGCCGGACGAGCCGTGGACGCACCACTACCTCGGCCTGGTGGCGGAGCGGCGCGGCGACGCCGAGGAGGCCCGGCGGCGCGCCGCCCGCGCGCGGAAGCTCGCGCCGCAGGAGTTCCCGAAGCCGATCGCGCTCTCCCCCGAGGCGTTCGACGCCGCGGTGGAGGACGCGCTGGCGGACGTGCCGGAGCAGGTGCGGAGCTACCTCGCCAACGTCGCGATCACGATCGAGGAGCTGCCGTCCCAGGACGACCTCCTCTCCTCGGATCCGCCGCTCTCGCCGGCGATCCTGGGGCTCTTCCGCGGCGCGCCGTACGGCCAGAAGGCCTCGATGGACCCGTGGAGCCACTTCCCGTCGTCGATCGTCCTGTACCAGCGAAATCTGGAGAGGTTCGCCCGCAGCCGGGCCGAGCTCATCGAGCAGATCGGGATCACGCTCATCCACGAGGTGGGCCACTTCCTCGGGCTGAACGAGGACGAGCTGTACGCCCGCGGGCTCGAGTAGGCTCGCCGCCTCCCCCGGCCCGCGGTCACCCGGAGCACGTCGCGATCACGTCGGATCAGACTCGGCGAAAGGCGAGTCAGAGCGAGTACCGGGCCTGCACGCTCCCGACCCAGACCTCGCCGCGGTACGTGCCGACGAGGTGCCCCTTCGGCGAGGCCACGAAGCCGGCCGGCGGGTTGGGATCGACGTTCGGCAGGTTGCTGCTGGCGTCCCGGACGAAGAGGTACGCGAACCCGAGGTCGATCGCGGCGTGCCGCGAGAACGCCCACTGGACGCCGCCCGCCAGCCACGTGCGATCCTCGTCGGGGAGGCGCGGCGTGCGGAACTCGTTTCGGACCGGCGTCGTGTCGTAGGCCACGCCGAGGCGGAGCTTCACCGGCGCCGTGAGCTGGTAGTTCGCGCCCAGCCCCACGCGCCAGCTGTCGTCGAACCGGAGCGGCGTGCTGGTGAGCGGCGCGCCGCTGGTGCGGAAGATCGAGAGGTTCTGGATCGACGACCAGCCCGTCCACGTGAAGTCGGCGAGGAGCTCGAGCCTGGGGATGACCTGCTGCGCCACCGCCACGGACACGGTGTCCGGCACCTCGATCTTCGTCTTCACGGGACCGTCCGGCAAGGCCGCGGCGAGGAGCGCCGGCCGGTTGCTGAACGTGACGTCGCCCTTGATGTAGTGCGTCAGCGCGGAGCGGTACGCGACCCCGACGCGGGTCCGGGTCGGGAGCTCGGCCATCGCGCCGACGTTCCAGCCCCAGCTCCAGGTGTCCCCGGAGACGTTGGCGACGCCCTCGCACCCCCCGGCGGCGGTGCCGCAGCCGGCCAGCGCCAGCCCGGCGAGCGCCGCGGCCCCGCCGGCGCCGAACGCGGCGGCGCTGTAGTTGACGGAGTTCGTCAGCTCGGCGTCGAACCACTGGAGGTTCACCCCCGCGCCGACGGACAGCCACGGCACGATCTTCCACGCCACCGTGGGGTTGAGGTTGACGCTCTTGACCGACGACTTGATGGCGTGGAAGCGCCCCATCCACCCGGACTCCCACTTGGTCTCGAGGCCGAACGGGACGTTCACCCCCAGCCCCGCCCAGATCATCCCGGGGACCGCCTCGTAGGACACGTAGCCGTTCGGAACGAGCGCCAGCGACCCTGCGTCACCATCGACGCCGCCCAGCGTGGGCTGGAGCGTCGCGGGGGTGGAGCCGCGATCCCTGAACTCGGAGACCGGTCTGACGAAGTTCAGCGCGGCCACGACCTGCAAGCCCGGGATGCGCGTCAGGCCGGCGGGGTTGAAGTAGATGGTGCTCGCGTCCTCGGCCGCGGCCGCCTGCCCGGCGTAGGCGTTCCCCAGCCCGCTCCCGTTCTGCTCCGCGAGCTGGAATGCCGAGGCGTAGGCGCGGCTCGCCGGCGCACCGAGCGCAACCGCGATCGCCGCCACGAGCACCGCCCGCCGCCGCATGTCGGTCTCTCTCACGACAGCCCCCTCCCCGTTCGCCCTCTCGCCCATCGATCGCCGCGCCACATGGGCGTGTTCACGGGTCGATCTATGGACGATCGGGCGGGGGCGCGGCCGGCACGTGCGGGTTTCCCACGCACGGGATCACCCCCGCGGGGTGGCGCGGCGGCTCGGCGGGGACGGGACGCGACCCGGCCGGATCACGACCGCGGCGCGAGCTGCGCCGCCTTCCGGGCCTTCCACGCCGCGATCGCGGCCCGGAGCTGCGGGACCGCCCTCCGCGCCGCGTCCATCCCGGCCTGCATGCACCGCTTCTTCTGGCCGAAGTCGAGCATGCCCACGCCGCGGACGTCCGGCGCGACGAGCACGTCGGCCCCCTGCCGCCGGTGCTTCACGTTCTCCGCGAACATGATGTTCGTGGACTGGAGGAGGACGTCGAGGACGTTCCGGATCTGCACGTTCCCCACGTCATCCGAGATGTCCACCGCGACGACGAGGTCCGCCCCCTTCAGCCGGGCGACGTCGATGGCGATGTTGTCCACCACGCCGCCGTCCACCAGGATCTTCCCCTGGTGCGCCACCGGCTCGAAGATGCCGGGGATCGCCGACGAGGCGCGGACCGCGCGCGCGACCGACCCGCGGTCCAGCACCACCCGCTCGCCCCAGTTCAGGTCGGTCGCGACGGCGGCGAACGGGATCGCGAGCTGCTCGATGTTCGCCTGCTTCACCTTCGCGCGCACGAACGCCTCGAGCTTGTCCCCCTTCGCGTAGCCCATCCCGACCACCGCGTTGACGAGCCCGAAGTCGAACAGGTCGTCCTTCTGGAGCTGGAACGCGGTCCACTCGAGCTCGAAGGAGTCGCGCGCGCTCGCGTAGATCGCGCCGATCAGGCTGCCGACGCTGGTGCCGACCACGAGATCGACGGGGATCCGCTCCTGCTCGAGCACCCGGATCACGCCGATGTGGGCGAACCCGCGGGCGGCGCCGCCGCCGAGGACGAGGGCGATCCGCGGCTCCGGCACCGCGACGGCGCGCGCCGGCGCGGGGGGCGGAGGCGCGGGCGCGACGGGCGCCGCGGGGGCGGTGGCCTCGGGCGGGCGCGGCGCCGCCGTCCGGCAGGCGGTCGCGAGGACGGCGAGGAGCAGCGTGGCGGCGAGACGCATCGAGGGCCTCCGTGCGACGTCAGTGTACCCCACCCTCGCCCCCTCCGCCGGCCCCGCGGCCCGGAAACCCGCGGAAAAATTGACGGGTTCGACGCGATATCGCATGGTCACCGAGAATGTCCACGGTCATCGAGTCGATGGAGCTGCTGCAGGTCCTCGCGGAGGCGGAGGACATCGCGCGGAGCGTGAACCAGAAGCTGACCAGCGCGCACCAGCTCCTCGCCTTCTTCACGGTCCCGAACCGCGCCGAGGTGCTCCTCCGCGAGCGCGGCATCGACGAGGACCGGATCCTCCAGGCGATGACGGGCACGCCCAAGGAGCCCGAGGCCGTGGCGCGGGATCTCCGCGACCGGGCGCGCGACGTCGCCGAGGGCGTCGCCGCGGAGGAGGTGGACTGCCTCCACCTGCTCATCGCCATGAGCCGGGTCCGCTCCGCCGCGGCGCACCAGCTCCTCGTCGCCTGCGGCATCCCGGTCGCGTCGCTCCGGAACGTCGCCCTCTCCTACTTCACGGCCGGCATGCCCCGGCGGCTCCGGCAGGTGCAGCCGGTCCAGGTCGGTCCCGCCGCGCAGGCGCGGCCGGCGACGCCCCCCGCCGCGCGCCGCGCGCCGGAGCCGGAGCCGGAGCACGAGGGCGCGCGCGACCTGGACGGCGAGCTCGACGAGGCGCTCGGGCAGCTCGAGGCGGCGACCGGCCTCGGGGAGGGGTCGTCCGACGCCAGGCGCGGGGCGGCGAGGCGTCCGGCGCCCGGCGCGAGCCGCGCCGCCCAGGCGGCTGCCCCCGCCGAGACCCCGGCGCCCCGCCGCGCGCCGCGCTCGCCCCACGCCCTCGACCCGCAGGCGTTCCCCTGGCTCTCGCAGCTCGGGCGGAACCTCACCGAGCTCGCGTCGGCCGGCAAGCTCGATCCGCTGGTCGGGCGCGAGCGCGAGGTGGACGAGGCGATCGACGTCCTCGGGAAGCGCCGCACCAACAACCCCCTCCTGGTCGGCGAGCCGGGCGTCGGCAAGACCGCCATCGTCGAGGGGATCGCGCAGCGGCTCCTCCAGCACGGCGGCGCCGACCGCGAGCGGATCGTGGTCGAGCTCGACATGGCGGGCGTGGTGGCGGGGACCCAGCTCCGCGGCGCCTTCTCCGAGAAGCTCCTCGGCATCAAGGAGGAGGTCCGGAAGGCGGGCGGCAGGGTGGTGGTCTTCATCGACGAGATCCACACGCTCATGGGGGCGGGCTCCACGGGCGAGGGGCCCCAGGACGCCGCGAACGAGCTCAAGGCCGCCCTCGCGCGCGGCGAGTTCCCCTGCATCGGCGCGACCACCCACGACGAGTACCGCCAGCACATCGAGAAGGATCCCGCGCTCGAGCGCCGGTTCACGCCGGTCCTCGTGCGCGAGCCGTCGGTCGCCGACACGGTGACGATCCTCGGCGGCCTCGCAGGCCGGTACGAGAAGCACCACGGCGTGACGTACGCGCCCGCGGCCCTCGAGGCGGCCGCCGCGCTCTCGGCGCGCCACATCACCGACCGCTTCCTGCCCGACAAGGCCGTGGCGGTGCTCGATCTCGCCGGCTCCCGCGCCCGGCGCGAGGGCGTGCGCGAGGTGGGCGAGCGCGAGATCGCCCGCGTCGTCGCGAAGATGGCGGGCATCCCCGAGTCGCGCCTGGTCGCGAGCGACCGCGAGCGGATCCTCGCGCTCGAGGCGGCCCTCGCGGCGCGCGTGGTCGGCCACGCCGGCGCGGTGCGGCGGGTCGCGGCGGTCCTCAAGCGCAACTTCGCCGGCTTCGCGTCGCGCCGGCCGATGGGCTCGTTCCTCTTCCTCGGCCCGACCGGCGTCGGCAAGACCGAGCTCGCGAAGGCGCTCGCCGACGCGCTGTACGGGTCGGCCGACGCCCTCGTCCAGCTCGACATGAGCGAGTGCGCCGAGGCGACCGGCGTCGCGCGCCTGGTCGGCGCGGCGCCGGGGTACGTCGGCTACGGCGAGGGCGGGCAGCTCACCGACGCCGTGCGGCGCCGGCCGGCCTGCGTGGTGGTGCTGGACGAGATCGAGAAGGCGCACCGCGACGTGCTGATGCTGCTCCTCCAGGTGCTCGAGGAGGGGCGGCTCACCGACGGACGCGGCCGGCAGGTGGACTTCTCGAACGCGGTCGTGATCCTCACCTCGAACCTGGGCGCCGCCGAGGCGACCCGGACCGCGTCCGGAACCGTGGGGTTCGGGGCCGCCGCCCAGGTCGCGCCGCGCGACGCCCGCGTCCTCGACGCGGCGCGCGCCGCGGTCCCGCCGGAGCTCTGGAACCGGCTCGACGAGCGCATCGCGTTCGAGCCCCTCGCGCGCGAGGACGTCACGCGGATCGCCCGGCTGCTCCTCGCCGACTCCTCGCGGCGGCTCGAGGCGGAGCGGCGGATCCGCTTCGAGGCCACCGACGCCGCCGTCGCCTTCCTCCTCGACCACGGCGGCTTCGATCCCGCCCTCGGCGCGCGCCCGATGCGCGGGGCGGTGCAGCGGCTCGTCGAGGCGCCGCTCGCCGAGAAGATCCTCGCGGGCGAGCTCGGCCCGGGCGATCGGGTCCGGGTGGACGCCGGGGACGGCGGGCTCGCCCTGGGGCGGGCCTGACGCCGCTCGCTTGCGTCGAGCGTCGCGAGGCAAACGCTGCGGTCGCCGAGCGGGCCATACGACGACCGAGCCGCACAGGCGCGACGGGGCTGAGCATTCATCAGGTCCTCGCGCAGGCAAGGCCGTGAAGGAGGGACCTTGCAGGCGAACGGCTCTGAATGGCGAGCGGTCCGGGCTCAGGAAGATGGAAAGGCCGGGGGCGCCGCAGACGCGTGGGAATCGTTTGCGCAAGATCGGCCCCGAAGAGGCCCGCGTTTCACACCGGGGCGAGGCAGCCCCCTGCCGGCATCGCACGGTCCCGAATCGCGTGCCGCTCCGCGGCCTTTCGCATTATTAATTGACCGTGAGTGCGAAGACCGAAGTCTGCGCGCCCGTCCCTTCGCGGGAACCCACAGTTCACCATTCGACGGTTGACGCGTTTACCGGTGGGTGACGCTTCGCGAGCCCGGATCGTCCGAAGATGCCTCTCTCGCAGCGCTGGGCGGGCGCCGTACGCCGCGTGCCCGAGCCGGAGCCGAGGCGCGAAGGCGGATTCGCGTTCTCGTGTCCAGGCGCGATTGCGTGCGTCCGGGGAGGCCGCGAATTCCCGTGAGACGATCCGCTCATGAACGCACGCGATCTCTCCGCCCGCCTCTCCGAGCTCCTCCGCCGCGAGCACGACTGCATGGCCGACTTCCTGGTCGCCCTCGCCGACTTCGATCGCCGTCGGCTCTGGGTCGAGCTCGGCTACTCGAGCCTGTTCTGGTTCCTCCATCGCGAGCTCGGGCTCTCGAAGGGGGCGGCGTTCTACCGGAAGACCGCGGCCGAGATGGTGCAGCGGTTCCCGGAGGTGATCGAGCCGCTACGCGACGGGAGGCTTTGCATCTCGAGCATCGCGGAGCTCGCGAAGGTGATCTCGCCCGAGAACCGGGCGGAGGTGCTGCCCCGGTTCTTTCACCGCTCGAAGCACGAGGCGGCGGAGGTTGCGGCCGAGATCAAGCCGGTCGAGAAACCGCCGCGTCGTGAGATCGTGACGGCGGTGCGCGCCCCGGCCACGGAGGAAACCGTTCCGCGCCTCGGGGGCGCGGCGGCGGTGAGCCCGGGCGCGGCGCTCCCGGTCGCGGCTCCGAACATCGTCACGGCGGCACCGTTCGAGCTGCTCGAAACGCGAGGTTTTCCAGAAAACCCTGTCGATGCCAATTCTCCGCGCGCTGCGGCGCACGCCCCATCTTTCCGCGAAGCCCGCCGCGAATCGATCGAGCCGCTCAGCGCCGACCTCCGGCGCCTTCATTTCAACGTCTCCCGCCGCTTCCTCGAGAAGCTCGACGCCGCGCGGGATGCGCTCTCTCATTCGCATTTCGGCGCCACCACCGAGGAGATCCTCGAGGTCGGCCTCGACCTCCTCCTCGCCCGAAGCGCCAAGCGGAAGGGGCTCGTGCAGAAGCCGCTCGCGGAGCGCCGCCCCTCGAAGCCGGAGCACCTCTCCGCCGAGGTGAAGCGCCTGGTCTGGCTCCGCGACGGCGGCCGCTGCCAGTACCCCCTCGAGTCCGGCGGCATCTGCGGCTCGACCTGCCTGCTCGAGTTCGATCACCGCGAAGCCGAGGCCCTGGGCGGCCCGCCCACGGTCGAGAACATTCACCTTCTCTGTTTCTTTCATAACCAGCTCGCCGCTCGGAAGTTCTTCGGGGACGCCTTGATGGACCGGTTCAGGCGACGGTCGAGCGGTGAGCTCTTCGACTCCGCACCTGTCGCACGAACCGGAACGGCGCCGCGGTGCGCAGCGAAGAAGAAGCGCTCGGGGTGAGCGCATGGCGGCCGGGCGGTGATGATGGCCGACGTGCGGCCACCGTACCTGCTCCAGCTCTCCTGCCGCCCCGCATCGGTGGGCGAGAGCCGTGGCGAGCACCTCAGCATGCCGGTGAGGCACGGGCTTCTTCGGAGCCGATCTTGTCATTCCGGTACCCGCCCGCGGGTGGCGCCCCGGCCTCCACCTCCTTCCCGAGCCAGCCCACGCTCGCCGTGCGGGCGCGCTCGCACCCGCGGTCCCCCAGCACGGCACACCTCACGGATGTGGAGGCGGCGCAGGGACGGTGTGATGAAGGCCACGCCTGGAAGGCACGTCGAGCTGCGCAGGGAGGAGTCTGCGGCGTTCCGGCAGCTCGCGAGTGGTGTCGCGATCGGCGCCCGCCCCCGCCGCCGGGCCCCGCGGTCACTCGCGGTCGCGCGGCCCGAGCGTGAGCTGCCAGGCGAGGTACGCCTGGAGGGCGTCGCCCCCGCCGAAGGTGCGCCCCGCGGAGACGAGCAGGTGGTGCACCTCCGAGAGGTCGAGGACGAGGCCGGCCGCCACGCGGGTCTCGCTGGTGCCGCCGACGGTGCGAGCCGCGGTGTGGAACACCTCGACGCCCGGCGTCACGCCCGGCGCGACCTCGCGCTGGAGGAGCCACCCGAGCGCCACGTAGTTCCGGTTCCCCGCCCCGGGGTTCAGCCACCAGCCGCCCCCGCCGTAGGTCGTCCACGGCCCGAACCGCTTCTGGATCCAGAGCGGCAGGAAGGCCTGCACCTCCCCCGCCCCCAGCCCGCGGTCCGCGTCACCCGTCGGCAGCTCGACGAGGGGGAACACCCCGATCTGCGGACGGACCGGGCTCTCCTCGAGGAACCGGACCTTCGCCCCGAGCTCGAGATCGCCGAGGCCCCACGCCGTCGGCCCGCTGGCGGGGCGCGCCAGCGCGAGCGGCGCGACGACGTGGAGCTGCACCTCCGGCAGCGCGCCGTAGTTCACCTCCACGTGCGGCGCGGTCCCCGAGAGCCCCCCGTCGCGATCGCGGCTCCACTGGGTGGCGAGGTAGATCTCCCAGTGCCGGAGCTCGACGGGCTCGGGATCGTCGGTGAAGTAGGGCGGCCCGGCGCGGCCGGGGACGGGGGCCGCGGCGAGAGCGAGCCACGCCGCCGCGAGGGCGCACCGCGCCCCGGCGCGAGCGGTCAACGGTACAGCCCCTTCTCTGCGACGTACCGGCGGACCCGCTCCGGCACGAGGCCGCGGACGTCCTCGCCGCGCGCGATCCGGCCCCGGATCTCCGTGGAGGAGATCGCGGGCAGCGCCGGCGCGCCGGGGATCGGCGGGTAGCCCTCCCGCCCCACCACCACGATCCGCGCCAGCTCCTCCACCCGATTCCAGCGGTACCACTTGGTGGTGTCCGGGAGGATGTCCGCGCCGATCACCAGCGCGAACCGGAGGTCCGGGTGCTTCGCGTGCAGGTGCTCGAGCGTGCGCGACGTCTTCCCGACGAGCGGGTCGCCGGCGAGCTCCGCCTCCGCGGTGCACACGTGGACGCCGCGGAGGCTCCGCGCCGCGAGCCTGCACATCTCCACCCGGTCCTCGAACGGCGCGAGCGCCTTCCCGAAGGGATGGCGGAACGAGGGGAGCAGCCAGACCTCGGCGACGTCCTGCGTGGCGAGCGTCCACAGCGCCGCCATGAGGTGCGCGACGTGGGGCGGGTTGAAGGAGCCGCCGAGGATCGCCACCTCGCGCCCCGCCCCGCCCGCGCGCTGGTCCGTTCCCGCCATGACCTACTCGTAGCGCAGGTGGGGGCGGCGCCGCCGCTCGAAGGCGCGCTCCTCCGGGGCGAACGCCCGGGCGAGCTCGGCCACGGCGGCGCCCGCCTCGATCGCGCGCCGCTCCCGGTCCGACCCGCAGAGGAGGTCGAACGCGGGGACGTCCCGCACGAACTCGTACGGCTCGGTCCGCCACGCGAACCGGTCCGGCGCCTGGGCCCGGGCGTGCACGACGCAGGCGAGGCCGGTCCGGAACGGGCGGAGGCGGGCCGGATCGGTCACGGACAGCTCGACGCCGTGGCAGCGGACCCCCGCGTGCTTGTCCCAGGTCGGGACGAAGCTCACCGGTCGGAAGGCGATCCCCGGCAGCCGCTCGCGCGCGAGATCGCCGGCGAGGCGGTAGGCGTCGAGCCACGGCGCGCCGAACAGCTCGAAGGGGCGAGTCGTGCCGCGGCCCTCGGAGAGGTTCGTCCCCTCGAGCAGGCACATGCCCGGGTAGACGAGCGCCGTCTCGGGCGTCGGCATGTTCGGCGAGGGGAACACCCAGGGGAGCCCGGTCTCCCGGAAGCGCAGCGCGCGCCGCCACCCCTCGCACGGCACGATCTCGAGCTGGACGTCGAGGCGGCGCTCCGCGCGGAACAGGAGCGCGAGCTCGCCGACGGTCAGGCCGTGGCGCACGGCGAGGTCGTGCAGGCCGCAGAAGCTCTCGAAGCCGGGGCGCAGGCGCGGCCCCTCGACGTGCACGCCGTCGATGGGGTTGGGGCGGTCGAGGACGACGAAGCCGATCCGGGCCGCGGCCGCCGCCTCCATGCAGAGCATCATCGTGGCCTGGTACGTGTAGTAGCGCGTGCCGACGTCCTGGATGTCGAACACGAGCGCGTCGAGCCCGGCGAGCGCCTCCGGGCGCGGCCTCAGCGACTCCACCGTCTCGCCGTAGAGGGAGTGGACCGGGACGCCGGTCCGCGGATCCCGCTCTCCCCCGACCGCCGCCATGTACTGCGCGTCGCCCCGGACGCCGTGCTCCGGGCCGAAGAGGGCGCCGAGCGACACGCCCGGCGCGGCGGCGAGGAGATCGGCCGCGTGGACGAGCCCGCGCGTCACCGCGGTGGGGTTGCACACCAGGCCGACGCGCCGGCCGCGGAGCGCGCGGAACCGCCCGCGCGCGAGCACGTCGAGCCCGGCGGCGACCCGCCCGGTCCCGGCCGGGGCGGCGCGCCGCCTAGCGGCGGAAGGCGAACGTGAACGCGTACCGGCCCGGCCGGTTCGGCGGATAGGAGGCATCCTTGAGGTTCCAGTAGGCGCAGGCGCGGACGTCGGGATCGTGCACCGAGTCCTCCAGCACCTCGACGAGCGTGGCGGCGCCGGCGGCGTCGGCGGTGACGCGGAGCCGCAGGGCGCCGGAGAGCGACGGCGCCTCGGCGAGGCGGGCGCGGTAGGTCCGATCCACCAGCGCCTGGACGGCGCGCTGGAGCTGGTTCACGTCGGGGCGCGCGACCCGCTCTATGTTGAGCCGCCGCTCGAGCGTCTCGCGCTCGGCCCGCCCCGGCTCGCCGGCGGCGCGGAACGCCTCGAGCGCCTGCTGGAGGTCGCCGCGGGCGGAGTGGACGCGCCCGAGCGCGAGGTTCGCCTGCGCGTCGCGCGGGTCGCTCCCGAGCGCGCGGCGCAGCGCCTTCTCCGCGCCGTCGAAGTCCTGCGAGGCGAGGCGGATCTCGGCGATGCGGCGCCACTCGCCGGCGGACGGGTCCACCGCCGACAGCCGCTCGAGGGCGCGCTGCTCGGTGGCCTGGTCGTGCACGGCGCGCGCGGCGTGCGCGAGCGCCGCGAGGGCGTCGGGGTCCTCCTTGAGCGCGACCGCGGCCTTCCACTGCTCCGCCGCGCCGGCGGCGTCGCCCCGCTTCTCCAGGAGCCGGGCCAGGGTCACGCGCGCGTTCCGATCCCGCGGCGAGGCCTCGACCGCGCCGGTCCAGTAGTCCGCCGCGGTCACCGCGTCGTCGCGCGAGGAGGCGAGCTCGCCGAGGAGCGCGTACGCGCCGAAGAGATCCGGCTCCGCCTTGAGGGCCGCGATCGCCTCGGACTCGGCCTGCTGGAGATCGCCCGCGGCGCGGGCGACCCGCGCGAGACCGAGGTGCGCGTCCGGGTTGGCGGGGTCGGCCGACAGGACCACGCGGTAGTCCGCGGCCGCCGCCTCGAGCCGCTCGCGCCGCTCCGAGACCTGCGCCCGGGCCAGCACCGCGAGCCAGTTGTCCGGCTCGAGCTCGAGCGCCCGGACGACGGCGCGATCCGCCTGGTCGAGCGTGTTCCAGGAGACGTACGTGCGCGCCATCCCGAGCTGCCCGAGGGCGGAGTCCGGGTGCGTGGCGGCCAGGTTCTTGAACTCCTCCCAGCGGTCCTCGCCGGGCGGCTGCGCGGAGATCGCGAGGAAGCGCGGCACCGGATCGCGCGGCGCCGCGTCGGCTGCCTGGCTCCAGCGCGCGCGCTGCGCCGCGATGTCGTCCTTGCGATCGGCGGCGTCGATGGCGAGGAGCGCGCGACTCACCGGCACCAGGTCCTGGCGCGGCCGCGCGTGCTCCTCCGGCCGGGGCCCGCCGGTGGCGCAGCCGGCGAGCAGCACGAGCGCGATGCTGGAGACGAGCTTCATCGGGTGCCCTCTCGTGGAAGTCGGCCCCCTTTCTACCGCGGTTCGGACCCGGCGCGCAGGGCGAACCGCTCGCGGCCGGACGCCCGGCGCGCTACGGCAACGCCGGGCGGCAGTGATCGCTCGTGCAGACCGCGCCCGCGCCGAACCCGACGCACTGCCTGTCGATGGTGCACGCCGCGGAGCAGAACCCGGCGGTGTGGTCGTCCGGGGTGAAGCAGACGCCGCCGGCGAGGGCCGCCGTGCACGGGTCGTCGTCAACGCAGGAGGAGCCGGCGACGGCGAGGTAGGTGCGGCAGTCCACGAGCGGGGTGCAGGCGTTGTTCACGCAGGGGACCCCGGCGAGGCAGTCCAGGTCGCTGTTGCACACCCTGCTGCAGGTCGTGGGATCGGTCGGGTAGCAGCGGCCGTCGCCCGCGTTGCACGCGAGCCCGTCGCCGTCGCACCCGGTCGCCGCCCCGAGCGAGAGGGCGACGGCGCAGCCCTTCACCTCGGCGGCCTGGTCCACGAGGACCTCGACGTCGTACGCCACGGTCTGCCCGGAGGAGACGGCCACGGAGAGCGTGCCGTCCACGAACCCGGCCACGGCCACGTCGAGCTGGTACGTGCCGGGCGGCAGCGCCGCGAAGAAGACCGAGGACGCGCCCACGCTCGCGACCTCCGGCTCGACCCCGACCAGCCGGAACCGCGGGTTCGTGGTGAGCGCGCCGCTCTCGCCGCGCACCCCGGCGAGCACGCCGCCCGCGACGGGCAGCGCCTCCGCGTCGCGGTCGCCGAGGTCGAGGACGTCGGCGCCGGCGACCTCGACGTCCACCACGTCGGCGTGCCCGAAGCTCGTGATCGCGTCGGTGGCGGGATCCATCTGGAAGGTCCCGTCGTACACGACCAGCGACTGGGCGCCGGCGGGCAAGGTGAGCCGGAACGCGCCGTCCGCCGCGAGCGCGACCTTCAGCTCGGGGTGGCCGGCCGGGTAGACGTAGCCGGCGGTGGACGCGCCGAGGATCCTCCCCTGCACCACGCCGGTGCGGAGATCGGGCGTCGTGAGGCCGCCGCAGGCGACGACGAGCAGGAATGAACCGACGGTCACGATACGGCGCAAGACGAGCCTCCTCCCCCGCGTCCGACCTCGCGGACCGCCGTTCGGCCACGCTCCATTCGTCAGAACCGGTACCCCACCCCGCCGAGGAGCTCGGCGAAGCCGCTCGAGCGGTTCTCGCCGTCCACCTGGACGACCATCCAGTCGAGGTGCAGCTCCGCCCCGGCGCGAAAGCCGCCGCCGATGGGGAGGTCGGTCCCGACGAGCAGGCCCGGCATGAACGTGAACAGGCTCTGCCGGGGCGGCGCGAGCGCGAGGTCGAACCGCCGCTCGAGCCAGACCGCCGAGAGCCGCGGTCCGGCGAGCAGCGCGCCGCCGTGGAGCCCCGCGGGCTCGAACCGCCACGGGAGCGACACGCCTCCCGTGATCGCCTGGTACCCGAACGGCGCCGAGCCCGCCCCGCTCTCGAGCCGGGACCGGCCGAACGCGGTCGTCGCGTCGAGCCGGAGCGAGAGGGACGGCGCCGGCCACCCGCGCAGCGACACCGCCGCGCCCCAGCCCGGGACGACCCCGAGCACCTCGCGCCGGCTCCGCGCGTCGAGGAAGCCGAGGAGCGCGACCCGGGGCGCCACCTCCCAGCGCCCCCCGCTGCGCGAGAGGAGCGTCTCGACGTCGATCCGATCGCCGGGGCCGAGCCGGAGCGTCTCGTCCAGGATCTCCGGGCCGATGCCCTTCGACACCTGGATCCGCAGGCGACCGGGCTCCACGGCGACGCCGCCGGGGAGATCCGCGAGCGGCCGACCATTGACGCGGACCGTGAAGCCGTCGAGCCGGGCGGAGTAGCTGTAGAGCTCCGGCTTGCCGGCGCGCGCCACCCTCCCGACGAGCACGATCGGATCCACGCCCACCTCGGTGGACTCCGCGCTCGGGCGCTGACGTCCCTCCGTGTAGGCGTACGTCGTCCGCCGTGCGTAGTCGTGCGCCTCCGAGACGGTGATCGCGCCGTCGCCGTTCCGATCGGCGCCGGAGCGGAGCGCCTCCACGAAGAAGTGCGTGTAGATGTCGTTCCCGAGCCTCTCGTCCTCACGCGCGGCCTCGCCCCAGTCGGCCGCGGCGAGGACGACGCTCGCGCGAGAGACCTCCTCGATCGGCCGCACGAAGAAGCCGCCCTTGATCCCGGCGAGCTCCCGCTGCAAACCCTCCGGGAGGAGCGACTTGCCGGAGCCGGAGTGGCAGGTGGCGAGCACGAGCACCTTGCGGCGCGACCGGAGCCGGTCGAACGCGGCCTTGATCTCGTCCATCGCGATCCCGGTCGAGGGGACGTCGGACGCGCGGGTGTCGTGGGCGACCAGGTACCGGCGGAGCTGGCCCACCCCGTCCCGCGCCAGCGTGCCGTGCGCGGAGAAGTAGACGAGCACGGTGTCGCGCTCGTCCCGGTCCACCTCGGCGAGCGCGCGGAGCGCCCGCAGGATCTCCTCGTGCCCCGGGCTGGAGGAGAGGATCCGGACCTCGTCGAACGCGCCGAGGGAGCGATCCTGCAGCACGGCGGCGAGGTCCTGCACGTCCGCCTCGGCGAACCGGAGCGGGTGCCACCGCTGATCGTCGAACTCCTTGATCCCGACCAGGAGCGCGATCCGCCGCGGCGCGTGCGCCGCCTCGAGCCGCTCCCGCGGCACGTCGATCGGGACGAGCCGCCCCTTCGCGATCTGCGCGTTCCCGGCACAGCCGGTGAGCGCGACGAGCGCCGCCGCGAGGGCGAGGAGGCCGGACCGGATCCGCATCGGGCCCCGATTGTAGCGCGGATTCGCGGCGAGACGGGGGTCCGTGGGCGGCCCTCGTCGCGGCGCCTGCGGCGAGCGGGCTCACCTCGCCGCCGCGGCGGGCGCCGCACGGCGCGCGGCGCGCTGGAGGAACGGGCGGAGGTACGGCGCCGTCCGCGACGTCCGCGAGCCGGCGACCTCCTCCGGCGTGCCCCAGGCGACGACGCGGCCGCCGGCGTCGCCGCCTTCGGGCCCGAGATCGACGACGCAGTCGCTCGCCGCGACGAGATCGAGGTTGTGCTCGATCACGACGACCGTGTGCCCCCGCTCGACCAGCCGGTGCAGCGCCGCGATCAGGCGCGCCACGTCCGCCATGTGCAGGCCCGTCGTGGGCTCGTCGAGGAGGTACACGCAATGGCCCCCCCGCGCCCCGACCAGCTCGGCCGCGATCTTGATCCGCTGGGCCTCGCCGCCGGAGAGGGTCGGGCTGGGCTGGCCGAGCCGGAGGTACCCGAGCCCGATCTCGGAGACGAACTCGAGGGGCCAGCGCACGCCCGGAAACGACGCGAACAGCTCCCGCGCCTCGTCCACCGTCATGGCGAGGACGTCCGCGATGCTCTTCCCGCGGAGCGAGACCGCGACGGTGTCCGCGTTGTAGCGACGCGCGCCGCAGGCCTCGCACGCGACGTAGACCTCGGGGAGGAGCGGCATCGTCACGCGCAGCCGCCCCTGGCCCTCGCAGCGCTCGCACCGACCCCCCGCGACGTTGAACGAGAACCGGCCGGCGCCGTAGCCGCGGACCCGCGCCTCCGGCGTCTCCGCGAAGATCCGGCGGATCGGGTCCATCACGCCGACGTAGGTCGCGGGGACCGAGCGCGGGGTGCGGCCGATCGGCGACTCGTCCACGACGAGCGCGCGGGCGACGGGGCCGGGCACGACGAGGCCGTCCAGGACGGGCGGGGGCGCCGCGCCGGCGGCGCGCGCGACGAGCGCCGGGTGAAGGACGTCGCGGACGAGCGTGGACTTCCCGGAGCCGCTCGGTCCGGTGACGCACACGAGGCGCCCGAGCGGGATCTCGACGTCCACGCCGCGGAGGTTGTGCAGCCGCGCGCCCGTGATCCGCAGGCGCGCGGCGCCCGCGAGCGGCCTCCGCGGCCACGCCGGGCGCCCTCCTCCGCCGCGGAGCCACAGGCCCGTGACGGATCCCGCCGCGCGCGCCACCGCGCCCGGCGTGCCGGCCGCGATGACCCGCCCGCCGTGGGGGCCCGCGCCGGGGCCGAGGTCGATGACGTGATCGGCGGCGCGCACGACGGCCTCGTCGTGCTCGACGACGACGACGGTGTTCGCCCGATCGCGCAGCGCAGCGAGGGCCCGCGTGAGCGCCTCGGTGTCGCGGGGGTGGAGGCCCACCGTGGGCTCGTCGAGGACGTAGCAGACGCCGCGCAGGTTCGACGCGAGCGCGGCCGCGATGCGAATCCGCTGCGCCTCGCCGGTGGCGAGCGTGTCCATGCCGCGATCGAGCGTGAGGTAGCCGACGCCGAGCTCGTCCACGAGCGCGAGCCGCTGCGCGAGATCGGGGAGGACGCGCTCGAGGACGACCGACGCGGCGGAGCCGTCTCCCTCGTCCGAGGTCCCGTGGCGGGCGAGCCCCTCCTCCCGGAGCCCGCCGCGCCGGCGGAGCGCCGAGATCCAGGCGCGCGCCTCGCGCACCGTGCGCCGCGCCACGTCGCCGATGCTCTCGCCGCCGATCCGGACCGCGAGCGCCTCGGCGCGAAGCCGCGTGCCCCCGCAGGCGCGGCAGGGGACGCGCTCCCACCGCGACGGATCGATCCCGAGCCCCTCGCAGGCGGCGCACGCGCCGAAGCGCTGCGTGAAGGTGAACAGGCGCGGATCGGGCACGGGGAGCCCCGCGCCGCATCCTGGGCAGGCGCGGCGCGACGAGTAGAGCGCGTCCGGCCGCCCGCGCGCCGCCGCGACGAGCGTCCCGCCCCCGGCCTCGAGGGCCCGGGTCACCGCCGACCGGATCCGGCCCAGCCTCCCGGGACCGGGCGGCACCCGCTCGACCACCGCCTCGACGTCGTGGAGCTGCCAGCGGTCGAGCCGCGGCGGATGGGCGACGTCGAGGAGGACGCCGTCCACGCGCACCCCGGCGACGCCCCGGCGGTGGAGCGCCGCGAACACGGCGCGGTGCGCGCCCTTGCGCTTCCGCACCACGGGCGCGAGCACGAGCACGTCCTCGCCCGCGAGGTCCCGCGCGATGCGCCCCGCGATCGTGGCGGGCGAGGCGACCTCCGCCGCGATCCCGCAGCGCGGGCAGTGCGGGACGCCCAGGAACGCGAAGAGGAGCCGGAGGTAGTGGTACGCCTCCGACGCGGTGCCGACGGTCGAGAGCGGCGAGCCGCGCGAGAGCTTCTGCTCGAGCGCGACCGTCGGCGGCACGCGCTCGATCCGGTCCACGTCCGGCCGCGCCAGCGGGCGGATGAACTGCCGCGCGTACGTCGGGAGGCAGTCGAGGAAGCGTCGCTGGCCTTCGGCGTAGAGCACGTCGAAGGCGAGCGTCGACTTCCCCGAGCCGGAGACGCCGGTCACCGCCACGAGGGCCTCGCGCGGGATCCGCACCTCCACGCCGGCGAGGTTGTGCTCGCGCGCGCCCTGGACGAGGATCTCCCCACCGTCCGGCCGGTCGAGCCGCGCGCGACCCCCGCGCTCGGGACGGCGCGCGGCGGTGCGTTCGCCCCGAGCACGTCGCGCGGCGCCCCCGCGCGTCCGCGCGAGCGCGCCCCTCAACATCCGCCCCGTGGGCGTGTCCAGCTCCGCGACGCGCTCCGCCGGCCCCTCCCCGACGAGCGTGCCGCCCGCGTCGCCGCCCTCGGGGCCGAGGTCGACGATCCAGTCCGCGGAGAGCGCCACCTCCACGTCGTGCTCGACGACGACGACGGAGTGACCGAGCGTCACCAGCCGGTGCAGCGCCGCGAGGAGGACGGAGACGTCCGAGGCGTGGAGGCCGGTCGTGGGCTCGTCGAGCACGAAGACGAGGTTCCGCTCCTCCTCGCCGCGGGCGAGGTGGGCCGCGAGCTTCAGCCGCTGCGCCTCGCCGCCGGAGAGCGTGGGGGCCGCCTGCGACAGCGAGAGATAGCCGAGGCCGATGTCGAGGAGCGGCCGGAGCGCCCGGACGACGCGCGCGTCGTCGGCGAAGACGCGCGCCACGTCCTTCGCCGGCAGGTCGAGGAGCTCGACGACGGTGTGGCCGCGGCAGCGGATCTCGAGCACCTCGGGACGGTACCGGCGCCCGTCGCACGCCGGGCAGCGGACGTAGGCGTCGGGGAGGAACTGCAGCTCGACCTTCTCGTAGCCCGCGCCCTCGCAGGCGGGGCACGCGCCCGCGGCGGAGTTGAACGAGAACGCCGCCGCGCCGAGCCCGCGCTCGCGCGCCGCGTCCGTCGCGGCGAACGCCTCGCGGATCGGGGCGAGCGCGCCGATGTAGGTCGCCGCGTTCACCCGCGACGAGCGGCCGAGGGGCGACTGGTCGACGAGGACGGCGCCCGCGACGTGCTCGACGCCGAGGACCCCGTCGCACGCCCCGGGCTCCGGCTCGGAGAGCCCGAGCCCGCGCCGCAGGTTCCGGTACAGCACCTGGTCCACGAGGGTGGACTTCCCCGAGCCGGACACGCCCGTCACGCACACGAGGAGGCCGAGCGGGATCTCGACCGTGAGGTCGTGGAGGTTGTTCTCCCGCGCGCGGACGACGCGCAGGGCGCGGCCGCCGGGCACGCGCCGTTCGGGCGGCGCGGGCATGCGCAGGCGCCCGGCGAGCCAGGCTCCCGTCCTCGAGCCCGGCGCCCGGAGCAGCCCGGGGAGCGGTCCCTCGTACACGACCTTGCCGCCCTCGCGCCCGGGACCCGGGCCGAGGTCGATGACGTGGTCCGCGGCCGAGACGAGCGCGGGATCGTGCTCCACGACGACCACGGCGTTGCCGGCGGCCGCGAGCCGGCGCAGGACGCCGGCGAGGCGCGCCACGTCGCGCGCGTGGAGCCCGACCGAGGGCTCGTCGAGCACGTAGAGCGTGCTCGTCAAGGACGAGCCGAGCGCCGTCGCGAGCGTGACGCGCTGGGCTTCGCCGCCGGACAGCGTCCGCGACTGGCGCGCCAGCGCGAGGTAGCCGAGCCCGACGTCGCACAGGTACGCGAGGCGGGCGCGCACCTCGCGGAGGAGCAGCGCCGCGGGGACGTCCCCGCGCGGCGGCGTCCACTCGCGAAAGGCGCGCTCCGCCTCGGAGATCGGGAGCGCCTCGACGTCGGGGAGCGTCCGGCCGGCGATCCGGAACAGGCCCGCGCCCGGCTTGAGCCGCGTCCCCCTGCAGTCCGGGCAGGGCAGGTAGCGCCGGTAGCGCGACAGGAACACGCGCACGTGCATCCGGTAGGTCCGCGACTCGAGCCACTCGAAGAGGCCCTCGATCCCGTACCACCGGGTGCGCCACTCCTCGCGCCCGCCCGGCTCTCCCTCCCAGACGAGCCGGCGGACCTCCGCCGGCAGCTCGGACCAGGGGACGTCGGCCCGGAGCCCGCGCCGACGCAGGAGGCGCAGGAGATCCCTCTGGCACTCGGAGTAGAAGTCGCCCTGGAACGGCCGGATGCACCCCTCGGCGATGCTCTTGCGCGGATCCGGCACGACGAGGTCCGGATCGATGTCCATGGTCCGGCCGAACCCCTTGCACGTCTCGCAGGCGCCGACCGGGTTGTTGAAGGAGAAGATCGCGGGGGTCGGGTCCGAGTAGGCGAGGTCGCAGCGCGCGCAGTGGAGCGCCTCGCTGAACCGCATCGGCTCGCCGCGCCCCTCGACGTGCGCCTCCACCCGCCCCTTCCCGGCGAGGAGCGCCGTCTCGATCGAGTCCACGAGCCGGGCCCGCGGCGTGCGACCGGGCTCCACGCGATCGACGACCACCCGGATCGCGCCGTCCCGCGGCTCGAGCCGGGCCGCCTCGAGGGGCACGGCGCGTCCCTCCTCGAGCACGCGGCGGAAGCCGGCCTGCCCGACGGCGTCCCGGAGCGCGGCGGGGCGGACCTGCCCCGCGCGGACGGCGAAGCAGAGGAGCACCGCGTGCCCGGCCGCGTCGCGCGAGATCGCCTCGACGATCGAGGAGGGCGAGTCGCGCTCGACCGGCGCGCCGCAGCCGCGGCAGTGAAGCGTCGCCGCGCGGGCGTAGAGCGCCCGGAGGTAGTCGGCGATCGAGCTCATGGTGCCGACGGTCGAGCGCGAGGTGCGCACGGGCGCGGTCCGGTCGATCGCGTTGGCCGGCAGCACGCCGTCGATCCGATCGGCGCGGGGGCGATCGAGCCGCTCGAGGAACTGGCGGGCGTACGGGCTGAAGGTCTCCACGTAGCGCCGGTACCCCTCGGCGTACAGGACGTCGAAGGCGAGCGACGACTTGCCCGCGCCGGCGACGCCCGTCACGGCGGTGACCGCGCCGACGGGGACGCGGACCGTCACGCCCTGGAGGTTGTTCTGCCGGGCCCCCTCGATCCGGATGAGCTGCTCGGGACGCGTCCCCACCCGCCTCTGCATAGCGGCGCTGCACCTCGGGGGCCGCGGCCACCACGCGACGAGGGCCGGGGACGTGGCGCCGCGAGCACCTGCGGGCGGACGGCGGCCCGGTCAGGGCCCGGCGACGTCCACCTCGACCGCGTCCAGCGAGAGGCCGAGCAGCGCCGCCGCGTCCGGGCGGGCCGGGGGCGCGAGGGCCTGGGCGGCGGCGTCGATGCCGCGCTCGTCCAGCGTGTCCGGGGACGCGATCGCGACGAACCGCTGCGCGCCGGCGAGGCCTTCGAGCGGGTACGCCGCCGGCCGACCGCCCACCGAGACCGTCGTGAGGCCGGAACCGAGCCGCTCGCGCAGGAACACCTCGGGCGCGCCGGCGGCCGGCACGCGCACCAGCGCGACGTCCGCCGCGCTGCCGAGCTCGATCTCGAACTGGAGCCGCGCCCCGGCCCGGACCGCCTCGCCCTCCACGCCCTTCTCGATGCCGCCCGCGGGGTCGAGGACGAGGAAGCGGAGCCGGACGGGCACCGCGCGTGCGCGCCCCTTCTCTCCGGTCCACGAGGCCGACTCCGAGCCCGACCTGGGCGCGCGCGCCCACTTCAGCGCGCCGGCGCTCGCCACGAGGACCAGCGCGGCGGCGGCCGCGGCGCCCCACGCGCGGCGATGGCGCGGGCGCGCGGCCTCCGGCTCGCCGCGCCTCGCCTCGCTCGCGAGCCGCCGCTGGATCCGCTCGAACTCGAGGTCGTCCCCGGCGTCGGCGACCCTCGCGGCCGTGAGGCCGGAGAGGGCGCGATCGACCCGGCCGTCGAGCGGATCGGCGCCCGCCCGCCCGCCCGCCTCGAGGAGCTCCTCGCAGCGCGGGCAATCGGACGCGAGGTGCTCCGCGAGCGCCCGCGCCTCGGACGGGGACAGCGCGCCTTCGAGGAGGCGCCGGTAGGTCTCCTGCGTCAGGTGCGCTCTCACGATCATCCAGACTCCTCGCCGCGCAGCCTGGCCACTTCCGCCAGCAGCCGCCGCTTCACCTTGGCGCGAAACCGCTCGAGCCGCATGGTGATCGCGCTCTTCCCCACCCCGAGCCGAGCGGCGATCTCCCGCGCCGAGAGCCCGCCCTCCACGTAGAACAGGCGGACCGTCTCCTTCTCCGCCCCCTCCGGCAGCTCGGCGATGATCCGGCGGACCAGCTCGAGCTCCACCTCCGCGTCCGGGTCCGGCAGCCGGTCCGGCTCGAGCAGCGCGGTCGCCTCGCGGGAGAGCTCCTCCACGAGCTGATCGCCCGCCCGCCGGCGGGCGAGCCGGGAGAGGGCGCGGTTCCGGGCGATCGTGAGCAGCCAGGGCCCGAACCGCGCGGGCTGCTCCAGCTTCGCGAGGCTCTGGAACGCCCGGACGAAGGTGTCCTGGATGACGTCGTCCACGTCGTCCGCGTCCAGGCCCGCGAATCCACGCGCGATCCGGGCCACCGCCGGGCGGTGCCGATCGTAGAGGGCGCGCTGGCCGACGCGATCGCCGCGGAGGGCCGCCGCGACCGCCGCGGCGTCATCCTGTTCTCCGCCCTCCCGGGGCGGCTCGAGCCGTTGGGGCGGCGAGAGCACCCCTCGAGGGTACTACGGACCTGGCAGCGCGTCCCCTCCGGCCGGACCTTCCCGGCGGGCCTCGGCGATCAGGAGCCCCCCGCCGATGAGGGTCACGGGCGCGAGGTGGGCGAGGTGGTAGACGAGGGCGAACGCCACCGCGGACTCGCGGTCCACGCCCAGCCCGGACAGCGCCACCACGACGGCGAGCTCGAACGGCCCGGTGTTGCCCGGCGACACCGCCACGACGTTCGCGGCTGTGGAGGCGACCACGGCGAGCACGGCGTTGGGCAGGGTGGCGGGGAGGCCGAGGGCGGCCAGCGAGAGCAAGGCGATGAGCACCTCGGCCAGCCAGCCCCCGAGCCCCCACGCGAACGACCGCGTGAGGGCGCCGGGATCGTGCGCGGCCGAGAGGCCCGACCGCAGGCGCGCGACGAGCCCGACACGCCGCTCGCCGGGGGCGGTGGCCGGCTCCGCGGTGGCGCGGTGCGTCGGGCGGAGCGCGAACGCGGCGACGAGCCCCGCGCCCGCGACGCCGGCGAAGACGAGGAGCGCGGTGCGGGCCCACGCCGGGAGCGGCATGGCGACGGCGACGAGCGCGAGCAGCGGCACGAGCGCGGCGGATCCGACCACGTAGTCGAGCGCCGCCGCGGCGAGCAGCGAGGCGGTGGAGAGGCGGGCCCGGCGCGCGAGCAGCGCGGCGCGCAGGACGTCGCCGGCGCGGGCCGGCAGCACGACGCCGGCGGCGAAGCCGGCCGTCACCGCGGCGAAGGCGTCGCGGAACCGGAGCCGCGCGCCCGGCGGCTGGACCACCGACGCCCAGCGCTTCGAGTGCAGCGCGAGGGAGAGCACGTTCGCGCCGCAGGCGAGCAGCACGAGCCCGACGTCGGCCCGGGCGAGGACGGTGAGCACCCCGCGGAGGTCCACGTGACGCGCCGCCAGGGCGGCGAACGCCGCGACGACGCCGAGCCCGAGGAGCCGGAGCGCGCGCCGGCGGCGGCGATCGGGCGGGGGCTGGCCGAGCGCCTCCAGCCTGGCGAGCCGGCCGCTCATGCGGCCCCCGCGTGCGGCGAGAACGCGTCCACCGTGACGAACGTGTAGCCCGCCGCCCGCCAGCGGCGCACGATCTCCGCCACCGCCGCGGCGGTCTGGTCCCGCCGCGGGTCGATCCCGGGCGTCCCGCACCCGTCGTGCAGCAGCAGGATCTCTCCCGGGCGCATCCGGCGGCAGGCGCGCGCCGCGATCACGTCGGCGCCGGGGCGCGCGGTGTCGAACACGCCCCGGGTCCAGCCGATCAGGGTGAGGCGGCGGGCGCGCAGCGCGGGGCCGAGGAACGGGCCGCGGAAGCCGTGCGGCGCCCGGAACAGCGGCGCGGGCTCCACGCCGGCGGCGCGGATCGCCGCCGCGCACCGGTCCAGCTCGTCGGCCACCGCGGCGGGGCCGGCGGCGAGGAGCTTGCGGTGGGTGTGGCCATGGCGGGCGACGACGTGGCCCCGCCGGGCGATCTCCCGGACCAGGTCCGGGCGGCGGAGCGCGGCCTCCCCGAGCACGAAGAAGGTGGCGCGCACGCCGGCCCGGTCCAGGGCGTCGAGCACGGCGGGCGTGTCGCCGGACGGCCCGTCGTCGAACGTGAGCGCGACGGCCCGCGCGTGCTCCGGGCCGCGCCGGAGGCTGCGGCCGGTGAGATCGAAGCGGACCCAGAGCGCCTGGAGCGCGGCCAGGGCGACGGCCCGCGCGAGCAGCGCGGCGCCGCCCCCGAGGGCGAGCGCGAGGGCGAGGCGCTTGCCGGCGGGCATCCGTCCCCCTCGGATCAGCCGCGGACGCCGATCGAGCGGTACAGGCCGAGGATCTCGCGGGTCACCACCGGCCAGTCGTACCGCTGGGCGGTGAGGCGGCCTCGCTCGCCGTACGTCGCCCCGCGGAGCGGCTCGCGCGCCAGCCGGACCAGCGCGCGCGCCCAGGCGGCGGGATCGTCACCCGGGAGCAGCTCGCCCTCGCGGGCGTGCTGGAGCACCTCCCGGAAGCCTTCGATGTCGGAGGCGAGCACCGGCTTCCCGGCGCTCATCGCCTCGAGGAGCGTCACGCCGAAGCTCGCGATCCGCGCCGGCGCACAGTAGACGTCCGCGGTCGCGTACCAGTCCGGCCGCTCGTCCAGCACCCGCCCGGCGAACACGACGTCCTCCTCCATCTCCGCCGGGATGCTCGCCCGGTAGCGCGGCATGAGGGGCCCGTCGCCGACCACGATCAACCGCGCGTCGATCTGCTTCCAGGCGCGGTGGAAGCCCTCGATGAGCCGATCGAGCCCGTTGCGCGGCTCGAGCCGGCCGACGAAGAGCACGTTCAGCTTGCCGTCGTCGTAGCGGCGGATCCGCCGGCCGCGCGCGAACCGGCGGGCGTCCACCCCGTTCGGGATGATCCGGAACTCCGCGTGCAGCGCGTCCTGGAACGCGTCCACGCACGCCTTCGAGACCGCCACGGCGGCGTCGAGCCGGTCGAGGTAGCGCTGCAGCGAGCCCCGCATGAGGCGGAAGAGCAGGCCCGGCCGGAAGTTCGTGTGGAACGTCCCGACGACCGCCCCCGTCGCGTGGTGGATCGCGAGGAGCGGCAGCACCGGCGTGAGGGGCGCGTGGACGTGGACCACGTCGAAGCGCTCGCGCGCGAGCACCTCCCGGAGCGCGGCGCCGACGCCGGTCCCGCCGGTCACCCGGCCGAAGCCGCCGTTGTAGAAGAGCGGAGCGCTCACGCCGACGCGGATGACGTCCTCGCTCGCCTCCGCCCCCGGCCCGCCGAGGTCCGGCATCTCGCTCGTCACGATCTTGACCGAGTGGCCGAGCCTGCGCGCCTCCCGCGCGAAGTGGAAGACGTGCTCCTGGATGCCGCCGACGCTCGGGTAGTAGTACTCGGTGACGACGCCGATTCGCATGGGTGGCCCTCCGGGGCGCCACCCCACGTTAGCGCGGCGCGGCCTGCTTCCGGCGCGGCTGGAAGGGGATCACGCGCGCCTCCCGCCGCGGCTGCGGGCGGAGCCGCCGCCCGAGCGGCGCCCTGTGCCACAGGAGCGGAGAGAGGGCGAAGGCCGCGGAGATCCAGGCCCTCGCAGTGATCCAGGCGACCCGGATCGCGGCGAGCAGCGCGCGGAGGGCCAGCGCGAGCCGGTTCTCCGGGGGCCGGTCGCTGGGCACGGGGGCGAGGTGCAGGTGACCGCGTGCGACCTGGGAACCAGGGTACGGCAAGGGGCGTCTCCTTGCGTCGAATGTAGACACCGGGTTCCCGGCCGGCCAGGCGACCACGCGGAGATGCCGCCGCGGTGGCGAGCCGTGGTCCACACCTGCTAACAGACGGCGTCGATGTCCGGCCCGCCCCGCGCCACCGGCCCGCGCCTCGCCGCCCTCGCGGGCGCGATCCACCTCGTCCTCGACGCCCTCGCCAGCCGCCTCCCCGCGACCACCCCTCCCTACCTGCTCCTCGATCATTCCGGCGAGGTGCTCCGCGGGCTGGTCGAGGCGGTCGGGCGCACCACGGTCTTCGTCACGGTCTCGGTGATGGCCGCGCTGGTCAACGGCCTCATCGCCGCCCTGCTCGCCGTCGCCTTCGAGGGGTTCCCCCATCGGCGGCGCACCCTCGCGTGGGCCCTCCTCGCCCTGTGGACCCTCGCGGGCGGGCTCATGATGCTCGTCTACCTCTCGCCCCCTTTGGGTATCGCGATCGCCAGCCTGGCCGCGGGCATCCCGCGCGTCCTCGCGATCGCCTGGGTGCTCGATCGGGTGATGCCTCCGCCCGCGCATGCCCGCCGGTCCCCAGCCGGGGTCTGAGGCGGGGTCCGAAACCACTGAAGGAGATCCCGGCCTGCGGCGAACGACGCCGTTCGCGGGGCACGCCCCGATCCGCCGCGAGCACGCCGACCCATGGCGCTACCGCCTCGTCGCCTTCAACGGGCGCAGGTTGCGCTCGTGCCGGCCCGACACCGCGTCCGCCCGCGCCTCGGCGCGGCGCGCCGCGTCGTGCCGCCCGGTCCGGCGGTAGAACGCCGCCAGCCGCTCCCAGTCGCCCGGCCGCTCCGGCGCCGCGCCGGCGAGGGCCACCAGCTCGGTCTCGGCCTCGCGGAGCCGCCCGGCCGCCTCGTAGCAGGCGGCGAGCCGGCTGCGGACGAAGGCGTCCTCCGGCCGGTCCTTCCGGACCCGCTCGAGCTCCCCGACCGCCTCGCCGGCCCGGCCGAGCGCCTCGAGGACCACGGCGCGGCGGAGCCGGAGCGCGGAGTCGTCGGCGATCGCCAGCGCCCCTGCGTAGTCGGTCGCGGCGCCCGCCGGATCGCCGCGGAGCTCGGCGAGCTGCCCCGAGACGGCGAACCATCGCGCGTTCCCGTCGCGCGCGGCGACGCCGGCGAGCAGCTCCGCGGCGCGGTCCGGCTCCCGGCCGTCGCCGACGAGCAGATCGGCCAGCTCGATCCGGAGCTCGTCGGACGGCGGCGCGACGCCGACCGCCTCCTCGAGCCGCGCCCGGGCGCCCGCGACGTCCCCCTCGGCGCGCAGGGCGCGGGCGCGGGCGAGCAGGACCTGCGGGCTCGGCGCCGCCGGGGCC
>NZ_JALCZA010000055.1 GCF_022690765.1 Anaeromyxobacter oryzisoli | reverse complement strand
GTCCGCATTCCGTCGTAGGCTTGCTATTCAGTTTTCAAAGACCGAGCCCTGCTCCCCGTCCCGAGCCGACTCGCTCGCTCCGGGCCTCGCCGCCTCGTGAGTCCCGAAGACTCACCGCTGCGTTCGAGGAGGGCGGCTTTTACCCCGCCGTCCTGCTTCCGTCAAGAGGCAACTCAGAGCGCTTCGCTCGTCGCTGCTTCTCGACGCGAGGGAGGTGACTTCTACATCACCTCGTCTCATCCCGTCAACCGCTCGGCCGCTCTCATCGAGCCGCCGAGCCGTGGCGAGGGGCGCTGTATCTAGCCGCTCCCCGTCGTTCCGTCAAGCCCCCGCGAGCCTTGCAGCTCGTCGGGCGGCCCTTCGGCGACTGGCCATTCATCGTGCCAGTCCGGGTCCCTTCGCGGAAGGTCAGCCCGCGCTCTCGCGTCTGACGGCCCCTTCCGTGTCAGGGGCGCGCCTTATACCGACGGGCAGCCGCCTGCGTCAAGCGACTATTTTCGGTCGGCGCTCCCTGCCGTAGCTAAACGTAGGTTCACCCGCCCCTGCGGCAAACAGCCCGCCAGGGGCCAACGCCCAGCGCGTGCGCCCAGTGACCGGCTTCACTCCCGCCAGCCAGCGAGGGGTACCACGCCTCGCCTGCATACAGCGGCGAGCCGGGCGGCCGCCTCGTCGGGCGGTCCCCCGCGGAGCGCGCGCTCGTGACGCGCGATCGCCTCGAGCTTCGCGTCGGCGTCGGCCAGGACGTCGTTCACGATGACGTAATCGTAGCCGGCGAGCCCCCTCGCCACCTCGGCGCGCGCCCCGGCGAGGCGCCGCCGGATCACCTCCTCGCTGTCGGTCGAGCGCCCGCGGAGCCGGCGCTCGAGCTCCGCCATCGACGGCGGCAGCACGAAGACCGTCGCGGTCTCGCGCGGCCACGCTGCCTTGATGAGCGAGCCGCCCTGCACGTCGATGTCGAAGATCGCGATCCGGCCAGCCGCGAGCGCCTCCCCGACGGTCGCGCGAAGCGTCCCGTACCGCGCGCCGTGCACCTCGGCCCACTCGGCGAACGCGCCCTCCCCGACCAGCGCGGCGAACCGTTCGGGCGAGACGAAGTGATAGTCCACGCCGTCGCGCTCCGCCCCGCGCGGCGCCCGCGTCGTGGCCGAGATCGAGAACACGGCGTCCGCGTGCGCCGCCCGGAACCGGTGCGCCAGCGTCGTCTTGCCGGCGCCGGACGGCGCCGAGAGGACGAGCAGCAGCCCCGGCGCCGCCTCACTCGACATTCTGCACCTGCTCCCGCATCCGCTCGATCTCGGCCTTGAGGCCGACCACGAGGGACGCGAGCTCCGCGCTCTGCGACTTCGAGCCGATGGTGTTCACCTCGCGGTGCATCTCCTGGACGAGGAAGTCGAGCTTGCGCCCGGCCGGATCCGAGCCCGCCAGGAGCACCCGGGCCTGCGCCACGTGGCTGCGGAGCCGGGTGATCTCCTCGGCGACGTCGGTCCGGTCGGCGAACAGCGCGATCTCCTGCACGAGGCGCGCGGGATCCAGCGCCACGCCGCCGGTCAGCTCGGCGATCCGCTCGGCGAGCCGCCGGCGCTGTTGCTCGACGACGCGCGGCGAGAGCTCGGCGACGCGGGCGACCGAGGCCTCGACGACGCCCAGGCGGGACTCGAGATCGCGCGCGAGGGCCTCTCCCTCCCGGGCGCGCATCGCGACGAGCGCGTCGAGCGCGGCGCCGAGCGCGGTCGCGAGCGCGCTGCGGGCCCCCTCCACGTCCACCGCGCGCTCCGCCAGGCGGATGACGCCCTCCGCCGAGAGCACGTCGCCGAGCGTCACGGCCCCGGGGAGCCCGAGCCGCGCCTGGACCTCGGCGAAGGCTCGGGCGTACGACTCGGCGAGCGCGACGTCCACCTGGGGGGCGACCGAGCCGCCGAGCGCGGTGCGGCGGACCGAGACGTCGACGCCGCCGCGCGCGAGGCAGTCCTTCACGACGCGTACCGCCTCCTGCTCGAGCGACGCGAGCTCGCGCGGGAGCCGGACCTTCACCTCGCAGTACTTGTGGTTGACCGACCGGACCTCGACGTCGATCTCCTCGCCGGCCGTCGCTCCCCGGCCCGCGCCGAACCCCGTCATGCTGCGGATCATCGCTGCCCTCGGCCCTGGCGCATAATGCCCGGGACCGTAGCGTCCGAGGCGTGGAGCGTCAAGGCGCGGGCGGGACGCGCGGAGGAGTCCGCGCGCCTCGGCACGGCCCCTCGCCGCGCGGCGTCACCATCGAGATCAGAAGGGCTTCGCCTCGTCGAGGAGCATCACCGGGATGCCGTCCTCGACGCGGAACACGAGCCGGCACGCGTTGCAGCGGATCTCGTCCGCCTCCTCGCGGAACTCGAGCTCCCCCTTGCACTTCGGGCAGGCCAGGATCTCCTTCAGCTCCGGCGCGAGCGCCATGGCGTTCACCTCCGCGGGTAGGTTAGGGCCCGGCGCGGGCGGCCGGCAAGCGCCGGTCACCGTCACCGTCACCGTTCGGCGTCGAGCTTCGCGATGAGCTCGGTGGTGGAGTGCTGCTTCGGGTCGCCCGCCACCGCGACCCGCCCGCCGTAGGCGCGGACCTCGGCCGCCTCCGGGATCGTCTCGGGCGTGTAGTCCGTCCCCTTCACCTGCACGTCGGGCCGCAGCGCGCGGATCACCGGGACGACGTCCCTCGAGTCGAAGATCACGACGTGGTCCACGCAGGCGAGCGCCTCGACGATCTCGGCGCGCTCGGCCTCGGGGACCACCGGCCGCGCCGGCCCCTTGTTCGCGCGGGTCGAGGCGTCGCTGTTCACCGCCACGACGAGCAGGTCGGCCTCGCCCTTCGCCCCCTGGAGGTAGCGCAGGTGGCCGACGTGGAAGAGATCGAACACCCCGTTCGCGAGCGCGATGGTCTTCCCCGACGCGGACGCGCGGGCGCGCAGGGCGGGGAGGTCCGCGAACGCGAGCCGCTTCGTCGCGCGCGCGCTCACGGCTTGAGCAGCTCCGCCGCGAGCTCCTCGCGCGTCACCGTCGCCGTCCCGGGCTTCTGGACGACGAGCGCGCCGGCGACGTTCGCGAGCCGGGCGGCCGTCACGGGGTCGCCGCCCGCCGCGATCCCGGCGCTGTACGCGGCGGCGACCGTGTCGCCGGCGCCGGTCACGTCCACCGCGTCGCGGCTGCCGTGCGCCTCGACGTGCACTGGCGGCACGCCGGGGCGGAACACCGACATGCCGTTCCGGCCGCGCGTGACGAGGAGGACCTCGCAGCCCACGCGGCGCAGCAGCGCGCGCGCGGCCTTCTCCACGCCGTTCGGCTGCGAGAGCGAGACGCCCGACGCCGCCTCGAGCTCCACCTCGTTCGGCTTCACCATGGTGAGCTCGGTGTACGCCCGCAGGTTGTACCGGGAGTCCACGCAGACGGGGGTGCCGCCCCGCTTGACGCGGCGGAGCGCCTCGACGGCGGCGGACCCCAGGGCGCCCGAGCCGTAGTCGCTCGCGAGCACGGTCGCCGCGCGGCGCCCCGCGCGCTCGAGCTCCTTGACCAGCTTCCGCTCGACGGCCGCCGGGATGGGCTCCGCCGGCGCGCGATCGAGGCGGAGCATCTGCTGCCGCCGCGTCGAGCGACCGCCCGCGAGGATCCGGGTCTTCGCCTCGGTGGGGCGACCCCGGACCCGGAGCAGCCCGGAGACGTCCACGCGGTTCGCCTCGAGCTGCGCCAGGAGCGCGGCGCCGGGCGCGTCGTCGCCGATCACGCCGATCGCGCGGACCTTCACGCCCAGCGCGGCGAGGTTCTGGGCGGCGTTGCCGGCGCCCCCCGCCTTGAGCTCGGAGGACTCGTAGCGCACGACCAGCACCGGCGCCTCGCGGCTCACCCGGTCGGTCTCGCCGTAGACGTACTCGTCCACCACGTAGTCGCCGACCACCACCACCTCCGCCTGCGAGAACGCGGGCAGCAGGGTGGCGAGCGAGGGCAGCTCCGGCTCCTGGAGGCGGCGCACGGCGGTGTCCTACCGCGCGGCGTCGTCGGGCGTCAATGCGGCGGCCGGCGGCGCGGCGGGCGCCGCGGGCGCCTCCCCCCGCCGCTTCCACCTGCGGTGCAGCCAGTACCAGCGATCCGGGTGGCGGCGGACGTAGCGCTCGAGCCGGTCGTTCAGGTCCTGCATGAACGCGAGGGCGTCGCGGTCGCGATCGCCCGTGTCGGGCGGGAAGAGGGGCCCCTCGATCACGGCGCGGTGGCGCCCGTCGCCGATCGGCACCGACAGGATGAAGACCACCGCCGCGCCGGTGCGCCGCGCGAGGATCGCCGGCGTCGGCGCGGTCGCGGCCGGCACGCCGAAGAACGTCGGGAAGAGGGCGCTGCGGCCGGGCTGGTTCTGGTCGATCACGTACCCGAGCACCCGGCCCGCCTTGAGCGAGCGGGTCGCCGCCTGGAGCACGTTCCCCTTCCCCACCACGAGGTCCTCGACCCCCGCCTGCTGCCGCCCCTTGCGCCAGAGGTCGTTCACGCCCGACTTGCCCATCTGCCGCGAGATCATGGTGATCGGCACGCCGCGGAGCGTGTGCGCGGCGGCGAGCAGCTCGAAGTTCCCGAAGTGGGCGGTGCAGGCGATGACGCCCTTCCCGAGCGCGCGCGCCCGCTCGTACGCCTCCCAGCCGTCGTAGACGAAGATCCGCTCGATCTCCTCCTTCGGCAGCGCGGGGACGCGGAGGAAGTCCGGCACGAGCTGGCCGAGGTTGCGGTAGGTCGCGCGGGCGATGGCGCGCCGCTCGGCCTCCGTCTTCTCGGGGAACGCGAGCCGGAGGTTCTCGAGGACGACACGCCGCCGGATCCCGAGCGCCCAGACGAGCGCCCCGAGGGCGGCGCCCGCGGCCATCAGCCAGCGGTGGGGGATGCGGACGAGCAGGAGGCCGAGGAGTCTCATGGCGGGGGTCCGGCCGGCGCGGCGCGCGCGGCGAGCGAAGGCGCGGCGCCGAGGCGAGCGGCGGCGCGGGCGAGGGCGGCGTCGAGCGCCGCGTCGAGCGCCTCCCCGCCGCGCACGATCTCCGCCTCGACGCGGACCACGCGGAGCCGCGCGTGCGCGGCGTCGCCGGCGGGCAGGCGGACGGCGTCCTTCTCGGTCGTGACGACGAGGGCGTCGTCCGCCGCGGACGCGGAGAGGATCGGGGCGAGCTCCGCGGAGGTGAATCGGTGGTGATCCGGGAACCGGCGCTCGGCCACGACGTCCGCGCCGAGCCCCTCCACGGTCCTGCGGAACCCGCCCGGGCGCGCGATGCCGGACAGGAGCACCACCCGGGCGCCGCGGAGCGCGCCGAGGCCGTAGGAGCGCTCCAGCCGGCCGTCGAGCACGTCGGACGGCGCGTGGCGCGACTCGACGGGCTCGCGCCCGGTCGCGGCCCTTGCGAGGGCGCGGAGCCCCTCCACCGCCGCGGGCTCGGCCTGGTCCACGCGCGAGAGCCACACCAGGCCGGCGCGGCGGAGCGCGGAGCGCGGCTCGCGGTTGGGGCCGGCGGGGAGGAGCCGGCCGTTGCCGAACGGGTTCGCGGCGTCGAGCACGACGACGTCGAGGTCCCGCGCGAGCGCCCGGTGCTGGAAGCCGTCGTCCAGGACGAGCGCGTCCGCGCCGAGGTCGCCCGTCGCGATCGGCGCGAGCGCCCCGCGGCGAGGGCCGCACAGGACGGCGACGCCGGGGAGCCGGCGCGCGAGCAGCACCGGCTCGTCGCCGCCCTCCTCGGCGCCGAGCCGCAGCGCCACGCCGTCGGAGACGACCCGCGGATCGGCGCGGGTCGCGCCGTAGCCACGAGAGAGGATCGCGACCCGCCGGCCGCGCCTCGCCAGCCGGGACGCGACCGCGATGGCGGCGGGCGTCTTCCCCGCGCCGCCGACGGCGACGTTCCCGATGGAGACCACGGGGGCGGCCGCCCGCGCGGCGCGGAGGAGCCCGCGGCCGTAGAGCCAGCCCCGCAGCGCCGCGACGGCGCGGAAGAGCAAGGACGCGAGGACGAGCGGGAGGAGGACGACCCGCGCGAGCGGGCCGGGGCGCCCCCACCAGATCGCCTCGACCGCGTTCATCTCCTGAGCATCTCGCGCGCCGCGGCGAGCACCGCCTCCGGCGCGAGGTCGGCGAGGCAGCGGTGGTGCCCCTCGGGGCAGTAGTCGCCGCCGTGGTTGGAGCAGGGCGAGCACTTGAGCCCGAGCGAGAGCGCGCGCCCGGGGGGCGGCGGCCCCCAGCGCGCCGACGAGGTCGGGCCGAAGAGCGCGAGCACCGGCGTGCCCACCGCCGTCGCGAGGTGCACCGGGCCGGAGTCGCAGGCCACGAGGAGCTGGACGCGGGCGATGGCGGCGGCGAGCGCGTCGAGCGGGAGGAAGGACAGGTCCGCCGCCACCTTGGCCCGGGTGCTGGCCCGGAACGCGGCGAAGGCGTCGCGGTCGCCCGGCCCGCCGCAGAGCACGATCGACACCCCCTCGGCCGCGAGGGCGTCCGCGACGGCGGCGAAGCGCTCGGCCGGCCAGCGCTTGGTCGCCCATCGCGCTCCGGGCGCGAGCGCGACGGCCGGCGCCTCGACGCCCTGGAGCGCGTCCGCCGCGAGGGCCCGCGCCTGCGCGGAGAGGCTCACCTTCACCGGCCCGGGGGCCTCGACGCCGAGCGGCGCGAGCGCCTCGGCGTAGAGCCGGGTCGCGTGCGCCCGCACGAGCGGCGGATCGGCGCCGAAGATCGAGAGGAAGGCCCGCATCGCCGAGCGGCGCTTGAAGGCCGTCCGGAGCGGCGCGGCGGCCCGGGCGACCAGCCCGCTCCGGATCTTGTTCTGGAGGTCCACGACGGCGTCGAACCGGCCGCGGAGCCGGCCCGCGAGCGGGAGCGCCGCGTTCGGGCCCTCCCGCCCGAGCCGGTGCACCTGGGCGATCTCGGGGAGGCCCTCGAGCAGCGGCGCGTACAGCGCGTCGGTCACCCACTCGATGCGGGCCTTCGGGAAGCGCGCCCGGAGCGGCTCGAGGACGCTCGTCGCGAGCACCACGTCGCCGAGCGCGCTGTACCGGATCACGAGGATGTTCTGAGGGTCGCTCACGCCGCCGCCTTGCCCCGCGGGAGGATGGAGAGCATGTGGTCCACGTTGCGGGCGCTCGCCCCCCGGATCTGGGTCACCGAGCGGCGCGCGAGCTCCCCGAGGTCGGCGAGCTGATCGGGGCGCGAGAGCAGCTCGTCGGCGACCTTGAGGAGCTGGTCGGGCGTCGCGACCTGCAGCCCTCCCCTCCCCTGCAGCACCTGGACCGAGTCCTTGAAGTTCTCCATGTGCGGCCCGAAGAGGACCGGCCGCCCCTGCGCGGCGGGCTCGAGGACGTTCTGGCCGCCGCGCGTCACGAAGCTCCCGCCGACGAAGACCAGCGTCGCGAGCCGGTACGCCACCGCCAGCTCGCCGATGGTGTCGAGGACGGTGACCTGGGCCCGGCCCGCCGCCGCGCCGCCGCTCCGGAGCCGGACCGAGAGCCCCGCCTCCCCCGCGAGCCCCATGATCCGGCCCGAGCGCTCGACGTACCGCGGGGCGATCACGAGCTGCAGCCCCGGGTGGCGCTCGAGGAGCCGCGCGTACACGCTGATCAGCAGCTCCTCCTCGCCCTCGTGCGTGGACCCCGCCATGAAGATCGGCCGCGCCGCGTCGAGCCCCATCTCGGCCCGGAGCGCGTCCTCCCGCCCCTCGGCGCCGTCGAGCACCAGCGCGTCGAACTTGGTGTTGCCGGTCACCCAGACCCGGTCCGGCGCCGCGCCGAGCGCGAGGACCCGCTCCGCCTCCTCGTCGGAGCGCATCAGGAAGCAGTCGATCCGCCGGAGCGGGTTCCCGATGAGGCCGAAGAGGATCCGGTACCGCGAGAGCTTCGCCGGGTTGAAGCGGCCGTTCGTGAGGGCGATCCGGGCGCCGGCCTCGCGCGCGGACCGGATCAGGTTCGGCCAGATCTCGGTGTACTCGAGGACGAGCAGGTCCGGGCGGAGCGCGGCGACCGCGCGGCGGGTCGCGCCCGGGAGGTCGTACGGTGCGTACACCACCACGTCGGCGACGTCGCCCAGCTTCCTGCGGGCCATCTCGATGCCGCTGTTGGTGATGGTGCTGACGATGACGCAGCAGCCCGGCAGGCGGGCCTTCAGCTCCCGCATCATGGGCTGGAGGGAGAGCAGATCCCCGGCGCTGGCGCCGTGCAGCCAGATGCGCGGCGAGCCCTCGCCGAGCGGGGCGGAGCGGTAGAGCCCGAGCCGGAGGGCGATCCCGTGGCGGAGCTTGGGGTGCGCGAGGAGCACCGGCAGGCCCACCAGGAAGAGGAGGTAGCTCGCGATGGCGTAGACGAGGTGCACGGCTGGCGCCTGTTTACTCGATGGTGACCGGGTTCGTGAAGCCCCCGGTGCCCTCGAAGATCGCGTTCAGGCGGGCGTACTCGCCCCCCTGCGCGACGAGCTCGTCGTGGCGCCCGGACTCCGCCACGCGCCCGCCGGAGACGACGACGATCCGGTCGGCGTTCCGGATGGTCGAGAGGCGGTGCGCGATGACGAGCGTGGTCCGGCCCAGGCCGTCGGCGCCGGCCATGAGGCCGTCGAGCGCCCGCTGGACCTCGCGCTCGCTCTCGGCGTCGAGGGCGCTCGTCGCCTCGTCGAGCACGAGGATCGCGGCCTGCTTGAGGAACGCGCGCGCGATGGCGATCCGCTGGCGCTGCCCGCCGGAGAGGAGCACCCCGTTCTCCCCCACCCGCGTCTCGTACCCGTCCGGCAGCGCCAGGATGAACTCGTGCGCCTGCGCGCGGCGCGCGGCGCGCTCGACCTCCTCGAGCGGCAGGTCCGGCCGGCCGTACGCGATGTTGGCGCGCACGGTGTCGTTGAAGAGGACCGTGTCCTGCGTCACGATCGCGAGCTGGGCGCGCAGGCTCGCGAGGGTCACGTCGCGGACGTCCACGCCGTCGATGGTGATCCGGCCGACGGTCGGATCCCAGAAGCGCGGGAGCAGGTTGGCGATCGTGGTCTTCCCGCCGCCGGAGGCGCCCACGAGGGCGACGACCTCGCCGCGCCGGATCTCGAGCGACAGGCCGTCGAGCACCGGCCGCGCGCCGTACGCGAACGAGACGTCCTCGTACCGGATCGCCTCCCGGAACGGGGCGAGGACCTTCCGGCCGCGATCGGGCACCGCGCTCGGCGTGTCGAGGATCTCGAAGATCCGGTCGCCGGCGGCGGCGCCCTGCATCGCCACCTGCCCCTGGCGCCCGAGCTGCTTCACCGGCTGGTAGAGGAGCATCACGGCCGCGATGAAGGAGAAGAACTTCGAGGCCTCGAGCTGGCCGGAGACGATCCGGCCGCCCACCCACCAGATCGCCGCCGCGAGCCCCGCCGCCGCCATCACCTCCATGAGCGGCGACGAGAAGCCGCGGGTGATGAAGTTCCGGCGCATGATCCGGATGTAGCGGTGGTTCGCGCCGGCGAACCGCGCCGACTCCCACCGCTCCATCCCGTACGCCTGCACCACGCGCATCCCGGAGATCGCCTCCTGCACCATCGAGGCGAGCTCGCCGCCGGTCCGCTGGGCGTGGCCGGTGTCCCGCTTCATCCGCTTCGCGAGCCGCACCACGGGGACGAGCGTGATCGGCACCGCGCCGAACGCGACGAGCGACATCCGCCAGTCGAGGACGAAGCAGTTCACGAACATCACCACGACGGTGAGGCCGTCGCGCAGGTACGTGGTGACCGCCCCGGAGACGGCCATGTCCACCGCGAGGACGTCCGCCGAGAAGCGCTGGAGGATGTCGCCGGAGCGTCGCCGGGCGTAGAAGCTCGGCGGCAGCGTGAGGAGGTGGTCGAAGAGCGCCCGCCGCACGTCCGCGATGACGCGCTGGCCGACCATGCCCATCAGGTAGAACTGCCCGAAGAAGGCGACGCCCTTCACCGCGGAGACGGCGACGATGACGAGCGGGAGCACCGCGAGCACCTGCGCCCGGTCCACCTTCGCGAGCTTCCCGGCGAGGTCGAGGGACGCCGGCGCGAACTTCGCGAGGCTCCCCACCGCGACGGAGCTGCCGGTGAAGAGGAACTCGAGCGCCGGCCCGAGGAGGTTCACGTACGCGGCGGTGGCGAGCGCCAGGACGAGCATGCAGCCGAGGGCTGCCGCGATCCGCCACTTGTAAGGGAGGGCGAAGCGGAGGAGACGGAGGTAGGCGCGCAAGCGGCCGCCATCCTATGCCAAAGGCGGGCCGCAGGCACCTGCGCCCATCCTGCGCCCAGCCCTGCGGCGACTTGCGGGCGCGCGGCCGGGCGATCGCCCGCCGCGCGCGGCGGCCCGCGGCCTACTCCTCGACCCCCTTCACCTTCCCCTCGGCCCGACGCCGCTCGATGATCTTCTGCGCGATGGGAGGCGGGACCGGCTCGTAGTGCGACCGCTCGACCGTGAAGTAGCCGACCCCCTGCGTGAGCGAGCGCAGATCGGCGTCGTACGTCATCGCCTCCGCGTGCGGGCAGAGGGCCCGGACCAGCACGCCGCGGGCGAGCGGCTCCATGCCCTGCACCTTCGCGCGGCGGCTGTTCAGGTCGCCCAGCACGGCGCCGACGTACTCCTCCGGCACGTGGACCTCGAGGCGCACGATCGGCTCGAGGAGGATGGGGCGCGCCTCCACCACCGCCTTCTTGAACGCCAGGGATCCCGCCACCTGGAACGCCATGTCCGAGCTGTCCACGTCGTGGTAGGTGCCGTAGACGAGCTTCGCCTTGAAGTCCACCACCGGGTAGCCGGCGAGCGGCCCGGCGGCGAGCGCGCCGCGGATGCCCTTCTCGACCGAGGGGATGAACTGCCGGGGGATCGCGCCGCCCACGATCGCGTCCTCGAACTCGAAGCCCTCCCCGCGCGCCTTCGGCGAGAGCTCGACGTGGGCGTCGCCGTACTGGCCGTGGCCGCCCGTCTGCCGCTTGAACTTTCCCTGCGCCTTCGCCGGCGCCGTGATCGTCTCGAGGTACGCGGGCGTGGGCGGCGAGAGCGAGATGTCGATGCCGTGCTTCCGCTTCACGCGCTCGACCGTCACCTCGATGTGCGCCTGCCCCATCCCCTGGAGCAGCATCTCGCCCGTGTCCGGCGCCCGGATCAGCTCGAGGGATGGGTCCTCCTCCACGACCTTGTGGAGCGCGGCGGCGGCCTTGTCGTCGCCCCCCTTGCCGTGGACGGCGTACGCCACGGGGCGGGTGTGGCGGCTGAGCTCCGGGAGGACGATCGGCTCGGCCGGATCGCACAGCGTGTCGCCGGTGCGGGCGTCCTTGAGCTTCACGAGCACGACGAACTCGCCGGGGCCGGCCTCCTTCACCTCGACGTTCTGGGCGCCGTCGGTCCGGTAGAAGTGCGGGACGCGCTCCTCGCTGCGGGTGCGCGGGTTCATCACCGTGGCGTCGGCCTTCAGGGTCCCGGAGAGGACGCGCAGGTAGTCGATCCGGCCGGCGAAGTGGTCGATGGTCGTCTTGAAGACCTGCCCGCAGAACGGCGCGGCGACGTCCGCCCGGCGGGTCACCTCGGCGCCGCGGAGGTCCTTCCCCTTCACCTCGCGCGCCGTCGCGTCCGGGAAGAGCTTCACCGCGAGCTCGAGCAGCTCGTGCACGCCGATCCCGCTCTTCGCGCAGGCCATGGCCACGGGCAGGAACCGCTGGGCCGCCGTGCCGGCGCGCAGGCCGCGGAGGAGCTCCTCCTCGTCGAGCGCCGCGCCGTCGAGGTACTTCCCGAGCAGCTCGTCGTCGGACTCCGCCGCCGCCTCGACGAGCGCGCTCCGCTGCCGCTCCGCCTCCTCGCGGACGTCGGGCGGGATCTCCTCTTCCGTGAAGCGCGCGAAGCCCTTCGGATCGTGCAGGTGCGCCCGCATCGCGAGGAGGTCCACCAGGCCGCGGCAGCGCGGCCCGGGGTGGATCGGGACCTGGAGGAGGAGCGGCCTCACCTTGAGCGAAGCCTCGAGGTCGGCGAGCGTCCGCTGCGCGTCGGCCGACTCGCCGTCCAGCCGCGTGACGACGGCGAACGCGGGGCGGCCGGACTCGGCGAGCACGTCGTACGGGCGCTCCGCCTTGTTGTGGACGCCCTCCGCGGCGGCGATCGCGAGGATCGCGCCGTCGGTCACCTGGAGCGCCCACTCCACCTCCGTGAGGAACGCGGCGAAGCCGGGGCAGTCCAGCACGTGGAACGACCGGCCGCCCTCCTCGAAGCTCTCCGGGTGCAGCGACAGCGTGAAGTTCCGCTTCTTCTCCTCCGGCTCCGCGTCGAGGCGGGCGGTGGAGCCGTCGGGCGCGGCGCGCCGCGAGTCGGCGACCCGGAGCAGCGCCTCGACGAGCGCGGTCTTGCCGGCGCCGTCTGGGCCGAGGATCGAGAACGTGCGGATCGGGCGGGGAGTGGCCATGGCGTGCATCTCCGGCAGCCCGCGCGCGTCCGCGGGGCGTGAGGGGCGCGGCCGTTTTCGCCGTCCGTGACATCGCGTCCGGCGACTCGCCTAGCATGCAACGGGCCCCCCGCCTGCGCATGGCTTCTTTCGACGCGACACCCATGGGGGCCCCGCCGGGACCCGCGCGCCTACGCCACGCCGACCGGGCGGCGCGGCGGCCGCCGGGCGCGGCGGCGCGCGCCCCTGCGATCGCGCGTCGTGGCCATACCCGCCGCTTCGAGCCCTCGCGAGCGCTCGACGCGGGCGGGCGGTCCGCCGTCAGCCCCGCCTGGCGAACCCCTGCATGAGCTCGCAGAGCGCGTCGATCCACGCCGGCTCCACGGCGTTGTACGCCGACACGCGGATCCCGCCGACGGAGCGGTGGCCCTTGAGGCCCACCATCCCCTGCGCCTTCGCCTCCTTCACGAACCGCTCCTCGTCGGCCTCGGTCGGGAGCCGGAAGACGAGGTTCATCACCGAGCGGCTCTCCCGCTCCACCGGGCAGCGGTAGAAGGACGCGTTCGCGTCGATGACGGCGTAGAGCTTCGCGGCCTTCTCGCGGTTCCGCTGCTCCATCGCCGCGAGCCCGCCGAGCCCCTTCAGCCAGGCGAGCACGTTGCGGATCATGTAGATCCCGAAGGTCGGCGGCGTGTTGTAGAGCGACTTGTTGTCGGCCGCCGTCCTGAGCTGGAAGATCTTCGGGATGTCCTTCCGGCCGGCGGCGACGAGGTCCTTCCGGACGATCACGACCACCACGCCCGAGGGGCCGATGTTCTTCTGCGCCCCCGCGTAGATCAGGCCGAACCGCGACACGTCGATCGGCCTCCACAGGAAGTCCGAGGACATGTCCACCACGAGCGGCACCTTGCCTGCGTCCGGGAAGGGACGCGCCGGGGTGACCTCGTACTCGACGCCGTGGATCGTCTCGTTCGAGGTGAGGTGGACGTACGCCGCGTCCGGCGCGAGCCGGAGGTCCTTCGCCGTCGCGGCCCGGACGAAGCGCTTGTCCTTCCCCTCCCCCTCCCCGGTCGTCCCGGCGAGGCGCGCGCCCGCGCCGAGCATGGCCGTCGCGGTCTTCGCCTCGGCGAGCGCCTTGTCGCCCCAGGCGCCGGTGACGACGTAGTCCGCGCTGCGTCCCCGCTCGACGAGGTTCATCGGGATCTGCGCGAAGAGCTGGGACGCGCCGCCCTGGAGGAACAGGACGTCGTACGCGTCGGGGACCGAGAGCAGCTCGCGGACGAGGGCGATCGCCTCGTCGTGCACGGCCTCGTAGTCCTTGCCCCGGTGCGAGTGCTCCATCACCGACATGCCGCTCCCGGAGAAGTCGAGGAACTCGTCGAGCGCGCGCTGGAGCGCGGGCAGGGGCAGGGCAGCGGGTCCGGCGTTGAAGTTCTTGGCGCGGCTCATGAGCGTCCTCGCGTTCGGGGAAGAGAAGGGGGAGCTGGATCTAGTTCGGATGGAGGAGCCGTGGCAACCCTTCCGACAGGCCGTCCAGCATGAACTGGATGGCCACGGCCACGAGCAGGAGCCCCGCGGCGCGCTCCAGGATGGCGAGGCCGGTGCGGCCGAGGACCTTCTCGGTCCGCGTGGCGCCGGCCAGGATCAGGTAGCTCGCCGCGGCCGTCACGACGATCGCGGCGAGGACGGCGAGCTTGAACCACACCACCTCGCCGTGCGTGCGGGCCATGAGGACGATGCTCGTCGCGATCGAGCCCGGCCCCGCGAGGAGGGGCATCGCGAGCGGGACGATGGCGATGTCCTCCTTGTCGGCCCCGGCCTGGATCTCGCCCTCGGTGATGCGGGTCCGCGACGGCTGGGTCCGGATCATGTCGAGGGCGAGGAGCAGCAGCACCACGCCGCCCGCGACCTTGAACGCCCCGAGGCTGATCCCGAGGAGGCGGAAGATCCACTCCCCGGTGACCGCGAAGGTGGCGAGCACGCCCCCGGCGGTGATCGAGGCGCGGAGCGCGGTGACGCGCCGCGCGCGCGCGTCCTGCTCGCTCGTCAGCGCGAGGAAGAACGGCACCGCCGAGAACGGGTCCACGACGAAGAAGATCGCCGAGAGCGAGACGACGAACGCCGCGAGGAGCTCCCCCAGCATCGCGGCGCAGGATACACGGTCAGGCGGCCCGGGGGGCCTTCCCTCGCGCGGCGTCCCGCGCGAACGGCGAGAGGCGGATCGCCCAGACCTTCCGGATCGCCTCGAGGACGATCCGCCGCGACATCTTCGAGTGGCCGACCCGGCGGTCGGCGAACACGATGGGCACCTCGGCCACGGAGAAGCCCGCCCGGATCGCCCGGTAGGTCAGCTCGATCTGGAAGGCGTAGCCCGAGCACTCGACGCTGCCGAGCGCGATCGCCTCGAGCACCTCGCGCCGGAAGCACTTGAACCCCCCGGTGAGATCGCGCACGCGCACCCCGAGGATGGTCCGGGCGTAGAGGCTCCCGCCCCGCGAGAGCAGCTTCCGCCCGAGGCCCCAGTTCACCGTGCCGCCCCCCGGGACGTACCGCGACCCGAGCACGAGGTCGGCCTCCTGCGCCCGCGCGAGCAGCGCGGGCAGGTACTTCGGGTCGTGCGAGAAGTCGGCGTCCATCTCGAGGACGAGGCCGTAGCCCCGCTCGAGCGCCCAGGCGAACCCCGCGAGGTACGCCTTGCCGAGGCCTTCCTTGCCGGCGCGGTGCAGGACCTTCACGCGCGGCTCGCGCGCCGCGAAGGCGTCGGCCAGCGCGCCGGTGCCGTCCGGAGAGTTGTCGTCGATGACGAGGACGTCCACCCCTGGCGCCGCGGCGAGGATCGCCGCCAGGATCGCCTCGAGGTTCTCCCGCTCGTCGTACGTCGGCAGGCACACCACCGCCCGGCGCGCTTCACCCGTCATCGTCACCTCAGCCGTTCCGCGACCCGTCATCTCGTCCCCCCCATCGCCCCCACCACCTCTTCCGCCACCCTGCGCGCGGCGCCCGGCTCCCCCAGCGACGCGCGGACCTCGCGCAGCCCGGCGAGCTGCGCCTCCCGCGCGCCGGAGTCGTCGAGCAGCCGCTCGATCTCCGCCGCCATCCGCGCCGGGTTCGCCTCGCGCTGGAGCAGCTCCGGGACGAGCCCCCGCCCAGCCAGGATGTTCACGAGCGCGAAGTGCGCGATCCGCACGAGGAGGCGCCCCACGAGGTACGAGAGCCACGAGAGCTTGTAGACGACGACCATCGGCCGGAGCATGAGCGCGCTCTCGAGCGTGGACGTCCCGCTCTTCACGAGCGCGGCGTCGCTCGCCCCCACCACCTCCTCGGTCCGGCCGTCCACGAGCTTCACCTCGAGGCCGGCGTGGCGCGCGAGGTACGGCTCGAGCGTCGCGCGCGCGAGCGTCGGGGCGACGGGCACGACGAACTGCGCGTCCGGGTGGCTCGCCTTGAGCCGCTCCGCGGCGTCGAGCATCGGCGGCAGCAGCCGCTGCAGCTCCGAGTGCCGGCTGCCGGGGACCAGGGCGATGGTGGTGCGCGCCGGCGCCAGCCCGAGCTCGGTCCGGTACGCCTGCGGCGTGGCGGGGAGCGGCTTCTCGGCGAACGGGTGCCCGACGAAGCGCGCCGACACCCCGGTCCCCTGGTAGAAGCGCTCCTCGAACGGCAGGATGCAGAGCATCCGGTCCACGAGCTTCGCGATCTTCTTCGCGCGCCCCTGGCGCCACGCCCAGATCGTCGGGGACACGTAGTAGACGACGGGGATCCCGAGCTTCTTCAGCTTCGCGGCGAGCCGCAGGTTGAAGTCCGGGAGATCCACGAGCAGGGCCGCCTTCGGGCGGCGCTCCGCCGCGGTCCGCGCGAGGGATCGCAGGATGCCGAGGATCCGCGGGATGCGCGGGAGCACCTCCGCGATCCCCATGACCGAGATCTCCTCGGCGGGGGCGACGACCTCGAGCCCGAGCGCCCGGAGCTTCGGACCGCCGACGCCGAACGCCCGGAGCTCCGGGCGCATCCGGCGCAGCTCCTCCAGCGCGCGTGAAGCGTGAAGGTCGGCGCTCGCCTCTCCGGCGACGATCAGGATCTCCTCAGGCATCGCGGGTGCTTATAGCACGCGTTCTGCCGCCGACCCGTCGCACCCGCACGTGTCAGGCATTGCCGCGCAGGCGATTTCGTGCTGATGTCGGGCGGGGGGATACATCCAATGGGAGCCGACCGCGTTCGGGAGTACGCGTTGCTCGGGATCACGGTCGTCGCGCTGTCCGCGGCGACCGCGGTGCAGTACTTCGTCATCTACCTCGACGTCATCGTGCCTGCCGCCAGGGGGCCGCTCGCGCCCGCCCCGTGGATGTGGGTCGCCCTGTTCGTGCCGGAGCTGCTGGTCTGCTTCGTCGCGGGCTGGAGGCTGCGCAGCCCGGTCGCGATCGCCACGTACGCGGTCGTCGCGGCGTTCCACCGGTCCGCGTGGTCCTGGGCGCTCACCCAGGCGGATCCTTCGGTATGGCCGAGGCCGGCGATGTCGCCGGGGCTGGGCCTCCTCACGGGGGCGATCGTGTACCTCGCGATCTTCTGGGCCGCCTCGGCCTCGGCGCGCACCCCGGGGTTCGTCCCCCGCTGCGGTTAGCGAGCACCGCGACGGCTCCCCTCGACGCGCGCGGCGCCCGCGGCGAGCGACGCGCGGCGACGAGCCGCTCCGGCGCCGCCCGAAGTGAATTCGGGCGCTTCACCCCACCCGCCACCCCGCTCACGCGGGGCGGCCTGATAGCGCCTCTCGGTTGGGTCGAGCCCGTCGCGAGGCACACGATGCCGTCGCCGAGCCGGGGCACACGACGACGGAGCAGCGCAGGCGTGCCTGGAAGGCACGTCGAGCAGCGGACGGAGGAGTCTGCCCGGCGCAGGCAGGCAGCGTGCGCCGCAGCAGGGCTCAGCCCAATCGAGCGGCGCTGTGAGCTCGTCGAATTCTTCGACAAGCTCTCAGCGCCTGCACCGCTCCATGCACGTGACGAGGCCGCGCAGGTTCCGCTCGACGATGCGGTAGGTCGCGAAGCCGTCCTCGCGGCGCGCGGCGACGAGGCCGTGGCTGCGGAGGATCCTGAGCTGCTGGGAGACGATCGCGGGGACCGTGTCGAGGTCCGTGGCGAGCGCGCTCACGTTTCGCGGCCGCTCGCAGAGGAGCGCGACGATGCGCAGCCGGATGGGGTGGGCGACGGCCTTCAGCACCTCGGCGATCTTGCCGGCGCGGTCCGGGTCGCCCGAGATGGTCAGCGTCCGCTTGCTCATCACTCCAGTCTAGCCCGCCCGGACGCCGCGTGGAAACCGCGCGGCGCCGCCCGCCGCGTCGAGCGACGCGAGCGGGTGACGCCGTCGGCCGCACCGCCCCGGCCCGCCACGCGGCGAGCCGGGGCGCGCGACCGGAGGCCTACCAGGCTTCCTTCTTCTGCTCCTTCGCGTTCAGCTTGCTGAACCAGAGCTCGGCGCTGTTGAGCTTGCGGCGAGCGATCTCGGCCTTGGAGTACCCGAGCGCCTCGAAGTTCAGCGGGCCGTTCTGCTGGTGGCAGCGGTCGCAGGTCAGGGCCTTGGTCCGCGTCACGAGGTGGCTGTTCGCGAAGTAGATCGTCTGCCACCCCGGCACCGGCTTCACGTTCTTGAGGCCGAGGGTCTTCGCCGCGGACGCCACGCCGGCGAGCGCGTCACCGGTCGCGGTGGGCTGCGCGAAGTCCATCGAGAGGAGGTGGCCGGTGCTGCGATCGAAGAAGGCGCGCCCCTCGTAGATCTTGAACGGGTAGATCTTGCTCTTCTTGTCGGCGCGGCTGCCCTTCGGGCCGATGAAGTGCGGGTCGTTGCGGACCGTCCCGTTGAACCAGGCGTAGACCGGCGTCGTCGAGGCCGGCTCGCGCTTGATGGTGGTCGGCTCCCAGAAGCCCGAGTTCGCGTCCTTCGTCCAGCTCGTGAAGTCCTTCGCCACCGCGCCGCCCGTCGTCGGGATGTGGCAGGTCTGGCAGGCGATCCGCGCGGTGTGCGCGTCGTAGTCGGCGTCCTTGTGGGGCTTGTCGCCGTGGCAGTCGGTGCACGCGACCCGCACGCCGTCGTTCGCCCAGTTGTTCGGGTCGAAGCCGGTCGGGATCTTGTGGTCCTTCGCCTTGTGGCAATCGACGCAGACCATGCCCTTCGCCGCGTGGGCGTCGTGCGCCGCGTCGAACGCGAAGCCGCGCTTGATGAGCGGCCCGCCGCCGGCGGCCTCGTGGCAGGTCATGCAGTTCTTCACGCCCGGCTTGCCGACCGCGAGGGCCGCCTCGACGCTGCGGTCCTGGGAGATCGCGACCTTGCCGTCGGCGGTCTTGACGGGCTTGCGCTTCGAGTAGTTGTAGTTCGACGAGTGGCAGAGGAGGCAGTCCACCGCCGCCTCGGCCTCGGGGCCGGTCGAGGCGACGTTCGAGAGGTGGTCGCCCGGGTGGCAGGTGTTGCAGCCCGTGAGCTTGGCCTTCCCGAGACCGTTCTTCGGGGTCTCCTTCAGGTTGTTCACGGTGTCGTTGCCGTTGCAGAACGAGTAGATCCGGTTCTGCATCCCGTACTCCTTCGAGGGATCGACCCCCTCGACGTTCGGGACCTTGGACGCGTGCTTCCAGTGCACGGTGCCGAGGAAGGCCTTCGCGGTGCCGGGGTGGCACTCCTCGCAGGTGGAGGGGCCCTTGTACCCGTTCTGCTTGATGTAGTCGTTGCCGGGGTGTTCCTTCGCGGCGGGCGCGGCCTTCGCCGGGGCCGACGCCGCCATGGCGGGCGCGGCGGCGGCGACGGCGATGGCGCCGAGCAGCGTGCGAGCGAGCTTCTTCATGTACGATCTCTCCTGAGGGCGCCGGGGGGCGTCCACTCGAAGGTTCTCCTGGGGCACTGCGGTGAGCGTCGGATCAGCGGGCGGCCGATCCGACGACGGGGATGGCGAGCGTGGCGAGCCCGGCGAGGGCGAGGGCCACGAAGCCGAGGAACACGGCGGAGCGCGTCCGCCCGGGGGCGGCGGTGCGCCCCCCGTTGACGATCCGCTCGATCCGCTCGGCGCCGACGAACGCGGCGAGGGCGATCACGGTGATCGCCGCCGTCAGCACGGCGTGCGGGACGTGGAGCCAGTCGTAGAGGTGGAACGAGCCGCGCCGCCCGGCGTCGTGGAAGCCGCGCAGGTACGGCTGGAGCTCCGAGTAGACGAGCGACCCGACGATCAGGCCGGCCACGGTGACGAGCCCGTCGAGCTTGCCGGACGCCGCGGCCACCAGCGAGGTCCCGGGGCAGTAGCCGGCGACGATGAAGCCGACGCCGAGCAGGACGCCGCCCACGATCATGGGCCAGAGGTAGGTCGTGTACCCGGCGTTCAGCGCCGAGAGATCCGCCACGCCGACGCCGGACAGGATCACGATGCCCAGCATCGCCGTGACGATGGCGCTGAACATCACCTTGAAGACGGTGAGATCCGACCCGTAGAACTGGCCCGCCAGCTTCTGGGCGCGGCCGAAGCCCACGCGCTCGAGCACGAACCCGAAGGCCATGCCGGCGACCACCGCGAAGGCGAGCCCGAGGGCACGGCGCTCGTCGGAGAGGGACTCGAAGGGCAGGATCATCGCCACTGCCTCCGCACGAGGTACGCGAACCCGTAGCCGCCCGCGAAGACGGACAGCATGAAGGCCCAGGAGCCGACGGACAGGAGGGCGCCGCCGGACAGCCCCTGGCCGGAGGTGCAGCCCCGCGACATGCGGGCCGCCGCGCCCATCAGGATCCCGCCCGCGAGCGCGAGCGCGAGGCGCGGCGCGGCGCCGAACGAGGGGCCGCGGAGGATCTCCCGCCCGAGCCGGCCCGAGGTGTACGCGCCGAGGGCGGCGCCGATCACCATGCCGAGCACCTCGAAGACGATCCAGTCGTTCAGCGGGCTGCCGTCCTCCAGGGTCGAGGCCAGCGCGGGCACCTTCGCCACGTGCGCGGGCGCCACCGCGTTCTCGATCCACGCGCCGAGCCGAAAGCTCGCGCCCGACGCGCCGAGTCCCCTCCCCATCACCAGGAAGGTGACGAGGAGCACGAGCCCGAGCGCGACGCCGCCCAGGTAGGGGTTCCAGAAACGATCGGGGTTCCTCTGCATCAGCACAGTTCCTCCGACTCCGCGCGCCGGCGTCCGGACGCCGTTCGGCGGCTGGACCTTGGAGCCGGGCGCTCGTGAAATGGTTCCAGTTCACCTAGAGATTTCTCTAGGTCGTTAGCTCACTTGATCTGGATCGTGCCGGCGGCGCCCCGGGCGCACCCCGTGCGCGAACGACGGCGCAGGATTCGCGCGGACCCCCTCCGGCCCGGACGCGCTGCTCGAGAGCGAGGCCTGGGACGCGCTCTCGAGCGCGGCGCCCGGGGCCGCCTCCCCGCGGCGCCGCGCTGCCGCGCTGCGTCGAGCGTGGCTGTGCGGCGAGCGAGGACCGACGCCGCGCCCGCCGCCGCGCGGAGGCTCGCGGCATGGCCGAGGGGTGGGGAGGTCTCGCCGGGCCGTCCGGACGGGCGCCCGTCCCTCGCCGACCGGATGAAAAGCCTCGGCGGCGAGGCTAGAGAACCCGACGTGAGGCGTCCCTGCGCCATCGCCGGCCCGTCTCCCGCCACGGCCGATCGGCGGCCGCGTGCCCGGATCGCGCCGCCGTCCGGGATGGGGCGGCGCCGCCCCTGGTCGCCCGGGCGGATCGTGGCGGTGTACGTCGTCCTCTCGCTCGCGTGGGCCGGGCTGACGGGACTTCTCGTGCAGCGCCTCTTCGGAGACCCGAGGTATCAGGAGCTCGTGCGGACCGCGAACCGCGCGGCGTTCGTGGTGCTCTCGTCCCTGCTCTTGTACGCGCTCATACGCCGGAGCGAGTCGGAGGTCCGCCGGTTCGGCGCGGAGCTCCGATCCGCCTTCGACAACATGGCCGACGGCTTGCTGCTGGTGGACTCCGAGATGCGGGTCGTGGACGCGAACCGGGCCGCGGTGGAGCTGCTCGGCACCGCGTCGAAGAAGGACCTGCTCGGGCCCATCGAGGACTGGGCGAAGCGCTTCGCCCTGAGGTACCCCGACGCGAGCCCCGTCCCGTTCGAGCGCTACGCGACGCGACGGGCCCTCGCGGGGGAGGCGGTCGTGCCGTACGAGGGCATCATGCGGCGCGCGGACGGGCGCGAGCTGTTCGTGAGCATCTCCGCCGCGCCGCTGGCGGGGATGGGCCTCGCCGTGACGGTCATCCGCGACATCTCGGCGGCGCGCCGGCTCGAGGAGGTCAGGGACGAGTTCCTCGCGACCGCCGCCCACGAGCTCAAGACGCCGCTCGCCGTCATCAAGGCCTACGCCCAGCTCGTCGAGCGTCGCGCGCCCGCGGACGCCCAGCCCCTCGCCGCGATCGAGCGCCAGGTCGATCGCCTGGATCGCCTGGTACAGCACCTCCTCGACACGTCGCGCCTCCACCTCGAGGGCGAGGCGCGCCGCGAGCGGCTGGACCTCGGCGTGCTGGCGCGCGAGGTGGTGGACCGGGCCCGGCGCGGCGCGCCGCGGCACACGTTCACCGTCGAGGCGCCCGCGCCGGTGATGGTGAGCGTCGATCGGGCGCGGCTCGCGCGGGTCGTGGCCGGGCTCCTCGACAACTCCGTCCGCTTCTCGCCGGCCGGCGGACCGGTCGCGGTGCGGGTGGAGGTGGACACCGGCGAGGCGGTGCTCTCGGTGACCGATCACGGCGTCGGCATCCCGCGGGAGCAGCAGGCGCGCGTGTTCGAGCGTTACTACCACGCGCACGGGGGCGGCGCGGACGACTCGGCCGGGATCGGGCTCACCCTCGAGGTGAGCCGCGCGATCGTGGAGCGCCACGGCGGCCGGATGACCTTCGAGAGCGTCGCCGGGCAGGGCTCGACCTTCTTCGTCCACCTCCCGCTGGCGGCGGGCGCCTGAGATGCCCCTCTCCTCCGTGCTCGTCGTCGAGGACGACCCCGACCTCCTCGCCCTGCTCGACATGGTGCTCGCCGGCGCGGGGTACCGGGTGCGGACCGCCGCGCACGGCGCGGAGGCGCTCGAGCGCGTCTTGGAGGAGATGCCCGGGGTCATCCTACTCGACATGCGGATGCCGATCATGAATGGGTGGGAGTTCGCCCGCGAGCTCCAGGCCCGGTACGATCACCCGTGCCCGATCGTCGTCCTCACCGCGGCGGAGAACGCGGACCAGCGCGCGGCCGAGATCGGCGCCGAGGGCTGGCTCTCGAAGCCGTTCGACATCGACGACGTCCTCGCCTCGGTCGCGCGGCAGCTCGCGGCGCGCGCCGGCGGCGCGCCCGTCGCCCCGCCCGGTGCGTGACGGGACCACTACGACGTCCGATCGTCGATCCAGCGCTCGACCGGCGGCGGGGCGTAGCGCTCGAACGCGTCGAGGAGCGCCGCCAGGTCGGAGGCCACGTGGAGCTCGCCGCGGTGCTCCGGCCTCAGGAACCCCTCCGCGACGGCGTGGTCGAGGAACGCGATGAGCGGCTGGTAGTAGCCGGCGACGTCGAGGAGCCCGCACGGCTTCCGGTGCAGCCCGAGCTGGGCCCAGGTGAGGATCTCCGCGAGCTCCTCGAGCGTGCCGAGGCCGCCCGGGAGCGCCACGAAGCCGTCGGCGAGCTCGGCCATCTTCGCCTTCCGCTCGTGCATCGACCGGACGACGTGGAGGCTGGTGAGCCGCGGGTGCGCCAGCTCCCGGAGCTGGAGCGCCCGGGGGATCACCCCGATGACCTCCCCGCCCGCGTCCAACGCGCCGTCCGCGACCGCCCCCATCAGCCCCACCGACCCGCCGCCGTACACGAGCGCGAGCCCCCGGCGCGCGAGCGTCCGCCCGGCGGCGTGGGCCGCCTCCAGGTGGACGGGAGCCCGGCCGCCGCTCGCGCCGCAGAACACGCAGATGCGTCTCATAGGACGCGCGAGCGTAAGCCAACGGCCGCGCGACGCGAAGCGGAATCCGGATGGGCCGTCGCCGGCCCTCCAGGGCGAACGCAGCGTGTGGGCGCATGGCGACGGAGGCCAGACCGGAGCAGCCGCCGGCGCGCGCGTCGCGCCTCGGCCTGCTCTGGGAGAGCGCCATCGGCAAGAAGGCGCTGATGGCCGCGACCGGCGTCGTCCTGTTCCTCTACGTCTTCTTCCACATGCTCGGGAACCTCCAGATCTTCATGGGGCCCGGGCAGCTCGACCGGTACGCGCGCCTGCTCCACGCCAGCCCGCAGCTCCTCTGGACCGTCCGCGCCTTCCTGCTCTGCGCCCTGGCGATCCACGTGGTCGCCGGCGTGCAGCTCGACCTCTCCGCCCGCGAGGCGCGACCGGTCCGCTACCAGGAGCTCCGGTCGACCCACTCCTCCACGGCGTCGCGCACGATGATCTGGAGCGGCCTCCTCATCCTCGCGTTCGTCGTCTACCACCTGCTCGATCTGACCGTGGGCGTCGCGAACCCGGGCTTCCGCGAGGGCGAGGTCTACCACAACGTGCTCGTGACCTTCGGCCGGGGGGTCGGCGTCCTCGCGTACGTCGTCGCGATGGTCGCCCTCGGCTTCCACCTGTGGCACGGCGTCTGGTCGCTCTTCCAGTCGCTCGGGCTCTCCAGCCGCCGCGTGACCCCGGGGCTCCAGCGGTTCGCCGCCGCGGTCGCGGTGATCCTCACGCTCGGCTTCTCCTCGATCCCGATGGCGGTCCTGATCGGGATCCTCCGGCCCTGACATGGACCTCGACGCCAGGATCCCGGCGGGCCCGATCGAGCAGAAGTGGCAGCGGCGCCGGTACGAGCTGAAGCTCGTGAACCCCGCCAACAAGCGGCGGCACCGGCTGATCGTGGTCGGGACGGGGCTGGCCGGCGGCGCGGCCGCGGCCTCGCTCGGCGAGCTCGGCTACGAGGTGCTGTCCTTCTGCTTCCAGGACAGCCCGCGCCGCGCCCACTCCATCGCCGCGCAGGGCGGCATCAACGCGGCGAAGAACTACCAGAACGACGGCGACTCGGTCCTCCGGCTCTTCTACGACACCGTGAAGGGCGGCGACTTCCGCTCGCGCGAGGCGAACGTCTACCGGCTCGCCGAGCTGTCGGTGAACATCATCGACCAGTGCGCCGCGCAGGGCGTCCCGTTCGCCCGCGAGTACGGCGGCGAGCTCGCGAACCGCTCCTTCGGCGGCGCCCTCGTCTCGCGCACCTTCTACGCGCGCGGCCAGACGGGCCAGCAGCTCCTCCTCGGCGCGTACCAGGCGCTGCAGCGCCAGGTGGCGGCGGGGACGGTGCGGCCGTTCCCGCGCACGGAGATGCTCGACCTCGTGGTGGTGGACGGCCGGGCGCGGGGGATCGTGGTGCGGGATCTCGTGACCGGCCGGATCTCGTCGCACGCCGCCGACGCCGTGATCCTGTGCACCGGCGGGTACGGGAACGTCTTCTACCTGTCCACGAACGCGCGCGGCTCGAACTGCACCGCCATCTGGCGTGCCTACCGGAAGGGCGCCTGGTTCGCGAACCCCTGCTTCACCCAGATCCACCCGACCTGCATCCCGCGCTCCGGCGAGTACCAGTCCAAGCTCACGCTCATGAGCGAGTCGCTCCGGAACGACGGCCGGATCTGGGTGCCGAAGACCGGGGGCGACCGCCGCCCGCCGGGCGAGCTCCCCGACGCCGACCGCGACTACTTCCTCGAGCGGATGTACCCCACCTACGGCAACCTCGCGCCGCGCGACGTCGCCTCGCGCGCGGCGAAGGCGGTCTGCGACGAGGGGCGCGGCGTCGGGCCGGGCGGGCTCGGCGTGTACCTCGACTTCCGCGAGGCGTTCGCGCGGCTCGGCCGACGGGTCCTCGACGACCGCTACGGCAACCTGTTCGACATGTACCAGCGCATCACGGGCGAGGATCCGCACGACGCGCCGATGCGGATCTACCCGGCCGTCCACTACACGATGGGCGGACTCTGGGTGGACTACGACCTGATGAGCACGATCCCCGGCCTGTTCGTCGGCGGGGAGGCGAACTTCTCCGACCACGGCGCGAACCGGCTCGGCGCGAGCGCCCTCATGCAGGGGCTCGCGGACGGCTACTTCGTCCTGCCCTACACGGTGGGCGACTACCTCGCCCGCGGCGGGCTCGCCAGGCTCGACCCGAGCCACCCGGCGTTCCGGGACGCCGAGCGCGCCGTCTCGGAGCGCACCCGCCACCTCCTGTCGATCGGCGGGTCCAGGCCGGTGACCCACTTCCACCGCGAGCTCGGGACGCTGCTCTGGGAGGACTGCGGGATGGCGCGCAGCCGGGCGAGCCTCGAGCACGCGCTCGGCGAGATCCCGAGGATCCGGGCGGCGTTCGAGCGCGACCTGCGCGTCACGGGCAGCGGCGAGGAGCTGAACGACGAGCTCGAGCGGGCTGGCCGCGTGGCCGACTACTTCGAGCTCGCCGAGCTGATCTGCTTCGACGCCCTCCACCGCGACGAGTCGGCCGGCGCGCACTTCCGCGTCGAGCACCAGACGCCCGACGGCGAGGCGCAGCGCGACGACGCCCGGTTCGCGTACGTCGCGGCCTGGCAGTGGAACGGCCCGATCACCGCCCCCACGCTGCACCGCGAGCCGCTCACGTTCGAGCACGTCCCGCTCCAGCAGCGCAGCTACAAGTGAGGAGGCCGCGTGCGGATCGTCCTCGACATCTGGCGGCAGCGCGGCCCACGCGACCCCGGCCGCTTCGTGCGGTACGAGGTGCCGGACGTCAGCGAGCACATGTCCTTCCTCGAGATGCTCGACGTCCTGAACGTCGGGCTCGTGGAGCGGGGCGACGATCCCGTGGCGTTCGACTCCGACTGCCGCGAGGGCATCTGCGGCATGTGCGGCTTCCTCGTGAACGGCGACCCGCACGGGCCCACCCACCACGCCACCATCTGCCAGACGCACATGCGCCACTTCGCCGACGGCGACACGCTCCGGCTCGAGCCATGGCGCGCGGCGGCGTTCCCGGTGATCAAGGATCTGGTGGTGGACCGGAGCGCCTTCGACCGGATCATCGCGGCGGGCGGCTACGTCACGATCCGGACCGGGAGCGCGCCCGAGGCGAACGCGATCCTCGTGCCGAAGACGGACGCCGACCGCGCGATGGAGGCGGCGGCGTGCATCGGCTGCGGCGCGTGCGTCGCCGCGTGCCCGAACGCGTCCGCCGCGCTCTTCACCGGCGCGAAGATCTCGCACCTCGGCCTGCTGCCGCAGGGCCAGCCCGAGCGCGCCAGGCGGGCCGTCACCATGGCGGTGCAGGCGCGCGAGGAGGGCTTCGGTCACTGCACCAGCATCGGCGAGTGCGCTGCGGTCTGCCCGGCGAGCATCCAGCTCGAGGTGATCGCCCGGATGAACCGCGACTTCGTGAAGGCGACGCTGACCGGCCGCGACGAGGCGGCGCCGGTCGCGGTGTTCCCCCGGCGGGGGCCGGCGGGCGGCGGCGGCTGACGTTCGAGCCGGGAGGCTGCTGTGACCATGCCCGTCACCATGCCCGTCACCATGCCCGTCACCATGCCCGTCACCGTGCCCGTCACCGTCACCGGCTTCTCCGTGATCCGTGAACCGCTCTCCCGTCGCCCGTGGCCCGACCCCCGTGACCCGACGGATTCACGGGCCACGGGACGCGGGAGACGGGAGCCGGGCACGGGAGGCGGTGACGGAACACGGTCACGGAGACGGGAGGCCCGTTCCGCTCGGCCGACTCGGTCGCGTGCGCCCGCCCCCCGCCTACGCCGCCCCGTACACGATCCGGGGGGCGCGCGTGGCGGTGAGGTCCCGGTAGAGCGCCTCGTAGCCGAGGCGCATCTGCTCGAGGCTGAACTCCCGCTCGACGATCTTCCGGCCGCGCTCCCCCATCCTGGCGCGCAGGGCGGGATCCCGCAGCAGATCGAGGATCCGGCGCCCGAGCGCGGCGGGGGCGCCGGGCGGGACGAGGAAGCCGTTCTCGCCCTCGCGGACCAGCTCGGGCGAGCCGCCGACCGCCGTCGAGACCACCGGCAGCCGCAGCGCCATCCCCTCGAGGATCGCGTTCGAGAGCCCCTCGGCGTAGCTCGCCGACACCGCGATCGCGGCGCGGGCCAGGATCGCCGGACCGTCGCGCCGGTGGCCGAGGAAGTGGCAGCGGCCCGCGATGCCGAGCTGCCGCGCCTGGCGCTCGAGCAGCGGCCGGCGCTCGCCGTCGCCCACCAGCACGAGGTGCGCGGCCGGGCGCGCGCGGAGGACCTCGTGCATCGCGACGAGGAGGTCCCCCTGCCCCTTCACCGGGTGGTGCATGTTCGCGACGCAGACCACGCCGCGGGGCTCCGGCGCGGGCGGATCGGGCGGCGCGGCGGCCGCCCGGTCCAGCTCGACGAGATCGACGCCGTTCCGGACCACCGCGATCCGATCCGGCTCGACGCCCTCGCGGATGCAGAGATCCCGGATGCAGAGCGCGTTCACCAGCACGCGGTCCGCCCGCCGCGAGGCGGCGGCGAGGAGCGGCCGGCGGTAGCCGACGAGGTGGTGCCCCAGATCCACGCGGGTCACGATCGCCGGCACGCCGGCCAGGCGCGCGACGAGCACGCCGAGGACGTTGGTGTAGACGTCCTGGGCGTGGACGAGGGCGATCCGCTCCGCCTGGACGAAGCGGACGAGGCGCGCGAGCTGCCAGGCCGTGTTCGGCCGGAGCATGCGGCGGCCCACGTCGAAGACCACGGGGCGCACGCCGACGGCGGCGAGGTCGTCGAGGTGCTCGCCGTCGAGGTGGAGGACCGCCACCACGGGCTCGTACCGCGCCCGATCCACGGTCCGCACGTGCAGCACCGTCTGCCGCTCCTGTCCGCCGAGGCGGAACCGGTTCTGGAAGATCAGCACCTTGATCGGCGCGCCCATCGACTCGCCCTTTCACCCGCGCCGCTCGTCACTCCGCGGCGGCGGCCGCCCGGGTGCGCGCGATGCTCGACACCGCCGCGGCGCACGCGAACAGGAAGTAGAGGAACCACGAGAGCGAGTAGCCGTTCACCATCTCGCAGACGAGGTACCCCGCGAGCGCCGCGAAGATCGCCCGCGCCTCCGCGCCGACCAGCGCGTCGTCTCCGGCGCGCCAGGTGCGCCAGAGCAGCCACCCGCAGAAGGCCGCGAACAGGCCGAAGGCGAGCACGCCGAGCTCCCCGATGATCTCGAGCAGGACGTTGTGGGCGACGTAGCGGTGCCCGCCGGCCTCGAGCGGCGCGTACGGGCCCCAGGCGTCGATGAAGGCGCCCGCGCCCACGCCGGCGAGCGGGCGATCCTCCACGATGCGCCCGAGCACCATCCAGGCGTGCCGGCGGCCGATGACCGAGGCGTCCTCCTCGTAGGCGGCGATGGTGGCGGACCGCACCCAGAACGTGCGGGGCGCGAGCACGGCGAGCCCGAGCGCGATGACGCCCGCCACCACCGCGCCGCGCAGGGCGACGCCTCGACCGCGGAGCAGGTAGAGCAACCCGGCGAGCGCGGCGGCGACCGAGCCCGAGCGCGAATGGGTGAGCACGACGGCGGCGATCTGCGCCGTCGCCACGCCCGCGAACAGGAGCCGCGGCGCGAGCCGCCGCGCCGTGAAGGCGCCGTACAGCGCGAACGGCAGGACGGCGACGAGGCTCATCGCGAGCCGGTTCGGGTCGCCGTAGAGCCCCCGCCAGTGCGTCCGGAAGCCCTCGACCAGCTGATCGTCCCTCACCCACACCCAGATCCCGCCCAGCGCGGGTCCGAGCGACGCGAGCGCCGCCACGAGCAGGAAGCGGCGCAGGCGGGCCGGCGTGTCGAGGCCGTTCTGCACGGCCACGAACACCACCGCCATCTTCATGCCCTCGATCGCCGCCTTCGCGGTGTCCGGCTGCGAGAGGGTCCACGCGAGGGAGAGCGGGATGAACGCGAGGTAGGCGAAGAGCGCGAGGGAGCCGGCGCCGCCGATCCGGATCCGCTCGCCGGAGGTCAGGCGGTGCATGATCACCGCCGCCGCCGCGATCCCCATCGAGACGAAGCCGAGCCGCAGCAGCTCGAACCACGTCCACCAGTACATCGGGTTCGAGTAGAGGAGCGCCACGAACGCGACCGCCGCGCCGTGCGCGAGATCGCGCCAGCGCCCGGAGGCGCGGGCGAGCGCCGCCTCGCGCGCGAGGAGGGCCTCGTCGAGGGCCACCGCTCGTGCTCGCATCCGGTACCGCCTCCTCCCCTCAGCGCGTGGCCGCGCGTGCCTCGCCCGCGCCGCGCGCCTCCGCGGCGGCGACGTGCGCCCGGAGCTCGTCCACCTTCGCCTCCCACCCCTCGCCGCGCACCAGCGCGGACCGCGCCTCGGACGGGCCGCCCGACCGGAGCGCCTCCCCGACCGCCGCCACGAACTCGTCCGCCGTGCGCGTCACCGTGCACCCCGGGATCCGCCGCAGCTCCGGCAGATCGGTGCAGACGTTGGGCAGCCCGGCCGCGACGTACTCGCGCGCCTTGAGCGGGTTCGCCGCCAGCGCCAGCTCGTTGCGCCGGAACGGGGTGAGCGCGACGTCGAAGCCGCGGCACCAGGCGGGCAGCTCGGCGTACGGGCGGCGCCCGAAGAGGTGGACGTTCCGGGCTCCCTCGAGCGGCCGGAGATCGGCGATCGCCTTCCCGAGGAGCACCACCGAGGCGCGCGGGTAGGCATCCGCCACGCGCCGGACGAGCTCGAGGTCGATCCAGTCCGCGAGGAGCCCGAAGAAGCCGATCACCGGGCGCGGCAGCCGCGCGAGCGGCGCGGGGACCGCGAGGGTCGGATCGAGGGCGCGCGCGAAGTGCGCGTGATCCACGCCGTGCCGGACCAGGACGGTGCGCGGGTTCACCTCGCGCTTGGCGGCGAGGAGCCGCTCGGACGAGACGATCACGAGATCGGCGCGCCGCAGCAGCCGGCGCTCGAGCTCGGCGACGTGGCTCGACGCGTCGCTGAAGGCGGAGAACTCGTCCACCGCGTGGTAGACGACCAACGCCTCGCCGAGGGTGCCCGCCACCGCCGCCGCGCTCGGGAGGAAGCTCCACGAGACGACGTCCCGCAGGCCGAGGCGGCGCATCGCGCCCAGCACCTGGAGCCGGAGCAGGTGCCCGTTCGCCGCCCGGGCGATGGCGCTCCCGTACGCCGGCACGTAGAGCGGCGGGAGCACGTGCAGGTTCGGCTCCGCGAGGAACGTCCCCCGCGCGACGTCCCGCAGCTTCTTCCAGATCCGGGCCGCGTCCGCCGCCGTCGCCCGGGGCGCGCGGTTCCCGATCGAGTTCACCCACAGGACGCGGTTCTCCCGGGCGAGGATCCGCATGATGTGGGTCTTCGACAGGGGGTCCCCGTCCCAGTCGTTGGAGAAGCAGACGATGTCCCGACCCTGGAGCGCCCGCACGGCTGGGAAGGTGGGCGCGCCGGCGGCCCGCCGGCCACCGTCCGGTGGGGTCGGCGCGCCCGGGGCGCGGCGCCGTCACCGGGCGGGCGCCCCTCCGCGGTCGTCCGCGAGGCGCTCGCCCGCGACGGCCCGCGCGAGCCCCAGCGCGCCGAACACGCCCTCGAGGTTGCAGGTGGCGAGCGCCGGGCTGTAGCCGCGGGGGCCCAGGGTGGTGTTCTCCCAGACCATCTTGCGCCGGAGCGCGAGGGGATCGCCGCCCCGGACGTTCTCGCGGTCCTCGGTCGTCACCGCCGCCTCGAACCCCAGCGCCGCCACGGCGCGGCGCAGCGCCGGCGTGTGGTAGCCGTTCGGGTACGCGAACAGGCGCGGCGCGCGCCCCAGCCGCCGCGCGATCGCGTCACGGCAGCCGGCGATCTCGCGGCGGGCGTCGCAGGGCGCGAGGTTCGGCAGCACCGCGTGCCGGACGGTGTGGCCGCCGATGTCCACCCCGCTCGCGGCGAGCCCCCGGACCTCCTCCCAGTCCACCAGCCGGGTCCCGTGCGGGAGGTCGACGTCGGTCATCCCCACGCGCGCCATCAGGGCGCCCGCGACCCGCTCGAGCAGGTCGTGCGGGAGGCGGGCGATGAGCCGGTCGAGGGTCTCCGCCGGCCCCCCCTCCCCGCACGCGTCGAGCAGCGCCTGGAGCTCGCGCTCGAGGCCGGCCCGCTCCGCGGGGATCCCGCGGACCTGGAGCTCGGTGAGCGCGGCGTGGAGCCGGTCGTGCGGGAGCCGCCGCGGCGTCCCGACGTAGCCCGTGGCGAGGAACGCCGTGGCGGGGAAGCGGAGCGCGCGCAGGATCGGAAGCGCGATCCCGTACAGGTCGGCGTAGCCGTCGTCGAAGGTGACCGTCACCGCGTCGCGCCGCGGCCGCGCCGCGGGCCGCTCGGACAGGATCCGGCGCGCGTCGGCGAAGGAGACGACCTCGCGCGTCCGGGCGAGCTGCTCGAGCTGGCGGCGGAGCGTCGGCGCCGAGACGAGGAGGGACGCGAGCCCCTCCCGCGCGTCGGCGTCGTACGCGTGCGTGACGCGGTGGTACGACACGACCAGGACGCGGGCGCCGCCTGCCTCGCGCCGCCGGAGCGCGCCGACCGCGCGGTGCGCGCCCACCGCGGTGAGCCCGCGCGCCAACACCACCTTGAGCGCCCGCCGCGCGATCCACCGCGGGCTCCCGTCCGCTCGCTCCGGCATGGCCCTACCCCGCCTCCTCCGCGCCACGTCCCGGCGGCGCGCCGCCGGCC
>NZ_JALCZA010000054.1 GCF_022690765.1 Anaeromyxobacter oryzisoli | reverse complement strand
CCGGGAGCGAGGCGGCGGCGCCGCGGCGCCGGTTCAAGGTCGGCGAGAAGGTGGCCGGCAAGATCATCCAGATCGGCGAAGGCGTCGCGTTCCTCGAGCTCGGCACGGGGCTCGCGGACGCGCTCATCGAGACCGTCGAGCTGACCGACGCCCAGGGGAACGTCACCGCGCGCGTCGGCGACATCGTGGACGGCGTCGTCGTCCACGCCGACGAGCGCGGCGCGATCGTCTCGAAGGGGCGCGGCCACGCCACCCGCGATCACGCGCGCGAGGCGGTGATCGAGGCGGCGCAGACCGGGATCCCCGTCGAGGGGCTCGTGAAGGCCGTGAACAAGGGCGGCCTCGAGGTCGAGGTCCACGGAGTCCGCGCCTTCTGCCCGGTGTCGCAGATCGACGTCCACTTCGTCGGCGACCCCGCGTCGTTCGTCGGCCAGAAGCTGCAGTTCAAGGTGCAGCGGGCCGACCCGCGCGACGTGGTGCTCTCGCGCCGCGCGCTCCTCGAGGAGGAGCGCGCCGCGAAGGCGCAGGCGACGCGCGAGAAGCTCGCGCCCGGCGCGATCTTCGACGGCGTCGTCACGAGCGTGCAGGACTACGGCGCGTTCGTGGACCTCGGGGGCATCGAGGGGCTCGTGCACGTGTCCGAGCTGTCCTGGGATCGCGTGTCGAAGCCGCAGGATCTGCTCAAGGCGGGCGACGCCGTGCAGGTGCAGGTGCTCCGCATCGAGGAGGACCCGAAGAAGGGCGAGCGCATCGGGCTGTCGGTGCGGGCGCTCACGCCCAGGCCGGAGCCGGCCGCGTCGCCGGAGAAGCCCGCCCGCGCTGCCCCGCCCGCGCCGCCGAAGGTCGGCGACGTGGTCGAGGCGACGGTGGACAAGGTGGAGCCGTTCGGGGTCTTCGTCCGGTTCGCCGGCGGCCGCGGGCTCGTCCCCGCCGCCGAGACCGGCACGCCGCGCGGCTCAGACCTGCGCAGGAGCTTCAAGGTCGGCGACGCCCTGACCGCGCTCGTCTCGGCGATCGACGAGCAGGGCCGGCTCCGGCTCTCGAAGACCGGCGCGGAGCAGGCGGCGGAGCGCGCTGAGGCGCGGGAGTACATGGCGAAGGCGCCGCGCGCGACCGGGAAGGGCTTCGGCACGCTCGGGGATCTGCTCCGGCAGAAGCTCGAGAAGAAGTAGCGCGGCTAGCGCTCGAGCAGGTCCACCGCCCACGGGCCGAGGCCGCCTGCGGGTTCCCGCCCGAGGTTCACCCGCAGCTCGAGCCCCGGGCGGCGCAGGGCGATCGCGGTCCCCTCCTGCCGGACCTCCGGCCACCCGCGCGCGAGGTCGGGCAGGTGCCGTCGCCGGATCGCGAGGCAGCGCCGGTAGTGGGCGAGGAGCTCCCCATGGCGGCCGTCGCTCCGCGGGGCGAGCTTCGAGGCGAGGAACGTCTCCTCCGCCTGCGGGTCCGGCACCTCCCCGGCGCCCGCCGCGAGGTGCTCCGCCCGCCGCCCCTCGGTCACGGCCCTCGCGAGCCGCGGGTCCGAGTGGCTCGTGAAGTAGAGGAACGGGCGCTGCTCGCCGTACTCCTCCCCCATGAACAGGAGCGGCGTGCCGGAGCCGAGGAGCACGAGGGCGGACACGGGGTAGAGCGCCTCCCACGGCACGAGGCTCGGGAGCCGCTCGCCGAAGGGGCGGTTCCCGACCTGATCGTGGTTCTGGTCGCAGGTGACGAAGCGGGCCGGCGCGAGCCCGGTGGTCGTCGTCCCGTGCGGCCGGCCGCGGTAGCGCGAGACCTGGCCCTGGTAGACGAACCCCTCCGCGAGCGCGCGCGCGACGTCGGCGGGCCGGCCGAAGTCGACGAGGTAGCGCCCGCGCTCGCCGGTGACGAGGGCGTGCAGCGCGTGCTGGAGGTCGTCCGCCCACACCGCCGAGCAGCCCCACCCCGCGGGCGGCGGGTCGAGCACCTCCCGGTCGTTCTCGTCGTCCTCCGCCACGACGTGCACGCGCCGCCCCGCGCGGCGCGCCGCGTCGTGCACCGCGAGGCAGAGGTCCGCCACGACGTGCCGCGGGCTCGAGTCCTGGATGGCGTGCGTCGCGTCGAGGCGCAGGACGTCCACATGGAAGTCGCGGACCCACTGGACCGCGGCGCCGATCACGAAGCTGCGCAGGCCGGCGGCGGCCGGGCCGTCGTAGTCGAGCCCGTCGCCCCAGGGCGACGGGTGGCGAGGGGTGAAGACCGGCGCGAACGTCGGGAGGTAGCACCCCTCGGGGCCGAGGTGGTTGTAGACGACGTCGAGGCACACCGCGAGGCCGAGGGCGTGCGCGCGATCCACGAAGCGCAGGAGGGCCGGCGGGCCGCCGTACGCCTCGTGCACCGCGTAGGGCGCCACGCCGTCGTACCCCCAGTTGCGCGTGCCCGGGAACGGCTGCACCGGCATCAGCTCGACGCAGGTGACGCCCAGCTCGGCGAGCGCCGGCAGCCGCGCCGCCGCCGCGTCGAGCGTCCCCTCCGCCGTGAAGGTCCCGACGTGCAGCTCGTAGAGCACGAGCTCCTCGAGCCCGAGGCCGGCGAAGCGCGCGCGCCAGCGATGGCGCGCCGGATCGAAGACCTCCGACGGGCCGTGCACCCCCTCGGGCTGGCGGCGCGACGCGGGGTCCGGGCGCGCCTCGCCCGCCGGCAGCACGAACACGTAGCGATCGCCCGCGCCCGCGCCGGGCACCTCCGCGACCTTCCAGCCGTCGCCCTCGTCGCGCATCGGCCAATCGCGGCCGCGCGTCCGCACGGCGAGCCGCTCGACGCGGGGAGCCCAGACGCGGAACTGGACCGCGCCCGCCAGGATCTCGGGCCCGTGAAGCCGGGCGGGATCGCGCACCGCGGCGTGGCCGCGCGAGTCGTCCCGCGTCATGCGCTGAAGCTAGGGAGCCCGGCCCCGGAGCGCTGCCACCGCGCCGCGGCCCGGCGGGCGGCCGGCCCGGATTGCGGCAGCGGGCCACGCGACACACGCTCCTGAGAGGGGATCGAAATTCGGGACTCGACTCTGTAACCAGACGTGCGCTAGTTTGTGGCCCCCCATATAGCCTGGACCCGCCTCGCTACTGGTCCCGAGCCCAGGCCCTTTTTTCGACGAACCGCAAAAAAGGAAAATCGGATGCCCACGTCTTCCGAGCGCACCACGACGAACCCCCATCTCATCGCCTGGGTCGACGAGATGGCGAAGCTCTGCAAGCCGGACCGCGTGTACTGGTGCGACGGCTCCGAGGCCGAGAAGAAGCGGCTGACGGAGGAGGCCGTCGCGGCGAAGGTCCTCATCCCCCTCGACCAGAAGAAGTGGCCGGGCTGCTACTACCACCACTCGAACCCGAACGACGTCGCCCGGGTCGAGCACTGCACCTTCATCTGCACGCCGACGAAGGAGGAGGCCGGTCCGACCAACAACTGGATGGATCCGAAGGAGGCCTACCGGAAGCTCGGCGCGCTCTACGAGGGCGCGATGAAGGGGCGCACGATGTACGTGGTGCCCTACGTGATGGGCCCGACGACCTCGCCGTTCTCCAAGATCGGCATCGAGCTCACGGACTCCGTGTACGTGGCCCTGAACATGGGGGTCATGGCGCGGATGGGGAAGCCCGCGCTCGACCGCCTCGGCCAGTCCGACGAGTTCAACCGCGGCCTGCACTCGGTCGCGGACTGCAACCCGGACCGCCGCTACATCTGCCACTTCCCGCAGGACAACACGATCTGGTCGATCGGGTCGGGCTACGGCGGGAACGCGCTCCTCGGCAAGAAGTGCCTCGCCCTCCGCATCGCGAGCTACCTCGCGCGGAACGAGGGCTGGCTCGCGGAGCACATGCTCATCCTCGAGGCCGAGAGCCCGAGCGGCGAGAAGCAGTTCGTGGCCGCGGCGTTCCCGTCGGCCTGCGGCAAGACCAACTTCTCGATGATGATCCCGCCCGCCGCCTTCAAGGGCTGGAAGATCCGCACCGTCGGCGACGACATCGCCTGGATGCGCGTCGGTGAGGACGGGCGGCTCTGGGCGGTGAACCCGGAGAACGGCTACTTCGGCGTCGCGCCGGGCACGAACCGGAAGACCAACCCGAACGCGATGGACAGCGTCCGCAAGGACACGATCTTCACCAACGTCGCGCGGACCGCGAGCGGCGACATCTGGTGGGAGGGCTGGGACACCGAGGCGCCCGCCGAGCTCATCGACTGGAAGGGCAACCCCTGGAAGAAGGGCTCGCCGGAGAAGGCGGCCCACCCGAACAGCCGCTTCACGGCCCCCTCGAAGAACAACCCCGCCATCTCGCCGTTCGTGGACGATCCGAAGGGCGTGCCGATCTCGGCGCTGATCTTCGGCGGTCGCCGCTCGACGACGGTGCCGCTCGTCCTCGAGGCGTTCAACTGGAACCACGGCGTCTACCTCGGCGCGACGATGGGGTCGGAGACGACCGCCGCCGCGACGGGGAAGGTCGGCGTCGTGCGCCGCGACCCGATGGCGATGCTGCCGTTCTGCGGCTACGACGCGGGCACCTACTTCCAGCACTGGCTCGACATGCAGAGCCGGATCCCGAACCCGCCGAAGATGTTCATGGTGAACTGGTTCAGGAAGAGCGCCGAGGGCAAGTTCCTGTGGCCGGGCTACAGCGACAACATGCGCGTCCTCAAGTGGATGCTCGACCGCGCCAGCGGCCGGGTCGGCGCGCAGGAGACGCTGCTCGGCTACACGCCGAAGCCGGGTGACCTCGACCTCACCGGCATCGACGCGCCCAAGGAGTCGGTGGCCGCCGCGACGAAGATCGACCTCGGCGAGTGGGAGCAGGAGCTCGAGTCGCAGGCCGAGTGGTTCGAGAAGCTCGGGAAGACGCTGCCGCGGTCCATCGCGCTCCAGCGCGAGCTGCTCCTCGAGCGCGTCCGCGCGGCGCGCCGCGTGAAGTAGCCGGCGCTCTCGCCGTTCCTGCCCGCGGGCCTGGCCGCCGTCCGGCGCCAGGCCCGCGCGCTTTTTCCGGGCACCGCGCCGACCGGCGTCGTACGCTCTGGTCGGCCCACGCCACCTCGCCATGTGCACCCTCGCCGTCGCGTTCCAGACCGATCGCCGCTGGCCCGTCGTCGTGGCCGCGAACCGCGACGAGCGGCTCGGCCGCCCGTCGGAGGGCTGGGCGATCCGCGACGCGGGCCCCGGCGCGATCCGGTACGCGGCGCCGCGGGACCTGCTCGCCGGCGGCACCTGGATCGGGGTGTCCGCGCGGGGGGTGTTCGCGGCCGTCACGAACTACCACGCGCCGGCGGCCTGGTACCCCGATCCGGCGCGCCGCTCGCGCGGCGAGCTCGTGCCCGCCGCGCTGGGCGCGCCCGACGCCCGCGCCGCGCGCGCGGCGATCGAGCGGCTCGAGGCGCCCCGCTGGAACCCGTTCCACCTGGTGGTGGCGGACGCGCGCGAGGCGTTCCTCTGGTGGTACGACGGCGAGGCGGCGGCGCTCGAGCCGCTCGCCCCCGGCCTGCACGTGGTGACCGAGAGCTCGCCGCTGGGCGCCGGGCCGCGCGGGGAGCTGGTGCGCGCCCGCTGGCCGCTCGACCCGAGCGTCCCGAGGCTGCACGACCTGCTCGCGCTCCACGACGACGCCCGCGGCGCCGCGCCCTGCATCCACGGGGATCCCACGTACGGGACCCGCTCCTCCGCCATCCTGCGCCTCGCCCCCGATCTCTCGACGTCCGAGCTGTACGCGGCCGACGCCCGCCCCTGCCTCGCGCCGCACGAGGATCGCTCCGCGCTGCTCCAGGCCCTCGCGCGCGCCGCTTGACGGCCGCCGGCCGCGGCGCAAAGACAATTCTCATGGGACTCCTCGACCGCATCTCCTTCCAGAAAGAGACCACCGAGCCGCCGGAGGCGATCGACGTCACCGACCAGCACGCGCTCCGCGTCCGCTGGCCCGGCGGGCTCGAGGTCACCATCCCGGCCGCGGTGCTCCGCGACCACTGCCCGTGCGCGGGCTGCGTCGAGGAGGGGACCGGCCGGAAGCTCCTCGATCCTGCGACGATCCCGCCGGACATCCGGCCGCTCGAGCTCCAGCCGGTCGGGAGCTACGCGATCCGGATCCAGTGGTCGGACGGGCACGGGACCGGCCTGTACACCTGGAAGACGCTCCGGGACGTGTCGGGCCTGCCGTAGCAAGCGTGTTTCGGGCGGGGCTCGGGCGCGCGGACGCGCGTGCGTCCCCTCCCCCTCCCCTGCGTCGCGCTACAGCGCGTTCCGCGCCGGGGCGGTCAGGGGCGCGTAGCGGTTCTGGTCCGGCGCGTGGCCGTCGCGCGGCACGCCGAACCGGACCTCGCGCGGATCCCCCTCGCCGCCACGGAGCGCGTGCACGAGCAGCTTCACCGCGCCGCGATCGGCGTGGCGGGCCGTCGCCTCGGAGATCAGCACGTCGGCGGCGCCGCGGGCGTCGTAGGCGCTCGAGCGGTAGGGGCGCGGGTGCGTGAGGGCGGCGAACGCGCTCGCGACCGCGATCACCTCCACCGCCCGGGGCGGCGGCGCGCGCAGCCCGGGGTACCCCTGGCCGCAGCGCCAGTGATGGCACCGGGCGATGGCGACCGCGGGGTGCGATCCGAGCACGGCGGCGAGGTGGAACGCGCCGAGGAGCGGGTGCGCCGCGATCCGGTACCCGTCGCGGGTCGCCAGCGGGCCGCCGCCGCGGGCGTGCAGCCGGCGGGGCAGGTGGCGCATGCCCAGGTCGTGCAGCAGCGCGCCGGCGGCGAGCGACGGCAGCGTCCGGGTGCGTCCGACCGCGGTGAGGAGCATCCGGACCGCGACCGCCGCCGTCGCGAAGGCGTGCTGGTGGACGACCGGCAGCTCGCGCCGGAGCGCCTCGAGCTCCTCGACGAGGACGTCCGGCAACGGCGCGGCGCGGAGCACGGCCTCGACCTCGGCCCGGGCGCCCGGGCGCTCGAAGAGCGGCGCGTACACCGGCGCGCCGAGCGGCGCCGCGACGTCCGCCACGAGGGGCGTCTCCGCGAGCGGTCTCCGCGAAAGAGCCGGGGCGCGCTGGCCCACCTCCGCGATCGCCTCCGGGGAGATCACGAGGTGCTTGCGGCCGAGGACGTGGCCCCGGCAGTCCACGAGGTCCTCGACGAGCGTCAACCGGTCGAACACGTGCGTCGCTGAAGGTAGCAGAGGCGCGCCCCGCGAATCGACGCCCCAACGGGACGGGGGGCGCGGCGGGCGAGGGTCCGCCCGCTCCCGGCCCCTGTCACCTCCGCCGGCCCCGCGCGAGCGCGCGATCCATCTCCCGCTTCGACTCGCGCTCGGCGATCGCCTCGCGGCGAGCGTTCTCCACGGGGCGTGCCGCCCCGCCCCGCCGGCAAAGCCGTCGGGGCCCCACCCCGGCTACGCGGGGCCCGTGACCTCGCGCGCTTCGCTTCGCGACCGCGCGCGAGGTCCCCGCGGTGAGGGGCTGCGCCCCTCCCCCGCCTGCGGCGGGTCCCCTACCCTGCGTTTACCTCCGCCGGCCCCGCGCGAGCGCGCGATCCATCTCCCGCTTCGACTCGCGCTCGGCGATCGCCTCGCGCCGATCCTCGTGCGAGCGGCCCTTCCCGAGCCCCAGCTCGAGCTTGGCCCAGCCCTCCTTGAAGTACAGCTGGAGCGGGACGAGGGTGTAGCCGCGCTGCTCGACGCGCCCGCGGATCCGGTCGAGCTCGGCGCGCTTGAGGAGCAGCTTCCGGTCGCGGAGCGGCGAGTGGCCGAACGGCCCGGCCTGCTTGTACTCGCCGATCCGGCAGTTCACGAGGAAGAGCTCGCTCCCCTTGGGCTGGGCGTAGGCGTCGGAGAGGTTCACGTTCCCCTCGCGGAGCGACTTCACCTCGCTCCCCAGGAGCGAGATCCCCGCCTCCCAGGTGTCCTCGATCGTGAAGTCGAAGCGGGCGCGCCGGTTGGTGGCGACCACCTTCACCCCCTCCTCGACCTCGCGCTTCCCCCCGCCGCCCCGCTTCATGGCAGCCGGCCGTTGTCGATGAGCCGCGTCCTGCCGAAGTACGCGGCGAGGAGCAGGACGCTCCCGGTGACCGCGCGCTCCACGGGGCGGAGCGTCTCCGGATGCACGAGCTCGACGTAATCCACCTTCGCGGCCGCCGCCTCGAGCAGCGCGCGCGCGTGGGCCCGCAGCGACGCCGCGTCGCGCTCCCCCCGCGCGGCCGCCTCCTGCGTGGCGCGCAGGGCCCGGGAGAGGGTCAGGGCGCGGGCGCGCTCCTCCGCCGAGAGGTACGTGTTCCGGGACGAACGGGCGAGCCCGTCCGCCTCGCGCACGATGGGCATCCCCTGGATCTCGATCCCGAACGCCAGGTCCCGCACCATCGCGCGGATCACCGCGAGCTGCTGGAAGTCCTTCTCGCCGAAGAGCGCCACGTGCGGGCGGGTGAGGTTGAAGAGCTTCGCCACGACGGTGGCGACGCCGCGGAAGTGCCCCGGGCGCGAGGCGCCGCAGAGCCCCTGCGACACGCCCTCGACCGTGACCCAGGTCTGGTGGTCCGCCGGGAACATCAGGGCCGGATCCGAAGGCGCGAGCACCCAGTCGATCCCCGCCTCGCCGCACGTGCGCAGGTCGCCCTCCAGGTCGCGGGGGTAGCGGGCGAGATCCTCGCCCGGCCCGAACTGGGTCGGGTTCACGAAGATCGAGGCGACCGCCAGCCCGCGGCGCCCGCCCTCGTCGGCGCGGGCGCGGGCGGCCCGCAGGAGCGAACGGTGGCCGTCGTGCAGGTACCCCATCGTCGGGACGAGGGCGAGGCGCGTGCCGGCCTCGCGCGCCGCGTGGCAGCGCGCCTGCCAGGCGGCGGGATCGGTGACGAGCTCGGGGATCTTCAAGGCGTGAGGCTCCGGCGCGGAGGCGGTGGACGCCCGCGCGGTGGTCGAGGGTGCAGGACGGCGCTAGATCGGCGCGCCCATCGCGTCGGGCGGCTCGTCCCGGTCGTTCTCCGGGCGGACCGGCACCAGCCGGACCGCGCTCGTGTGGAAGCTGTGGGCGTCGGCGGGGAACGTCCGGCCCTTCACCTCGCCGACGTAGGCGCCCACCGCCTCCTTCACCGCGGCGCCCAGCTCCGCGAAGCGCTTCACGAACTTGGGCGTGAACGCGTCGTCGAGGCCGAGGAGGTCGTTCAGCACGAGCACCTGCCCGTCGCAGTGCGGCCCGGCGCCGATGCCGATGGTGGGGATGCGGAGCTGCCCGGTGACGATCCGCGCGAGCTCGGCGGGGATGCACTCGAGCACCACCGCGTAGCAGCCGGCCACCTCGAGCGCGCGCGCGTCCTTGAGGAGCTGCTGCGCCTTGTCCGACTCCTTCCCCTGCACGACGTAGCCGCCCATCTTGTGCACCGACTGGGGGGTGAGCCCGATGTGCCCCATCACCGGGACGCCGGCGCGGACGATCCGCCGGATCACCTCGGCGTAGTCGGCGCCGCCCTCGAGCTTCACCGCCTCGGCGCCGCCCTCGGCCACGAGCCGCATCGCCGCCTTCACCGCCTCGTCGGTGCTCGCCTGGTAGCTGCCGAAGTTCAGGTCGGCGACGAGGTGTGCGCGGCCGTCGCCGCGGGCGAGCCCGCGCCGCACCGCCGCGCAGTGGTAGATCATGTGCTCCAGGGTCACGGGCAGCGTGGAGTCGTGTCCCTGCACCACCATCCCGAGCGAATCCCCGATCAGCACCACGTCCGCGCCCGCGGCGGCGACGAGGCGCCCCGCGGTCGCGTCGTAGGCGGTGACGGAGGCGATCCGCTCACCGGCTTCCTTCATCCTGCGGAGCTCGTGAATCGTGACGTGCTTCCGCGGCCCTGCGACGTGACTCGACATTTTCGACGACCTCCGGTGTAGGCCTCTCGCGAGGTCCCGCCCTTTGGTACGACGGGTGGAGAGTCTAGTACGCCCGCGTTCCCAGCGGTACGTAGTGCTGCGTCCCCTTGCGGTGCTTCCGCACGACGGCGAGGAGCGCCTCGAGGTCCTCCGGGTTGCCCTCGAGGTCGATGTCGCTCGTGTTCACGACCAGGAGCGGCGTCTCCTCGTAATGGAAGAAGAAGTCGTTGTACGCCTTCGCGAGCGCCTCGAGGTGGCCCGTCTCCACGCCGCGCTCGTAGTCCCGGCCGCCCTTCCTCACCCGGGCGGCGAGGACCTCGACCCGCGCCTGCAGGTAGATGACCAGATCGGGGCGGACGATTCGCGGCTGCAGCAGATCGTGGATCTGCCGGTAGAGCGCGAGCTCGTCGGGGTCGAGGGTGACGGCCGCGAAGATCCGGTCCTTCGCGAAGAGGTAGTCGGCGACGGTGGAGCGCGAGAACAGGTCCTGCTGGAAGAGCGCCTGCTGCTGCTGGAAGCGCGAGAGCAGGAAGAAGAGCTGCGCCTGGAAGGCGTGCTTCTGCCGGTCGGCGTAGAACCCGCGCAGGAAGGGGTTCTCGTCCACCTGCTCCAGCACGAGCCTCCCTTCGAGGCGCTCCGCCAGGATGCGCGCCAGCGCCGTCTTGCCGACGCCGATGGGACCTTCGACGGCGATGTACCGGGGGCGTTCCATGCGGATCCGCGCGTGAAATCAGGAGATTGCCACGGCGGCCGGGCGCCTGCAAGGCGTCGCCTCCCGGCGGAGCGCATCGGGCATGTGACATTTGGATCTCGGATCCCGTGATCCTCCGATCAGGGTTCCCATTGACAGCCCACGTCACGCCACGTATCGTCACCACCGATTTCGCGCGGTTGGAAGGGTCAGGAGGAGCTCGCGATGGGCAGGCGCGTTGCGGTCACCGAGCAGGCGGTCACGAGGACCACGGAGGAGGAGGGCGGGATCGACCCGGCCTTCTCGCGCGCGATCCTCAAGATCGCGATCGAGCTCAGGAAGCCGAATGCGCCGAGCTACGACGACATCGTGGCGTCGACCATCCGGTCGATGCGGCTCGACGGGTCTGCCTTCCGGCGCTACCTCGGCGAGAACGGTGCTCGGAACATGAGCCTCCTCCTCGCCACCGCGCGCACCGGCGGCCTCTAGGCCGCCCGCGACAGGGTCACGGGCGCCCGTTCGACCGGTTGGTTGGGGCGAGCGGCGAGTTTGCGGACGGGCGCCCGTGAAGTTTGCGGGGCCCGGCGCGTCCTCTTCTCCCTACGGTGTCGCGACCGGCCCGAGCGCCCGCTCGAGCGCCGCCCACTCCGCGAGGCCGAGGGTCTCTCCCCGGCGCCCCGGATCGACGCCCGCGGTCGCGAGCGCCGCCCCGAGCGCCTCCGGCCCGGCGATCTTTCCCGCCTCGAGCGCGTTCCGGAGCGTCTTGCGCCGCTGAGCGAACCCCGCCTTGACGAGCCGGCGGAACCGCTCCCGGTCCACGATGGGATCGGCCGGCGGACGGAAGAGCGCGCACAGGACCGCGCTCGACACCTTCGGCGGCGGCCAGAACGCGCCCGGCGGCACGATCCGCTCCACCGAGACGTCGGCCTCGCGCTGGAGCAGGACCGAGAGGATGCCCCAGTCGCGCGACCCGGGCGGTGCCGCGAGCCGCTCGGCGACCTCGCGCTGCAGGAGGAACACCGCCCGGAGCACGTGCTCGACCTGGTCGAGCAGCGAGAACAGGATCGGGCTCGTGAGGTGGTAGGGCAGGTTCCCGACGACGGCCAGCCGCGGCGACGGCCCGGCCCCGTACCTCGCGGCGAGCGCCGGGAGGTCGAGCCGCGCCGCGTCCGCCTCGACGAGCGTGATGCGATCGCCGAGCTCCCCCCGGAGCACCCGGGCCATGTCCCGGTCGCGCTCCACCGCGACCACCCGCGCGCCGCGCGCGACGAGCCGGGCGGTGAGGTGACCGAGCCCTGCGCCGAGCTCCAGCACGGTCTCGCCCGCCCGCGGCGCAGCGAGCCGGGCGATGTCGTCCAGGACCCTCTCGTCGCCGAGGAAGTTCTGGCCCCAGCTCTTCTTCGCGTGGAGCCCGTAGCGATCGAGGAGCGCGCGCGGGCTCGGGTAGCGTCCGGTCATCCGGCGCAGTATCGCGCGGCGCCGGGTCGGCGTCGCGTTCGGAGCACCGCGTTCGGAGCGGGACCTACGGAGGCGTGCCCGGCGGGAGCTCGACGTGCGGCGGACCCCGCCGGCGCCCCGGGGCCCGCGTCGCGGTGGCGGCGCTCCACATCACCAGCGCGCCGAGCGCCATGTCGTGGACCGCGAACCCGGTCGCCGCGTAATGCAGGGCGAACGGCGCCACGATCGCCCAGCCTCCGAGCAGGAACGTCAGGAGCCGGAACCCGGGGTACCCCATGGCGAGGAACGCCAGGAGGAAGATCGCGAGGCCGAGGAAGACGTGGTTCCCGAACTCGGGGGAGCCGGGCCCCGCGATGAACGCCGTCGCGAGGAACCACACGCCGAAGAGGACGTTGAGCCAGCGAGCGAACATGGAGGGCGCACCTCGTAGATGAAGATGCGCACCGGTCGGGCTTCAGGCCTGCGCCCCGTCCCCGTGCCTGGACGCGTACGCGGCCCGAGCCTGGGCTCGAGCCTCCAAGGTCACCGGGTCACGGGCACGGGCATGGATGGCAGGTCGGGTGCGGGTTGGGGTGCGGGTGCGGGTTCGCGTGCCACCGCCCGGCGTTCGACGTTCACAGCCTCCACGCCGGATCGGCGTTCAGCTCCGGCCCGGCGCGCTCGCCGCGCAGGAACGCCTGGGTCCCGGCCACGGCGATCATCGCGGCGTTGTCCGTGCAGAGCCTCACCGGCGGGAGCGAGACGCTCATCCCCTCGTACTCGGCGGCCTTCGCGACGGCCGCGGCGCGGAGCCTGCTGTTGGCGGCGACGCCGCCGGCCAGGACGAGCCGATCGAGCTGGAGCCGGCGCGCCGCGCGGAACGCCTTCTCGACGAGCGCCCGCACGATCGCCTCCTGGTAGCTCGCGCACAGGTCCGCGAGCCCCTTCCCCTCCGGGACGCCGTGCTTCTTCACGTGCAGGAGGAGCGCGGTCTTCAGGCCGGAGAAGCTGAAGTCGAGATCGGCCCCCTTCACGATGGCCTTCGGGAACCGGATCGCGGCGGGATCGCCCTCCTTCGCGAGCCGGTCGATGGCGACGCCGCCCGGGTACGGCAGGCCGAGGAGCTTGCCGCCCTTGTCGAACGCCTCGCCCGCCGCGTCGTCGCGGGTCTGACCGAGGAGCTGGTAGTCCCCGAAGCCGCGTGCGGCGTAGAGCGACGTGTGGCCGCCCGAGACCACCAGGCCGAGGTACGGGAACGTCGGAGGCGCCTCCGAGAGGAAGGCGGCCACGAGGTGCCCCTCGAGGTGGTTCACGCGGACGAGCGGCTTCTCCCAGGCGGCGGCGAGCGCCTTGGCGGCCTGGACCCCGACGAGGAGCGCCCCGACGAGCCCCGGACCGCTCGTGACCGCGATCGCGTCGAGCGCGTCCGGCCCGACGCCGGCGCGCGCCAGCGCCTCGTCCACCACCGGCATCACCTGGACCACGTGGTTCCGGCTCGCCAGCTCCGGGACGACGCCGCCCCAGCGCCGGTGGATCTCGATCTGCGTGGACACGACGTCCGCCAGCGACCTCCGCCCGTCCTCGACGATGGCGGCGGCGGTCTCGTCGCATGAGGTTTCGATGGCGAGGATCTTCATCGCCGATTTCCGAGGGAGGAGGCCGCTGTCCGCGAGGCGAGTGTCCCCCCGGAAAGAAGGATCTCGTGGCAGGAGGTCTCGATGGCGAGGACTCGCATGGCGGCCGAACCTAACTCGGCGCCCGGCCCCGCGCGAGCCCCTGTCACCGGAGCTGCCGTTCGAGGATCTCGCGCACGGCGCGGGCCTGGTCGCCCCGCGACTCGAGCTGCAGGAACCGCTCGTAGGCGGTCCGGGCCTGGGCCTTGCGCCCCTCGGCCTGGTGGATCTCGCCGAGCAGCAGCCAGGCGGCCGCGTACCTGTCGTCGAGCTGCAGCGCGTGGTCGATCTCGCGGAGCGCCTCCTTCGAGCGGTTCGCGTCGTAGAGCGCCCGCGCGAGGCCGACGTGCCCCGGCGCGCTCCGTCGCAGGGCGAGGGCGCTCCGGTAATCGTCGATGGCGTCCATGAACCGTCCGCTCTCGTACTTCCGCTCGGCGTCCGCGAGGAGGCGGCGGGCGTCGGCCTCGTCGTTGCGGGCCGGCGGGGCGGCACGAGCCGGCGCTCGCTCCGGCGCGGCCGGAGCGACCGGAGCCGGAGCGACCACCGCCGTGGACGGTGCGGCTGCGGCGGGCGCGGGCTCCGACGGGACGGCGGCGGGCACTGGCGCCTCCGCCTGCGCGGGGGGCTCCGGAGCGGCGGGCGCGGCCGCGGGCGGAGCGGCGGTCTCGATCGGCGCGGGCCTCCGCAGCACCGCGAAGGCCACGGCGAGCGCCGCGATCGCGAGGGCCATGACCGCGAGGAGCACCGCCCGTGACCGGCGTGGCGCGCCCGCGATCGGCTCCTCGTCCGCCGCGTGAGCCTCGCGCGGGCGGGGCGCTCGGGGCTCCGGCTCGAGGCGGGCCGGGGCCGGCTCCATGGCCAAGGGCGCGGGCGCGGCGGCGGCCTGCCACGCGGCGGCCTGCCCCTGAGCCGCCGCGATCGACGGCGGCGGCGGGATGGAGCCCGGCGGCGGGACCGGGATCGAGTACTGCGTGGGCGGGCGGTACGCCGCCGGCGGCGCAGGCTGCGCCGGCGGCTCGGGCGAGGGCTCCCGGCGCGGCGCCGGGAACGGCAGGATCTTGGCGGCGTCCGCGGGCTGCTCCCGCGGCTCCGGCTCCGGCTCCGACTCCGGCGGCGGCGACGCGTCCGCCGCCCCGCGGACGGGGCCGGCGAACCAGTCGATCCCCTCCGGCTCGGGAGGCACGGCGGCGGAGGGTGGCGCGGTGTCGGGCGGCACCTCCGCCGCGGGCTCCGGCCGCACGACCGGCGCAGGAGCGGCGTCCGGAGGCGGGTTCACCGCTTCCTTGATGATCCCCTCGAAGAACAGCTTCGAGATGACCCCCGCCGCCGCGAGATCGTCCTGGTCCGAGTCGTCGATGACCTCCTCGAGCGTTCGCCGTCCGTCGAACCGGCGCAGCAGCACGTTCACGTCGTCGGGGATCTCGGCGAGCCGCTCGGCGAGGAGCGCGTAGTCGATCTCGAAGACGCGGTCGAGCTGGGGGAGCTGCTCGACGATCCGCCCCCACTCGTCGATCCGGCGCATGCCCTCCATGAGCAGCCCCTGCGTCGAGACCGGGATCCGCTCCTCGCGCTCGATGGGCTTGAACTCGATGGCGAAGTCGCCGTCCTGCCAGTTGAGGAGGCGGTAGAACGCGTTCTCGCCGGTGACCTTCCCGCCCAGCTCGCAGTCGAGGATCCGCCCGTCCTTGAAGTAGCAGATCGCCTCGACGCCCTTCGTGTTCTTGACGTGGAGCGCGCCCGACTTCTTGCCCATCTCGAGCGTCTGCACGAGATCCACGACGCCCATGTCGGCGAGGTTGCCCGCGAAGCTCGCCTTGAGGTCCTTCTTCTCGAGCCGCTCCTTCTCCTTCTTCTGCAGCAGGATCCGGACGCGGGTGACGATCTCCTTGATGTAGATGGGCTTCGTCAGGTAGTCCTCGACGCCCAGCTCGAGCCCCTTCACCTTGTACTCGACCGACTTCTGCCCGGTCAGGAACACGAAGGGCATGCCGCGGTAGCGATCGTCCTGCTTCAGCCGGCGGCACAGCTCGAACCCGTCCATCTCGGGCATCTTCGTGTCGGAGAGGACCAGGTCGGGCGGGGAGATCGCGCACTTCTCGAGCGCGTCGCGCCCGTTCTGGGCCGTCGTGACCGAGAAGCCCGCCTTCTTGAGCGAGACCTCCATCACGCGGAGCGACTTCGGATCGCCGTCGACGAGGAGCAGGTGCTGCTTCGCCAAGCTGTCGCCTTTCCGCGCCTTTTCCCGGCGCGCCGGATCGCTCGATCAGGCACCGGAAAGAGGGCGGAGTCAACAGCCGTGCGTGGCCGGTCCGGGCTCGGATCCGGGCGGATGGAGCGAGCGCGGCGGCGCCGGTCTACGGCAGCACGATCTCGATCGCCGGCCCGGTCGAGACCCGGATCCGGCGCTCCGCGCCGTAGAGATCGCCGTCGATCGTGAAGCGCGGCCGCGCGCCCTCCAGCACCAGCTCGCGCGCCACCTCGTCCTGCGCGAGGCGGCGCCGCCAGGGGCTCCCGGCGTGGATGCGGCGGAGCGCGAAGGCGAGCTGCAGCGGCGCCGCGGTGATCCCCACCACGTGGAAGGAGCCGGGCTGCTCGGCGCAGCGGTTGAACACCTTGAAGCCGAAGCCGATGTCCGGCGTCGCGCCGGCGAGCACCGAGAGGTAGCTCGCGTCGGGCCACTCGTCCCCGTCGGTCGTCACCCGGAGCGGCTCGCGGCGCGTGAGGGCGGCGGCGAACCGCCCCCCCGCGAGCGCCGACCCGATCGCGCGCGAGAGCAGGAGGGCCGCGGTGAGCGGCGACGGGCTGGGACTCGCGTAGTACGCCTCGAGGAACGTGACCACCACCCCGGTACCGAAGATGAACCCGTACCGCGGGGCCCCCCCGTCCGCCTCGATCCGGAGGAGGTCGCGCTCGGCGACGCGGAGCGGGAGGCCGTGCCGGCGCCGGATCAGCACCTCGCGGAGGATCGACTCCGGGCCGCCGTGGATGTGGTGACCGTGCGCGACGGTGTTCATCGCCCCGCCGCGGAGCAGCAGGAGCCTGGGGAGCGGACGATCGCCGTACGCCCGCGCGAACGCGGTGAGGACGCAGTGGCCGGTGCCGTCCCCGCCGTTCACCCCCAGCACCTCGACGTCCGCCGCGCGGAAGCGCTCGACCGCGCGATCCAGCTCCTCCGGGGTCGACGCGTCGAGCACCTCGCCGTCGCCGCCGAGCCGCTGCCGCAGCCGCGCCGCGACGCCGGGGTGGCGACGATTGCGCCGCGAGCGGGGGTTGTTCACGATGCCGATTCCGCCCATGCCGCCTCTGCCCCCGTCGTCGTCCCGCCCTCGGCGGTCCCCCCGCACGTCGCGGCGCGCCCCGAGTTTGAGGCGCGGGGCGCGGCGCGGTCAATTTCCAAAACCGGCCGCAGCTTCACCCTGCGCTCAACGCAAGCGGGTGTCGCCATGAGCGAGACGAGCCTCCTGACGGGCCCGGATGCCGTCGGGGGATGACGGGCCCCCTCCCCGTCCTCGACCCCGTCCCCGAGCCGGGGTAACCTTCATGGGTCCATGCGGCTCTCCCACGCCGGCGCGAGCGACGTCGGGCGCAAGCGCCCCCACAACGAGGACGCGTTCCTCCTGCTCCCCGAGGAGCAGCTCTGGTGCGTCGCGGACGGGATGGGCGGCCACGCCTCGGGCGAGGTCGCGGCGCGGATCGCGGTCGAGGAGATGGCCGAGTTCTTCTCCCTCACCGGCCGCGACGACGAGGCGACCTGGCCGTACAAGCTCGACCCGGCCCGCGGGCCGGCCGAGAACCGGCTCCTCACCGGCGTGAAGCTCGCGAACCTCCGGATCCACGAGCGCGCGCAGCTCGACCCGCGCCTGCACGGCATGGGCACCACCGTCGTCGCCGCGTCGTTCCTGCGGGACGACCGGGCGGTGCTGATCGCCCACGTCGGCGACAGCCGGGCGTACCTCGTCCGCCAGGGCGCCATCCAGCAGCTCACCGAGGACCACTCGCTCCTCAACGACTACCGCAAGACGCGGGCGCTCTCCCCCGAGGAGATCGAGGCGTTCCCGCACAAGAACGTGATCGTCCGCGCGCTCGGGATGAAGCCGCAGGTGGAGATCGACCTACGCCGCGAGGCGCTCGTGCCCGGCGACGTCGTGCTCCTCTGCTCGGACGGGCTCTCCGGGATGGTGCCCGACGCGCGGATCGCCGAGATCGTGCGCGCCGCCCACGGCGACCTGCGCCACGCCGCGGGCGCGCTCGTGGACGCCGCGAACGCCGCGGGCGGCGGGGACAACGTGACCTGCGTCCTGGTCCAGGCGCTGGACTGAACGAGGGCTCGCGCGTCGCGATCCACCTTCGTCACGAATCCCCGTCGGCCTTCGGCGATCGGCCGCGGGCCGGCACCCGGTCCGTCCCCGCCGCGACCGCGTCCTCGACCCGCTCCCCCGGGGCGATCCGGGTCCCCGCCCAGATCGCCGCCCGCGCGACGTGGGCCCCGCGCAGCACCCGCGCCCCGGCGCCGACCACGACGAGCGGCCCCACCTCCGCGCCGGCCTCGATCTCCGCGCCGGCGCCGAGCAGGACCGGCCCCCGGAGCCGGGCCCCCGGCCGGATCACCGCGCCGGGCGCCGCGATCACGCCCGGGGCGCACGGCGCCGCCCCGGCGAAGGGGTCCGCGCCGCGGAAGCGCCCGAGCGGCACGGCCCCGGAGAGCACGTCGAGGTTCGCCGCGAGGTACCGCGCCGGCGTCCCGAGGTCGTTCCAGTAGCCGCTCGCGACGTGGGCGCGGATCGCCCCCGACGCCATCAGCGGCGGGTACACGTGGCGGTTCACGTCCGCCTCGAACGGCGCCGCCGGGATCCGATCGAGGAGCGCGGGCGACAGGACGTGCACGCCCGAGAAGTGCCAGGGCGAGAGACCGTCACCCCCGGGGCCGAACGCCCCCGCGATCCGCCGCACCGCTCCGCCGGCGTCCACCTCGACCGCGGCGTAGGTCGCGCCGGCGGGCATCGGCAGGAGGACCATCGTCGCCAGCGCGCCCGAGGCGCGGTGGGCCGCGAGCGCCGCCGCGAGGTCGAGGTCGAAGAGGACGTCGCCGTTCACGACGATGACCGCGTCGGCGCCGCGGAGCGCCTCGCGGGCCTCCCGGAGCGCACCGCCCGTGCCGGCGATCACCGGCTCGCGCGAGACGTGGAGCGGCAGCGCCAGGTCGCGCGCGGCCGCGCCGGCCGCGGCCGCCATCTCGTCCGGCAGGTGGTGGACGTTCACGACGGCGCGGCGGACCCCGGCGCCGGCGAGGAGCGCCAGCGACCAGCGGACGAGCGGGACGCCGCAGACCGGCACCGCCGGCTTGGGCACGCGGGCCGTCAGCGGCCGCAGCCGCGTGCCGAGCCCGGCGCACAGCACCATCCCAGCGAGGTCGCCCATGGTACACGCGAGTCTACCCGATGGCCTCCGCCGCGCGCCTGCGCCTCGTCTACTTCCTCTATTACGGCAACGTCGGCGCGTTCATGCCGTTCTTCCCGGCGTACCTGCGCGGCCTCGGGTTCACGGGAGAGCAGATCGGCGCCGTCCAGCTCGTCCCGTCGCTGCTCGCGCCGGCGATCGCGACCGCGTGGGCCGCGTTCGCCGACCGGCGCGCCGGCGCGGCCCGCGCCCTCGCCCTCGCCTCGGGCTGGGCGGCGCTCGCCGGGCTCGCGCTGCCCCTCGCGCGGACGCCGCTCGCGGTGGGGGCGGTGATCGTCGCGATGGCGCTCGGGGATCGCTCGGTGGTCCCGCTCGTGGACTCCGTGACCCTCGAGCACTGCCGCGCGCGCCCAGGCGCCTCCTACGCGCGCATCCGGCTCTTCGGCTCGCTCGGGTTCGTGGTCCTCGCCCTCGTCGTCGGCCGCGTCCTCACCGCGCGCGGCGGGCGCGCCGCCGATCCGCTGGTGCCGCTCGTGGTGACCGCCCTGGTCGTCGGGTACGCGCTCGCTGCGCGGCGGCTGCCGACCGCACCGCTGCACGCCGACCGCCCCGGGCGGCGCGATCTCGCCGCCCTCATCCGCGATCGCCGCCTCCTCGTGCTCCTCGGCGCGTGCGCCGTGCACTGGGCCGCTTGCGCGCCGTACCATCTGCTCTACGGGGTCTTCGTCCGCGACCGCGGGCTGTCCGCCGACGTGGCCGGGCTCGGGATGGCCGCGGGCGTGACGGCGGAGATCGGCGCGCTCCTCCTGTTCCCGCGGCTCGAGGCGCGCTTCGGCCTGCGCGGCCTCTTCGCGACCGCGTTCCTCGGGAGCGCCCTGCGCTGGGCGCTCCTGTCGCAGGCGCGGGGCGCGCCGGCGATCGTCCTCCTCCAGCTCCTGCACGGCCTCACCTTCGGGGTTTTCTGGGGGTGCGCGACCGCGGCGATGGCCGCCCTGGTCCCGAGCCGCCTGCGCGCCACGGGCCAGGCGCTCTTCACCGCGGTGGTGTTCGGCGCCGGGAACGGCGCCGGGTACGCGCTCGCCGGCGCCGGGTACGACCGCGCCGGGTCGGTCGCGCCGCTCTTCGGGTGGGCCGCCGCGCTCGAGCTCGGCCTCGGCCTCGCGGCGCTCTCGCCCGTGCTTCGTGCTCGTCACCGTCCCTCTCCGTGAGCCGTGAACCGGGTCACGTTCGGGAACGAGGACGCTCCGTGTTCGTGCTCGTAACCGTCACCGTCACCGGCTTCTCCGTGACCCGTTGAACCGGGTCCCGTGGCCCGTGGCCCGGTTCCCGTGGTCCGACGGAGACACGGGCCACGGGAGGCGGGAAGCGGGAGGCGGGCACGGGGAACGGTCACGGTGACGGGGACGGGCACGGTGATACGGTGCGGGTGCGGGTGCGGGTTCGGGTTCGGGTTCGAGTTCGAGTTCGGTACTCGTTCACGTCAGCTCCCGAAGCGTCCGCGCCCCGAGCGCCTGCCGGAGGACGAGGAACAGCTCGGCGGTCGCGACGGCGTCGCTCAGCGCGTCGTGGGCTTCGTACGCGGGGAGCCCGAGCTGCTCGCGCGCCGCGGACAGGTTGACCGTGGGGGGCTCCGCCGGCAGCTCCGGCCGCAGCCGGTGCGCGCGGCGCGCCTGGCGGAACAACAGCTCGACCGTGTCCACCACGACGGGGTTGCGCCAGCGGAGCCCCGCGTCCCGGTACCCGCGCCGCAGGAACGGGACGTCCACGCCGCGGTGGTGGACGAGGAGCACGTGCCGGTCGAGCCGGCGATCGACCTCCCGCATCACGTCCCCGAGCGGCGGCGCGTCGCGCGTCTCCCGGGCCACGAGCTGGTGCGCCGCGATCGAGCGCGGATCGACGTTCCCCTCCGGCCGCACCAGCGTCCGCCACCCCTCCCCGAGCCGGACGTGCGCGTCGCGGATCGGGACCATCCCCACCTCGAGGATCGCGTCGCGCCGCGGATCGAGCCCGCCGGTCTCGAGATCGAGCGCCCAGTAGACGACGCCGTCCCACGCCGGCGAGCGGAGGCGCATCAGAAGTCCACCTTGAAGTGGAGCTGCGCGCGCTCCTGGAGCCCCCGCACCGCCCGGAGGGATTCCTTGAGGCGCGAACGCTCGATCCCCGGGAGCGAGGACATCGCGACGGCGTCGCCGGGGGGGCGCCCCTCCGACACCGCCTGGAGCTGGAGCCGCAGCCGGAGCCCGACCAGGAAGCGAAACGCCTCGGCCACCGCCGCCTCCGTCTCCGCCGAGAGCGCGCCGGCCTCGCGCGCCGCCGCGAGGCGCTCGAGGGTGCTCCGCGCCTGCGGCCGCACCTCGAGCCCGTAGCACCGGGCGAGGAAGACCACCGGCGCGAGCCCCTGCTGCTTCAGATCCAGGGTGGACGCCTCGCCGCGCAGCCGGAGCCGGAGCGACGCCGGGACCTTGAAGCCGAGCGCGGCCCTCGCCAGGAACCGGAGGAAGACCGGGCGATCCGCCGCCCCGGCGAGGACGGCCTGGAGCGGCGAGACGTCGAGCCGCCCCGCCACGCGCCGCCAGTCGAGGAAGATCGCCGCCTCGAGCAGGGCCTGCGGCGCGGGCCGATCGAGCCAGCCCTCGAAGCGCGCGCGCCACTCGGAGAGCGTGCCGAGCCACCGACGCGCCATGAAGCCGCCCGGACAGCGCGGGAAGCCCGCCAGCTCGAGATCCTCGTTCACGCGCTCCGCCAGGACCTCGAAGTAGGGCCGCCGCGCCGCGCCGTCGTCGCCGAACACGAGCGCGTTGTCCTGGTCGGTGAGGAGCGTCTGCTCCATCCGCCCCTCCGAGCCCAGGGCGAGCCACGCGTAGGGCGCCGGCGGCTCGCCGAGGTCCGCCTCGGCGAAGCGGAGGATGCGCGCGACGAGCGCGTCGTTGAGCCGCGCCACGAACCCTGCGATGGCCGCGGCGTCGAGGCCGCCGGCGAGGAGCGCCGCCGCCATCTCCGTCACCTTCCGTGCGTACCCGGGGAGGCTTTCGCGCGAGGCGAGCCGCTCGACGCCGCGGAGCACCGCCACCGGCCCCTGCGCGCTCTGCCGGAGCACCTCGCCGGCGGTGACGACGCCCATGATCTCGTCCCCGCGCACGAGCGGGAGGTGGTGGACGCCCGCGTCGATGAGCACCGCCCAGGCCTCGTGGAGCGGGGCGCCCTCCGGCGCGGTGCGGAGCGGGCGCGAGAGGACCGCCGCCACGGGCGTCTCCGGCCCGCGGCCGGCCGCGAGGACGCGGTCGCGGAAGTCGTGGTCCGTGACGATGCCCGGCGGGTCGCCCCGGACGAGGAGCGACGACACCCGCTCCGCGCTCATGAGGCGCGCCGCGTCGCCGATGGTGGCTTCGGCCCCGATCCAGAGCGGCGGCCGCCGCACCAGCCGCCCCACCGGGAGGGAGAGGTCGGACTGGAAGGTCGCCACCGCGGAGTGCTCGAGCGAGGACTTGAGCCGCTCCGCGAGGCCGACCGCGAAGTGGCCCGCGAACTGCGCGTCGGCGAGGAGCGCGTCGAACTCCGCGGCGGGGAGCCGGTAGGCGACGAGGTCCTCGTCCACGATCACGTCGAGGGTCGCGCGCCCGGTGATGAGCGAGGTGTAGCCGAAGGTCTCCCCCTCCTCGAGCACCTGGAGCACCTGCCCGTGGCGCTCGAGCCGGACCGCGCCCTTGCGGATCACGTAGAGGTGGCGGAGCGGCTCCCCGCCCACGCGCACGAGCCGCGCGCCGGCGGGGTAGAAGCCGACCTCGAGCGCGCTGGCCGCGCGGTCGAACAGCGGCTGGGGCACGGCGTGGAACGGCGGCGTGGCGCGGAGGTACGCGACCGGATCGAGCGCGGCGCCGGGCATGTCACCACCGGGCCCGGGCGCCCGCGGCCGGCGCGTCGCCCGGCGCGCGGTCCGCCTCCCGGGGCTGGCGGAGGCGGGTGACGAGGTCCTGCACGGCCTGGGGCGGCGCCGGCGTACGGAGCGACACCACCACGAGGACGGCGGAGTTGATCAGCATCCCGACCGTCCCGATCCCCTGGGGCGAGATCCCGAGCAGCCAGTGGGCGGGCCCGTCGAGGTCGGGGCGCGCGAACTTGAACCAGTGGACGTACAGCGTCGTGAACGCGGTCCCCGCGATCATCCCCCAGATCGCCCCCTCCCGGGTCGCGCGCCGCCAGAAGATCCCGGCGACGAGCACCGGGAAGAAGGACGACGCCGCGAGGCCGAACGCGATCGCGACCACCTCCGCGACGTGCCCCGGCGGGTGGACGGCGAGCCACCCCGCGGCGGCGGCCGAGAGGGTCGCCGCGCCGCGGGCCCAGCCCACCTCCGCGCGCTCCGAGAGGCGCGGGATCCAGAGCCCCTTCACCAGGTCGCGGGAGATCGACGCGGCGATGACGAGGAGGAGCCCCGTCGCGGTCGAGAGCGCGGCCGCGAGCCCCCCGGCCGCGACGAGGCCGGTGACCCACGGCGGGAGGCGCGCGATCTCCGGCGCCGCCAGCACCAGGATGTCGGGGTCCACCGAGACCTCGTTCCGGGCCGGATCGCCGGAGACCGACATGATCCCGTCGCCGTTCCGGTCGGTGAACCGCGCCAGGCCGGTCCGCTCCCAGCCCGTGAACCAGCCGGGCGCGGACCGGTACGGCGTCCCCTCCACCGCGTGGAGGTAGGTGGCGCGCACGAACGCCGCGAGGGCGGGCGCGGTCGTGTAGAGCACGGCGATGAAGAGGAGCGCCCAGGCGGCCGACGCCCGCGCGTCGCGGATCTTCGGCACCGTGAAGAAGCGGATCACGATGTGCGGCAGCCCGACGGTCCCCACCATGAGCGCGAGCGTGCTCGCGAGCAGGTCGAGCCGGCTCCGCGTCCCGCCGGTGTACCGCCCGAAGCCGAGCTCCCGCCCGAGGCCGTCGAGCGCGTCGAGGAGCGGCCGCCCCGGCTCGGCGCCGAGCAGCCCCGCGCCGCCGGCGCTCAGCCGCCCGCCGAGGCCGAGCTGCGGGACCGGGACGCCGGTGAGGAGCAGCGAGAGGAAGATCGCGGGGACCAGGTACGCGATGAGGAGGATCGCGTACCGGACGACCTGCGTGTGGGTGGCGGCCCGCCTCCCGACGAGCACCGCCTGGAGCAGCACCACGGCGACCCCGAGGAGGACGGCGCGCTCGACGCGCAGGCCGACGAGCCGCGCGAGGACGATGCCGACGCCGCGGAGCTGACCGGCGACGTAGGTGAACGACACGAACACCGCGCACCCCACCGCGACGGCGCGGGCGCCCTTCGAGGCGTACCGCTCCCCGACGAACTGCGGGACCGTGTACTTGCCGTACTTGCGGAGGTACGGGGCCACGAGCACCGCGAGCAGCACGTACCCGCCCGTCCACCCCACGAGGTAGACCGACCCGTCGCGCCCGCTCGACGCGACGACGCCCGCCATGGAGATGAACGACGCCGCGGAGATCCAGTCCGCGGCGGTGGCCATCCCGTTCAGCGCCGGGCTGGAGCGCCGCTCGGCGACGTAGTACGCGCTCGCGGCCCGGGCGCGGCTCCACACGACCACCGCCGCGTGCACGGCGAGGGACACGCCGACGAAGATCCAGGTCCACGCTCGCGCGTCCAGCGCATTCACGGTGCGTCACTCCTCGTAGACGCCGTGACGGCGATCGAGCGCGTTCGTCGCCGCGACGTACCCGGCGACGAGCAGCACGAACGCGATCTCCGCGCCTTGCTGCCCGACCCAGAAGCCGAGCGGGAAGCCGCCCACGCGCACCCGGTCGAGCTGGTCCGCGAGCAGGATCGCGGCGACGCAGGACACCGCGAACCAGGCCGCGAGCACGAGCGCGACCACGCGGAGCGTGCCGTGCCAGTAGGCGGTCTGCCGGACGGGATCCATCGGCCCCTCCCCCCTCTGCTCGCGCGAACGCCTCGCCTCGCAGCCTACCCGGTTCCGTTCCGCCCACATCCGACGCAACGCGTTACCCTGGCGGGTACCGGACGCCCGCCTCAACGCACCGCATGCGCTCCTTCTTTGCGCGCGGAACTGGAATGGGACCGGTTTTGCCCCGAAAGACTCAAAAACCAAAGCCCCTTCAAGGGCTCTGCTTTCGCATATCGTTCGCGCACCATCTGCGTTCCGCGCGGCATTTGCGCTTAGGAATTGTAAACGCCATCTTGCCCGTGCTACGTGGTCCTACCTGGAAGCCAGGCAGCGGCAGCCTGCGCAACCTCACCGTGGAGGGAAACCATGTCCGTTTCGCCGGCGTCACCGATCAAGACCGTCGCCCCGCCGGGCGCGCGCGTCGGCATCACCGCTGAAGAGCGGATGGTGATCTTCGCGTCGTCCCTCGGCACCGTGTTCGAGTGGTACGACTTCTATCTGTACGGGTCGCTCTCGGCCCTCATCGGCAAGCACTTCTTCACGGGGCTGAACGAGACCAGCCAGTTCGTCTTCGCGCTGCTCGCCTTCGCCGCCGGCTTCGCGGTCCGCCCGTTCGGCGCGCTCGTCTTCGGTCGCCTCGGGGACATGATCGGCCGGAAGTACACCTTCCTCATCACCATCCTCATCATGGGCGGCGCGACGGCGATCGTCGGCCTGCTCCCCGGCTACACCACCATCGGCCTCGCCGCGCCGATCATCCTCATCGGGCTGCGCATGCTGCAGGGGCTCGCGCTCGGCGGCGAGTACGGCGGCGCCGCGACCTACGTCGCCGAGCACGCGCCGCCCGGGAAGCGCGGCAGCTTCACCTCCTGGATCCAGACGACCGCGACGGTCGGCCTGTTCCTCTCGCTGCTGGTGATCCTCGGCTGCCGGATGATCATGACGGGCCAGACCGTCGACCCGACGGATCCCACGCACACGAAGCTCGTCAGCACCTTCGACGCGTGGGGCTGGCGCGTCCCGTTCGTCATCTCCCTCGCCCTGCTCGCGATCTCGGTCTACATCCGGCTCAAGCTGAACGAGTCGCCGGTGTTCCGGCGGATGAAGGCGGAGGGCAAGTCGTCGAAGGCGCCGCTCACCGAGTCCTTCCTGCGGTGGGGCAACCTCAAGGTCGTGCTGCTGGTGCTCTTCGGCGGCGTCGCCGGCCAGGCGGTCGTCTGGTACACGGGCATGTTCTACGAGCTGTTCTTCCTCACGCAGACGCTGAAGGTCGATCCGAAGACGGCGAACATCTGGGTCGCGATCGGCCTCGCGTTCGCGACGCCGTTCTTCATCGTGTTCGGGTCGCTCTCGGACAAGCTCGGCCGCAAGTGGATCATCATGGCCGGCTGCGTGCTCGCGGCCCTCACCTACTTCCCGATCTTCCGGACGCTCACGCGCGCCGCGAACCCCGCCCTCGCGGCGGCCCAGGAGAAGAGCCCGGCGCGCGTGATCGCGAACCCCGCCGAGTGCAGCATCCAGTTCAACCCGACCGGCACCACCAAGTTCACGTCGTCCTGCGACGTGGCCAAGGAGGCGCTCGCCCGCGCCGCGGTGCCGTACTCGAACGTCGAGGGCACCGGCCCGGCGCGGATCGAGATCGGCTCGACCTTCATCCAGAGCTACGACGCCAAGGCGCCGAACGCGAAGGCGGAGAAGGCCCGCTTCGACAAGCAGTTCTCCGCCGCGCTCGCCGGCGCCGGCTACCCGAAGGCCGCCGATCTGAGCAAGGCGAACGCGCCGCTCGTGGTCTTCCTGCTGTTCCTCCTCGCGCTGTACGTGACCATCGTGTACGCGCCCATCGCCGCCTGGCTGGTCGAGCTCTTCCCGGCCCGGATCCGGTACACCTCGATGTCGCTGCCGTACCACATCGGCAACGGCTGGTTCGGCGGCTTCCTCCCGACGATCGCGTTCGCGATCACCGCCTCCACCGGCAACATCTACTCGGGCCTCTGGTACCCCATCGGCGTCGCCCTGATGACCGCGGTGATCGGGACGATCTTCATGCCCGAGACGAAGGATCGCGACATCCAGCACGCCTAGGATACGGGCACGATCCCGGCCGGGCGCGTCCTCCGGGGCGCGCCCGGCCGCCTCATCGGCGGCTCGCCGGCGGCCGCACCAGCGTCACCGTGCACGGCGCCTCGAGCGCGACCTTCGTCGAGACCGTGCCGAGCACGCCGCGCAGCGGGACGGCGGGCGGCGGGGCGCCGATCACGACGTGATCGACGCCGTTCACCCGCGCGTACTCGAGGAGCGCGCCCGCCGGGTCGCCCGACTCGATGACGTGGAACGACACCTGGCCGGTCGCCAGGCGGAGCGGCTCCGCCCAGTGGCGCAGGATCGCCAGGTGCTTCAGGCGCTGCCGGGCGGCGGTCTCGTCCTGGCGCGAGCCGCCCAGCTGCGAGATCGGCCGGATCACCGTCGCGCAGGCGAGGCGGCGCGCGCCGCCGCGCTCGAGGACGCCACGCACCGCCTCGCGCAGCGCCGCGAGCTGCGCCTCGTCGTCGTGCTGGGTGGCGACGGCGACGAGGACGATCGACGCGGCGGCGACCTGGGTCGACGGGCTCGGGAGCGGCGCGGGCTCGTAGCCGGCGGCGAGGATCCACCGGCGGAGGCGCGCGAGCGGGCCCGCGGTCCGGGTGCGCCGCGCCCGCTCGCCGAGCGCGACCTGGTCCGGATGGGCGAGGTCGAACGCGACCTGCGCGGCGGTCGCGGGCCGGCGCGCGGCGTCCGGCTCGAGGCAGCGGAGGACGATCTCCTGCAGCCACTCCGGCACCCCGGGGGCGACGGCGCGCGGCGGGGGCGGATCGCGCCAGAGCCGGCGGCGCAGCCCGGCCTCGCTCGTCGGCGAGCCGAACGGGAGGCGCCCGGTGGCGAGCTGGTACAGGATCACGCCGAGCGCGAACAGGTCGCTGCGCGGATCGCCGCGCTCGCCCACCACCTGCTCGGGCGAGATGTAGGGTGCGCTGCCGATGGGGCGGCGGAGCTCCTCCGCGAGCAGATCCGGGTAGCGGGCGTGGTGCGCGAGGCCGAAGTCGATGAGGACCGCCTCGCCGGTGTCGCGGAAGAGGACGTTCGCCGGCTTGAGGTCGAGGTGGATCGCGTCCTGCCGGTGCAGGGAGTGGAGGGCGGTCGCGACGGCGCCGCCGAGCCGCGCCACCTCCCCGGGCGGGAGCGGCGCGCGAGGCACCCAGTCCTTGAGCGACGGGCCGACGATCTCCTCCATCACGAGGTACGGCCGGCGCTCCAGCTCGCCGCTCGCGACGAAGCGCGGCACGTGCGGCCCCGAGAGCGCGGCGAGGACGGTCTGCTCCACCTCGAAGGAGATGACGCTGGTCGCGGGCTCGCCCGGGCCGAGCCGCGGGACCTTCATCACCGCCGGGAACGCCGCCCCCGGGGCGGTGACCCGGTAGAGGACGCCCATCCCGCCGGAGTGGATCCGCTCTCCCACGAGGAACCCGTCCACGACCTCGCCGGGCCGGGGCAGCTGCGCCGCGGGGATCACGGGGGCCCCCGCTCGCATCGACCTCCTGCAGCGGGCGGCGCCATCACTCACTCACCCTTCGCGAGGCGATCCGCGAGCCGCGGGGGCAGCCCTGCCGCCCGCACCTTCGCGGCCGCGGCCGGCCAGTCGTACGGCACCCGGTGGAACGTGAGCGCCTGCCGCGCGTCGTCCATCATCGCATAACAGGCGGCGGTGTTGCCGTCGCGCGGCTGCCCGCAGGAGCCGGCGATCGCGAGCCAGCGCCGCCGCGCCGGGACCGGGATCGCGACGCCGGGGACCGGCCGGAACGGCAGGGGCCGCTCGGCGGTGCTCGCGTAGTAGAGGACGGGCTCGTGGACGTGGCCCGAGAAGACCCAGCGGGCGCCGGCCGCCGCGAGCGAGCGCCCCGCATGGAGGGGGTCGGTCACGTACACCCACTCGCTGGGCGCGTCCGCGGTCGCGTGGACGAAGAACCGATCGTCCCGACGCGCGACGAGGGGGAGGCTGGCGAGGAAGGCGCGGTGCTCCGCGGAGAGCCGTCCGCGCGTCCAGGCGATCGCCTCTCCGGCCGCGGCGTTCATCGTGGCCGCCTCCGCCGGATCGAGCACCGCGGCGTCGTGGTTGCCGAGGACCACGATCGCGCCGCGCTCCGCGTGCTCGCGCACCACGTCGAGGACCGCCGCAGGATCCGCGCCGTAGCCCACGAGATCGCCCAGGAAGGCGTACGCCTCCGCGCCCTGCTCTTCGGCGTCGGCGAGGCAGGCCGTGAGGGCCTCGAGGTTCGCGTGCACGTCGGCGAGCAGGGCGAGCTTCATGGAGCGGCCTCCTGCCGAGGACATTCGAAAGTGTAGTCGGAACGAGCGCGGCGGACCGCGGGTCCACTTGCGCGGTTCCACCTGATGGTGCGGCAGAAGTGCACGCCCGCAGACCAGAAGCACACGCCCGGCGAACTACTCTCGGTCGGGCGTGGCGGGTCCACGTGTGGTGCGACAGGCAGACACACATTCCCATCAACCCCCCGATTCGCGCAGTCTCTTCGCGCATTCGGTGCACTACCCAGGATCGTGGACCTCTCAGGGCGGCGCTGCTTGATTCACGTCACGCAAAATACGAGCAAAGATTTCGTTTGGTCCTCTTCCATGCGCGCAGAACGTGCTGTAGGCTCATTGACGTAGCACTGTTCACGCGATGTGCGCATTCGACGCAGCGCCCCCTGGTCGAACGGTCGCACGTCCTTTCGAGCGAGAGCGGAGCAAACCAGCCGCCCCGCAGCACGTGGAGGAGCCCCATGGCGGAACCGGCACGCAGCCCGAGCAAGGAGATGCGGAGTCACAGGAGCCCGCACGAGATCCTCGAGTCGGCCGACTTCAAGGCGCTCGTCAGGAAGCGTTGGAGCGTGAGCACGACGCTGCTCGTGCTGCTGTTCGGGTCGTACTACGGGTTCATCCTCCTCGTCGGGACGAACAAGGCGCTCGTCTCCACGAAGATCGGCGAGGTCACGACGCTCGCGATCCCGCTCGGCGTCGGCGTGATCGTGTTCGCGTGGATCCTCACCGCGCTCTACGTGGGCTGGGCCAACAAGACCTACGACCCCGAGGTCGAGCGCCTCAAGGCCCAGATCAAGAACTAGCCCTCGCGACCGGAGACCTGCACATGCACCTCACCGCGCTTTCCCAACTCCTGCTCTCCCAGGCCGCCCCCGCGGCCCCGGCCGCCGCTCCCCTCGCGAAGGCGGAGACGACGCTCGGACACCCGACCTTCGCCGCGATCGGCTTCTTCTTCCTCATCGTCGCGGTGACGCTCGTCATCACCTACTTCGCCGCGAAGAAGACCAGGACCTCGTCCGAGTTCTACGCCGCCGGCCGCTCCGTCTCGGCGCTCCAGAACGGGTTCGCGCTCGCCGGCGACTACATGTCGGCCGCGTCGTTCCTCGGCATCTCCGGCATGGTCGCCCTGAAGGGCTACGACGGCATGATCTACGCGACCGGCTGGCTCGTCGGCTGGCCCGCGCTCATGTTCCTCATCGCCGAGCCGCTCCGGAACATCGGCAAGTTCACCTTCGCGGACGTGGTGGCTTCCCGCCTGCGGCAGAAGCCGGTCCGCATCGCCTCGGCGGTCGGCGGCATCCTGACCGTGCTCTTCTACACGATCGCCCAGATGGTGGGCTCGGGCGCCCTCATCCAGCTCATGTTCGGCCTCAAGTACGAGGTGGCCGAGATGATCGTCGGCGCGGTGATGCTCGCCTACGTGCTCTTCGGCGGCATGCTCGCGACGACCTGGGTCCAGATCGTGAAGGCGGTCCTGCTCCTCATCGGCGTCAGCTTCCTGACGGTGCTCGTGCTCGCGAAGTTCGGCTTCAACCCGGGCAACCTCTACTCGGCGGTGGTGAACGGCGCGCCGAACGGGCTCAAGTACGGCCAGGCCGCGCTCGAGCCGGGCGGGCTGGTGTCGAACCCCATCGAGGCGGTCTCGCTCGGCCTCGCCCTCATGTTCGGCCTCCTCGGCCTGCCGCACATCCTGATGCGCTTCTACACGGTCCCCGACGCGAAGGCGGCCCGGAAGTCGGTGCTCTACGCGACCGGCCTGGTCGGCTACTTCTACCTGATCATCCCGATCGTCGGCTTCGGCGCCGCGGCCCTCATCCCCGGCGGCCGCGGGTTCATCGCCAGCATCGACAAGGGCGGCAACATGGCCTCGCCGCTCCTCGCCGAGCAGCTCGCCGGTGCGGGCTTCCTCGGCTTCATCGCCGCGGTGGCCTTCGCGACGATCCTCGCGGTGGTGGCGGGCCTGACCCTCGCCGGCGCCTCCGCCTACTCGCACGACATCTACGTCTCCGTCATCAAGAAGGGGCGGGCGTCCGAGGACGAGCAGGTCCGGGTGGCGAAGATCGCGACGGTGGTCTTCGGCGTGTTCGCGGTGGGGCTCGGCATCCTCTTCAAGGGCCAGAACGTGGCGTTCATGGTGGGCCTCGCGTTCGCCATCGCCGCGAGCGCGAACTTCCCGGCGCTGCTCCTGTCCGTCGTGTGGAAGCGGTTCACCACCAACGGCGCGGTCGCCTCGATCATCGTGGGCGCCCTCGTCTCCGTCGTGATGATCCTCCTCTCCCCGACCGTCTGGGGCGAGGTCTTCCACCACCTCGGGCCGGACGGGAAGCCGGTCGGGATCATCCCGTTCAAGAACCCCGCGATCTTCTCGATGGCGGCCGCGTTCCTGGTCGGCTGGGTCGTCTCGCTCCTCGCCCCCGAGGAGAGCGCCCAGCGGGCGTTCGAGACGGAGAAGATCCGCACGTACCTCGGCGTCGGCGCGGAGTAGCGCGCCGGGCGGATCGCCTGGAACGATCGGCGGGCGGGCTCTCCGGGGCCCGCCCGCTTCTCGTATCCGTGGAGCGCTTCGCCGCTCCGACCGGCGAAGCCGGTCGGCTCTCCCCGATCCTAGAACCGCTTGAACCCGTGATCGCCGGTCGCGCCGGGGTGCGCGCCGGCGTGCGGCAGCACCGGGTGCTCGACGGCCGGGGCCGGGGCCGGGGCCGGGTGCGCCGCGGCGACCACCGGCACGTGCACCGGCGCGAGCCGCCGCTCGTCCTTCACCTGGAAGAACGACATGAGCTGCTGCAGCGCCTCCGCCTGCGACGACAGCTCCTCCGCCGTGGACGACAGCTCCTCCGCCGCCGACGCGTTCCGCTGCGTCACCTGGTCCACGATCCCCATCGC
>NZ_JALCZA010000053.1 GCF_022690765.1 Anaeromyxobacter oryzisoli | reverse complement strand
AGGCCGACCCGCGTGAGCGGGGCGGCGGGTGGGGTGAAGCGCCCGAATTCACTTCGGGCGCGAGGGGCGGGCGACGGCCCGCCCCTCCTGGATGGTCAAGGCCCGTCGATTGTTCGACGGGCCTTGAGCGCGGCCCCGATCCCGGCGCGTCACCTGCAGGCCGCGGCCGCAGCCGCCGCGTCCACCGCGTGCCGGCAGGCGTGCAGGTCGCGGCTCACCTCGACGGTGCCGAGCCCCATCACCGGGTCCATCGCGCTGGTCATCGGGAGGTTGGTCGCCCCCTGCTCCGGCGGTACGCCCGTCTGGCCCACGGCGATCTGCCCCTTGCCGTTGACGAAGACCGTCGGCTGCAGACCGCCGGGGGTCACGAGGGTCGTCCGGGTGATGGTGCGCGTCAGGGCCCCGCTGGAGTCGGTGAGCACCGGTCCGCCGGTGACGGGATCGGCGCCGTAGAGGTAGTTGAGCCTGCGGTAGGCCGCGGTGCACTTGGACTGCGCGCAGGTCGAGATCGCGCTCGTCGCCTCGCTGAGCGCCGGCTGGATCGTGTTCCAGATCAGCTTCGAGTAGAGGCTCGAGACCGAGGAGGTGCGCTCGTCGAGAGGGTTGACGTTGAAGGTGTGCCCCTCGGTGACGACCGTCGGCCCGTGATCGTAGAACAGGGCCCAGCCGTTCGAGTCCGCGGTCGCGAGCGGGGTGGGGTTGGTCGCCGCGCCGTCGATGACGACGATCCCGGCGCTGGCGGTGTAGCTCGCCGTCAGCGGCGAGGACGCCGTCACGGTGTCCGAGAGGAAATAGCGGGCGTTATCGTAGTCCGCCGCGCCGGCGGCGTCCTTGAAGACGCTGCGCTTGCCGGTGTCCTCGAACACCCGGAACGAGAAGAACCAGTTCCGCGAGGCCGGCTGCGCGGCGGTGGTCGCGGTGGTGAGGTCCAGCTTGCTCCCGTAGCTCGCCACCCCCGACGTGGAGCTCGCCCGCGTGCAGCCGTAGTCGCCGTCCGCGTCCGCGCTGCAGCTCGCCGTGACGTCCTTCGTGAAGGAGCCCGCGCCGGAGCTGACCGAGGGGCACGACGAGACGCTGATGTTCGCGCCGCCGATGGTGCCGCAGCTCGGTCCGGTGCCCGACGGGTTCGCGGTCGCCGGGAGCGCCGTGAAGTCGCTCTGGCAGACGCCCTGCGCGAGCCCGCGCGCGTCGGTCCCCAGGTCCGTGGCGGCGAGCGCGTTGAGGGCGGGGTCGAGCGACACCGTGCACCCGTGCTGCGCGCACGCGCGGAGGTTGGTCGGGCCGCAGATCCCGCCGTTCGTGTCCAGGATGTTGAACCGGTCCCCGGTCCCCGCGTACACGCGGTAGATGTGGGAGCCCGCGAGCGCGGTGTTCTCGGTGATGTAGTAGAACGGCTGCCCGCCGCGGGTGGCGCACAGGCTGCCGGGGCTGGCGGTCTCGCCCATCTGGAACACGCGCGCGCCGAACCAGTTCCCGACCTTGCCGTTGGTGCCGAGCTGGCCCGGCACGTTGAAGCGAAGCACCCAGAGCTGACCGCCGGTGTCGCCGAAGGTGGCGGTGTCGAAGTACCCGTCGTTCTCGAACCCGAGGCTCTGTCGCCGCGTGGATTGACCCCACATCACCATCGCCGGGGTGGCCGCGACCGGGAAGGTGAGGGCGCGGCGGGGGTCGTTGGCCGCCGCCGTCGTCGGATCGCTCGGATACGAGAAGTCGAACAGCTCCTTGCCGGTCCAGACGTCCACCATGTGAACGCCGCGCCCGCGCAGGGACTGCGGATCGACGCCGCCCGGGAGCAGGGTCACCCAACGCTCGTGGTACTGGACCGGGCTTGTCAGGCCGGTCGTCATGACGGGCGTGTTCGCGCCGGGGGCGGCCATGCCCCACTCCGGCTGGGAGGCGGTCGAGTCCGCCTGGATGCGCACCGGCCCGACCGGGGGCGGCACCGGGAGGAAGTCGGTGTAGGTCTCGCCGAACTGCAGTGACTCGGGGTCCGACGGCTCCGGGTAGATCCACAGGAACTTCGGCTCCGCGGGCTTCCCGGCGTTCTCGGACGGGAGCTTCGCCGCGTCGGTCACGTCGAGGGCGAAGTAGTGGGTGCCGCCGCGCCGCTCGCCGACCACCGCGACGGTGTGGAACTCCGCGGCCTCCTTCACGTCGTCCAGGTGGGCCGCGATCCCCATCCCGTTCGCCTGGCCGTCCACCCAGACGTCGCGGACCATGGCCGTCCCGTCCACGAAGAGCTGGTGGTCGTTGCCGAACAGCGCCGGGATCTTCCCGAGGAGATCCGGCGGGAGGAACGCCCACAGCTCCACCGGGCCGTCGGCGTCGCCGCGGTCGTAGTACCCGTTGTAGGGCGGCAGCGACTCGTCGATGCTCGAGGTCGCTGGATCGTCGGCGGCGGCGTTGTGCTGGCCCGGGGTCGGATTGGCGTGCCAGCGGCCGCCGTTGAAGGCGTGGAGCAGCCCGTCGTTCGCGCCGACCAGGACCATCTTGCGGCGGTACTGGTACAGCGAGGACTTGGAGTAGCGATCGTACTGGTTGATGCCGTCCTTCATCTTGACGGGCGTCCGCCAGAGCGAGTCGAGGCACTGGTTGTGGAGGCCGTTCGGGCAGAGGATGCCGTCGTAGGGGAGCGGCGCGTCCACCACCACCGGGGACGAGTGGTAGATGTCCCCGAGCTTGAACGGCCGATCGAGGAGCAGGTCCTGGTTCGGGAGGTTCGGCGGCGTCGGCGGGTTGGTCGTCGGATCGCCGAGGGTGGCGGGGAGGCCGTTCGCCGTCGGCGCCGGCCAGCCCTGGCCGGGCAGGCGCCCGGCCTCGTTCAGCACGTCCGCGCCGAGCACGAACCGGATCATCTCCTTCGCGCACTCGAGCTTGCTCGTCCGCATCACCTGCGCGGTGACCGGATCGCCCGCCGTCTCGATCTTCTGCGCGAGGGTCGCGCAGGCCGTCCCGGTGGTGCCCAGGCCGAGGTAGGGGAGGAGCGTCTGCGCGAAGGTGTCGGTCGCCTCGAGCCGGACCGTGCTGTCGTGCGAGTCGATGGTGCCCGCGGGAGCCGCGTCGTCCAACGCGGTCCAGACGGTGCGGGTCTTCCAGGTCTGGTTCTGGAGCGTCTGGTAGGCGTCCCACCACGGGTTGGCCGGGACGTTGGTGAGCGCGCCGCACGGCTTCCCGGCCGCAACGCACTTCGGAGTCTGCGCGCAGGCGGGGAGGTTCGGGCTCAGCTGGACGAAGTTGCCGTCGCCGTCCTCGGCGATGAAGTGGCCGTCCTTGTCCTGCAGGAAGGTGCTGGTGCAGCTCCCGTCGCAGTCGAGGTCGCCGGCGCCGCCCGGCGCGCACGCGTTCACGAACTCGCTGTACATCTCGTAGCGGTAGAGGTGGCCGGGCCAGTGCGAGTCGCGGCTCGGCGCGAAGCGCGGCACGATCACGGCGTTCCCGGCGGCCGTCTGCAGGGTCGAGACGGTGGCGACGCTGAACGAGGTGGACCGGCTGCTGATGTCGGCGAACACCTGGTAGATGCCGGACCGGAGCTCGTCCGCGGCCTGGGCGCGGACGGCGATCCCGCCGCCGATGGTCGCCGCGTCGGAGAGGATGCGGGTCGCGTCCCCGGCCCCCGTCCCGAAGCCGACGGTGTAGACGGTGAGCGTCTGCTTGCCGGGGTTGCCGCGGCCGTCCAGCGTGGTCCCGGTGCCGCCGCAGGCACCCGCCGGCTCGCTCCGCAGATCGTAGTTGTGCAGGTAGAACGCGACGCGCGTGAGGTTGTTCTTGTAGTCATCGGCGCCGGTGAAGTAGCCGCAGCGCGGGCAGTCGCGGAGCGACGCCCCGAGGACGCCCGTCGCCGCGTCGCCGGCGTACTTGCCGCTGTTCGAGTCGGCGATGCTCGAGGTGCCCGGCGGCAGGTCGGCGCCGTCGTTGGGGGAGGGCTGCCCGTCGGTCAGGATGATGACGTTGCTCTGCTGGCAGGACCAGCACACCGCGAGCTGGTTCGCGGAGCCGTTGGAGCTCCACCCCGGGCCGTTCATGGCCCACCCCTGGCCGAACCAGGGCAGCGAGGGGGTGTGGTAGTAGCGCCCGACGTCGAAGAGCGCCTTGGAGAGCGGGCTCGTCCCGCCCCACGCGAGCGCGTTCACGTCGTTGACGTAGGTCGAGCGGTTGCTCTCCCAGTTGCCGCCCCCGAACACGGACTGGCAGGACGGGTTGAAGTCGGAGATGAACTTGTAATCGTTGCTGCCGAACTGGGCCATCGCCATGCGGATCCGGCTCTGGCTGGCGATGACGTCCTTCACCACCTTGCGGGCGATGACGAACTTGGGCGGGAAGAAGTTGAGGTAGTTCCCCGTGTACCAGATGCTCGGGTACGAGACGCTCGCCCCGTCCACGGTGGCGGTCCGGACGGTGCCGTCGTAGTACCAGCCCTTGCTGGAGAGGCACGCGTTGCAGATGTCCTGGCGGCTCTGGGTCCCCTGCTGCGCGGTCCCCTGGTCCGCGCAGAACTGCGCGATGCTCGCGGCCGTCCAGTTGTAGTTGTTCCCGTTCGCCTGGGTGGAGGTCTGGTACGGGTGGACGGCGGTGAAGCTCCACCCGTCCCCGTAGTTGTGGTCGCCGGGGAGGTTGCCGGTCCGCGCCCAGGCGGTCCCCGTCCCGGCGTTGTCGTGGAAGACGAGATCCTTCGGGAACAGGTTGGGCGCGCCGCTCCCCACGGTGAGCCCGGTCCCTGACGCGTAGAAGTCCGGGTCGAACCCGGCGGCGAGGGCGAAGGTGTTGGACGGCGTGTAGTACGGGCAGACCGCCCCCGCCGCCGCGGCGTAGTCCGTCCCCTGGCCAGCGAAGGCCAGCCCCTCGAGCGTGGTCTTCCCGCACGGCGAGTGGTAGACGCGCGCGGCGATCGCGGCGAGCATCGCGTTGGACGAGAGGGTCGAGGAGACCGTGTCCTGGCCGCAGCCGACGATCCCGGTGGTCGGGATGGGCGAGCCGGTCGCGCCGAGGTAGGCGGGGCCGTTCGGCGGCAGGCGCGCCATGGAGTCGGCGGTGCCGACGACGAAGAAGATGTTCGGGTACCCGGCCTGGCTGGAGAAGAACGCGTTGTCCTCCTCCCAGGGCGGATTCAGGAGCGCGTCGGTGGCGCCGCCCGCGAGCAGGTTGCGCGCGGCGGAGTTCGAGCACGTCCCCGAGACCCCGGCGTGCGGGGTGGAGAGGAGCACAGCTGCGGCGAGGACGAGGGCGATCCGGAGTGCGGTGCGGCGCATGGTGGCTCGATCTCCTAGATGCGGGTCCGGAGCTGGAACTCGACCTCGAGCTCGCGCTGCCCGGTCCGATCGACGCAGTGGGCGACGCAGCGGTAGGTGTGACCGGAGCCCATCAGCCCCGAGCTGCGGTTCGAGAGGCTCACGATCGCCTCGTCGCCGTACTCGGCGGTGAGGCCGAGGACCACGTCCTTCACCAAGAGTGAGCCAGCCGTCTGGTCGTAGTGCAGCGGCCCGAGGCGGGTGCCGTCATTGAGGGTCAGCTCGCCGACCGGGTTTCCGCTGCCGAACCACTGCGGCCCGTACTGGGCTACCTCCGCCCAGATCTTCGCCTGCGCGGCCAAGGCGCAGGCCGCGACCATGTCGCGGTGCGTCTTCGCGGAGGCGTTGATCCGGTCGCGCGAGGAGAGGGTGACCGCGGCCGCGCCGATGGCGGCGAGGACCGTGAGGAGGATCATGACGAGGAGCAGCGTGCTGCCGCGGTCATGCCTGGTGTGGACGACGTTCCGCATGGAGGCCTCAGAAGTAGGTCATCGCCCGGTTGGCCATGTTGGGCAGGTTCACCGTGGCCTCGAGGACGACGCGCTGGTAGCCGTCGCTCCCGCCGCGCGCCGCCGCGTAGCCGGTGATCCAGGCCGGCAGCGTGTCCAGGTTGAGCAGGCGGAACCCGGGGTTGAGCCCGACCGCGCCCTGGCGGTCCGGGGTCGCCGACCGCGCGAGCACCGCGACGTGCACCGCCTGGATGTTGGCCTGGTCGTTGGTGAGCCGGACCGGGTCGGGGGGCGGCCCGAAGGTGTAGCCATAGAAGCTCGAGGCGCCGTAGACGCTCTGCCCGGGCTGCGGCGCGCCGCCGGGGAAGAGGGTGGTGGTGATGGTGTCCGCCGCCGTGGTCGCGGCGCTCGGCGCGGCCGCCGCGAACGTGATCGCGGTGCCGGGGTTCTCGCCGGCCGCGGTCGCGATGGTCGAGCCGCCGTTGAAGATGTAGGAGACCTGGAGGAGCTCGATCCCCTCCGCGATGACCTGCTCGTCGGCTCCGTTCACGATGTTGTCATCGTTCCGGTCCACCCCCTGGTCGAGCATGAGGAACGGGTCGTACTCGGTCGCGCCCGCGCCGCCGCCCACCGGGAACGGCCGGACGTGGAAGCGGTAGCGGTCGATCAGGAACGCGCGAGCGATGCCTCCCCCGAAGCAAGACCCCGGAGCCGTCGCGACGTCCTGGCGACGGAAGGGGTTCGACGGGTCGCCGGTGTCTTCCGAGAGGAGCTGGATCGTCACGGCTCCGTCCGCGGCGAGCGGATCGACCTTCTGATCGGAGGTGACGTACGTGAACTTGGCGTCCGGGCACACGAGCTGGAAGATCTGGCCCTTCCGGAAGACGTCCCCCGCCCGTCCGGCGAGCTCCAGCGTGGTGTCGCTCACGGCGGTGACCTTCCAGGCGTGCCCGGCGGGAGCGACGGTGTTGTCGGCGGGATCGACCCAGTACTGGGGGTCGCGGGCGTAGAAGACGAGCTCGTCGGAGTTGGTGGTCGAGTCGCGCGGGCACGGCGCCAGCTCAGCCGGGCAGGGGCCCCCGTACCAGGGGACGAGGTCGAGCGCGAGGGACGCGTCGAGGCCGTAGCCGGCGCGCGGGAGGGCCTCCTCCATCGCGAGGAGGGCGCGGCGGCCGCTCCCCTGGGCGCCGCGCAGCTTCTCGCCGTCGTGGTAGGCCTTCTGCTGCGCGCGGACGACGGTCATCGCCGCCGCGAGCACGATCACGGTGACGGCCATGGCGACGACGAGCTCGACGAGGGTGAAGCCGCGGTGGGAGGCGCGCATGATCAGTTGAAGGCGGCGAGGTTGGCCATGAAGCTGCCGGTGACCGCCGAGTGTGCGTAGACCACGATCTCCCTCGGCTGCGGGAGGGTCCGCTCGCGGTAGATGACCGAGACCGCGATGACCTTCGAGGCGGCGCCGCCGGTGACGCTCCCGGCGTCCCACACCGTCCAGCGCCGCTGGTAGATCGGCTTGCTCGAGTCCTCGGGATCCCGCTCGAGCGTCGCGTCGAGGCGGACGCCGGGGATCGGGTTCGAGTCCTGGTACCAGTGCAGGTTCACGCCGGACGTCGGCACCGAGCCGCTCGCGCCGAGGATGTAGCCGAAGAGGGCCGGCGGGGTGGCGGTCGTCGCGCCCGCCGCGCCCTTGAGGCGGTCGTCGTCCGGGGAGAGCCGCTCCAGCCCGCCGGCCAGCTCGGTGGCGAGCTGCGTCGCGATGGTCTGGGCGCGCGCCCCCTGCGTCGCGCTCATGCCGTAGAACTGCAGGCGCATCATGCCGAGGAGCCCGACCAGCAGGATGGCGAGGGCGATCATCGCCTCGAGCAGGGACGAGCCCCGCGCGGCGGACCTGGGGAACCGACGGGGGGTTCGCATGCGTGTCTCCGCCATGATCAAGGCACCCGCGCGACGCCGTAGGCCTTCACGAGCCCGGAGGGAACCGCGACCAGCACCGCCCGCTGGTCCGCACCCCGGGTCTGGTCGTCCATGTCGCTGCCCAGCGCGAAGGCGTGGCCGTTCTTGGCGGCGAGATCGCTCGGGGGCGCGCTCCGGTCCGGCGGCTCCAGCTCCACCGCGCCCCCGGGGCGGAACCGGAACGCGAGGCAGCGACGGGCCCCCGGGCAGGTCGGCGTGAGATCGGAGTCGAAGGTCTTGAGCGAGGAGGTCCCGTCGGACAGCAGCGTCGCGATCTGGTCGAACGGCGGGGGGAGGGGGGTGGCCGTGGCCGCCGGGAGGTAGAAGTGGATCCCCTTCCCGAGGCGGAACTCGTCCACCACCTTGGCGCCGTTACCGGGGGAGCTCACGTCGAAGCTCGCGAGCGTCCAGGTCGCGTCCGGCTCGCGCAGCACGAAGACGCGGACGCAGCCCGCATCCGCGATCGATCCGCACTGGGAGGCGTCGTTGTTCGGCGTGTCGGCGAGCACGAACAGGTAATCGCGCTGGTCCGACATCGCCTTGTAGGGCAGCCCCTCGAGCCGCATCTGCAGCTCGGTGGCGGTCGCGCCGACGCTGGCGTTGCGCGTCGCCGCCCGGAAGATCGGGTAGGCCGCGGCGGCGAGGATGGCGACGATCGCGAGCACGACCGCGATCTCGATCATGGTGAAGCCGTGCTGGCGTCCCCTCATGGCTCCCTTGGATGAAGCAAGCGCCGCGCCGGGACGGCCGAGAGCGATCCCCGCGGATTCACAGGGGTGGAAAGGATGCGCCGGGCCGGTGGCTCGACATTCATTGCAAGCCGGTGGGTAAAGATTGCATGTGGGCGGGGCACGTCGGTATCGGTCCGGCGCCGCTCCTGCTTCCCCACAATCGCCGGATCAGCGCAGGTCGCGGCGCGAGAAGATCGCCGAGGTGGCGGCGAGGAGGACCGCGACGTACAGCGCAGCGTAGAGGAGCTTCAGCCCGAGGTCCGCCGCGGCGACCGGCTGCTGGTAGACCACCTGCACCTTGTAGTCGAGGGCGGCCAGGTTCGGCAGGGCGAGGCCGAAGGCGCGGCCGACGGCGCTCGTCCGCCAGTACGGGATCGCCTCGCGGGAGAGGTGACCCGCGACCGCGATCGCGAGCGTGCAGATCGCGGCGAGGGTCGCGTTCGTCACGCTCGAGAAGAGCAGGGCGATCGCGCCCACCAGCGCGAGCTGGGCGGCGAGGGCGACGAAGGCTGCCACGACAGGCGTGTCCCGGAGGAAACCGAGGTTGCCGCGGTAGAGCGCGACCACCGCAAAGGTGGTGAGCGCCATCACCGCGAGGTTGAGCGACAATGTGGTGACCAGGCCGGCGTAGCGGCCGAGCAGGTACTCCGTCCGCGAAACCGGCTTCGCGATCACCGGGTACAGCGTCCGGCGCTGCACGTCGCCGGCGACCAGGTTCGCGCCGACGAAGACGGCGATGAGGGTGCCGAACACCGCGGCCGCGGAGAGGGCGAGGTCCGCGATGATCCGGTACTGCTCGCCGAAGGTCAGCTCGGACAGGACGATCGAGGCCGCCATCACGAGCAGCGCGAAGACGAGCAGGTTCACCGCGAGCTTCTGGCGGAGCGCGTCGCGGAAGGTGACGGCGGCGATGGCGGCGATCTTGGTCACGGGAGCTCCGGAGAGTACGGGCGCCACACGTACGGGCGCGCCGGCTGCTGGAGTCGGCCCGGCTCGGCGGGGGCGAAGCGGAAGTCGTTCTTGCTGGAATGGACGACGCCCTCGGCGTCGATGGTGTACCGGCCCCCGTAGGGCTCGGGTGGGAGCTGGTCCAGGATCCCGGTGACCACGAGTTCCTCGAGCCGGTCGGGGGCGCGGCCGGTCCGCTCGCGGTACGCGGCCACGGCGGCGTCCAGGCGGGCGAAGTCGCGCTGGAGGAGGGCGAGCCGGTACTGCTCGTCGAGGGCCTCCGCCGTCTTCTCGTCCTTCGCGACCCCCCGGAGTTCCTGGAGGAACGCCACCGCGTCGTCCGGCGAGCCGCTCTTCACCTCCAGGGCGAGGGCGAGATGGGCGATGTTCGGCGACGCCCCCGGCGTGCGCGCCGCGATCCGGGCCCAGCGGGCTGCCTCGGCGTAGTCGCCCCGGTAAAAGTAGTGGTTGAACGCTACGTAGAACGGGTAGGTCCACCAGTTCGGGCGGCCGGAGCCCATCCCCTTGTTCAGGATGCGATCCGCCTCGTCGAGCCGTCCTTGCGCGGACAGGACGATCCCGGCGGTCTGGTACGCGTAGCCGTGGCCCGGGTCTAGGTCGGTCACGAGGTCGACCAAGGGGTACAGCTTCTCGAATCCGCGCTGACGCCCGCGCGGATCGCCGACGTACTGTACGGTGTCGAGCCAGAACGCATCCGCAATGGAGAGTCGTACTCCAGGCGAGAGGAATCGGAGCGCCTCGCCGCGCGGAACGTAGTCGAGGTCGTACGGTCGATCGAGCCCCATTCGCTCGAGCACCCTCGCAGAGGTCCAAGCGAACGGTACCGATAGCAGGATGAAGACTGCGGTTGCGGCGAACGTTTCTCGGTGAGTGCGGTGCATTCGCGAAAAAGAGAAGGGCGCCGCCCTCGCGAGCGGCGCCCAAATTGTACTCGGATTCGCCGAGCGACGCTCGGCGGTCTCGCTCAGAAGGTGCTGTCCTTCGAGAGCTGGACCACCTGGCCGATTGGATCCGTCCCGACCCCTCCGAACGCCGCCGCGTGGTTGCCGTAATCGGGAGCGCCCTCGCTGCACGGCGCATCCGGGGGATCGACCTGTGCGTTGCCGTCCGCCTTGAGCTGCGGCTGCCAGAATGCGTCTGCCGCGAGGACGGCGTCGCCGTCGATGTCCGTCCAGCCGCAAGCCGACATGGCGACCGGCGTCGCGGCGACGGCGACTTCATACCGACCATACGTCGAGCCCTGGACGATCCAGTCGATATTCTGGGCGGTTTCGAGGTCCGTCGCTGCCCAGGGCTGCTTGGCAGTATTGACCGTCACGCCCGTGGGGATCGCACTGAAGGCGAAGTAGGTGCCTGGCGTGGAAGTCGAGCTGATCTTGCGCTCCGACTGCCGCAGCGCCTCCTCGGACTTGAAGATCGCCTCGAGGTTGGTCTTTCGCTCGGCCGCCTTCGACCGGAGCTGGTAGCGCATGAAGTTCGGGATCGCGATGGCGGCGAGGATGCCGATGATCGCCACGACGATCATGAGCTCGATGAGGGTGAAGCCCTTGGCTGCCTTCTTCATTGAGACCTCCTGGTCGGGAGCGCCGATGCTTCGCCGCCGACGGTGAACCGGGCGGCGGTGTTCGAGCGCCCGGGCGGCTCTTTCTCTTAGCAGGACTGATGCCAGCCGGGCAGGCGAGCCATCCTCGCCGGATCACGGGAGTCCGGCCAGAAAATGACACGCGCGCGGAGCGGCAGTGGGTGAGGAGGGCTGACGTTTTACGTCACCCGGCTGTGGGGAACGGTGCGGGCGGAGCGCACGCTCGCCGGGCGCGGCGGCTTTTGACACCCGCCGGCCTCGCACGGATGATGCGCCGCATGATCCTCCGCACCGAGGGGCTGACCAAGACGTTCGAGGTCGGCCTCCGGCGCCGCCGGGTGGACGCCGTGCAGGACCTCACCCTCTCCGTGGACGAGGGGGAGATCTTCGGGTTCGTCGGGCCGAACGGCGCCGGGAAGACCACCACCATCAAGATGCTGATGGGGCTCATCCGGCCCACGCGCGGCGCCGCCTACATCTTCGACGCGCCCATCCCCAGCCAGGCGTCGAAGAAGCGCATCGGCTACCTCCCCGAGCAGCCGAGCTACTACGACTTCCTCACCGGGCGCGAGGCGCTCGACCTCTTCGCCAAGCTCTCCGAGGTGCCCCGCCCCGAGCGGAAGCGCCGGGCCGAGGAGCTCCTCGAGCTCGTCGGGCTCACCGACGCGGCGGACCGGCAGCTCCGCAAGTACTCGAAGGGCATGCAGCAGCGGCTCGGGATCGCCCAGGCCCTGGTCGCGGATCCGGCCTTCGTGGTGCTCGACGAGCCCATGAGCGGGCTCGACCCCATCGGCCGCAAGGAGATCCGCGACCTCATCCTCGAGCTGAAGCGACGCGGGAAGACCGTCTTCTTCTCGACGCACATCCTCCCGGACGTGGAGACCATCTGCGATCGCGTCGGGGTGATCCGGCACGGCCGGCTGCGCGAGGTGGGCCGGCTCGCCGAGCTCCTCTCGTCGAAGGTCCGCAGCGTCGAGGTCTCGGCGGTGGCCCCGGGCGCCGCGCGCCAGGCGCTCGGCGGCGGGCGGCCGATCTCCGAGGACGGCGAGCGGGTCACGGTGGCCTACGAGGACGAGGCGGCGGCCTCCGCGGCCGTGTCCGCGCTGCTCGCGGCCGGCGGACGGCTCGTGGCGTTCACCCCCGAGCGCGAGACGCTGGAGGACTTCTTCATGCGGCGGCTCGAGGAGGAGTCCGCCACCGGGGACGCCGCCGCGCGTCGGGCCTCCTGACGTGGCCCTCGCCCTGCCGCCCGGCCTCGAGCCCTTCTTCATCGCCTGGTCGGCGGTGGTCGGCGCGGTGATCGGCAGTTTCCTGAACGTCGTCATCGCGCGCGTGCCGGCCGGCGAGTCGATCGTCCACCCACCGTCACATTGCCCGCGGTGCGGCGCGCGTATCGCCTGGTACGACAACGTCCCGGTGGCGGCGTGGTTGTGGCTGCGCGGGCGCTGCCGGAGCTGCCGCGGGTCCATCTCCCCCCGCTACCCGATCGTCGAGGCGCTCGGCGCGGCGGCGGGCGCCCTCGCCGCGTGGCGCCACGGCCCGTCCCTCGCCGCCCTCGCCGAGCTGGCGCTGGTGGCGCTGCTCCTCGCGCTCTCCTTCATCGACCTCGACACCTGGACGCTGCCGCACGCGCTCACCTGGCCGCTCGTCGCCTTGGGCCTCGCCGCGAGCGCCGCCGGCGCCTCCGCCGCGCCCTCGCTCCGCTCGTCGGCGGTGGGCGCCGCGGTAGGGTTCGTCGCGTTCGCCGCCGTGGCGCTCGTCGGCGAGAAGCTGCTGCGCCGGGAGGCGATGGGCTGGGGGGACGTGTTCCTCCTCGCGGGCCTCGGCGCCTGGCTCGGGGTCGCGGCGCTCCTGCCCGTGGTGCTCCTCGCCTCGATCCAGGGGGCCGCCGTCGGGATCGCGCTGCTCCTCCTCGGCAAGGCCCAGCCCGGGCCGGCGCCGCGGGACGGCGGCGCGGCGCCCGCCGACGACGAGGAGTGGGTGCCGCCCCGCAACGCGGTACCCTTCGGGCCCTTCCTCGCCGCTGCCGCCCTCGAGTGGCTCTACGCGGGCGGGTGGATCGCGCGCCTCGTGCCGATGCTGGGGGCGTTCCGCTGAGCGTGCCGCGACCGCGCGCGAGCGTCCGGGTGCTCCTCGCGGCCCAGCTCGCGGCCATCGCCGCGGTCGCGGTCGCCGCGCTGGCCGCCCTCGGGCCCCTCCTGGCGCGGCCGACGCCGGCGCGGCTCCTCGCGCTCGCCGGGATCCTGGCCGCCGTGATCTTCGCCACCGGCTCGCTGCTCCTCGGGCGCGCGGTGGCGCGACCCGTGGACCGGATGCTCGCGGCGGCGGAGCGGCTCGCGGGGAGCGGTCGCGGGCTGCCCGTGCTCGGCGAAGGGGACGCCGCGCCGCAGGGGCTCGGCCGGGCGGCGGTCGCCTTCGAGCGGACGGCCGCGGCGCTCGACGAAGAGCGGTGGGCGCTCTCGGCCAAGGTGGACGAGCTCACCCGCGCCAACGCGGCGCTCGCCGCCGCCCGCGAGTCCCTCGCGCGCTCCGAGCGGCTCGCCACCGTGGGCCGGCTCGCGGCCGGCGTCGCCCACGAGATCGGGAACCCCCTCGGCGCCATCGGCGGGTACGCCGAGCTCGCCCGCGGCCGGCTCGAGGCGGGGACGGGCGGCGACGCGGAGGTGGCCGACTTCCTCGCCCGGATCTCCGCCGAGACGGCGCGGATCGACGCCATCGTCCGCGACCTGCTCGACTTCGCCCGGCCCTCGCAGCTCGAGGTCGTGCCCGTCGGCGTGGCCGCCGCCCTCGACGCGGCGCTCCGCCTCGCGCGCGTCCAGGAGCGGTTCAGGCACGTCCAGGTCGAGGTCGCGCTCCCGGAGGCGCTGCCGCCGGTGCTCGCGGACGAGCGGCGGCTCGCGCAGGTCTTCCTGAACCTGCTCCTGAACGCCGCGGACGCCATGAGCGGGCGCGGCGTCGTCCGGGTCGAGGCGACGCACGCGCCGGGCCGGGTCGAGGTGCGGGTCGCCGACGGCGGCCCCGGGATCCCGGAGGCGGACCTCGCCCGCGTGTTCGAGCCGTTCTTCACGACGAAGCCGCCCGGTCTGGGCACCGGCCTCGGCCTCGCGGTCTGCCACGGCATCATGGAGTCGTTCTGCGGGACGATCGCGGCGGAGCCGTCGGTCCCGGGGAAAGGCGCTGTGTTCCGGATCGGTCTCCGGACGGTGTAGGGATCTCCGCGGCGGCGGCGGCGGCCCCGGTTCGCGTCGATCGCTTTGGCCCGGCAGGCGCGCCTTTCCCAGACGGCGATGGGTCGTCTAGAGTGACCGACCGATGCTCTTCCCCACGTCAGAGCCGTCGCCCGCCCCCGGGACGGCTCCGGCCTCCCTCGCCGCGCGGCTGGGCTCGGTGATCCAGGTCCTGCGCCTTCACCAATGGGCGAAGAACCTGCTGGTCTTCGCGCCGGTCGTGGCCGCGCACCGGTTCAAGGACGCCGACTCGATCGCCCGGGCCACCCTCGCGTTCCTCGCCTTCGGCGCCGCGGCCTCGGCCGGGTACGTCGTGAACGATCTCCGCGACGTCGGGGCGGACCGGGCTCACCCGCGCAAGCGGGCCCGGCCCATCGCCGCGGGGACGCTCCCGGCCCCGGTCGCGGTCGGGCTCGTTCCGCTGCTCTTCGCGGCCGCCGCGGCCCTCTCCTCGCGGCTCCCGTCCGGCTTTCGCGTCATCCTGGCCGGCTATGTCGCGGCGACACTCGCGTACTCGTTCGGCCTGAAGCGGCGCCCGATGCTCGACGTGCTGCTGCTCGCGGGCCTGTACACGGCTCGACTGTTCGCGGGCGGGGAGGCCACCGGTACGCCGGTTTCCGAGTGGCTCGCCTCGTTCTCGATGTTCGCGTTCCTCTCCCTGGCGCTGCTGAAGCGCACGGCGGAGCTCGCGCGGTCCACCGAGGCGCCGGTCGGTCGGGGTTACCAGGTCGAGGAGCGGACCTTGCTGACCGCGATGGGGGTCGCCGCGGCGTTCGTGTCGGTGCTCGTGCTCGCGCTGTACCTCTCGAGCGAGGCGGTCGTTCGGCTCTACTCCCATCCGCGCTGGCTGTGGCTCCTCTGTCCGATCTTCCTGTACTGGCTCGCGCGCCTGTGGTTGCTCGCCGTCCGGGGGGAGATGGACGATGATCCCGTCCTGTTCGCACTTCGGGACGTGGAGAGCCTCGTGGTGGCGGCCGCCGCGAGCGGCGTGCTCTACAAGGGGCTCTGAGTCGTGACGCTCGAATCCTGGGGACGCTTCCCTCGTACGACCGCCCGGATCGTGCCGCTTCACTGGCGGACCGATGCGCCCTTCGCTGGTGCCGGCCCATTCCTGCCGCACGGGCTCGGGCGGAGCTACGGCGACGAGTGCCTCAACGACGGCGGCGTGCTGATCCGGACGCGGAGCCTCGACCGCTTCATCGCGCTCGACGAGGACCGCGCGCTCCTCACGTGCGAGGCGGGCGTGACGCTCTCCGAGATCCTGAAGCTCGTCGAGCCCCTCGGATTCGGGCTGCCCGTCGTACCCGGGACGAAGCTCGTCACGGTGGGCGGCGCGATCGCGAACGACGTCCACGGGAAGAACCACCATCGTGCGGGGACCTTCGGAGCGCACGTCGAGGAGCTCGAGCTGCTGCGCTCGACCGGCGAGCGGATCGTCTGCTCGCGCGCGTCTCACGCGCCGCTCTTCGCGGCCACCGTCGGCGGGCTCGGCCTGACCGGCGTCATCGTCAGCGCGACGATCCGGCTCCGGCGCCAGCCCTCGCCGCGGGTGGACGCCGAGACGCTCGCCATCCGGGACCTGCGCGAGTTCTTCGACCTCTCGCTCGAGTCCGACGCGCGGTTCGAGTACACGGTGGCGTGGATCGACTGCCTGGCGCGCGGGCGGCACCTCGGTCGCGGCATCCTCCACCGCGGAAATCCCGCCCAGGAGATCCCGCCGCCGCCGCGCTCGTCCCGCCGGCTGGCCGTCCCGTTCGAGCTGCCCGTGTCGCCGCTCAACGGGTTCACGGTGAGGGCGTTCAACGCTGCGTATTACCTGCGCCACCGCCTCTCCGGGGGGACGAGGCGGGTCCCTCGGGATCCCTTCTTCTTTCCGCTGGACGGGGTGGATCGCTGGAACCGGATCTACGGCCGAGCCGGGTTCTTCCAGTTCCAGTGTCAGCTCCCTCCTGGGGCCGCCGAGCCGGGCCTCCGCGAGATCCTCTCGACGGTCGCGGCCGCGGGTGAGGGCTCCTTCCTCGCGGTGCTGAAGAACTTCGGCGAGGCGACCTCGCCCGGGCTCCTCTCCTTTCCGCGCGAGGGCTCGACGGTCGCGCTCGACTTTCCGAACCGCGGCTCCCGTACCCTCCGCCTCTTCGAGCGGCTCCACGCGGCGGTGCGCGAGCACGGCGGGCGCATCTACCCGGCGAAGGACGCGCTCATGCCCGCGGACCAGTTCCAGACCCAGCACCGGCGGGAGCTGCCCGCGTTCCGGGCGCAGCTGGACCCGGCCTTCTCCTCGTCGCTCTGGAGGCGCGTGAACCCCGGTGAGTGATCTTCACGGTTCGTCCTCAGGCTCGATCGCGGCGTCCGGCCGCTGGCTCGTGTTCGGCGCCAGCTCGGCGATGGCCCAGGCGGTCGTTCGCCGCGTCGCCAGCGCGGGGGGCGAGGTCATGCTCGTCGCGCGCGATCCGGAGAAGCTGCGCCACGTCGGAGACGACGCGCGGGTCCGCGGCGCGAAGATCGCCGACCTGCTGCAGGCGGACCTCGATCTCGTCGGAGGACACGCCGCGCTCCTGGACCGCGCCTTCGCTGCGCTCGGGACGGTGGACGTCGTCCTGATCGCCCAGGGGGTGCTCGCCGCCCCGGAGGACTGCGAGCGGGACCCCGCGCTCGCCGAGCGCGTGCTCGTCACGAACATGGTCGGCGCCGCCCTCCTCGCACAGGCCGCCGCGCTTCGGCTCGCGGCACAGGGCTCGGGGACGCTCGTCGGGATCTCCTCCGTCGCCGGGGACCGCGTCCGCGGCTCGAACTACCAGTACGGCGCCGCGAAGGCGGGCTTCAGCGCGTTCCTGGAGGGGTTGCGCTGCCGGATGTCCGGGCGCGGGATCCGGGTGGTCACGGTGAAGCCGGGCTTCGTGGACTCGCCGATGACGGCCCACCTGGCCAAGGGGCCGCTCTGGGCGAGCCCCGACGCGGTGGCGGGGGTGATCCTCCGGGCGGCCGAGCGGGGCCGCGACGTGGTCTACGCGCCGGGCTACTGGCGGCTCATCATGCTCGCGGTCCGGGCGCTGCCGCGCTGGCTGCTCATCAAGCTGCGGCTCTGACGGTCAGGGTGACCCGCCGGAGTCGATCAGCGCCCTGAGCGCGGCCGGATCGGCACCCAGCGCCTGCGCTCGCGAGAGCGCCTTCTTCGCCGCTTGCGGGTCGCGCCCTCGTCGGACCAGAAAGTGGGCGGCCTCGAGAACTTCGTCGCGCGTGGCGTCCGGCGCGGCCGCGACCGCGGCGTGGATCCGTGCGGCGTCGAGATCCCGCCCCAGACTCGCGAAGAAGCGCGCCCGGCGCGAGCGGAGTGGCGTCGAGTCCTCCGGGCGCTCGGATGGGAGGGCCGCCGCTTCGGCGCGCAGCTTCGGAAGGCGAGCGAGCGCGTTCGCCGCTTCCTGGTACTCGGGATAGAGCCGGACCGCCTCGCGCAGCTCGCGGTCGGCGGCGTCGAAGTCGAGGCGCCGCGCCTCGATCAACCCGAGGTTGTACCAGTCCAGCGCGACGCGCGGCTCCGTGGCGACGAGCTCCCGCATCAGGGCGCGCGCGCGGTCGTACTGCCCCAGCTCCGACAGCGTGTTCGCGAGGCTTCCGAGGGCGGCGCTTCGAAAGCCCACCTGGGTGGCGTGAGCGTACGCCTGCTCGTAAACGGGGAGCGCCTGCTCGTAGCGCCTAGCCCGGAACAGCACGTTCCCGAGTTCCAAGCCGGGGAGAACGTTCGACGGCGAGGTCGTCCGCACCGCCTCGCGCCAGAGCCGCTCCTCGTCCACCCAGTCCTGCACCCGGAGCCAGGTCGCCGCGGCGAAGACGGGGGCGACGAGGAGCGCCGTCACCGCGGCCCTGCGACGAGTGGCGGGCGCCCACGCTCGGGCCGCGCCCGCGGCCGCAACCGCGAGCGCCGCGATGGGGAGGTAGAGGAAGCGGTCGGCGGCGACTACGTTCACGCGGATGGGAATGACGTGGAGGACGAGGGCGATCGAGACGGCCGCCATGGCGACGGCGGCGGCGATCTCGGGAGCGATGCCGCGGCGCCAGGCGCGGACCGCCAGGGAGGCGAGCGCGATCGCGATCGCGACGCCCAGCACGGCGAGCGTCGGGTCGGCTCGCTGGAGCTCGCCGATCTGGAGCCGCGGCCGGAGGGCATCGAGGAGCATGACGAGATAGGTCCCGAGCGCCTCGGCGCCGGCGCGGAGCCGCTCCGCGAACGTCGATCCGAGGGAGAGTTTCCGTACGCCCGCCATGGCGGCGAGCCGGAGCACCCCGTAGGCGGCGACGGCCACGGCAGAGGGGAGAAGCTCGGCAGCCACGCTGCGGAGCGGCCGGTGCTCACGGCGCGCGCGCGCGACGGCGGCGGCTGCGAGCCCGGCCGGCGCGGCCAGCGCCACTTCCTTGCACAGGAGCCCGAGGAGGATGGCGGCCGCGGCGGCCACCCGGCGCGCCATCGCGTCGCGCCCGGGGCGGTGAAGCGCGACGGCCAGCAGCGCGAACAGCGTGGCGAGGAGGTCGGTGCGGCCCGAGATCCAGGCCACGCTCTCGGTGAGGCGAGGGGCGGCGCCGAAGAGCGCCGCCGCCAGCCCCGCCGCGACCGGCGATCCCCCGGCACGCAGCGCGAGGTGGAAGACGAGGATCACGCACCCCAGGTGGAGGAGGACGTTGACGAGGTGAAACCAGCCGGGGCTGCCACCCGAGAGCTGCTGGTCCAGCCAGTAGGTCATCGTCGTGAGCGGCCGGTAGTACACGGACGTCGGCTCGTCCGCCTCGGACCGATCCCAGAATGGCTTCGTGAAGAACGCGCCGATGTTCGAGCCCGCCTGGACGGAAGCGCTCCGTTCGATGAGGGGCCAGTCGTCCCAGACGAAGCCGCCCCGGGGAGCCTGCGCGTAGGCCGCCGCCGTGAACGCGAGGGCTCCGGCGAGGAGGAGGGAGGCGCGAGGCGCGCGCGTGTGCGGCTCGAGGATGGGACGCATGCCGACTTTCCTAGCACGCCAGGCCGGCCGCGCGCGCCGCGTCGGCTCCATCCCACCTCGAGGCTCTCGTGGTCCCCAGGCATCCGGTCGCCTCCTCGAGGTCGGGGAGCATCGCACGGAGGACGCGCGAGCCGCTCGCGGATCTCGCCGGCCAGGCGCGGGCGGTCTCTGGCCCCGTGGTAGACTCGCGCCCCGGTGCTCCGCAGCGTGCTCATCGTGGACGACGAGTCGTCCATGCGCCACCTCCTGTCGGTGATCCTGAGCGACCGGGGGTACGACGCCCGCGCGGTCGCGACCGCCGAGGACGCGCTCCGGGAGCTCGAGGCGCACGACTACGACCTCGTCCTCACCGACGTGCGGATGCCGGGGATGGGCGGGCTCGCGCTCGTCCGGGCGCTGCAACAGGCGGCGCCGGAGCTGCTCGTCGTCGTGATGAGCGCCTACGGCACCCACGACGCCGCCATCGACGCGATGAAGGCGGGCGCCTACGACTACCTGCCGAAGCCGTTCAAGCCGGACGACGTGGTCCTGCTGCTCCGCAAGGCGGAGGAGCGCGAGCGGCTCGCCCGCGAGAACCGCCGGCTGCGCGGCGAGCTCGCGGCGGCCTACCGCCCGGACGCGATCGTCGGGACCTCGGCGGCGATGACGGCGACGCTCCGGCAGGTGCGCAAGGTGGCACCGCAGAAGACCACCGTGCTCCTCGAGGGCGAGTCGGGCACCGGCAAGGAGCTCATCGCGCGGACCCTCCACGAGCTCTCCCCGCGCGCGAGCTTCCCGTTCGTGGCGGTGAACTGCGGGGCGATCCCGGAGCCGCTCCTCGAGTCCGAGCTGTTCGGCCACGTGAAGGGCGCGTTCACCGACGCCCGCCGCGACAAGAAGGGGCTCGCGGCCGAGGCGGACGGGGGGACGCTCTTCCTCGACGAGATCGGCGAGCTGCCCCTCGCGGTCCAGGTGAAGCTCCTGCGGTTCCTCCAGGAGGAGGAGGTGCGGCCGGTCGGCGACGTCCGGGCGCGCAAGGTGGACGTGCGGGTGGTCGCCGCGACCGTCCGCGATCTGGGGCAGGCGGTGCGGGCGGGGCAGTTCCGCGAGGACCTCTACTGGCGGCTCAACGTGGTCGCGATCCGGCTCCCGCCGCTCCGGGAGCGGCGCGAGGACATCCCGGCGCTCGCGGCGCACTTCCTCGCCCGGTACGCACGGCTGCGCCCGGAGCTCGCGCCGCCGGAGCTCTCCCCGGAGGCGCGCGACGCGCTGCTCGCGCACCGCTGGCCGGGCAACGTGCGCGAGCTCGAGCACGCCCTGGAGCGGGCGGTGGTGCTCGCGGACGGCCCGGTGATCCGCGAGGAGGACCTGCCGGAGGCGGTGCGGCCGGGGCCGGCGCGCGCCGCCGCCCCGGGCTCCGCGCCGGAGGGGACGCTCTCGGTGAAGCGGGCGACCCGCGCCCTCGAGGAGCAGCTCATCCGCGCCGCGCTGGAGCGGACCGGCGGCAACCGCACGCGGGCGGCGGAGCTGCTCGAGCTGTCCTACCGGGCGCTGCTCTACAAGATCAAGGACTACGGCCTGGGGTGAGGGCGCGTGGCGGGTGCGGTCGGGGCGACGAGCGGAGCCCGGCGCGCGGGCCGGACCGCGACGTGTACGTGGAGCGAACACGTACGCACCGTATAACCTATAATTAGGCATCGCTTCGCCGCTCCGATATCTCCTGTCCCACAGCCGCCGATACCGGCGCCTGCCGCTTTCTTGATCCCATCGGTCGCGATCGCTTAGCGTGGCACCGCATGCCTGGCCGATCGCCCAACGCACCGGGGAGCAGGGGGATGGCGCGCCGCGCGCGCAACAACGTGCAGCGGCTCCGCGAGGAGCAGCTGCTCACGAAGGCCGAGCTCGCGCGGAAGGCGGGGATCTCCCCGCTCACGATCTCGCGCATCGAGAGCGGGCTCGAGTGCCGCGTGGACACGAAGCGGAAGATCATCCTCGCGCTGGGGCTCACGCCCTCGGACCGGCGCAAGGTGTTCGGCGCCGGGCGCAGCGGAGGGCGCACCCCGTGACCTCCGGACCTCCGCCGACCATGAGCCGCCGCGACGGGGCGGGGCTCGAGACGAGGCACGGGCGCTCGCGCCCGTGCCGGAAGTGAAGGGAGCGCCATGGCGAAGAGCAAGCTCGCCGTAGGGCTCGACATCGGCTCCTCCAGCGTGAAGCTCGTCCAGCTCAAGGAGAAGCGAGGCGGGTACGCGCTCCAGGCGTTCGGGACGGCGCCGCTGCCGCCCGAGGCGATCGTGGACGGGGCGCTGATGAACTCCTCGGCCATCGTCCAGGCGATCCAGGACGTCGTCGCGCAGCAGAAGCTCAAGACCAAGGAGGTCGCCATCGGCATCGGCGGCCACTCGGTCATCATCAAGAAGATCTCCCTCCCGCGCATGACGCAGGAGGAGCTCGACGAGTCGATCCAGTGGGAGGCGGAGCAGTACATCCCCTTCGACGTGAAGGACGTGAACATCGACACGCAGATCCTCACGCCGGAGGGGGACGCCGCGGGGCAGATGGACGTCCTCCTGGTCGCCGCCAAGAAGGACATGATCAACGACTACGCCTCGGTCTGCGCGGAGGCCGGCCTCACCACCACCGTGGTGGACGTGGACGCGTTCGCGGTCCAGAACGCGTACGAGGCGAACTACGACCTCGGCGCCGAGGACACGGTCGTGCTCGTCAACGTGGGCGCCGCCGTCTCGAGCATCAACATCGTGTCCCGCGGGGTGACGACCTTCACGCGCGACATCACGATGGGCGGGAACGCCTTCACCGAGGAGATCCAGAAGCAGCTCAACATCTCCTACGAGGAGGCGGACGCGCTGAAGGTGGGCGGGCAGGGCGAGTCCGACGCGGTCGTCCCGCAGGAGGTCGAGCGGGTGATCCAGGGGGTCGCCGACCAGATGGGCGGCGAGCTCCAGCGCTCCCTCGACTTCTACGCCTCGACCGCGCCGGGCGGCACGCTGTCCCGGGTCTACCTGTCCGGCGGGACCGCCCGCATCCCCGCGCTCTTCAAGGTCCTCGAGCAGCGCGCGGGCGTGCCGGTCGAGGTGCTGAACCCGTTCAAGAACATCGAGATCGACAACCGGAAGTTCGATCCGGCGGCGATCCTGGCCGCCGCCCCCGCCGCCGCCGTCTCGGTCGGGCTCGCCCTCCGCCGTCCCGGGGACAAGTAGCCATGGTCCGGATCAACCTCGTCGCCGTCCGAGTCTCGAAGAAGAAGGAGGCGGGCAAGCAGCAGCTCGTGCTGTTCGCCGTCGTCCTCCTCGCGGGGATCGTCGGGAACGTGATGTGGGCGCAGAGCCGGGCGGACGAGCTGAAGCGGAAGCAGGCCGCCGTCGCGAAGACGAAGGCCGACATCGCCCGCCTCGATCAGATCATCGGCGAGGTCACGAGCCTCAAGGCGCAGCAGGAGGAGCTCAAGAAGAAGCTGGCCGTCCTCGACGCGCTGAAGAAGGGGCGCAGCGGCCCGGTGAAGATGCTCGACGAGCTGGCGCAGATCACCCCCAAGAACCTCTCGCTCCGGACCCTCGACGAGAAGGACGGGCACATCAAGTTCGAGGGGAGCGCGGCGAGCAACTACGACGTCTCCCAGTTCATGGAGAGCCTCATCACCTCGAAGTACTTCGGGGACGTCGAGCTCAAGAAGACCACCGCGAAGACGGACAGCGGCTACCGGGTGGTGGACTTCTCCATCAACGCGTCCACCAAGTACGCCCCGAAGCTCGAGGAAGCCGCCGGCGCGCCGGGCGCGCGGAAGGCGAAGGGGTAGCGCCATGGAGAAGCTCCTCGACCAGATCGCGAAGACCCAGACCGGCGTCAAGGTCGCGGTCGTCGCCGGCGTGGTGGTCGTGCTCACCGCGCTCAACTACTTCATCGTGTCCGCCACGTTCGGAGCGCCGATCTCCGAGATCGAGCAGAAGATCACGCGGACCAATGCCGAGCAGAAGCGGCTCTCCGCCGACCTCGCGTACAAGACCGGCATCGCGAACGACCTGAACCGGTTCCGCCGCGAGCGCGAGCTCCTCGAGCAGCAGCTGAACGAGGCCCTCGCCGAGCTGCCGGAGCAGAAGAAGATCGAGGACATCCTCGACCAGTTCCAGGACCGCGCCCAGAAGGCCGGGCTCGAGATCGTGAGCATCGAGCCCAAGGCGCAGGAGCCGAAGGACTTCTACGCGAAGCTGCCGATCCAGATGGAGGTGGCCGGCAACTTCCACGAGATCGCGACCTTCTTCGACTCCCTCGGCCGTCTGCGCCGGATCGTGAACGTGAGCGGGATCCAGATGCAGAACCCGAAGGACGTCAGCGGTCGCGTCGTGGTGAGCGGAAAGTTCGTCGCGACGGCCTTCATGTTCATCGAACCGAAGAGCGCCACGGCGCCGAAGAAGAAGTAGCAGCGCGAGGATCGATCCCATGCGCCCCCGTCGAGCTCTCGCCCTCATCGCCCTGTCCGCCGCGCTCGCCGCGTGCGGCAAGCAGCCGCCCCCGCGCCGCGCCGCGCCCGCGCACGCCGCTACGCCGGCCGCGTCCGCCGCCACCGCGACCGCCACCGCGAAGGCACCCGCCGCAAACGACGCGGCGAAGAAGCCCGCCGAGGAGGAGTGGACCTACTCCTCGGTCGGGAAGCGCGACCCCTTCCGCTCGTTCCTGTCCGATCTCTCCGGCGAGAAGCAGAAGGCGCAGACCCGCTGCACCACCCCGCTCGGCCGGTTCGAGATCGAGCAGCTCAAGCTCGTCGCCGTCGTGACCGGCCTCGAGGATCCGGTCGCGATGGTCGAGGCGCCGAACGGCACGGGGTACAGCCTCCGCCGTGGCGCGTGCATCGGAAAGAACGGCGGCGTCGTGGCGGCGGTCCGCAGCGACGGCGTCGTGGTCTCGGAGTGGGTGATCCGCGCCGACGGCACCCGTGACCCCACGCAGACCGTGCTCCGCCTCCCGAAGCAGGCGGCGCTCAACCTCGAGGAGTAGCTCCCAATGAAATCCCGCCTCATGTCCTCCGCCGGCCTGCTCCTCTGGGGCGCCCTCGCGGTCGCGGCGCCAACCCCGGACGCGAACGCGATCCGCGCCATCGACGCGGCCGAGAAGGACGGCGCCCTCGAGCTCGCCATCCAGGGCTCCCGGCCGCCGTCGTACTCGGTCTTCAAGCTCCAGGATCCGCCTCGCCTGGTGGTGGACCTGGCCGGCGCGGACGTGTCCGCGGTGGCCTCGCCCGTCCCGGTGGGGAAGGGCGGCGTGGTGTCGGTCTCGACCGCGCAGTACCAGGACGAGCGGAGCGCCGTGGGGCGCGTCATCGTCGCGCTGGACGGCCCGCGCCGCTACGAGGTGACGCCGCGCGGGGACGCGGTCGTGGTCCGCGTCCTCGGCCCGGACGGCGCCACCGCGACGGCCCCGGTCGCGCCGAAGCCCGCGGTCCAGGCGGAGCCCCGCGCCCGCAAGGCGACCGAGCCGCTCCAGGCCGCTCGCGCCGAGCGGAGCGGCGCCGCCGAGCCGGCGCCGGCGCCGGCCGCGACGGAGTCGCGTGGCGGGGAGGACGATCACGTCGTCGCCCATCGCGTCGACGAGGCGAAGGCCCGCAAGCCCGCGCGGGCCGTCACGGCGGTCCGCCCCGGCGAGGACCGGCTGGTCCTCGCCACCGACGGCGACGTCGCGCGCATCGAGATCATCGAGCTCCGCGACCCGGCGCGCCTCGCCCTCGACCTCCACGGCGTCGCCCGCGCCCCGCGCGGCGCGGTCCAGCTCGACGGTCCGTTCAGCCAGGTGCGCTTCGGCAAGGACGCCGGCAAGGTCCGCGTGGTGCTCGACGCCACCGGCTCGCTCCCCGCCTACGAGGTCCGGCGCGTGCGCGGCGGCATCGCGGTCGTCGCCGGCGCGCGCACCGCCCGGGCCTCCTCGCCCGCCCAGGCGAAGCCGAGCCCGTCCGCCCGCCCCGAGCGCACCGCCGAGGCGGCCGCCGAGCCCGCGCACGCGAGCCGCGCGCGGATCTCCGACGTCCGCTTCACGAGCGACGGCGGTCAGGCGCGCATCCAGATCGCAGGCAAGGCGCCCTACGTCATCGCCCGCCCCGACCCGCGCACGGTCGTCCTCACCCTCGACGGCGCCGAGCTCCCGAAGGCGCTCGAGCGGTCGCTCGACACCACGGCCTTCAAGGGCCCGGTGATGATGGTCTCCTCCTTCAACCAGCCTGGCACCGGGCAGGTCCGCATCGTCGCGAGCCTGCGCGGCAAGGCGATCGACCGGATCGTGGAGACCCGCGACGGCTACGCCTGGACGCTCTCCGAGGCCGGCGAATCGCCGAAGGTCGAGGCGAGCGAGGCCCAGGCGGCCGGGTTCGCGGCCGAGGCGCCCTCCTTCGCGCTCTCCGGCGCCCCGCAGGCGCGCGGCTACACCGGCCGGCGCATCACCCTCGACTTCCACGACATCGAGATCCGCAACCTCCTCCGCCTGATCGCCGACGTCTCGAAGAAGAACATCGTCGTCGCCGACGACGTGAGCGGCAAGGTCACCGTCTCGCTCCGGAACGTGCCCTGGGATCAGGCGCTCGATCTCGTCCTCCGCTCCAAGGGGCTCGGCAAGGAGGTGATGGGCAACGTCATCCGGATCGCGAAGTTCGAGGACATCGCGAAGGAGCAGAAGGCCCGGGCCGACGCGGCGAAGGAGCTCATCCCCCTCGTCCCGCTCAAGGTCCGGATCATCCCGGTGAACTTCGCGCGGGCGAACGACATGTCGGCCCGCGTGAAGGACATCCTCTCCGAGCGCGGCTCGGTCTCCACCGACGAGCGGACGAACGTCCTCATCGTGAAGGACATCGAGGACAACCTGATCCGCGCCGAGCAGCTCGTCCGGAACCTCGACACCGAGACCCCGCAGGTGCTGATCGAGAGCCGGATCGTGGAGGCCTCGAAGAACTTCAACCGGGCGATCGGCATCCAGTGGGGCGGCAACGCCTCCTTCACGCAGGCGACCAACAACCCCCTCGGCGTGAGCTTCCCCCACAACGCCGCCGCGGCCGGCGCGGCTGGTCAGAGCCCGAACGACGGCACCGCCTCCACCCCGAACTACGCGGTGAACCTCCCCGCGGCGATCGGCCAGGGCGCGGGCGGCGGCATCGGGTTCGTGTTCGGGAGCGCCAACGGCGCGTTCAACCTGAACCTGCGCCTCTCTGCGCTCGAGAACTCCGGCGTGGTGAAGACCATCTCGGCCCCGAAGATCGCCACCCTCGACAACAAGGAGGCGACGATCGGGCAGGGCATCTCGATCCCGTTCTCCCAGACGTCGGCCTCGGGCGTGAACACCACCTTCATCGAGGCGAAGCTCGAGCTGAAGGTGACGCCGCACGTCTCGCAGGACGGGTCGATCCTCCTCAAGATCAGGGCGAGCAACAACGCGGCGAACCCGCAGCTCACCGGCGCGAACGGGCAGCCCTCCATCTCGAAGCGCGAGGCGGAGACGGAGGTCCTGGTGAAGGACGGCGAGACCACCGTCATCGGCGGCATCTACACCCGCCAGATGTCGAGCCACCGGTCCGAGGTGCCGTTCCTCGGGAAGCTGCCGCTCATCGGCTACTTCTTCCGGAGCACGACCGACGAGGACGACGTCACCGAGCTCCTCATCTTCATCACCCCCCGGATCCTGAACCGGCAGGCGACCATCGCGGCCGGCAGGTAGAGCCGGCGGGGAGCGGGGGGCCGCCGCCGCGGCGGCTCTCCGGGGACGGGGCCGGCCGGGCGCGGTCGGCCTCGTCATGAGGGCTCGACCCACACCCGCGGTAGGACCCGGCCGCCGGCTCCGTCGGGCCCGAGGTGGAGGGAAGGGCCGCGCACATCGCATGCATCTGACGCACCGCGTCCGTCCCGGTTCTTGACCTTCAGCGCGGGGGCAGGCTAGAACGGGCCGTTCTCCTGGCGTCAGCCCCCGAAAAACACGGAGCTTTTCACGCCGGAGGCATTCGACCATGGGCTTTCGCGAGCATTTGCAGGAGGTCTGCCGGAGCTGTGACGGCGCGGTCGCCTGCACGCTCATGGGCGTCGACGGCATCGAGGTCGACAGCCACGTCGAGGGCGGCGGCACGGTGGACGTGAAGTCGCTCCTCGTCGAGTACTCGAGCCTCTTCCGCACCGCCCGCGAGGCGGCCGAGGCGCACCAGGCCGGCGGGATCGACGAGCTCTCGATCTCGACCGAGCGGCTCGTCACCGTGGCCCGGCTCGTGACGCCGGAGTACTTCATGGCGCTGGCGCTCACGCCGGAAGGGAACTTCGGCAAGGCGCGTTACCTGCTGCGCGTCACCGCCCCGAAGCTACGGTCGGAGCTCTAGCGCCGGCGCTCGCCGCGGCGGCCGCCCCTCCCGCGAGGCGGGGACGCCGGGCGAGGAACATCTTTCCCGCATCCTCAGCAGAGGGATTCGAAGGAGCAGCGAGACATGGCAGACACCCTGGACACCTCGGCGTTCCGCCGCGGCCTCAAGATCGAGATCGAGAAGGAGCCGTGGGAGATCGTCGAGTTCCAGCACGTGAAGCCGGGCAAGGGCTCGGCGTTCGTGCGGACCCGCATCAAGAACCTCATCACCGGCCGCACGATCGACAGGACGTTCAAGTCCGGTGACGTGGTGGGCAAGCCCGACATCGAGGAGAAGGAGATGCAGTACCTCTACCGCGAGGGCGACCACTACAACTTCATGGACAACAAGAACTTCGAGCAGACGTTCCTCACCGCCGAGCAGATGGGGGACGCGAAGAACTTCATCAAGGAGAACACGACCACGCACATCCTGTTCTTCAACGGGAGCGCGATCGGCGTGACCCTCCCGAACTCGATGGACCTCCAGGTCGTCGAGTGCGATCCGGGCGTGCGCGGCGACACCGTGTCGGGTGCGACGAAGCCCGCGAAGCTCGAGACCGGCTACGTCGTCAACGTCCCCCTCTTCGTGAACGAGGGCGACACGCTGCGCATCGACACCCGCTCGGGCGAGTACCTCACCCGCGTCGCGGGCTAGTCTCGCGACCCTCTCCACCGTTGGCGCCTATCCACCCCGTCCCACAGGAGACGAACCGATGGCGACCCGTTCGCTGAAGCAGCAGCCCGAGCGCACCCCCGAGCCCACCCCGGCCGACGTGGGCTTCTCCCTCGAGGACGTAAAGAAGCTCGTCCAGCTCGTCGAGAAGAGCGACGTCACGCACATCGCGTGGCAGAAGGGGGCCGAGAAGGTCGTCATCCGCCGCGGCAACGTCGCGGTGCCGGTCGTCGCCGCGCCGGTCGTCCACGCGGCCCCGGTCGCCGCCGCGGTCCCCGCGCCGCTCGCGGCGGTGCCGACGCCGGCCCCCGCCGCGCCGGCCGCCGGGAAGGGCGACGCCAAGCCCGCCGACAAGCCGGGCACGGTCGTGAGCTCGCCCTTCGTCGGCACCTTCTACCGGGCGCCCTCGCCCGACTCGGCCCCGTTCGTCGACGTCGGCGCGAAGGTGAAGAAGGGGCAGACGCTCTGCATCGTCGAGGCGATGAAGCTCATGAACGAGATCGAGGCCGAGGTGGACGGCACGGTGGCCGAGATCCTGGTCCAGAACGCCACGCCGGTGGAGTTCGGCGAGCCGCTCTTCCGCATCGTCCCGGGCTAGCCCCGACAGCCGGAAAGGCGCGCCGCATGTTCAAGAAGGTCCTCATCGCCAACCGCGGCGAGATCGCGCTCCGCGTCCTCCGGGCGTGCAAGGAGCTCGGGATCGCCACCGTGGCGGTCCACTCCACCGCGGACGCCGAGTCGCTCCACGTCCGGTTCGCCGACGAGGCGATCTGCATCGGGCCGCCGCAGTCCAAGCAGAGCTACCTGAACCCGCGCGCCCTCCTCGCGGCCGCGGACATCACGGGCGCCGACGCGATTCACCCAGGGTACGGCTTCCTCTCCGAGAACGCCGAGTTCGCCACGATGGTGCAGCAGATGAACCTGCACTGGATCGGCCCTCGCCCGGAGATGCTCCACCTCATGGGCAACAAGGTGGCGGCGCGCGAGGCCATGGAGAAGGCGGGCCTGCCGCTCCTCCCGGGCGCGCGCGGGAAGCTCGCGGACGCCGACGAGGCCGAGCGGATCGCCGAGCAGGTCGGGTACCCGGTGATCCTCAAGGCCGCCGCCGGCGGCGGCGGGCGCGGCATGAAGATCTGCCGCCAGCGCAGCGAGATCCGGGTGATGTTCGAGACCGCCTCGACCGAGGCGCTGAACGCGTTCGGCGACGGGTCGATGTACCTCGAGCGGTACGTCGAGATGCCCCGCCACATCGAGATGCAGATCGTGGCGGACGAGCACGGGAACGTCATCCACCTCGGCGAGCGCGAGTGCTCGGTCCAGCGGCGCCACCAGAAGCTCATCGAGGAGTCGCCGAGCGCCGCCGTCTCGCCCGCGCTGCGGCGCGAGATGGGCGAGGTCGCCCTCCAGGCCATGAGGAAGGTCGGCTACAACAACGTCGGGACCATCGAGTTCCTGATGGACGAGAACGGCCGCTACTACTTCATGGAGATGAACACCCGCATCCAGGTGGAGCACCCGGTGACCGAGCAGGTCTACGGGCTCGACCTCCTGCGGGAGCAGATCCGGCTCGCCGCCGGCGAGAAGCTCGAGCGGACGCAGGACTCGGTGAAGCCGCTCGCGCACTGCATCGAGTGCCGCGTCAACGCCGAGGACCCGGTGACGTTCGCGCCGTCCCCCGGCCGGATCACCGGGTATCACCAGCCGGGCGGCTACGGCGTGCGCGTGGACACCATGGCGTACGAGCAGTACAAGGTGCAGCCGTACTACGACTCCCTCGTGGCGAAGCTCATCGTCACCGGGGCGAGCCGCGAGATCGCCCTCCGCCGCGCCATGCGGGCGCTGAGCGAGTACGTGATCGAGGGGATCAAGACCAACATCCCCTTCCACAAGCGCGTGCTCACCTTCCCCGCGTTCGTGCAGGGGCAGTACGACACCCGGATCGTCGAGCAGATCCTGAACCCGCCCGTGCCGGAGGAGGCCCCGGCCTCCCAGGCCGTGGCCGGGTAGCGCCGCTCCGCCGCGCCGGCGGCATCGGGAGACCGGGGGTCGGGCGCCCTGAGCACCGACCCCCGGAATCACCGAAATCCCGCGTCACTTCGCGGGATTCGCGGCTTGACCGGACCCGACACCTTCCGTTACGCTCGCGAACGCCCTGGCTCCGCGTCGGCGCCGGTGCGCGTCGTCGCGCGCGCACCCTCGCGGCCGCGGCTCCCCCCTTCGCGAGCACCTCCGGCCCGATGGCTGTCGACAAGAACAAGATCATCGCCGAGGCGACGAAGCTGGTCCAGAAGGGGGCGCTCGACAAGGCGATCGCGGCGTACCAGAAGATCACCGCCGAGGATCCCAAGGACGTCCGGATCCTCCTGAAGATCGGCGAGCTGTACCAGAAGAAGCGCGAGGACAAGCTCGCCGCGGACGCCTTCCAGCGCGTCGCCGAGACCTACTCGGAGCAGGGCTTCTTCCTGAAGGCGGTCGCCGTCTACAAGCAGATCGTGAAGCTCGACCCGGACGACACCCGGGTGAACGAGCGGCTCGCGGGCCTGTACCAGCAGCTCGGGCTGCTCAGCGACGCCATGGGCCAGCTCCAGCACATGGCGACCGCCTACGAGAAGGCGGGCGACGGCGCGCGGCTCATCGACGTCCTCCAGCGGATGGTCGAGCTCGATCCCGAGAACATCGCGTCCTCGATCAAGCTCGGCGAGCTGCACGCGCGCTCCAACCAGCCCGGGCCCGCCCTCGAGTGCTTCCGGCGCGCCGCGGAGTACCTGAAGAAGCACAGCCGCACGGACGAGTACCTGAAGGTCGCGGAGCGGATCGCGGCGCTCCAGCCCGACGATCTCGCCCTCACGCGGGAGCTCGCGAACATCTACCTCGCGAAGGGCGACACGAAGCGCGCCCTCGCCAAGCTCCAGCTCTGCTTCAAGGCGAACCCGAAGGACGTGGACACGCTCCACCTCCTCGCGCAGGCGTTCCGCGACCTGGGCCAGACCAGCAAGACGGTGTCGGTCTACAAGGAGCTCGCCCGCGTCCACGAGGAGCAGGGGCGCGCCGCCGACGCGAAGGCCACCTGGCGGAAGGTCCTCGAGCTCGCCCCGCACGACGAGGACGCCACCGCCGTGCTGGGCGCGGCGCGCACCCCCACGCCCCCGCCGGTGCCCCCTCCGGCCGCGGCCCCGCGGGCCCCGCCGCCCGGTCCTCCGCCGGGCGCTCGGGCCGCACCCGCCGCGGTGGTCGGGCCCGGCGGCGCCGACGCCATCCCGAAGCTGCTCACCGAGACCGACGTGTACGTGAAGTACGGTCTCCACGACAAGGCGCTCGATCACCTCAGGAAGATCCTGGCGATCGACCCGCAGTGCGCCGAGGCCCACGAGCGCATCCGCGACGTCCACCTCGCCGCGAAGCGGCCCGCGGAGGCCGCGGCGGCCGGCGCGACCGCGATCCGGGCGCTCCTCGCCGCCGGCGAGGCGGATCGCGCGCGCGAGGCGGTGGTGCGGCTCCGAGCCATCGCCCCCGCTCACCCCGAGCTCGCGACCCTGGCCGCCGCGGCCGGCGGCACCGAGGAGGTGGCGCTCGAGCCGGCCGACGTCGAGGAGGTCGTGATCGACCCCGGCGCGGACGCCGAGCTCGCCGAGCCGATCGACGACGACGCGCTCGCGCTGGCCGCCGCCGGCACGGAGGGCGACGAGATCGTCGAGGACGAGGAGGAGCCCGCGCCGGCGCCTCCCGAGGACGGGGTCGCGCTCGAGATCGCGGAGCCCGAGCTCTCGCCGGAGCCCGAGCCCGAGCTCGAGCTCGCGCCGGAGCTCGTGGTCGAGCCGGACGCCGTGGTCGAGCCGGACCTCGACGCCGCGGGGGACGCGCTCGCCGAGGCGGCGGCGCAGGCCTCGGCGGATTCGGACGAGGTGATCGAGGAGCCC
>NZ_JALCZA010000052.1 GCF_022690765.1 Anaeromyxobacter oryzisoli | reverse complement strand
CGCCACGCCGAGCGCGTCCTGGACGAGCCGGACCACCGGCACGGCGGCGAGCGGCTCGCCGCGGCCGGCGGCGAACGGGATCCCGAGGTCGCGGAGCGCCCGCGCGAGGGGCGCCGCGTGCCGGCGCGGGGCGGGGGAGACGACCGCGATGTCCTCCGGCGCGTACCCGTCCTCGACGAGCCGCGCGATCACCGCCGCCGCCGCGCCGGGCTCGCCCTCCTCCCCGGCGCCGGCGGCCGCGAGGACGGCCCCGCCGACGTCCGAGGGCCCGACGCGCCTCGCCGCCGTCGCGCTCCCCATGCCGAGGAGCGCCGCCGCGAGCCGCCCGAGGCGCCCGTCCTCCTCGACGTGAGGCAGCACGACCTCGACGTCGCGCCGGGCCGCGACCTCGTGGAGCCCCTCGAGGCGCCGCAGCAGCGGCTCCGCGGGCGCCGAGGCGTCCGGCCGCTCGGGCCAGTACGGCAGGTGCACGCGGGTGCGCCGGGCGCGGGCGGCGAGCGCGGAGACGAGATCCCACTCCGCGGGCGCGAGCGTCGGGATCCCGTCGAGGAGGAGCAGCTCGAGCCCCCCCGCCCCCGCGGGCGCGGCCCCCCGGCGCGCGGGGGCGGCGGCGCCGCGCGCCGCGCCCGCCCGGTCGAGGGCGCCGCGATCCGCGAGCGCGGCCTCGTACGCGTCGAGCGCGGCGGCGAGGGCGCGAAGCCGCTCGGCCGGGGCGCCGCCGAGCTCCTCGGCCGCCGCCCGGGCGTCCGCGCCGCTCACCTCGCCGCGCCGCAGCTCCGCGAGCGACCTGGCGAGCGCCGCTGCGAGCCCGCTCTCCGGGGCGAGCCCGGCGAGCGCTCCACCGGCCACCGCGCCGGCCTCCGCCGCGAGCAGCCGCTCGGCGAGGGGCGTCAGGATGGCGCGCCGATCGCCCGCCGCGGCGACGATCCCGGGCACGATCCGCTCGATGGTGGAGACCGCCGGCCCGAACAGGATCCCGCCCTGCGCGTCGCAGAGGCGGCGCGCCGCGCGCGTGGCCGCGAGCGGCGTGGCGACGAGGCAGAGGGAGGGCACGGCTCCACCCTACCCCGCGCTCCTGACCTCAGCGAACCCGAACCCGAACCCGAACCCGCTTCCCGTGACCCCTGGTCCGGGGGCGCCTACTCCTCGCGGTAGACCGCGAGCGAGCCCTCGTTCTCCCAGACCTCGACCTTCGAGACCACCACCCGGCCGCCCTCGCACGCCGCGAGCCTCCGGCCGACCTCCACGAAGAAGTGGCGGGCGAGCAGCTCGGCGGTGGGGTTCGCCTCGTCGAAGGGCGGGACCTGGTTCACGTGCTGGTGGTCGAACCGGCCGCCCACCTCCGCCACGAGCTTCTGCAGATCGGCGAAGTCGATGACCATGCCGATCGCGTTGAGCTGCGACGCCCGGACGTGGACCCGGACCCGCCAGTTGTGGCCGTGCAACCGCTCGCACTTCCCGCCGTGCAGGCGGATCTGGTGCGCGGCGCTGAAGCCGAAATCCTTCGAGACCTCGAACACGGGACCGCCCATGAGGCGCGCAATATACCCGGGCCCCCCGCGGCGCGCACCCCGGCGCGGCGCCGGGAGGCGCGAAGCGTCGGGCGGGCGGCAGGCTCTCACCCTCCATGACCGAGCACGCGCACGGCGCGCACCACCACGCACACGGGGCCGGCCACGGCGAGGGACACGCCCACGGCTTCGACCAGAACCGCAACCCGGAGGACTTCGCCGCGTACCTCGCGCGGCTCGAGGGCGAGGACCGCGACGCCTGGCAACGGCCGGACGAGGTGGTCGCGGCGCTCGGCCTCGCCCCCGGCCAGATCGCCTGCGACGCGGGCGCGGGGCCGGGGTACTTCGCGGTGCGGCTCGCGCGGGCGGTCGGCCCCGCAGGCCGGGTCTACGCGATCGACGTCGAGCCGCGGATGATCGCCGTCCTGGAGGAGCGCGTCCGGGCGGCGGGCCTGCGGAACGTGACGCCGATCCTGGCGGCGGGCGGCGAGCCGCTGCCCCCGGAGCCGTGTCACGCGATCCTGATCGTGAACACGTACCACCACTTCCCGGACGGCGTGGCGACGCTCCGGCGGCTCGCGGGGCGCCTCGCCCCCGGCGGCCGACTCGTCAACGTGGACTTCCACGCCGGCGAGCTGCCGGTGGGCCCGCCCCCGGAGCACAAGCTCTCCCGCGACGACTTCGTCGCCGCGGCCGAGGCCGCGGGGCTGCGGGTCGTGGACGAGCGGACGTTCCTCCCCTACCAGTACCTCGTCGCCCTCGCGCCGCGCTGACGGCGCGCCTTCACCCGCTCACCCGCGCCGCGCGCGCGGCGGCGAGGAGCTCCCGCACCGCCGCCGCGGGATCGCCCGCCGCGAGCCACGCCCGGATCGCGGCGACGCCCCGCGCGCCCGCGGCGAACGCCTCCGGCGCGTTCGAGGGGTCCACGCCGCCGAGCGCCACGAGCGGCAGCCCGAGCGCGGCCGCCTCGCGGAGCGCCGCGAGCCCCACCGGCGCGCCGTACGCGCGCTTCGAGGGCGTCTCGTGGACGGGGCCGAACGTGGCGAAGCTCGCCCCCCCATCGCGGGCGCGGCGCACGTCGGCGAGGCCGTGACAGGAGACCCCGACGAGGGCGGCGGGGCCGAGCAGTCTCCGCGCCTCCGCCGGCGGCAGGCCCGCCGAGGGCAGGTGAACGCCGTCAGCCCCCGCGGCGAGGGCGATGTCGAGGCGATCGTTGACGAGGAGCCGTTGCCCCCTTGCCCGGCACACCGTGACGAGCGAGCGGGCGAGGGCCAGGAGCGCGGCCCCTGTCAGGTCCTTCTCGCGCAGGTGCACCGCGACCGTCCCGGGCGGGATCCCGGCGAGCGCCGCCGCCACGCGGGCCGGAAGATCCGGCGCCAGGCGGCGATCCGTGACGAGGTGGACAATGGGGACGGCCATCCGTAATCTCGCCTCCCGGCGTCATCCTTGCGCGAGGAGCGGTACGTGTCGAGCGGGCTCCAGTCCTTTCTCGCCTTCCTGGAGGAGCAGAAGGCGAAGCAGGCGTCTCGCTTCCCGACCGTGAAGGCCGAGAAGGTGCTCTCGTTCATGGGGACGACGAGCCTCATCGGGACCTACAACGCGGTCTCCGTGAACCGCGTCCGACGCATCGAGCGCGGCGCGACGAGCCGCGACCTGCGCATCACCCTCGCCGGCCCGATCGCGCGCACGCCCAAGCACGGCGAGTGCGTCACCGTCCACCTGACCCGCGTGGACCAGTACCAGGGGTTCCAGGTGAAGACGAGGGCGCTGGCCGCGAACGCCGCGCTCACGGAGCTCCTCGAGGACTCGGCCGAGGGGCTCGTCGTGAAGGGCTCCTCCATCTTCACGGTCCACCACAGCCCCTACACCCTCAAGTTCTTCGAGAACGTCCCGTTCGAGGAGCTGCAGCAGGTCGTCGGCGGCGTGCCGTACGCGCTCGTCGGGGTCGGCGAGACGGCGAACATCTCGCCGCGGTTCGTCTTCCACCACGAGGTGAACGACGGGAAGCTCGCGCTGTACCACGGCGACGGCCTCGCGCTGAAGACGTACATGAACCTGAAGTCGAACCGCCAGGAGAGCCGGATCGTCGTCGATCTCGACACGTTCCGCGGCTTCGTGCTGCGGGGGACCGTCGAGGAGTTCGCGCCGCACCAGCACCCCGAGGCCTACGACAAGATCTGCCGCGGCTACACCGCGGGGAGCTGGGGGAAGCCGTCCCGCGTCTTCCGGTTCGTCGCGGAGGACGTGACCCCCCTCGCCCCGGTCGGCTGACGGGCGGGGGGGGGCGCGGGCGCGTGGCGCCTACCTACGGGCTCGGCCGCGCGAGATCAGGGTCCGCACCGCCCGGAGGAGCTGCTCCGGCGCCACCGGCTTGGAGAGGAACAGATCGACGTCGAGCGGCTCGCGCCGGCGCCCGGAGAGGACGATCACCGGCACGTCGCGCAGGGCGGGATCTCCCCGGCGCCGCTCGAGGAACTCCCAGCCGTTCATCCCCTCGGTGACCAGGTCGAGGATCACGAGCTGCGGCCGGACCGCCGCGGCGAGCTCGAGCGCCTTGCGCCCCTCGTCCGACGACACGACGCCGAACCCCGCGCTCGAGAGCAGCTCCGCGACGGCGGCCCGCTCGCCCCCGTCGTCCTCGATCAGCAGCACCTTGCGCTTCGGCGCGTCGGCCACGAGCGATCCTCGTCCGGAGGAGAGGGCTCAGGTCCCGATGAGCCCGGTCATCGGCGACGACGCCGACGCGTGCAGCTTCATCGGGATGCGTCCGGCGAGGAACGCCTTCCGCCCGCCCTCGACCCCGGCGCGCATCGCCTCGGCCATGAGGACCGGATCCTTCGCCTCGGCGATGGCGGTGTTCATGAGCACCGCGACGGCCCCGAGCTCCATCGCGAGCGCCGCGTCGCTCGCCGTGCCGACGCCCGCGTCCACGAGGACCGGCACCTTCACGGTTTCCATGATGATCCGGATGTTGAACGGGTTCCGGATCCCGAGCCCCGAGCCGATGGGCGCGCCGGCCGGCATCACCGCCGCGCACCCGACGTCCTCGAGCTTCCGCGCCGTCACCGGGTCGTCGTTCGTGTAGGGGAGGACGGTGAAGCCCTCCTTCACCAGCACCCGGGCCGCCTCGACGAGCGCCTCCACGTCCGGGAAGAGCGTCCGCCGGTCCCCGATGACCTCGAGCTTCACGAGGTCGCCCATGTCGAGCTCGCGGCCGAGGCGCGCCGTCCGGATCGCCTCCTCGGCGGTGAAGCAGGCGGCGGTGTTCGGCAGGAGCTTCATGCCCTTCGGGATCCACTCGAGGAGCGACGCCTCGCCCTTCTTCGAGAGGTCCAGGCGGCGGACCGCCACGGTCACCACCTCGGCGCCGGACGCGGTGAGCGCGCGCTGCATCGTGGGAAAGTCGGCGTACTTGCCGGTCCCCACGAGGAGGCGACTGGTGAAGGTCTGCTTGCCGATGCTCCAGGTGTCCGCCACGACTACCCTCCTCCGACGAACGCGACGATCTCGACCGTGTCGCCCGGGCCGATCTTGTGAGCCTCGTAGCGATCCTTGGTGACGACCGCCTCGTTGACCTCGACCGCGACCCGCGGGGCCTTCACCCCGAGGTGGGCGAGGAGCCTCGCGACGGTCATCCCATCCGGGATCTCCCGGAGCTCTCCGTTCAACCTCACCTGCATGGTGCGAGCGATCTAGCAACGCGGAGGCGACGCCGTCAAACGCCCGCCGCCCGGGACGGCGCCCCCGCGCCGGGCCGCTCGCGCGCCGGGGCGTCCCATGCCACTCTCCGGCGCGTGCGCGTCGCGCTCCCTCGCCGGCTGGTGATCCTCCTCGCGCTCACGGCGGTCGCCGCGCTCGTCGGGCCGCTCCTCCCCGTGCGCGAGTGGGCGCTGCGCCTCGCGGGGGCGACCCGCGAGCTCGGCCTCGCCGCGCCCCTCGCCTTCGCCGCCGCGTACGTCGCGGGGGCCCTCCTCGCCCTCCCCGTCTCCCCGCTCTCGTTCGCCGCGGGCCTCGCCTTCGGCCCGGTCGGCGGGGCCCTCCTGGCCGTGCCCCTCACGACGCTCGGCGCGTCGGCCGCGTTCCTGGCCGGGCGCCGGCTCGGGCGCCCGCCCGGCGGGCCGGGCCTGGCGCTGCCCGCCGGGCTCGAGGACCGCGACGCGTTCCGGCTCGTGCTGCTCCTGCGGCTCGCCCCGGTGACCCCCTTCGCGATGGTGAACTTCGGCTTCGGCGCGACCCGGATGCCGCTCCGCGCGTTCGCCGCCGCGTCGCTCCTCGGCTCGATCCCCTCGATCGCCACGTACGCCGCCCTCGGGGCGCTGGTCTCGTCCCCGTCGTCGGCCACCACCCGCTGGCTCGTGCTCGGCGGGGTCGTCCTCACCGCGATCGCGGCCGCCGGGTGCCTCCGCGTCGCGTCCGCCGCCCGGGGCGGCGTCGCCACGCCGCGGTCGTGAGGTGGACGCGTGTTCGTCGCCCTCTCCAAGATCCTGGACCTCCTCCTCGAGCCGCTCGCCTGGGCGATCGCGCTCGTCCTCGCGAGCGTCGCGCTGCGGGGGCGCCGCCCCCGGCTGTCCGTCGCGCTCTCGCTGCTCTGCGCCGCGGCGCTCGGGGCGTTCTCGCTGGAGCCGGTCTCCCGCCGGCTGCTCGGCGCGCTCGAGGCGAGCGCTCCGGACACGTTCCACCCCGCGGAGCGCTACGACGCCGTGATCGTGCTCGGCGGGATGGTGGACGAGCGGGCGTCCCGCGCGAGTGGCGCGGTGGAGCTCACCGCGGCGGCCGACCGGATCGTCCGGGCCGCCGCGCTCCTCCGCGCCGGCCAGGCCCGGGACGTGCTCCTCTCCGGCGGGCTGGTCTTCCCCGTCGCGGGCGACCAGCCGGAGGCCGATCAGCTCCGGCGCGTCCTCCTCGACGCGGGGATCGCGCCGGAGCGGATCGTGGTCGAGGACCGGAGCCGGAACACGCACGAGAGCGCGGTCGTGGCGGCGCGGATCGTCGCCGAGCGCGGCTGGCGGCGCACCCTCCTCGTGACGAGCGCCGCGCACATGCCGCGCGCCCTCGGGTGCTTCCGCGCGGCCGGGCTCGCGCCCGACGCGCTGCCGGTGGATCGGCGCGCAGGGGACGGGCGCGGCGGGTCGTGGCTGCCGCGGGCGCGCGCGCTCGCCGCCTCGACCGAGGCGCTGCGGGAGTGGGCCGGGCGGGTCGTGTACCGGGTCGCCGGCTGGACGCGCTAGGCGCTCTCCCGCTCCCACCCCGCGCCAGCGCCGAGGAACTCCTCGAGGCCGGCCTCGACCTCCTCCTCGCCCGTCAGGGCTCCAGCTCCACCTCGACCCAGGAGAGCTGCCCGCGGCGCTCCACCCGCAGCGCGGCCGCGCCGCGGTTCGGGAGCGCGCCGATCGCGGTCCGGAGCTCCTGCATCGTCCGGACTGGCGTGAGGTTCACCGCGTGGATGACATCGCCGGGGAGCAGCGGCACCTCGAGCTGCGCGTCGAGCGTGCGCGCCACGACCACGACGCCGTCGGGCTCGCGGAGCCCGGGGAAGAGCGGGCGGGACCGCTCGTCCAGCGCGACGCCCACGATCCCGAGCCGCGAGACGGTGCTCTTCCCGACCTCGGCGAGCGCCGCGAGCCGCTCCTCCGCCGGCGGGGGATCGCGCCCCTTCACGGAGAGCGCCACGGTCGCGCGGCCGCGGCGCACGGTCATCGCCACCGGCTTGCCGGCGGGGTGGACGTACAGCGCCGACGAGAGCGCCGGCATCGTCTCCACCGCCCGCCCGTCCACCGACAGGAGGACGTCCCCGGCCTTCAGGCCCGCGTCCGCCCCGGGCCCCTCCGGCGCGACGTCCGACACCACGATCCCCCAGTCCTGCGGCAGCGCCAGGGCGCTCGCGAGCCCGGGGGTGATCTCCTGCGCGGTCACCCCGACGAGGGTCCGGTGCACGTGCCCGTACCGGCGCAGGTTCTCGTACACGAACTGGACGACCGACGCGGGGATCGCGAAGCCGAGCCCCTCGCTCCCGCCGCTCTGGGAGAGGATCAGGGTGTTGATCCCGACGACGTTCCCCTCCGTGTCCACGAGCGGACCGCCGCTGTTCCCCGGGTTGATGGGCGCGTCGGTCTGGATGTAGAGCATCGGCCGATCGGGCATGGGCTGGCGCGACACCGACGAGATCACCCCCATCGTCACCGTGCTCGCGAGCCCCTGCGGGCTCCCCACCGCGAAGACGAGCTGCCCCGGCCGCGGCTCGCGCGTCCCGAGCGCGAGCGTGGGCAGCCCGGCGGCCTCGATCTTGAGGAGCGCGAGATCGAGGTCCGGCTCGATGCCCACGACCCGCGCGTCGTGGATCCGCTTCACGCGGTGGAGGCGCGGCCCGTCCTCGAGCTGCGGGAGGAGCACCCGGACGCGCTGCGCGCCCTCGACCACGTGGGCGTTCGTCACCACGTAGCCGGACGGATCGACCACGACCCCCGAGCCGACCGCGTGCTGGCGGACGATCACCGAGGCGCCGTCCCCCTCCTCCTCGGCGGGTCCGTAGCCGCTGACCGCCACCTGGACGACCGCGGGCGAGACCTTCGCCACCACGCTCTCGAGCGCGCCGTCGAGGGCGCGCAGGACGCTCGCGCCGGCGATGGGCGCGGCGGGCGGCGCCTTGCCCGCCGGGCGAGCCGAGGCGGGCGCAGAGATCGCCAGGGCGGCGAGGAGGGGGGCGAGCGTCGTCAGGGGCATTCCGTGTCCTCCGGATCGGGGCGGGGGAAGATAACGCGCCCGTCGCGTCAGGGCCCTCCCCAGGGCCGAGTCCCGCTCGAGGAATACCGGCCGGCGCGCGACGTTCCCGCTAAGGTCTCGCCGTGCCGCGCTCTCGATCCGGGTCCCTCCTCGCCGAATACGGCGTCGCGCTCGCGCTCGGGGTCGTCGCCGTCGCGGCGTCGCGGCTCACGGTCCGGCCGTTCGGCGGGGCCTACTTCTACCTCCCGCTCGTCGCCGTGTTCGTCGCCGCGCTGCGCGGCGGGCTCCTGCCGGGGCTCCTCGTGGTGGGCGTCTGCGGGCTCGGGTTCGACTACTTCTTCCTCGGCGTGCCCTACACGTTCGGCGTCTCGACCTCGGAGGAGGCCCACCGGGTCGCCGGGTTCGTGCTGTTCGGAGTCGCGGGCTCGCTCATCGCGGGCCGGTTCCGCGCGGCGCGCGCGAGGGCGGAGCTCGCGCGGAGGGAGGCGGAGGCCGCGTCGGAGGAGGCGCGGCGCATCGGCGCGCAGCAGGAGCGGCTGCTCGCGGTCGTGAGCCACGATCTCCGGAACCCGCTCGGCGCGCTGCGCGTCGGGCTGGCGCTCGTCTCGAAGCTCGGCCCGCTGGGCGAGCGGCAGCGGAAGGTCGTCGAGCGGATGCGCGGCGCGGCCGATCGGATGGAGGGGCTCGTCAGCGGCGTGCTCGACCTCGCGCGGACCCGGCAAGGCGCCCCGCTCGCGGTCTCCCGCGCGCCGGCGCGGCTCGGCGCGATCTGCGCCCGCGTCATCGGCGAGCTCCAGACGGCGTACCCCGAGGCCGAGATCGCGCTGGCGGTGGACGGGGACGACGCGGGCGACCTCGATCCCGATCGCGTCGCGCAGCTCGTCTCGAACCTGGTCGGGAACGCGATCGTCCACGGGGCGCGCGACGCGCCGGTGCAGGTGCGCGTGTCCGGGGTGGAGGGCGCGCTCCGGCTCGAGGTGGAGAACGGCGGCGATCCCATCCCGGGAGAGCTCCTGCCGCGCCTGTTCGAGCCGTTCTGGCGGGGCCGGAGCGACGGCCACGGCCTCGGGCTCGGCCTCTTCATCGTCCGCGAGATCGCGCGGGCCCACGGCGGCCGGATCGCGGTCCGATCGGCGGTCGGCTCGACCGTCTTCGAGGTGTGGCTGCCGCGCCGCGCCGCGCTCGATGTCGCCGGCGAGCCGCCGGCGGCCTGACTTCCTACGGGAGGCATCCCGGCGGAGCACTACCCGAGCACGCCTCGCGCGCGGAGCACCTCGACGAGCGCCCGGCTCGCGGCGGCGTGGTTCGCGCGCCACTCGACGCTCGCGTCCGGGCCGACGCGGTTCGCGACGGCGAGCGCCGCCGCGACCGGGACCCCGGCGGCGTGACAGGCCGCGAACACGCCCGTGACCTCGAGGTGCTCCGCCGCCGCGCGCGCGCCCAGGGCACGCGCGCCCGCCGCCGTGCGCGTGATCGCGGGCGGCACTGCCACCGCGTGCGCGGGCAGCGGCAGCGCCCAGGTGGCGGCCCAGCGGGTCCGCTCGAGCTCGGGGCGGTACGCGCGCCCCTCCACCTCGTCGAGCGAGAGCGCGATGGCCTCGCCGACGGCGAGCAGCGCGCCCGGCGCGAGCCGCTCGTCGTACGCGCCGCACGTGCCCACGAACAGCACGCGCGACGGGGCGTGGCGCGCGAGGAGCCGCGCCGTCTCGACCGCCGCGGTCACCGCGCCGACGCCGGTGCAGCCCGTCACCCACCCCGCGGGCGGCGCCGCGTCGAGCCCGGCGAGCTCGGGCGGGAAGGCGGACAGGAGGAGCGCCGGGGCGGACATGGCCCGATGTATACGGCATCCGCACGCCGAGCGCGCGGGGGCCTCGCCCGGCGGCGTTCCGCGTCAGCGAGCGGATCCCCACGCCCGCGCCGTCGTCACCACCGCGTCCACGAGCGCGGGGAGGGCCGCCTCGACCACCGGCGAGAGCCCGACGCCGAGCTCGAGCGACGCCGGGACGAGCCCGAGGATCGCGAGCCGCTCGGGGGCGCGCCCGCGCAGCCGCGCCGCCCAGAGCAGGTCCCAGACGCCGACCTCGTGCGGCGAGAGCCGCTCCCGGAGCGCCGGGACGACGTCCTCGCCCTCGAGCGCGACCAGCGCGCCGGCGGGGCGAGCGCACCGGACCGCGTCCACGATGATCGCGCGCCGGGCCGCCTCCAGCGTCGGGAGGAGCGCGAGACCGAGCACGCCGCCGTCCTCGAGCCGCACGCCGCGCGGCAGGCCCCGCGCGTGCGCGAGGCGCGCCACCGCCTGGACGCCCAGGCCGTCGTCCCCGCAGAGGACGTTCCCGAGCCCGAGGACGAGCAGCGGGATGCGGCGCGCTTCCCGATCAGGGGCTCGGCGGCGTGGCACGGCGCACCCGAGGGCTCACCACGTCCTCCTCCGGCACGAACTTGTACCCGGAGAAGATCGACTCCATCGTCGCGTTCGCCTCGACCTGCGACATGAGCACGGCGCTGTAGACGTGGTGGACCATGAAGCCGAGCAGGAGCCACATGCCGGCGTGGTGGAGCCAGCGCGCGGTCTGGAGGCCGCCGAGCAGCGGCCCGAGGAAGCCGAAGGCGTGCATCGGCGACCAGTACGGCGCGCTCACGGAGTACATCGCGAACCCGGTCGTGATCATGAGCAGCTCGATCAGGAACACGAGCGTGTAGATCGCGCCCGCGAGCGGGTTGTGGCCGACGTACCCCGGCGGCTTCCGGAGCACGAAGAGGTACCACTCCAGCGTGGGCCCCAGGCCGCGCCAGCGCTCGCGGCGCACGGGGAGGAGCTGATCCCACTGCGCCCACCGGTTGCCGATGAACATCCAGGCGACGCGGCTGGCGAAGGCGAGCGTGAGCGCGATCGCCGCGTACGAGTGGACGGCCTTCACGGTGCCGAGGGGCGCCCATCTCCCCGGCGGGTGGGCTACGACGTAGCCGGTCGCGGAGAGCACCAGGATCGCGCCGACGATCACCCAGTGGGCGACGCGCACCGGCCACTCCCAGACGTACACGCGCGCGAGCTCGGTGGAGCGCTCGATCGGCCTCAGCGGTCTCATGGCGCCACCCGCTTGCGTTGAGCGTCGCGAGGCACACGATGCCGTCGCCGAGCGGGGGCACACGACGACCGAGCAGCGCAGGCGTGCCTGTTGGCACGTCGAGCAGCGCAGGGAGGAGTCTGCCCCGCGCAGGCAGGCAGCGTGCGCCGCAGCAGCTCAAGGCGAGGGGGTGTCGCCGTCATGTTTCGAGCGCCTCTCCGAGGGCGCGCCCGCGCGCGTCCACCACGTGCACCCCGCAGGCGAGGCACGGGTCGAAGGAGTGGACCGTCCGCAGGAGCTCCAGCGGGCGAGCCGGGTCCGCGATGGGCGTCGCGACGAGCGCCTCCTCGTAGGGCCCGCGGTGGCCGGCGGCGTCGCGCGGGCCCGCGTTCCAGGTGGTCGGGACGACGCACTGGTAGTTCGCGATGCGCCGGTCCTCGATGCGGACCCAGTGCCCGAGCGCGCCGCGCGGCGCCTCGTGGAAGCCCGCCCCGCTCGCCCGCGCCGGCCAGCTCGCGGGATCCCAGCGCGCGGTGTCGCAGATGCGCCGGTCGCGGCGGGCCATCGCGTCCGCGAGGGCCTCGACCCACTCCCCCATCTTGTCCACGAGCACCAGCGTCTCCACCGCGCGCGCCGCGGTCCGGCCGAGCGTGGAGAACAGCGCCTCGGGGCCGACCTTCAGCCGTTGCAGGACGCCGTCCACCGCCTTCCGGACGGCCTCGTGGCGCGAGGCGTACGCGACGAGGACGCGCGCGAGCGGGCCGACCTCCATCGGGAGCCCGTCATACCGTGGCGACTTGAGCCAGCTGTACTTCGCGCTCGTGTCGAGCCGCTCGTACGGCGGCCGAGGTCCCGAGTAGACCGGCCGGGTGACGCCCTCGGACGGGTTCAGCGCGCGGGCGCCGGCCGGGTACGCGTACCAGGCGTGCTCGACCTCCTCGGTGATCTTCGCGGGATCGGGGCGCTCGACCTTCGAGAGATCGCGGCCGCGGATCACCCCGGCCGGGAGGTAGAGCGGCGCGTTCGGCCCGTCCGCCTCCGGGTACTCGCCGTACACGAGGTAGTTGCCGACCCCGGCCCCGTGGCCCGCCCAGTCCAGGTAGGCGGCGGCGACCGCGAGGAGGTCGGGGAGGTAGACCTTCGACACGAACTCGCGCGCGCTCGCGACGAGCTTGCGCATCGCCGCGATCGAGCCGGCGTTGAGCGACGCGGCCCGATCCGGGTCCACGGGCGTCGCCATCCCGCCCACGAGGAAGGACTGGAGGTGCGGGTTCTTGCCGCCGAGGATCGCGTGGACGCGGATGAACTCGCGCTGCCAGTCGAGCGCCTCGAGGTAGTGCGCCACCGCCATGAGGTTGGCCTCGGGCGGCAGCCGGTAGGCGGGGTGGCCCCAGTACGCGTTCGCGAACGGACCGAGCTGCTTGCTCTCCGCCAGGGCGCGGAGCCGCGCGCGGACGCCGGCGAAGTACTTCGGGCTCGAGAGCGGCCAGTCCGAGATCGACTGCGCGAGGGTCGCGGCGCGCGCCGGATCGGCGGAGAGCGCCGACACGAGGTCCACCCAGTCGAGCGCGTGCAGGTGGTAGAAGTGGATCACGTGGTCCTGCACGCAGTGCGTGGCCATCACCAGGTTGCGCAGGAGGCGCGCGTTCGGGGGCGGCACCGCGCCGATCGCGGCCTCGACCGCGCGGATCGACGCGATCGCGTGGACGGTGGTGCAGACGCCGCAGATGCGCTGGGTGAACGCCCAGGCGTCCCGCGGATCGCGCCCCTGCAGGACGAGCTCGATCCCGCGGAACATGGGCGCGCTCGACCAGGCGTCGCGGACGCGGCCGCCCTCCACCTCCGCCTCGATGCGCAGGTGGCCCTCGATCCGCGTGATGGGGTCCACGACGACGTGGGTCACGGTCCGTTCCCCTTCCGGTCCGGTGGAGGTACCGACTTCTCCGCGGGCAGCTCGCGCTCCGCCGCGCGCTTCACGTACGAGGTGACGCCGTGGACGGCGAAGCCGGCGGCCACCAGCCCCGTCGCGGCGAGGCCGACGCGGTCGATGTCGGCGCCGATCCCGGGCGTGAGCGGCAGGTGCCCGTAGAACGGCGTCATCCGGTCCCAGAACCGGGGCTCGGCGCAGCCGATGCACCCGTGGCCGCACTGCACCGGCCAGCTCGTGCCCTCGTTCCAGCGGATGGTGGGGCAGTTGTAGAACGTGACCGGCCCCTTGCAGCCCATCTTGAAGAGGCAGTAGCCGTTGCAGTGCCCCTCGTCGCCCCAGGCCTCGGCGAACTCGCCGGCGTTGAAGTGGGCGCGTCGCTCGCACGCATCGTGGAGGAGCTTCCCGTGCGCGAACAGCGGGCGGCGCTCCGCGTCGAGCGGCGGCCACTGCTTGAAGGTGAGGTAGTAGACGATCAGCGCCGTGAGGTTCTCCACGTTCATCGGGCACGCGGTCAGGTTGATCAGGTTCCGCAGCCCGGGGACCGCCTCCCCGACCCCGACGGCGCCCGTGGGGTTCGGCGCGGCCCCGGGGATCCCGCCGTGCGTCGCGCACGTGCCCACCGCGATCGTCGCCGCCGCGCCGCCGCAGACGCGCTTCGCGATGTCCAGCGCGGTCCGCCCGGCGATGCAGCAGTAGACGCCGCCGTCCGCGAGCGGGATCGAGCCCTCGACCACGGCGAGGTACTGGCCGCGCGACTCCGCGACGACGCGCGCGAGCGCCTCCTCCGCCTGCGTGCCTGGCGCCGCCATGATCGTCTCGTGGTAGTCCACCGAGATCGTGTCGAGGATGAGGTTGGCGACCGTCGGCCGGCTCGCGCGCAGGAACGACTCGGTGTTCCCGGCGCAGTCCTGGAACTCGAGCCACACGAGCGTCGGCTTGGGCGCGGTCCGCAGCGCGCCCGCGATCTGGGCGCTCGCGCCGCCCGGCAGCCCGAGGGCCGCGGCCATGGCGCCGCAGAACCGGATGAACTCCCGGCGCGTGACGCCGCGCCGCTCGAGCTCGGCGAGGAGCCCCTGGCGACCTTCGCGCATGCCGGTTCGCCTCCTGTCGGTTGCGCCGATGCTCGCACCTCGGCGCGCGCGCGGAGCGGGTCATGCGGAGCGCTGCGAGGCGGGGGCCCCGGCGGAGAGGCGGGGCCCTCACCCCCCCAGGCGCTGCTCCTCGGCTACTCCCTCCACCCCGGGTGGACGATGAGCACCGGGCAGGCGGCGCTCCGGACGACCCCCGCCGAGACCGAGCCCGTGAGCATCTGCTCGCGATCCACGCGTCCGTGGGTCCCCATCACGATGAGATCGATCCCGTTCGCGCCGGCGTAGTCGATGATCGCGACCTCGGGCAGCCCCGCGACCTCGGCCACCGTCACGCGAGGCGCGCCGAGGCGCCGGGCCTCCTCCTCGAGCGCGGCGAGCGGCGCCTCGTCGGGGGCGGGCGGGAGCTCCTGCGCGATCTTGCTGACGCCGGTCGAGTGCAGCAGCACGAGCTCGGAGCCGAGGCGACGGCACAGGTCCACGGCCACGCGCAGCCCGGTCCGCGCGGGCTCCGAGAAGTCCACCGGGCAGCAGATCTTGTTCCACTCCAGCGTCTTCATGGGCGTCCACCCCTCTCGTCCCCGCGGCCGACGAGGCGTCGTGCCTCCCGCGGTGGCGACATGCTAGACGTGAGCGCGGCGCGCTCGACGGGCCACGCGGGGAGCCCCGAAGGGATCCCGTGGGCGACCGGCGCGGACCCCGCTTCGCGGAGTGGGGCGGCGCTCGAGACGCGCAGCGTCCCCTGTCGCCGCGCGGGGCCCCTTGCCTCCGCCCCTTGCCTCCGACCCTTGCCTTCGCCCCGAGGCCCTGATATTGATAATGCATATCACTTTCGTCTGGCGCCGGGGAGCGGCGCGCATCGGAGAGCACGCCGTGATCGTCTGCTTGTGCAAAGGGGTCACCGACCGGCGGATCCGCCGCGAGGCGGCCGCCGGTCATTCCCTCGACGAGGTGTTCCGGCGCACCGGGGCGGGCTCGGGCTGCGGCTCCTGCCGGCTCGCGGTCGCCCGGATCGTCGCCGAGGCGCGCGCCGCGGCGAAGGGCGCCGAGCGACCGGCCGCGGCGACCGCGAAGCAGGACGCGGCCTGATCGCGACACCGCTCGAGCCGGGTCGTCGCCGTCGTCGCCTGGCCGGGTCGCGCCCCTTCCGGGCCGAGAGGAGTCCCGTGCCGCCGCGGCAAGACTCCGGGACCGACAGCCGACCGGAGGGCACATGAAGGGCGACCCGCAGGTGATCGACCTGCTGAACGAGGTCCTCACGAACGAGCTCACCGCGATCAACCAGTACTTCCTGCACGCGAAGATGTGCGAGAACTGGGGCTACGAGCGGCTCCACGAGAAGGGGCGCGCCGAGTCGATCGACGAGATGAAGCACGCGGACGAGGTGATCGAGCGGATCCTCTACCTCGAGGGCGTGCCGAACCTGCAGCGGCTCGGGAACATCGCGGTCGGCGAGACCGTCCCGGAGCAGCTCCGGCTCGACCTCGACCTCGAGAAGCGCGCCGTCCCCGTCCTGAACCGCGGGATCGAGCTGTGCCGGAAGCTCGGCGACAACGGGACCGCGGAGCTCCTCGAGGACGTCCTCGAGGACGAGGAGGACCACGTCAACTTCCTCGAGGCGCAGCTCCTGCTGCTGGACCAGGTGGGCGTGCAGAACTACCTCGCCGAGCAGATCAAGGCGCACGCGGGCTGACGATGACGGGCGCCGACGGGTCGCGAGATCGCGTCGTCGGCGGCGGCACATCGCCCTGCCCCTCGGATCGAGTTGCTGCTACAGTGACCCCCGCCGGTATCGAGGGATACCGGCGGTCTCGCCCGGCGTCGGGCTCGGGGCGGACCGGGGTGTCGGCGGGCGCGTGGGCGCCCCGTGGGTGGTCGGGAGGCGTGGCGGATGGGCGGGGTGTCACAGGTCGTGTCGCGTGCCGTCGCGGGCGGGAAGACCCCGCTCACGCGGTTCCACCAGCGCATCGCGGCGGAGGCCCTCACCGCGCGCGGCGGCGGCGGGACCTCCCGGCTCGCCCCCGCGCTGGCCCACTCCGCCGTCGACCTCAACCCGCACCAGATCGAGGCGGCCGCGTTCGCGCTCGGGGCGCTGCCCACCGGCGGCGCGGTGCTCGCCGACGAGGTCGGGCTGGGCAAGACCGTCGAGGCGGGGCTCGTCCTCGCGCAGCTCGCGGCCGAGGGCAAGGCGCGCGCGATCATCCTCGTGCCGGCGTCGCTCCGCGCGCAGTGGCGCGAGGAGCTCCGCTCCAAGTTCGGCCTCGACGCCGACGTGATCGACGGGGACGTGGTCCGCGAGCGCGAGAAGCAGGGGCTCAAGACCAACCCCTTCGACACCGGCGGCATCGTCATCTGCTCGCACCCGTTCGGCGCGATGCGCGCGAGCGAGGTGGAGCGCGTCCCCTGGGACGTCGCGATCATCGACGAGGCCCACCGGCTCCGGAACGCGTACCGCAAGGACCACCGCACCGGGCAGGCGCTGCGGAGGGCGCTCCGGAGGTGTCCGAAGCTCCTCCTCACCGCGACGCCGCTCCAGAACGACCTCATGGAGCTGCTCGGCCTCGCGACGTTCATCGACGACACGCTCCTGGGAAACGAGGAGGCCTTCCGGCTGCAGTACGCCTCGGGCGAGCTCACCGAGGACAAGGCGGCGGACCTGAAGGCGCGCCTCGCGCCGGCGGTGATCCGGACGCTCCGACGCCAGGTGAAGGAGTACGTGAAGTTCACGGCCCGGCGCTCCATCGTGGAGGACTTCGCGCCGACGGCCGAGGAGCAGGAGCTCTACGACCGCGTCTCCGACTACCTCCGGCGCGAGGACGCCTGCGCCATCCCGGTGGCGCGCCGGGCGCTGTTCGTCCTCGTGTACCGGAAGATCCTCGCCTCCTCGTCGTTCGCCCTCGCGGCGACGCTCGACCGGCTCGCCGACACGCTCGAGCAGCGGATCGCCGGCGTCGAGTGCACCGCCCAGGCCGAGCTGCTCCTCGAGATGGACGGCTTCGCCGAGGAGGTCGAGGAGCTCTTCGACGAGCCCTCGCGGGGTGGGCGCCCGAAGGGGCAGCTCGCCCTGCGGCGGATGAACGACGAGCTGGCGGAGCTCCGCGCCTGCGCGAAGCTCGCCCGCACCATCAAGGTGAACGCGAAGGGCGACGCCCTCGTCCGCGGCCTCGACCGGTGCTTCACGGTGGCGAAGGCGTGCGGCTTCCCCGAGAAGGCGGTGGTCTTCACCGAGTTCCGGCGGACGCTCGACTACCTCAAGCGGCTCCTGGAGGCGAAGGGGTACTCCTGCACCTGCCTCTCCGGCGACGTGAGCGGGACGGAGAAGCGCGCCGCGCTGGTGGAGCAGTTCCGGAACGAGACCCAGATCCTGCTCATGACCGAGGCGGGCGCGGAGGGGCTCAACCTCCAGTTCTGCAACCTCGTCGTGAACTACGACCTCCCCTGGAACCCGCAGCGCGTCGAGCAGCGCATCGGCCGGTGCCACCGCTACGGCCAGCAGCGCGACGTGCTCGTCCTGAACTTCCTCAACCGGTCGAACGCCGCCGACGCGCGGCTCTACGACCTGCTCTCGCAGAAGCTCGCCCTGTTCGACGGGGTGTTCGGCTCGTCGGACGAGATCCTCGGCGCGCTCGGGACCGGCATCGACTTCGAGAAGCGGGTCCTCGACATCTACCAGTCGTGCCGCGACCCTTCGCAGATCGACTCGGCGTTCAACGAGCTCCGGGCCGAGCTGGACGATCGGATCAGCGCGCGGTACGCCGCGGCGCGGGCGCTCCTCTTCGAGCGGTTCGACGGCGAGGTCCGCTCGAAGCTGCGGGTCGCCGAGCAGAAGGCGAAGGAGGCGGTGGCGCGGCGCGAGGCGGAGGAGGAGGCCCTCGTCGCCGCGGCCTTCGAGGAGGAGGCGCCGCCCGCGCCGGCGGTGCCGGAGGGGCCCGCGAAGGGGCGCTCGAAGCGCGCGAAGCTGGTCCAGGTGGCGGCCGCGAAGATCCGCGCCCGGCCGCACGACGCGGTCTCCTTCCTCTCGATCCCGAACCGCACCCTCCCCGCCTCGCTCGGCATGCTCGCCGGCCGCGAGGGCTGGTGGTTCGCCTACAAGTACACGCTCGACGCGCTCGTCTCGGAGGAGCGGGTCGTGCACCTCGTGCTCTGGTTCGACGGCGAGCGGTTCCACGCGCTCCCCGCCGAGGAGGCGGAGGCCTTCGCGGCGCTCCCGGCGGAGGAGACGCAAGGCGGCCCGCGCGCCGCGACGGCCTCCATCGGGCTGGCCCAGGAGGAGGAGCTCGCGGCCCTCCACACGAAGCTCCTGGCCGATCTCCAGGCGCGCATCGGCGACACCTTCGACGCCGCGCGGGATCGCTGGGATCGCTCCGTCGAGGACGCCCTCGCCGCGCCGCGGCGGTCCGTCGAGGACGCGCGCGCCGCGTGGAGCAAGTCACGCGCGGCGCTCCACGACCGATCCGACCTGCCCCTCCGCGACCGCCGCGCGCTGCTCGAGCGCGCCGAGCGCGAGTACCGGCGGCGACTCGACGACCTGCGCGCCCTCGAGGCGCAGCGCTACGGCGAGAAGGACCGCGCCATCGCGGACCTCAAGAAGCGGTCCGAGGTGAAGGAGCGGCGGACGCTGGTCGCGACGGCCTACTGGCGCTGCGCGTAGGGCCGCCGCCGCCGGGATCCGCCAGCGGGTGAGCGGGTGGGCGGCCGTCCCGCTCGATCAGCGCGCCGCCGGCGGCGCCGCGCTCGCCGCCGGGGCCGCGGACGCCGCATCCGCCACCCCCTCGGGCGCGACCAGCTCGAACCGGATCGGCACCGCGGCCTTCCCGCGCTCGAGCGTCGCGAGCCCCGCGAGCGCCCGCTCGACGCAGGCGGCGAGCTCGGGGGAGCCAGTCGAGTCCGCGGCGACGGCGGGCGCGGTCGCGGCGGACAGCTCCACCACGAGCACGCCGTCCAGGGCCGGGTCCTTCCGGAGCGCCTCGGCGTAGCACGCGCCGAGCGCCCCGACGCGCGCGAGCACCGCCCGCTTCGCGGCGGTCGGGCCGGCGATCGGCTCCCCCACGTCCACCTTCGGCCTGGCGCCCTGCGCGGCGGTGGCCAGCGGCCGGTCGGCGCCCGCCCCGCCGCGCGCGAGGAGGGCGTCGCCGTCCATCCACCGCCAGTCCACCGGGTCGATCGGCAGCGCCGCCCCTCCGCGCCGCGGGTCCGCGCCGCACGCCGCGTCGTCGGGCAGGTCGAACGTCAGCGCCAGCGCGAGCCGGCCCGCGCGCTGCGCGTCGAGGATGCGCCGGGCGCCCGCGGCGTCCACCTCGACGGGCAGGCCGCGCTCGGAGACGGTCCAGAGCTTCGCGCGGCGGCCGACCTCGATCGCGAGCGGCTCCGCGAGGGCGAGCCGCCGCTCGGGGCCGTCGTACGGCGCGAAGGCGAGCCGGGCCGCCGGGACCGTCACCGCGTAGCGCGCGGCGAGCGCGTCGTCCCGGGCGTCCGCCTGCCGTTGCTCCTGCTCCCCGCGCTCGAGGGCGTCCCCCTTGGCGCGGAGCCGCTCCGGCGGCGTGAGGGCCTCGCACACCGCGGCGACGTCCGCGGGACCCGCGAGGCTCCGCGGCGCGGCGGCGGGCGCCTCCTCGTGACGGACCACCGGCGAGGCGGCGCTCCCGCCGGGGGCGGCGCCGGCGGCGACGAGCAGGGCAGCAGCGACGAGCGTGGGGATCATGGTGGCCATGGTAGTGCCCGCGGGGCCCGTCCGGCGAGATCAGGGCCCCACGCGGATCCGCAGCGCCCCGGGCAGGATCTCGAAGCGGGCCGGCAGGACCCCGGGCGCCTCGCCGTCCACGTCGAGCGGGATCTCCGCGCCCTCGAGCGGCTCGGCCTCCACGGTCCGTGCGCGGAGCACGCGGGTGTTCGGGAGCTCCACGTGCGTGCCGTCGTACAGCATCCGCCGCTTGCCGACGAAGTCCACGAGATCGAGCCCCTTCCAGACCACCACGTCGAAGAGGCCGTCGTCCATCCGCGCGTCCGGCGCGACCTGCATCCCGCCCCCGAAGTAGCGCCCGTTGCACACGGAGAGCGCGGTGAGCCGCTCCTCCTGCCAGGGCCCCTCGTCGGCGCGCCACCGGACCGGTCGGTCCGACCAGGTGAGCAGCGCCCGCGCGCTCGCCAGCATGAACGAGAGCCTCCCGGAGGGGAGCTTCAGGCCCCGGTTCACCGCGGCCGAGACCACGCCGGACACGCCGAAGCCGGCCACGTTCGCGAAGTGGCGGACCTGGCGCGCCCCGTCGGGCCCGGCGAAGGTGATGCGCCCCAGATCGAGCACCGCCTCGCTGCCCCGCGCGAGGGTCCGCGCCGCGGAGGCGACGTCCCCGGCGAGCCCGAGCGCGCGGCGGAGGTCGCCGCCGGTGCCCCGCGGGATGAACCCGAAGAGCGGCCCGCCGGCGCGCGGCGCCCCCCCGACGAGCCCGTCGATCACCTCGCTCGCGGTGCCGTCGCCGCCCACGGCGACGATCAGCTCCGCCCCGGCGTCGCGGGCCTCCCGGGCGAGCCGCACCCCGTCCCCGCGCGCCTTCGTGAAGGCGCACTCGAACGCCCCCACGCTGGCGTGCACCGCCCGGGCGATCGCGTCGAAGTGCCGGCCGGTCCGCCCCGCGGCGCTCGCGGGGTTGACGATGAGATAGGGCTTCACCGGGGGGAGGATACCAGAGCTTCAGGCGGCGACCCGTACCCGTACCCGTACCCGTACCCGTGACCGTACCCGTGACCGTACCCGTGACCGTGACCGATCCCCCGTGCGCCGCCTCCCGTGTCCCGCCTCCCGTGGCCCGTCTCTCCGTCGGATCACGGGCCACGGGCCACGGGCCACGGGATCGCGGCTCACGGGTCACGCGCGGCCGGTGACGGTGACGGTTCACGGGGGCTGCCCGGTCGGGCTCCGTGGGCCCTCCTCGCGAGGGCCCCCACCACGCGCGTGATCGGCACGCCGGTCGGGCAGAGCGCCTCGCACCCGGTGCACCCGGCGCAGGCTTCGAGGGCCCCGGCCGCGAGGGGGAGCTCGGCGGGGTTCCGGCCGTAGAGCCGGAACGCCGCGTGCAGCCCGAGCGCCCGGATCGCGGGGTCGGCCGCCGCGAGCGCGCAGCCGGTCTCGCACAGGCCGCACGCGATGCAGGCCTGCGCCTCGAGCCCGATCGCGCGGTCCGCCTCGGTCGTCGGCGCGAGCCCCTCCGTCTCGTACGCCGCCCGGAAGCGCGCCTCACCCGTGCCGCGCTGGCGGAGGAGGCGCTTGAGCGGGTGCGCGACGATGGCCCGGTAGGCGAGGTACGCCATCGCGCCGAAGGTCACGCGCCCCTCCTCGCCGCGGCGCGCCCCGCGAGGAAGCCGGTGAGGATGGCGACCCCGAGGCCGCTGCCGTCGGTGGCCTGCTCGTGCCCCCCGATGACCGCCCCGGCGGCCAGCAGGCGCGGGTGGACCGGTCGCCCCCGGTCGTCGACCGGCCGCAGCGCCGCGTCCACCCGGAGCCCGGCCGAGAGGAGCGGCTGCGGAGCCCGGCGATCGCGGACCGTGAGCGACGCGGCGGGGCGCCTCGCGAGGTGCACGCCGGCCTCGCGCCCCTCGGCGGCCTGGACCGGCAGCCCCAGCGCGGGCTCGACGAGCGCGCCCCGCCGGGCGATGCCGCCTCCCACGAACCGGCCGCTGGCGAGGATCCAGGTCTCCGCCCGCACCACGGTCCCGCCGATCTCCACCGCTCGGCCGGGGGCCGGCGCACCGGCCGCCTCGCCGGTGACGCGCGCCACGCCCGCGACCCGGAGCCGCGCCTCGAGGGCCGCGTGGAGCCGGAGCCCGGGCACGCTCGGGACATCCGAGAGCGTCTCCGCGACCGGCATCCCCGCCGCGGCGGCGATCCGCTCGGGGACGCGCGCCGCGGGGTCGAGCCCCAGCACGGGCGGCAGCAGGATCGCGCCCGCCCCCAGGGCGCCGGCGGGGATCCGGAGCGCCTCGCCGAGCCGCTCGGCGGCCCCCGGCGGCTCGAGCGCCCGGGCGAGCTCGTGCGGCCGGGCGGCGGGATCGTCGAACGGGAGCGCGACCTCCGCGTCGCCCACCTCGGGGCCGCCGCGGGGCGTGTAGCGCGCGAGCCCCGCCGCGACGAGCGCGGCGTCGAAGGCGAGGTGGCCGGCGAAGCCGCACACCAGGAGCGGCCCGCGCACCGCGAGGAGATCGCCCGCGTCCATCGAGCGCTGGCACAGCGCCGCGCGGACCGCGTTCCCGGCGGGCGTCGCGAGGAGGCGCGGCCGCTCGAGGGGCGGGGCGAGGAGCGGCTCGAGCTGGCGCGCCGCGAACCGCAGCGCCTCGCCGAGGCGCCAGAGGCCGGCGACGCCCACGGCCGCGTACGGGTGATCGGGGCGCCGGGCGGCGAGCCGGCGCGCCGCCTCGACCGGCGCGCGGAGCCAGGCGAGCGGCTCGTCGGGCGAGGCGGTGGGGTCCGGCGCGACGCCGACGGCCCCCGAGGAGAGGGCCGTCGCGCCCGGGGCCCGGCTCGCCACGGCCACGGTCGCGCCGGCGTCGCGGGCCGCGAGGGCCGCCATGGCCCCGGCCATCCCGGCGCCGATCACGAGCACGTCCACCTCGAGCAGGCCCGGCGTTGGCGTCACGCGACCTCCACGAGGCCGTGCGCGGCGCGGAGCAGCTCCTCCTGCGCGAGCTGCACCCCGTCGAGCACCGGTCGCCGCTCGCGCCAGCCGGCGTCGAGGAGGTCCGCGAGCTCGGCGCGGATCCGGTCCGCCGACCAGGACAGCGTCCGCCCCGCGAGCTGCGCGCCGAGGCGGGCGCAGTCGAGGCCGCCGCAGCCCCCGACCGCGAGGCGGCAGCGGCGGCGCAGGTCCTGGAGCCGGCGCACCTCCTCGTGGCGGCAGCAGTACACGACCTCGGCGGCGAGGAGCCCCGCGTCGCGGCAGACGACCAGGCCGAGGCGCGGGTCGTCGCGGACGAGGGCGAGGACGTCGCGCGCGCGGCTCCCGTGCCGGTGCACGATCCCCGCCGCGACGGGCGGCGCGACGGGGAGCTCGCGCGCGAGGGCGGCGGGATCCGGGACCGCGTCGCCGCCCGGGAGCGGCACCTCGTGCGTCCGGCACGGCGTCACGGGCCGGCCGAGGAGGCGCTCGATCCGATCGGTCGCCTCCTGCGCCTGGGCGCGGTAGGACGCGAGCTTCCCGCCGACGATGGAGAGCAGCCCCGCGGCGCCGTCCGGCGCGCCGTCGAGGAGCTGGTGCTCGCGGGAGAGGGCGTCCTCGTACCGTCCCCACGCGCGGACGGTCGTGCGGAGGCCGCACCAGGCGCGGGTGATCCGGGCCCGGCGGACCCCGGGGACGAGGGACGCGGCGCCCTCGAGGAGGTACTCGATCTCGTCGTTCGTCGCCTCGAGGTCGTCCGGATCGCCGTAGTAGTCGTCGTCGGTGGTGCCGATGATCGACTCGCTCCCGTGCGGCATGAGGAACATCTGCCGCCCGTCCACCGCGGTCAGGATCACGCCGTAGCTCGAGTACCGCCGGTCGAGGGTGAGGTGGACGCCCTTCCCCGGCCGCATCGGGACGTCCACGCCGCTCGCGCGGGCGAGGGCCGGCGACCACGCGCCGGCGGCGTTGAACACCACCGGCGCGAGCGCCTCGCCCTCCTCGCCGGTGAGGACGTCGCGCCAGCGCACCCCGCGGACCCGGCCGCCGTCGGCGAGCACCTGGCGCACCTCGGTCCAGGTCCGGAGCGTCGCCCCGTAGCCGCGGGCGGCGACGGCGTTCAGCGCGCACAGCCGGTACGGGTCGATGCCCCACTCGTCGAGCGTCACGGCGCCGTGCAGCCCGGGCCGGAGGCCGGGCTCGAGCCGGTACAGCTCGTCGGCGCGGAGGCGGGTCGAGGGCTTCCCGGACTTGAGCGGCTGGTAGCGGTCGTAGGTCCCGACGTAGACCTCGGTCGCGTAGAAGGCCGCCCGCTCGCGGAGCGTCGCCCCGTCGCGGCGCGAGGTGAACGGCATGATGAACGGGATCCGGAACAGCAGGTGCGGCGCGATCCGCTGGATGGCGCCGGAGTCGCGGCAGGCGAGCGCCGTGACGCGGCGGTCCGACAGCATGTAGCGGATGCCGCCGTGGATCATCCCCGAGCTGTTGCCGCTCGCGCCGACGCCGAAGTCGGCCTTCTCGAGGAGCAGCACCCGGAGCCCGCGCATCGCGCAGTCGCGCGCGGTGCCGGTCCCGTTCACGCCTCCGCCGACGATGACGACGTCGTAGTCCACGCGGGCGTCCCCCGCGCGAGCGTAGCGCGGACGGCGCGGCGCGTCGGCAAAACGCGGGCGCGCGCCCCGTCGGGGCGCACGGCCGCCTCGACCGCGGGGCCGCGTGACGCGTGTGGGCCGCGGCCCTCCCCCGCGTCGCGAGGCACACGATGCCGTCGCCGAGCGTGGGCACACGACGAGCGAGCAGCGCAGGCAATTCGAAGCTCCGTTCGCCCTGAGCCCTTCGACTCCGCTGTCTGCGGCAGCTCCGCTCAGGGCAGGCTCCGGCGCGCGCTGCGCGCCGGAGTCGAAGGGCGAGCAGCGCAGGGAGGAGTCTGCCCCGCGCAGGCAGGCAGCGTGCGCCGCAGCTACTTGCCGGGCTCGACCGTGGACTTGACGTGCAGATCGCGGAGCTGCTTCGCGTCCACGTCCCCGGGCGCGCCGGTCATGAGATCGGTGCCCTTCTGCGTCTTCGGCCAGGCCACCACGTCGCGGAGCGACTCGGCGCCGGTGAGGAGCATCACGAGGCGGTCCATGCCGAGCGCGATGCCGCCGTGCGGCGGCGCGCCCATCTTGAGGGCGTCGAGGAGGAAGCCGAACTTGCTCCGCGCCTCCTCGTCGGAGATCCCCATCGCCTTGAAGACCCGGGCCTGCACCACCGGGTCGTGGAGGCGGATCGAGCCGCCGCCGATCTCGAACCCGTTCAGCACGAGGTCGTAGCGCCAGCAGTAGACGCGCCCCGGATCCGTCTCGAGGTACTGGAGGTCCTGGTCGCGCGGGCGCGTGAACGCGTGGTGCGCGGCGGCCCACGTCTTCGACTCCTCGTCGTACTCGAAGAGCGGCGGGTCCACCACCCAGAGGAACCGCCACTGCCCGCCCGAGCCGTACTCGGGGATGAGCCCCATCCGCTTGGCGAGGTGCACGCGGAGGTTCGCCATCACCGTGTGGACCACCGCCTCCTTGCCGAACTGGAAGAGGAGCAGGTCGCCCGGCTTCGCCCCCATCGCCTGGTTGATGGCCTGGCGGAGCTCGGCGGTGATCGTCTTCGCGAAGGGCGACTGCGTCCACTCGCCGCCCTCGGCCACCTTGGCGCGGGCGAGCCCCTTCGCGCCCATGCCCTTCACGAACTCCTCGAGCTTGTCGATCTCGGTGCGGGAGAAGCTCGCCGAGGCGGGGACCCGCAGGCCCTTCACGATCCCCTTCGCCTCGATCGCCTGCTTGAGGAGCGGCACCCCCCCGCCGCCGTGCTGCGCCACGACGTCGGTCAGGACCACGTGCGGGAGGTCGAAGCGGAGGTCCGGCTTGTCGTTGCCGTACTTCGCCATCGACTCGTCGAAGGGCATCCGGAGGAACGGCCGCGGGATCTCGACCCCGAGGACCTCCTTCCAGAGCTTCACGATGAGCCCCTCGATCACCTCGAAGACGTCGTTCTGCTCGACGAACGACATCTCGACGTCGATCTGGGTGAACTCGGGCTGGCGGTCGAGCCGGAGGTCCTCGTCGCGGAAGCACCGGACGATCTGGAAGTACCGGTCGAAGCCCGCGACCATGTAGAGCTGCTTGTAGAGCTGCGGGCTCTCGGCGAGGGCGTAGAACTTGCCGGCGTTGAGGCGGGACGGGACGAGGAAGTTCCGGGCGCCGCCGGGCGTGTACTTGCCCATGAACGGCGTCTCGAGCTCGAGGAAGTTGCTGTCGGTGAAGTAGTTGCGGGTGAGGTGGTTCACCTTCGCCCGGGTCATCAGCGTCTTCTGGAGCGGCGCGCGGCGGAGGTCGAGGTAGCGGTACTGGAGCCGCTTCTCCTCGCTCGTGTCGATCTTGTCCTCGACGAGGAACGGCGTCGGCTCGCAGCGGTTGAAGATCTCGAGATCGGTCGCGTGGACCTCGATCTCGCCGGTCGCGAGCCGCGGGTTGGCGTTCTCACCGCGGGAGACGACCTTGCCGCGGATCCCCACGCAGTACTCGAGGCGGAGCTGCCCGGCGAGGTCGTGCACGTCCGGCCGGACGCCGTGCTCGAAGACCACCTGGGTGACGCCCGCGCGGTCCCGCAGGTCGATGAAGACCGCGCCGCCGTGGTCGCGCCGGTTGTTGACCCAGCCGAACAGGACGACCTCGTTACCGACGTCGGTCCGGGTCAGTTCACCGCAGGAATGGGTCCGCTTGAGCTCGGTGATGAAGCGCGGCAAAGGCTGCCTCCGTACGTGGGGAGAGGCAGCTAACACTCGGAAACCGCGAAGGTCAAGACGTCCAGGGCTCGCCCGGCCGCCCGCCGGACGAGAGAGGCAAGGGGGGGACCCCTCTCGCCCGCCCGGGAGCCCGGCGGCCGCTCGGGAGCGTCGTCCGCGGCGCGCCGGCGCTCCCCTCGGTCACGCCGCACCCTGCCTGATCCGGGCTCTGGACCGCCCGTGCGCGGCCCAGGAGGATGCGCCTGGCCGCGCACCTTCCCCCGGCCCCGGAGGTCCGTATGCCCCAGCCCGCGCCCGGCTCGCCGTTTCGCGCCCTCGTCGTCCGCGAGGAGGGCGGCTCCCGCTCCGTCCGCTTCGAGGAGCTCACCCCGGCCGATCTGCCCGCGGGCGAGCTCACGGTGGCGGTCCGGTACTCGAGCCTGAACTACAAGGACGGCCTGGCGGTGACGGGCAAGGGGAAGGTGCTCCGCAAGCTGCCGATGGTGCCCGGCATCGATCTCGCCGGGACCGTGATCGAGTCGTCGAGCGACGCGTTCTCCCCCGGCGACGAGGTGCTCGTCACGGGCTGGGGCCTCGGCGAGGCCTCGTTCGGCGGCTACGCCGGGCTGGCGCGGGTGAGGAGCGCCTGGGCGCTCCCCGTCCCCGAGGGGCTGACGGCGCGCCGCGCCATGGCGGTCGGGACCGCGGGCCTCACGGCGGCGCTGTGCGTCGAGGCCCTCGCCGACGCCGGCGTCCGGCCGGGTGGCCGCCCGGTCGTGGTGACCGGCGCGGCGGGCGGCGTCGGCAGCGTAGCGGTGGCCCTCCTCGCGCACGCGGGGTTCGAGGTGGCCGCCTCGACCGGCCGCCCCGAGGAGCACGCGCTCCTGGAGCGGCTCGGCGCGAAGCGGATCGTGCCCCGGGCCGACCTGGCGAGGCCGATGACGAGGCCGCTCGAGGCCGAGACCTGGGCGGGCGGCGTGGACGTGGTCGGCGGCGCGGTGCTCGGATCGGTGCTCCGCCAGACCGCGTACGGCGGCGCGGTGGCGGCCTGCGGGCTCGCCGGCGGGACCGACCTGCCCGTGACGGTGCTCCCGTTCATCCTGCGCGGCGTCCGCCTCCTCGGGATCGACTCGGTGATGGTGTCCCGGGAGCGCCGCGAGCGGGCCTGGAGCCGCGTCGTGCGCGACCTCTCCGCGGACCTCCTCGACGCCCTCACCACCGAGATCCCGCTCGACGACGTGCCGGCGTGGAGCGAGAAGATCCTCGCCGGGAAGGTCCGCGGCCGCGTGGTGGTCGCGGTGGGGGGATAGGTTTACCGGCTCGGCCGCACGTCCCGGAGCTTGAGCTGGAGCCTGCGGCGGCCGTCCCACTCGTCGAAGCCCATCGCGAACGCCGCGTCGATGCGCCCCTGGTTGCAGAGCGCGAGCCGATCCCCCATCCCGAAGCCGATGGCGTCGAGGGCGCGGCCGCCGAGGGACAGCTTGAGGTGCGCGCCGGACGCGCCGACGGTGCGGGCGCGCGCCGCGGCGGCGCGGAGGGCGAAGACCGGCTCGGGGTGCCCGGCGCCGAAGGGGCCGAGCTTCTCGAGGTCCTCGGCGGCGCGGTCCGTGATCTCCCGGTCGTCGATCCACCCGTCGATCCGGCACCGCGGGACGAGGTCCTCGTCCGCGATCCGCTCGGCGGCGCACGCCTCGAACGCGTCCCGGAACGGGCCCACGCGGTCGCGCTCGACGGTGACGCCCGCGGCGTGGCGGTGACCGCCGAACCGGGCGAGGTGGTCGGAGCAGGAGGCGAGCGCGTCGTACAGGTGGAAGCCTTCGATCGAGCGGCCGCTGCCCTTCCCGGCCGTCCCGTCCAGCGCGATCAGCACCGCCGGGCGGTGGAACCGCTCGACGACGCGCGACGCCACGATCCCCACCACCCCGGGGTGCCAGCCGTCGCGCGCGAGGACGAGTCCGCGCGCGCCCGCCTCGACGCGCTCGCGCGCGTCGGCGAGCGCCTCCTCGAGGATCCGCCGCTCGATCTCCTGCCGGGCCTGGTTCTCCCGGTCGAGCTCCTCCGCGAGGGCGCGCGCCGCTCCCTCGTCCGTCGAGAGCAGGAGCCGCACGCCGCGGCCGGCGTCGTCGAGGCGACCGGCGGCGTTGATGCGCGGCGCGAGGCGGAACCCGACCTGGCCCGCGGTGATCGGCGTGCCGTCCGCGATCCCCGCGACGGCCTTGAGGGCGCGGAGCCCGGGCCGCCGCGAGCGGGCGAGGACCTCGAGCCCCGAGCGGACCAGGATCCGGTTCGCGTCCACGAGCGGGACCACGTCGGCCACGGTGCCGAGCGCGACGAGATCGAGCGCCTCCTTCAGGTTCGGCTCCGCTCGCCCCGCGCCGAACGCGCCGCGCTCTCGCAGCCGCCGTCGCAGCGCCATCACGAGGGCGAAGGTCACGCCGACCGCGGCGAGGTCCTTCGAGGGATACCCGCAGCCGGGCTGGTGCGGGTTCAGGATCGCGATCGCCTGAGGCAGCTCGACCGGGACCGTGTGGTGATCCACCACGACGGTCTCGACGCCGAGCGCGGTCGCGACCCGCACCTCCTCGACGCTCGTGATCCCGCAGTCCACGGTGACGAGGAGCCTCACGCCGTCGGCGGCCAGCTTCGCCACGGCGTCGCGGTTGAGCCCGTAGCCCTCCACCAATCGGTGCGGCGTGTAGGTCACCACGTCGGCGCCCACCGCGCGGAGGAAGCCGGCGAGGAGCACGGTCGAGGTCACGCCGTCGACGTCGTAGTCGCCGTAGCACGCGATCCGCTCCTTCGCGTCCACGGCGCGAACGAGCCGGTCCACCGCGGCGGCCATCCCCTTCATCGTGAACGGGTCGGGCAGATCGGCGAGCCGCGCCGCCAGGAACGCCTCCGCCTCCGCGGGGTCGGCGTGACCGCGCGCCGCGAGGATCCGCGCCGCGAGCGGGTGCAGCCGCAGCGCCGCCTCGAGGGTCGCCGCCCCCTGCTCGTCCACCGCCGCCTCCACCCACCGCTTCCCCGGCGCGTCCGTCACGGAGCGCTCGGTAGCACGCGGGGCTGACAGGCGGCGGGGCTCGCGCCGTCGTGCTCATCCCGTGTGCAGCGTGCCCGTGAACGGACCCGCTCGCGTGCCCGTCAACCCGCGGTCCCGTGCGTGCCGCCTGCTCCGGGGGGGTTCGGGGGCGGGGTTCGGGTTCGGGGTTCGGTGTTGGGGTTCGGGGGCGGCGCGCTCATCCCCCGGGCGCGGCGCCGTCGACCGGCGGCAGCCGCTGCCCTCCCTCGAGCACGGGCGCGAACAGGTCGCCTTCGCGCTCGACGCGCGCGAGGACCTCGGCCGGCCCGAAGGCGAGCCGTGCGGGGTCCCCCGACCGGACGGACTCCTCCACCTCCGCCCACGCCAGCGGGGTGGAGACGCTCGGGAGCGGCGTACCGCGGAGCGAGTACGGCGCCACCATCTGGAGCCCGCCCGCGTTCTGGCGCCAGTCCACGAGCACCTTGCCCGCGCGCCCGGCGCGTCCCAGGCGCGTCGCGAACCGATCCGGCGCGTCCGCCGCGAGCGCCTCCGCGGCCGATCGGACGAACGCCTTCGCGTCCTCGAACGTAGCGGTCGCGTCGAGCGGGACGAACACGTGCACCCCCGAGGCGCCCGAGGTCTTGGCGAGCCCGGCGAGGCCGGCGCGCCCGAGGAGGCGGCGGACGTCGAGCGCCGCGCGCGCCGCGTCGAGCACGCCCGCCGGCGGCGCCGGATCGAGGTCGAAGACGAGGGCGGTGGGCGCGCCGGGGCGGTCGGCGCGGGCGAGGAACGGGTGCAGCTCGATCGCCGCCATCCCCGCGACCCACGCGAGCGCCGCGGCCTCCTCCAGCCGGCAGTACCGCAGGAGCTGACCGCGCGTCCCGTGCACCTCGGCGACGGGGATCCAGTCCGGCTTGCCGGCCGGGCAGTTCGCCTGGAACCAGTACCCGCCCGCGACGCCGTCGGGGAAGCGCGCGAGCGCCACGGCGCGGCCGGCGAGGTGCGGCAGGAGTGCGGACGCCACCGCGACCAGGTACGCGGCCAGATCGCGCTTCGTGAACCCCGTCGCGGGATAGAGGACCTTGTCCGGCCGCGAGATCCGGAGCGCCCGCCCGCCGACCGCGAGCTCCAGCACGGCGGCGGCGGTCATGGGCGCGACGGGGGCGTGGCCGCGACGGGGGCGAGCTGATCGATCGTGCAGGACGTCGCCACGCGGTCGGGTCGCCACCGGAGCAGGCGGGCGGGGTGGCGGAAGCGGCCGCCGTCGCACCGGTCATAGGCGACCTCGCACACGAGGTCCGGCGCGAGCGGCGTCCAGTCGAGCGGCATCGTCTCCGGATCCCAGCGCCCCGCGGAGCCGCCGAGCCGTCCCACCGGGCTCCGATCGACGTTGAACCCGCGCGCCCACGGGTGGCGCTCGAGCGGCACCGCCCGGGCGGCGAGCACCGCGAACAGGCGCCGCCGTTCCCGCTCGACGAGCTGCGAGCAGACGCCCACGTGACGCAGGACCGCCCCGTCCCAGAGAGCGAGCAGGACCGACGCGACCGCCGGCTCGCCCGCGTAGGTCCGGAACCCCGCGACCACGCAGTCGGCGGTGCGGATCGGCTTCACCTTCACGAGCGCGCGCCGCCCGGGCTGGTACGGCGCGGCGTCCGGCTTCGCGACGACGCCGTCGATCCCCGCCTCCCCGGCGGCAGCGAGCCAGCGGCGCGCGACGGCGAGGTCGCGCGTGGAGGGCGTGAGGAGCATCCCCGGCGGCGGCGACCGGAGGAGCGCCTCCAGCCGCGCGCGTCGAGCCCGAAACGAGGCCGCCTCGAGCCGCTCGCCGGCCGCGGCGAGGACGTCGAACGCGACGAACAGGGCGGGGGTCTCGCGACGGAGGCGCGCCACGCGCGAGGCGGCCGGGTGCATGCGCGCGAGGAGCGCGCCGAAGTCGGGGCCGCCGCCCGGACCGCGCACGAGGATCTCGCCGTCGAGGATCGCCTCCCCCCCGAGCACCGCGACCGCCTCGGCGACCTCGGGGAAGTATCGCTCGAGCGGCCGGCCGTGGCGGGAGTGCAGGATCACCGCGCCGCCGCGCGCCTCGGCGAGGCAGCGGAAGCCGTCCCACTTCGGCTCATACGACCAGGCGCCCACCGGGAGGTCGTCCTCCAGGCGGGCGAGCATCGGCGCGGGGGCGGTCGGCGCGGCCACGCCCGGGATCTCTCGGAGGCCCGCGCCCCGCGCAACCGCTGCCTCGCCGAGGCGCGCGGCGCGTGGCGGCGCTCGCCCGCGGTGGGAGCGCGTGGCGAACGCAGCTCCGCGGACGCGGGCCCGTGCCCGTCACCGTCACCGTCACCGGCTTCTCCGTGAGCCGTGAGCCGCGTCCCGCGGCCCGTGCACCCTCGCCCCGTGATCCGTCGGGATCGGGGTCGGCTCGGTCGCGAGCGCGGCGAGCCAGGACGCTCACCCGTGACCCGTGCCCGTCAGGTCACACGGGCCGCGGCGCCGGTGCCTGCCACAGGCCTCTACGCGAGGTACTTGCCGAGGATGGGGGCGAGGCGCTCTCGGGCGTCCTGCGGGATGCGGGAGCGATCGGACCAGATGGCGAGGGAGAGGGCGGACTGGCAGGCGCAGGGCTTGTCGGAGGCGGCGACGAGCGGGAGCGCGCGGCGGATGAGCTCGACGGCGTTCTGGGTGGCGGCCTTGACG
>NZ_JALCZA010000051.1:11850-32690 GCF_022690765.1 Anaeromyxobacter oryzisoli | reverse complement strand
CCCCCGCGCCGGCGCCCGACGGGAGGGCCGCGCTCGCCGCGCCGGCCCCCGACGAGCCCGCCGGCGCGGCGCGGGAGGCCCCGGCGTCGTCGCCGGAGGCGCTCCTCGCGCGAGCGGACCGGCTGCGCGAGCGGAACCGCGCCGAGCAGGCGCTGGAGGTGTACGCCCGCGTCCTCGAGGCGGAGCCTCGGAACGCCGGCGCCCTCGCAGGGCGCGGTCTGTGCTATCTGGACCTCGAACGGTACGATTCGGCGGAGGCGAGCTTCCGGGCGGCCCTGAAGGCCGAGCCGGGTCAGCCCGACGCCCTGATGGGTCTCGCGGAGACCTATCGGGGTCAGGGCAGGAGGCCGGAGGCGCTCCAGTACTACGAGAGGTACCTCGCCCTCCATCCGGACGGCGAGGACGCGGCGGTCGTTCGCAATGCCATCGACGAACTGAGGAGATGACCATGGCCGACTGGAGCTCCAAGCCGTCGCAGAGCGAGGACGAGTACTTCGTCCGCGAGGACGCCGAGAAGAAGCGGAAGCTCGCGCTTCAGGTGAAGCGGCAGACGCAGGAGGCGGAGCGGGCCCGGCTGAAGCAGCTCCACTGGATGCGCTGCCCGAAGTGCGGGATGCAGATGAGCGAGGTGAAGTTCCGCGGGGTGGACGTGGACGTCTGCTTCTCCTGCAACGGCGTCTTCCTCGACCAGGGCGAGCTCGAGCACCTGCAGAAGCCGGAGCACAAGGGCGTGATGAGCGCCATCCTCAACTGGTTCAAGCCGGAGCTGAAGCCGTAGGAGCAACCTCGATGTCTTCGTCGTCGCTGTCGCTGGAGGAGGTCCGCCGGATCGCCGCGCTCGCGCGGCTCCGGCTCGCGCCCGAGGAGGAGGAGCGGTTCGCCGGTCAGCTCTCGGCGATCCTCGCGCACGTCGAGCAGCTGAAGGAGCTCGACGTCTCCGGGGTCGAGCCCATGACCCACGCCCTCGCGGCCGGCGAGGTGCCCGCGCTCCGCGAGGACGCGGTCCTCCCCGGGCTCTCGCCCGAGGAGGCCCTCGCCGCCGCCCCGGCGCGCGAGGGGACCGCGTTCAAGGTGCCGAGGATCATCGAGTGACCGCCCCCACCCAGGATCTCGTCCGGCTCGGGCTGCGGGAGGCCGGCGACGCCGTCGGCGCGCGCCGCGTCTCCTCCCGCGCCCTGGTGGACGCCGCGCTCGCGCGCATCGAGGCGACCGACGCGAAGGTCGGCGCGTTCCTCGCCGTCACGCCCGAGCGGGCGCGGGCGGCGGCCGACGCGGCGGACGCCCGCGCCGCGGCCGGGGCGCGGCGCTCCCCCATCGACGGCGTGCCGTTGGCGCTGAAGGACATCTTCCTCACGAAGGGGGTCCCGACCACCGCCGGCTCGCGCATCCTCGAGGGCTACCTCCCGCCGTACGACGCGACGGTGGTGGAGCGGCTCGAGGCCGCCGGCGCGGTCGTCGTCGGCAAGCTCAACATGGACGAGTTCGCGATGGGCTCGTCCAACGAGAACAGCGCGTACAAGCCCTGCCACAACCCGTGGGACCTCTCCCGGACGCCGGGCGGCTCGTCGGGCGGGAGCGCCGCCGCGGTGGCCGCCCGCCAGGTGCCCGGCGCGCTGGGCACCGACACCGGCGGCTCGATCCGGGAGCCGGCCGCGTTCTGCGGCGTCGTCGGGGTGAAGCCGACCTACGGGCGCGTCTCGCGCTACGGCGTCATCGCCTTCGCGTCGTCCCTCGACCAGGTCGGGCCGCTCGCGCGGAGCGTCGGCGACGCGGCCGTCCTCCTCCGCACCGTCGCCGGCCACGATCCGCGGGACATGACCTCCTCGACCCGCCCCGTGGACGACTACCTCGCCACGCTCGAGGGCGGGGCGAAGGGGCTCCGCGTGGGCGTCCCGCGGGAGTGGCTCGAGGGGGGCGGCGTGGATCCGGGCGTCGCCGGCGCGGTGCGGTCGGCGCTCGACGCGTACGAGCGGCTCGGCGCCCGGCTCGTGGAGATCTCGCTCCCGCACTCGAAGTACGGCATCGGCGCCTACTACCTCATCGCGCCCGCGGAGGCCTCCTCGAACCTCGCGCGGTACGACGGCGTGCGGTTCGGGCTGCGCGCGAAGGACGCGCGCGGGCTCAAGGAGATGTACTCCGAGTCGCGCGAGCGCGGGTTCGGCCCGGAGCCGAAGCGGCGCATCATGCTCGGCACCTACGCCCTCTCCGCCGGCTACTACGACGCGTACTACCTGCGGGCGCAGAAGGTCCGGACGCTGATCCGCCGGGACTTCGACGCGGCGTTCGAGCGGTGCGACGTGATCGCCGGCCCCGTCACGCCGTCCGTCGCCTTCCGGCTCGGCGAGCGGACCGACGATCCCCTCAAGATGTACCTCGCCGACATCTTCACCATCACCTGCAACCTGGCGGCGCTGCCGGGGCTCTCGGTCCCGTGCGGGCTCGAGGCCGGGAGCGGGCTCCCCGTCGGGCTGCAGCTCCTCGGGCGCCCCTTCGACGAGGCGACGCTCTTCCGCGCGGCGCGGGCGCTCGAGCGCGAGCTGCCGGCGCTGCCCGCGCCTCCGGGGGTTTGAACGTGGCGGTCGCCGACTTCCAGACGGTCATCGGGCTCGAGGTCCACGCCCAGCTCCTCACCCGGACCAAGATCTTCTGCGGGTGCTCCACCGCGTTCGGCGGGGAGCCGAACACGCACGTCTGCCCGGTGTGCCTCGGCCTCCCGGGCGTGCTGCCCTCCCTCAACCGGCGCGTCGTCGAGATGGCGGTCCGCACCGGCCTCGCCCTGGGGTGCGCGGTGCGGCCGAAGAGCGTCTGGGCGCGGAAGAACTACTTCTACCCGGACCTCCCGAAGGGCTACCAGATCTCGCAGTACGAGCTCCCGATCTGCGAGGGCGGCGAGGTCCCGCTGACCTTGGACGGGGTCGAGCGCACCGTGCGCCTGGTCCGGATCCACATGGAGGAGGACGCCGGCAAGAACGTGCACGACGTGTCGGCGGACGGCTCCTCCGGGGTGGACCTGAACCGCGCCGGCGTGCCGCTCCTCGAGATCGTCTCCCAGCCGGACCTCCGCTCCGCCGACGAGGCCGTCGAGTACCTCAAGTCGCTGCGGGCGATCGTGATGGCGCTCGGGGTGAACGACGGGAACATGCAGGAGGGCTCGCTCCGCTGCGACGCGAACGTGTCGGTGATGCGGCGGGGCGCGTCGGAGTACGGCACCCGGTGCGAGATCAAGAACATGAACTCGTTCCGGTTCCTCCGGCAGGCCATCGAGTACGAGGTGCGCCGGCAGGTGGAGCTCGTGGAGTCCGGCGGGAGGGTCGAGCAGGAGACCCGGCTCTTCGACCCTGATCGCGGCGAGACGCGCTCGATGCGCTCGAAGGAGGAGGCGCACGACTATCGGTACTTCCCGGAGCCGGACCTCCCGCCGGTGATCGTCGAGCCGGCGCTGGTCGAGCGGCTCCGCGCGGAGCTGCCGGAGCTGCCGCGGGCGCGGGCGGCGCGCTACCAGAGCGCGCTCGGGCTCTCCGCGTACGACGCGGGGAACCTGGTGGCCGACGCGGCGGTGGCGGGGTTCTTCGACGCCGCCCTCGCCGCCTACGGCGAGGGGGCCGAGGCGGCGAAGAAGGTCGCGAACTGGCTCACCGGGGAGGTGGCGCGGCTCGCGAACGAGACCGGCGAGGCGGCGGCGAGCTGGAAGCTCACGCCGCAGAAGCTCGCGGCGGTGCTCCGGCTCGTGGACGCGGGGACGATCGGCGGGCCGGGCGCCAAGCAGGTGGTGGAGGAGGTCTTCCGGACCGGCGCCGAGCCCGAGGCGGTGGTGAAGGCGAAGGGGCTCGCGCAGGTGTCGGACGCGGGCGCCCTCGAGGCGGCCGTGGACAAGATCCTCGCGGCCAACCCCGCCGAGGTGGAGAAGCACCGGAGCGGGAAGAAGGACCTCACCGGCTTCTTCGTCGGCCAGGTGATGAAGGAGACGAAGGGGAAGGCGAACCCCGCCGTGGTGAACGCCCTGCTGCGGAAGAAGCTGGGGGCATGACGGTGCCGAGGGTCATCGGCGAGCGCCCGCACGAGCTCCGCCGGCGGGGCGGGGCGGCACGCCCCGACGAGATCGGGGGGTAGCGTGTCACGCTGGGCAGGGTGGGGAGCGGGCCCCGCGGGCGCCGGCGCGAGCGGGGGACCGACCCGGGCCTTCCTCGCGCTCGCCTTCGCCGGGTCGCTCGCCGTCGCCGTCATCTCGCTGGTCCGGCGGGAGCTCCCCGCCGCCGTCATCGCGGGGCTCGCCGCGATCTACTTCGCCCTCCGGCTCTTCGGCGGGCTCGGGAGAGGAGAGCGATGAACCGGGAGCCGCTCCGGCCGGTGCTGTACGACGACGCGCGCGACGTGGTGCGCCTCCTCGATCAGAAGCGCCTGCCCGCCGAGGAGGCCTGGCTGGAGCTCGAGACCGCCGACCAGGTCGCGGCCGCGATCAAGGACCTCACCGTCCGCGGCGCGCCCGCGATCGGCGTCGCCGCGGCGTACGGCCTCGCCGTCGAGGCCCGGCGCGGCGCCGGCGAGGCCCGGCTCCGCGCCGCGAGCGAGACCCTGATCCACGCGCGCCCCACCGCGGTGAACCTCGCCTGGGCGGTCCGCCGGATGGGGCGGCTGCTCGGGCGCGGCGCCGCGGCGCTCCTCGCCGAGGCCCACGCCATCCGGGACGAGGACGAGGCCGCCTGTCGCCGCATCGGCGCCCTCGGCGCGCCGCTCGTCCCGCCGCGCGCCCGGGTCCTCACCCACTGCAACGCGGGCGCGCTCGCCACCGCCGGCTACGGCACCGCGCTCGGCGTGGTGCGGGCGGCGGTGGAGGCCGGGAACCCGATCTCGGTCTTCGCCGACGAGACCCGGCCGTTCCTCCAGGGCGCGCGCCTCACCGCCTGGGAGCTCCACCGGGACGGCATCCCCGTCACGATCCTCACGGACGGGATGGCCGGCTGGCTCATGCAGCGGGGCGAGATCGGCTGCGTGGTGGTGGGCGCCGACCGGATCGCCGCGAACGGGGACGTCGCGAACAAGATCGGCACCTACGCGCTCGCGGTGCTCGCCGCGCACCACGGCCTGCCGTTCTATGTCGCGGCGCCCTGGTCCACCGTGGACCTGCACACGCCGACCGGCGCGGCGATCCCGATCGAGGAGCGCGGCGGAGACGAGGTGGTGATGCTCGCCGGGCAGCGGATCGCGCCCGCCGGCGTGCCGGCGCGCTATCCCGCCTTCGACGTCACCCCCGCCGCCCTGGTGACCGCCGTCATCACGGACCGCGGGGTCGTCCGCGCGCCCTTCGACGCCGGGCTCCGCGCGCTCGCGTAGGGGACGGAACACGGGCACGAGGTACCGTGCCCGTCACCGTGCCCGTGACCGTCACAGATCCCCGTGCCCGGATCCCGTGTCCCGTGGCCCGTGAACCCTGGCCCGTGAACCCGTCGGATCACGGTGGCCGGGCCACGGGCCACGGAAGGCGGGTCACGGGTCACGGAGAAGCCGGTGACGGTGACGGTGACGGGGCACGGTGAATGGGGCGCGGTGATGGGGCGCGGTGATGGGGCAGGTGGCGCCGGGCTGACGGTCCACGTGCCCGTGCCCGTGCCGCCGCACTGCGTTAGCATGTCGTGATGAAACCCCGCACCTGCGCCGCCTGCGGTCAGCCCCGGGGCACGAACGCCGTCTGCCTCTCTTGCCGGGAGGCCGCGACCGAGGGGCTGGTCCGCGCCGCCACGGACGTGACGCCCGAGTCGCTGCCGCGCACCGCCGCGCGCGCGGCGCGCTTCCTGTCCCGGCCGCCGTGGTACGCGCGGGCCGCGCCCGCCGCGATCCGGTCGAAGCTCCGGCTGCTCTGGATGGTGGTCCGGGACTACGCGAACGGGAGCTACCGGAAGGTGTCGTGGCGGGCGGTGGCCGCGCTCGCCGCGGCGATCGTCTACGTCGTCTCGCCCATCGACCTCGTCCCGGACTTCCTCGGCCCGCTCGGCCTGACCGACGACGCGCTCGTCCTCGCGCTCACCTGGGGGCTCGTGAAGCGCGAGCTCCGCACGTACTGTGCGTGGAAGGGGCTCTCGCCGGCGCACTTCGGGCTGTGACGGCCCCGGGCCGGTCCCCCGAGCCGAAAAAGAGAACGGGCAGCGGAGCGGCTCCGCTGCCCGTCATCCGAAGGCTCGAGGCCGAACGCTAGTCGCGGCCGTGGCCGCGGCCGTGGCCTTCGCCGTGGCCGCGCCCGCGATCGTGCTCCTCGAACTCGTGGCGCTCGTGACGCTCGTAGCGGTCGCCGTGATCGCGCTCGTACCGCGCGGGCCGCTCGTAGCGCGCCGGCGCCGGGCGGTAGTGCCGGTAGCGGCCGGGCGGGAGCTGGACCAGGCGGCCGGGGACGGCGCGCCCCGGGACGTAGACCCAGCCGGCGCGGGGGCTGCGCGAGCGGTACCACCCGCCGTCCTGCCGGACCCAGTAGTAGTTGTCGACGAAGAAGACCTCCTCGTCGACGTCGGGGACGACCTGGACGCCCGGAGAGACCACCACGAGCTGCGGGAGCACCACCGGGAGGCCGAGCTGGATCGAGACCTGCGCCTGCGCGCGAGCGATCGCCGGGAGGACCAGGAGCCCGGCGAGGAGGAGGATGGTCTTTTTCATGGTGGGGAGAGAATCGACCGATCGTCGCTGTCACGCAAGCACGGGACGCGCCTACACTTGACCACGCCGGGTGGCGCGATCGGGGGTTTGCTCCAGGGGCGCCGATCCAAGCCCCGGGAATTCTTGACAGCCCCGCGACCGCGATCGTATATGACCGCCCTTCTCGGAGGCCGGCGCGCTCCAAGCATTCGCGCGCAGGTATGGAACCTCCCCCAGATTTCGAAGGAGAAGCGCGATGTACGCGGTGATTCGGACCGGCGGGAAGCAGTACCGCGTCGCCCAGGGCGACCGGGTCAAGGTGGAGAAGCTCGCCGGCGACGTCGGCGGGAAGGTGAACTTCGAGGTGCTCCTCGTCGGCGGGGAGGGCGAGGCCAAGATCGGCGCGCCCGTGATCGCCGGCGCGGCGGTCGAGGGCGAGATCGTCGGCCAGGGCAAGCACAAGAAGGTCATCCACTTCCGGAAGAAGAAGGAAGGCTGGACCAAGAAGCGGGGCCACCGTCAGCCCTACACCGAGGTCCTCATCACCACGGTCCGGGCGTAACCCGGTTCCACGGAGTAGATCATGGCTCACAAAAAGGGACAGGGCTCGTCGCGCAACGGCCGCGACTCTCCCGGCCAGCACCGCGGCATCAAGGTGTACGGCTCCGAGAAGGTGGTGGCGGGCAACATCCTCGTCCGCCAGGTCGGCACCCTCTTCCACCCCGGCGCGAACGTCGGGATGGGGAAGGACTTCACCCTCTTCGCCCTCGTGGACGGAACGGTGAAGTTCACGCGCGCCCGCGGCGATCGCCGCAGCGTCTCGATCGTCCCCGGGGCGTAGCGCGGCCGCAGAGCTTCGAGCACGGCGCCGCGGGCCCCGGGGGTCCGCGGCGCGTGTCGTTTCTGGAGGCCGCCAGCGATGAAGTTCGTCGACGAGGTCCGCATCCACGTGAAGGCCGGCGACGGCGGCGACGGCGCGGTCGCCTGGCGGCGGGAGAAGTTCATCCCGCGCGGCGGCCCCGCGGGCGGCGACGGCGGGAACGGCGGCGACGTCGTCCTCGTCGTGGACCCGCAGCTCTCGACGCTCCTCGACTACCGCTACGTGCGCGAGCACCGGGCCCGGAACGGCGAGAAGGGCGGCGGCTCGGACATGAACGGGAAGGACGGGGCGCCGCTCGAGCTCCGCGTGCCGCCCGGGACGGTCGTGAAGGACCTCGGCACCGGCGAGATCCTCGCCGACCTCGGCACCGCCGACGAGCGGTTCGTGGTGGCGAAGGGGGGGCGCGGCGGCCTCGGCAACATGAACTTCGCCACCTCGACCAACCAGGCGCCCCGCTACGCCGAGGACGGGACGCCGGGCGAGGAGCGGGATCTCGTCCTCGAGCTCAAGCTGCTCGCGGACGTGGGGATCGTCGGGTACCCGAACGCCGGCAAGTCCACCCTCATCAGCCGGATCTCCCGGGCGCGGCCGAAGATCGCCGACTACCCGTTCACCACGCTCGTGCCGAACCTGGGCGTCGTCTCCTGGCGCGGCGAGCGGAGCTTCGTCGTCGCCGACATCCCCGGCCTCATCGAGGGCGCCCACACCGGCGCGGGGCTCGGCCACCAGTTCCTGCGCCACGTCGAGCGCTGCCGCGTGCTCGTGCACCTCGTCGAGGGGGCGAACCCGGAGCCGGGGCGCGAGCCGAAGAAGGACCTCGAGGCGATCGACCGCGAGCTCGCGCTCCACTCGCCCGAGCTCGCGAAGAAGCCGCAGATCGTCGCGGTGACGAAGATCGACGTCCCGGAGGCGCGCGCCGCCGGCGAGAAGCTCCGGCGGACCCTCGGGCGCCGGAAGAAGCCGGTGCCGGTCCACCTCGTCTCCGCCGTGACGGGCGAGGGGATGGACGAGCTGCTCGACGCCATCGGGGGCGCGCTCTTCCGGAGCGCCGCGCCGCGCCGCGAGGGGCGCGGGCGGAGGATCGCGAAGCCGAGGGCGGCGAAGTGACGGCGCCGCGTCCTCGCGCCGAGCGCCGCGACGCACACCGCGCCGGCGCGGCACGGGCTCGCGGCGAGCGGAGGTCGCCATGAGGGACGGAGGCGGCGGGCACGCGCCGGCGCCCCGGCCCGGCGACGCGCCGGGGTTCCTCGGCCCGGAGCGCCGGGCGCGCATCGACGCCGTCGTCGCGGGCCGCACGCGGACGCTCACGGTCGTCATGGAGGCGCTCGCCGACCCGCAGAACGTGAACGCCGTGCTGCGCACCTGCGAGGCCTTCGGCGTGCAGGCGCTGCACGTGGTCGAGGGGCCGATGAAGCCCTACGACCGCAACAAGAAGATCAGCCAGAACGCGGACAAGTGGCTCGACGTCCGCCGCTGGCGCTCGACCCGCGAGTGCCTCGAACACCTCCGCGCCGAGGGGTTCGCGATCTACGCCACCCACCTCGACGCGGGCGCGCGCCTCCTCGGCGAGCTCTCCTTCGCCGGCAAGGTCGCCCTCGTGTTCGGGAACGAGCACCGCGGCGTCTCGCCCGAGGCCCTCGCCCTCGCGGACGCGACCTACGTCATCCCGATGCGCGGGTTCGTGCAGTCGCTCAACGTCTCGGTGGCGGCGGCGATCTCCCTCGCCCGGGCGGTGGAGCGGCGCGAGGTCGAGCGGGGGCGGCACGGCGACCTCTCCGACGGCGAGGCCGCCGAGCTCCGCGAGCGCTTCTACCTCCTCGGCGTGAAGCAGCGGGCGCGGATCGCGAAGGCGGCCGCCCGGCGCCGCCCGGCGCCGTAGCCGCGCCGGTCCTTCACGCGCTCCGCCGCGCGGGGACGCAGGCCTCCCAGAACGCCGCGAGGTCGGCGGGCAGCGGCGACTCGAGCATCACCCGCTCGCGCGTCCGCGGGTGGGGGAGCTCGAGGCGCCAGGCGTGGAGCGCGTGGCGCGGCAGGCGCAGCAGGGCGCGGTCCTCGTCCGTCATCGCCCGGCGGGTGAAGCGGTCGAAGATGTTCTCGTCCGGCCCGTAGATCTTGTCGCCGACCATGGGCAGCCCGGCGTGGAGCAGGTGCGCCCGGATCTGGTGCTGGCGGCCGGTCCGCGGGTGGCAGGCGAGGAGCGCGACGGGGGCCCCGTCCGGCGCGACGCGGCGGTCGAGGACCTCGAAGGCGGTCGTGGAGGGGGCCCCGGAGGCGACGACGTGCATCCGGACCCGGACCGCCGAGGTGCCGGTGAGCGCGAGCGGCGCGTCCACGACGAACCGGTCCTCGACGGGCGCGCCGTGCGCGAGGGCGAGGTAGGTCTTCGAGACGCGCCCCTGGGCGAAGTCGCGCTTCAGGATCCGCGTCCACTCCGGCGCCGCGCCGCAGGCGAGCAGGCCGGAGGTCTCGCGGTCGAGGCGGTGCGCGGGATCGACCTTCCGCGCCGGGAACCGGAGCTTCGCGAGCGAGGTGAACGTGTGCGCGGAGTACCGGGCGGTGGGGTGGACCGGGAGCCCCGCGGGCTTGTCGATCACGAGCAGCGCGCCGTCGTCGTGGACCACCTCGAAGTCGAGGGGCGTCTCCGGCTCGGGCTCGGCGTCCTTGAGGAGGGCGAAGGCGAGGCCGGGCCTCACCCGGGTGGACGGCTTGAGCCGCCGCCCGTCCGCCGCCTCGAGCCGGTTCGCGATGAGGTGCTGGATCCGCTCGCGGGACAGCCGCCGGATCTTCTCCTGCAGGTAGCGGTCGAGCCGCCAGCCCGCGTAGTTCGGCTCGACGGTGAAGGGGACCCTGACGACCTGCCGCGGCACCTGGGGGAACATACCACTTGCTGCCTCGAACCCGACTTGACAGGATCCCCGGCGTCCATGCGAACGATCATCTGCCTCGTCGGCCTGCTGGCGTGGGGGAGCGCCTCGGCCGCCGGGAAGACCAGGGTCGCGGTCGTCTCCATCCAGGCTCCCCCGGACCTCGTGTTCACGGGGAAGAGCCTCTCCCAGGCCATCGCCGACGAGGCGGGCCAGGGGGGAGCGTTCGAGGTCGTGGGGCCCCAGGCCGTCGAGCAGAAGCTCGGGCGCGAGGCAACCGCCGCCCTGGTGCGCTGCGCGGACGACGTGCGCTGCCTCTCCGAGCGGGCCGCGAAGCTCGACGTGGACCGGGTCGTGGCGGGCTGGCTGCAGCGGTCCGGCGAGTGCTACGCGATCACGCTGGTGCACGTGGACGTGCGGGCGCAGAAGCGGCTCGCGACCGTCCGGCGCGACGTCCCGATCGCTTCGCGGAAGCTCCGGCCGGACGTGATCGCGGCGCTGCCGAAGCTCCTCTCCGGCGAGGCGGACGCGGAGGGGACGCTCCGGATCGACGCGAGCGTGAGCGGCGCGACGGTGCTCGTGGACGAGCGGCCCGCCGGGACCACCCCGCTCGCGCACCGGCTGCCGGCGGGTCGGCACAAGGTCCAGGTCGCGAAGGCCGGCTACGCGGTCGCCGATCCGGTCTGGATCGACGTCCCCGCCGGCGGAGAGGTCGAGCACCGCCAGCGCCTCTTCGAGATCCCGGCGCGGGATCGCCCGAACTCGACGCGTCCCGCCGCGCCGCCCGGCCGCTAGCGCCGGAGCCTCGAACGGGGAGGGCGCCACGACGCACCGTCCGGCGGGCCTCGCGCGCCGGTCGGCGCCGAGCGCGAGCGGCTCCCGAGGAAAAGTGGTGGCGCCGCGATCGATTGCGGGCCGGTCATTGACTGCCCCGCCGGCCCAGCGTATTGGGTGGCCCCGGCTTGAGACACGTCGCGGTCATCATCCCGGCCCGGTATGGCGCCTCGCGCTTTCCCGGTAAGCCCCTCGCCGAACTGGCAGGCCAGCCCCTCATCGCCCACGTGATCCGCCGCGCCCAGGCGGCGCGCGGAGTGGACGTCGTCGCGGTCGCGACGGACGACGAGCGGATCGGCCACGCCGCGGAGGCCGCGGGGGCGAAGGCGATCCTGACCGGCCCCGCCGCGACGGGCACGGACCGGGTGGCGGAGGCGGCGCGGAGGCTCGCGCCGCGCCCGGAGCTGATCGTGAACCTGCAGGGCGACGAGCCGCTCATCGAGCCCGCGGCGATCGAGACGCTCGTCGAGGCGATGCGCGCGAGCGGCGCCGAGATGGGGACGCTCGCCCGGCCGCTCGAGGCCGGCGAGCTCGAGCGGACGCAGGTGGTGAAGGTGGTGACGGACCTCCAGGGGAACGCGCTGTACTTCTCGCGCGCGGCGATCCCGCGCCGGCGCGCCGGCGGGGCGAGCCCGCTCGCGCGGGCGCACGTGGGCATCTACGCCTTCACGGCGGCCTTCCTGGAGCGGTTCACCACGCTGCCGCCGGGGCGGCTGGAGGCGGAGGAGTCGCTCGAGCAGCTGCGGGCGCTCGAGCACGGCTTTAGGATCCGCGTGGCCGACACGGCCTACCGCGGTTTCGGGATCGACACGCCGGAGGACCTGGAGCGGGCGAGGGCGCTCCTGGCTCCGGCGCGTCCTTAGCGGCAGGGGGCACGCATGGTGAAGCGCGGCAAGAGGACCAAGTTCCTGTTCGTGACGGGCGGCGTCGTCAGCTCCCTGGGGAAGGGGCTCGCGGCGGCCTCGATCGGCGCGCTGCTCGAGAACCGCGGCCTCGAGGTCCAGCACCTCAAGCTCGATCCGTACATCAACGTCGACCCGGGCACGATGAGCCCGTTCCAGCACGGCGAGGTGTTCGTCACCGACGACGGCGCGGAGACCGACCTCGACCTCGGGCACTACGAGCGCTTCACCAGCGCGAAGATGACCCGGAAGAACAACTTCACCACCGGGCGCATCTACCAGAACGTCATCCAGCGCGAGCGCCGGGGCGAGTACCTCGGCAAGACCGTGCAGGTGATCCCGCACATCACCGACGAGATCAAGGCGGTGATCCGCGAGGCGGCGGGCGGCGCGGACATCCTCATCGTGGAGGTCGGGGGCACCGTCGGCGACATCGAGTCCCTCCCGTTCCTCGAGGCGATCCGCCAGATGAAGTACGACGTGGGCGAGGAGAACGCGGTCTACGCGCACCTCACCCTCGTCCCGTACATCGCCGCCGCCGGCGAGCTCAAGACGAAGCCCACCCAGCACTCGGTGAAGGAGCTGCGCGAGATCGGCATCCAGCCCGACCTCCTCCTCTGCCGCGCGGATCGCGAGATCTCGCGGGAGATGAAGGACAAGATCGCGCTCTTCTGCAACGTGGACCCCTCGGCGGTGTTCACCTCGCTCGACGTGAAGTCGATCTACGAGGTGCCGCTCTGGCTGCACAACGAGGGGCTCGACGACAAGCTCGCGGAGCTCTTCAACATCTGGAGCCGGGCGCCCCGCCTCGAGCGGTGGGAGCAGATCGTCGAGAAGGTGAAGCACCCGAAGCTCGGCGAGGTCCGGATCGGGATCGTCGGCAAGTACGTGGAGCTCGCCGAGAGCTACAAGAGCCTCAACGAGGCGCTCGTCCACGGCGGGATCGCGAACGACGTGCGGGTGAAGCTCGCCTTCATCGACTCGACCCAGCTCGAGGAGGGCGACCTCGGCGAGCTCGAGAAGGTGGACGCGATCCTCGTCCCGGGCGGCTTCGGGGTCCGCGGCACCGAGGGGAAGATCCTGGGCGTGAAGTACGCCCGCGAGAACAAGATCCCGTTCTTCGGGATCTGCCTCGGCCTCCAGATGGCGGTCATCGAGGTGGCGCGCAACGTCCTCGGCCTCGAGCGCGCCAACTCCCTCGAGTTCGACGAGCAGACGCCGCACCCGGTCGTCACGCTGATGGAGGGGCAGAAGGACGTCACCGACAAGGGCGGGACGATGCGGCTCGGCACCTACGCGTGCGCCCTCAAGGAGGGGACGAAGGCGCGGGCCCTGTACGGGAAGGAGCTCGTCCACGAGCGCCACCGCCACCGCTACGAGTTCAACAACGCCTACCGGGCCCAGTTCGAGGCGGCGGGGATGATCTTCTCCGGCGTGAACCCGGACCTGAACCTGGTCGAGATGATCGAGCGGAACGACCACCCGCACTTCGTGGGGTGCCAGTTCCACCCTGAGTTCAAGTCGAAGCCGTTCGCGCCGCACCCGCTCTTCGCCGGGTTCGTGCGGGCCGCGCGGGAGTACCGCGACGCCCACCAGCGGCAGCCGGAGGCGGCGATCACGAAGCTGCCGGTCGAGCGGAAGGCCTGACGGCGATCTCGAGCCCGGCCGTCGCGGGCCCCGCGCGCCTCCTGGCGTCGGCGGCCGGGGCGAGCGGGGCGGGCGAGCGGAGGACATGGGATTGGGAACGACAGTCCAGGCCCGCGTCGGCGGGTACGTGATCGGCGACGGGCAGAAGCTCCTCCTCATCGCCGGGCCCTGCGTGATGGAGAGCGAGGCCCACGCCCTCGCCCACGCCCGCAAGGTGAAGGCGCTCGCCGCGAAGCACGGGCTCCCCGTGGTCTTCAAGGCGAGCTTCGACAAGGCGAACCGGTCGTCCGGGAAGAGCTACCGCGGCCCCGGGCTCGAGGCGGGGCTCGCGGCGTTCGAGGCGGTGAAGCGCGAGACCGGGCTCCCCTGCCTCACCGACGTCCACGAGACCTGGCAGGCCGAGCCCGCCGGGAAGGTGGTGGACGTGCTGCAGGTCCCGGCGTTCCTCTGCCGGCAGACCGACCTCGTCCTCGCCTGCGCGCGGGCGGGGAAGGCCGTCAACGTGAAGAAGGGCCAGTTCCTCGCCCCCCGCGAGATGCGCCACGCGGTGGCGAAGGCGCGCGAGGCCGGGAACGAGAACGTGTTCCTCACCGAGCGCGGCGCCACCTTCGGCTACGGCAACCTGGTGGTGGACATGCGCGCGCTCGTGCAGATGCGCGCGCTCGGCGTGCCGGTGTGCATGGACGCGACGCACTCCGTCCAGATGCCCGGCTCGGGCGGCGACACCACCGGCGGTGACCGGCAGTTCGTGGCGCCGCTCGCCCGCGCCGCGGCCGCGGTGGGGATCGACGCCCTGTTCATGGAGATCCACGAGGACCCGGCGGTCGCGAAGTCCGACGGGCCGAACTCGCTCGACTTCGACATGGCCGACCGGCTGCTCGCCGACGTGCTCGCGGTCCGCCACGCCCTGGGCCAGCCGTGACGCTGCCGCCGGACGAGCTCCTCCGCCGCGCCGCCGGCGTCCGCCTGGTCCTCCTCGACGTGGACGGGGTCCTGACCGACGGCCGCCTCTACTACGGGGCCGAAGGCGAGGCGCTCAAGGCGTTCGACGTGAAGGACGGCCACGGCATCGTACTGCTCCGCGATCGGGTGGACTTCGGCGTCATCTCCGGGCGGCCGGGCAAGGCCTCGGAGCGCCGGCTCCAGGAGCTGCGCTTCAAGCACCTCGTCTTCGGCGAGCGCGACAAGCTGGAGGGGTACGCGAAGCTCGCCCACCTCGGCGTGCCCGACGAGGCCGTCGCGTACATGGGCGACGACGTGAACGACGTGCCGCTCCTCCGGAAGGTCGGCCTCGCCGCGGCGCCGGCGGACGCGCGCGAGGAGGCCCGCGCCGCGGCACACCTCGTGACCTCCGCAGCCGGCGGCCGCGGCGCCGTCCGCGAGCTCTGCGATCTGATCCTGCGCGCGAAGGGAGCGTAGAGAGCCCCGCTCTGAGAGCTCGTCGAAGAATTCGACGAGCTCTCAGGCCGACCCGCGTGAGCGGGGCGGCGGGTGGGGTGAAGCGCCCGAATTCACTTCGGGCGCGAGGGGCGGGCGACGGCCCGCCCCTCTTATATGGTCAAGGCCCGTCGATTGTTCGACGGGCCTTGACTCCTCGGGGTCAAGAGCCGGCCAGCCGCTCCATCCGTCGGGAGTCCGTGGTAATTTCCGCGGCCGTGGCTGCCCCTCTCCGCAAGCGGATCAAGCGGCGTACCCGCTCGGTGCTGGTCCGGTTCGCGCTGTGGCTCCTCGGCTTCCTCCCCCTCGGGCCGGCGCTCGCGATCGGCGGCCTCGGCGGGCGGATCGCCTGCCGGCTCGCGGGCAAGACCCGCCGGCTCGCGCTCGCGCACCTGGCGATGGCGTTCCCCGAGAAGTCGGAGGCGGAGCGCGAGGCGATCGTCAGGGCGATGTTCGAGCACCTCGGCCGCTCCGCCCTCGAGCTCGCCGCCATCCGCTCCTACGACGATCGGCTCGACACCTACGTCGAGCTGTCCCCGCCGACCCTCCTCCACGACGTGATCGAGCGGAGGAAGGGGATGGTCTTCGTCACCGGCCACGTGGGGAGCTGGGAGCTCCTCGCCCGGCGCGTGGCGCGGGCGGGGATCCCGAACGCGGTGATCGCGAAGGCGAACGCCGACGGCGCCCTGAACGCGACCGCGGAGCGGTTCCGGTCGGAGGGGGGCGTCACGACGCTCTGGCGCGAGGACTCGAGCACGGGCCGCGCCATCATCCGCACCTTCCGGCAGGGCAAGGCCCTCGGGATCCTCATCGACCAGGACACGAAGGTGCAGGGCGTCTTCGTCCCATTCTTCGGCCGGCTCGCGTTCACGCCGCGCGCTGCGGCCGAGCTCGCGATCCGGTTCGGCGCGCCGGTGGTGGTGGGCACCATCCACCGGAAGGGGCCCAGGCCCGAGGACGGGCACCTCCTCACCGTCACCGAGATCCCGTTCGCGAGCGATCCCCCCGACGTCGAGGCGGAGACGATCCGCCTGACGGCCGCCTGCACGGCCGCGCTGGAGGCGGCGATCCGGCGCCACCCGGAAGAGTGGGTCTGGATGCACGAGCGCTGGAAGACGCGCCCCGAAGGCGAGGGAGCCGACGGTGGGGCCCAAGCAAAGCCAGTGCCGAAAAGCGCTGAGCTTTCCGGCGGCTAGCTGAAACCCGCATCAAGCAAGGTCTGTGCCCGTCGATCCGGTCGGGAAAGAATGCTATGTTTCAGCGGTTTTAAATGCGCTACGCCGCTTTCCTGTCGATTGCATTCCTGACTGCTGCCGGGCTGGCCTGCGGGCCGTCCCGGTCCGGAGGGGTTCGAGAGGTGGTCCCCGAACTGGCGCTCGAAGGGGTGAGGTTCCGCGTCTGGCGCGGGGCCGAGCTACGCGTGGAAGGGCAGTCCAGGACTGCCACGCTGCGTCGCGACACGTCCGAGCTCACCGGTCGGGAGGTGGTCGTGGTCCTTCCGAAGGCGGAGACGCCGGTGCGGATCACCGCCCCGTTCGGCTCGGGGATCCTCCAGGCCCAGACCTTCGAGGCCCATGGCGGCGTGGTGGTCGAGCGCGCCCTCGATGTCGGCCGGACCGAGCGCGCCCGGTACGAGCCGCTCGGCCGCGACCGCGGGATCGTCCGTGGCGATGATCCCGTCGAGATCACCGGCCGCGGATATCGCGTTCGCGGCACGGGCTTCACGCTCGATCCGGACACCGGGGATCTCGACCTGATCGGCCCGACGCGGCTCGTCGCCGGCGTCCGGGAGGCGGCCCGGTGAACCTCGCCCTCGTCGCGGTGCTCGCGGTCCTCGCCGGACCGACCCGGCCCTCGCCTGCCTCGAGCCGCCCGCGTCCCGTCGCGGCCGAGCTCGCCGGGCCCGTCGGCGCCCCGGCAGGGGCCGCTCGCGTGGCGGCGACGAACGTCGGCGCGCCGCCGGTCCGCGTGGACGCCGCCAAGGTCCATTACGCGCCGCGGCGGCGGGAGGTGACCTTCACCGGGACCCCGGTGACCATGACGCGCGAGGACGCGAAGCTCACCTGCGCCAGGCTGGTCGCGAAGAACGACGACAAGGGCGACATCGTCTCCGCGGTCTGCACCGGCGACGTCCGGTTCGTCCGCGGCGAGCGGGCGGTCACCTGCGACACCGCCACCTACGACAACGCGCTGGCCCGGCTCACCTGCGTCGGGCACGCGATGCTCCGCGACGGCCGGACCGAGGCCTTCGGCGATCGGCTCACCTACGATCTTCGGAGCGACGAGACCAACCTCGAGGGCGAGAGCGGGAAGACGGTGAAGGTGACCGTCCCCGGCGAGCAGGTCGAGCAGCGCCGCCGCGAGTACGAGGAGCGCCGCAAGGCCCGCGCGCAGAAGGAGGCGAAGCCTTGACCCTCCGGCTCGTCAATGACGCGGGCTCGACGCGCTCCGCGGCGCGCGGCGTCCCCTGGACTCCGGGCCCGCGAGGCGCGTCCGGCGCGCGGGGCGCGCGGCGGGGGCTCGCCTCGATCCATCCCGGGGTGAGCGGCGGGAGGCCCTCGCGATGACCGGCATCCTCCTCCGCGCCGACGGGCTCGTGAAGAGCTACCGCGGTCGCCGCGTGGTGGACGGCGTCTCCTTCCACGTGCAGCCGGGCGAGGTCGTCGGCCTGCTGGGGCCGAACGGCGCCGGCAAGACCACCTCGTTCAACATGGTGGTCGGGCTGGTCGTGCCGGACCAGGGGCAGGTCCGCCTCGGGGCGCACGACCTCACGCGGCTCCCCATGCACCGGCGGGCGCGGCTCGGGATCGGCTACCTCCCCCAGGAGGCGTCGATCTTCAGGAAGCTCACCGTGCGCGAGAACTTCGTGGGCGTGCTCGAGGCGCTCGGCGTCGGGCGCGCGGAGCGGTGCGCGCGGGCGGACGCCCTCATCGCCGAGTTCCGGCTCGAGAAGGTCGCGGGGAGCCTCGGCGAGCAGCTCTCGGGCGGCGAGCGGCGCCGGGCGGAGGTGGCGCGGAGCCTGCTGTCGAACCCGAAGTACATCCTCTTCGACGAGCCCTTCGCCGGCGTCGATCCCATCGCGGTGGGCGAGCTGCAGCGCCTCATCGGCTCCCTGCGCGATCGGAACATCGGCGTCCTCATCACGGACCACGCGGTCCGCGAGGCGCTGGGCATCTGCAGCCGGGCGTACATCCTCTCCTCGGGGACGATCCTCGAGGCCGGGACGCCCGCCGAGATCGCGGCGAGCCCGAAGGCGCGGGCCGTCTACCTCGGGGAGAAGTTCAGGCTGGACGATCACGCCGCGGAGCAGCGATGAGCATGGAGCTGAAGCAGCACCTCAAGATGACGCAGCAGCTGGTGATGACGCCCCAGCTGCAGCAGGCCATCAAGCTGCTCCAGCTGTCGCGCATGGAGCTCGTGGACCTCATCCGCACCGAGGTCACCGAGAACCCGCTGCTCGAGGGCGCGGACGAGCCGGAGGAGGAGCCCACCCAGAACGGCGCCAGCCCGGCCGAGGTCGCCGAGCACGACGCGAAGCCCGAGCACAAGGAGCCGGAGAAGGCGGAGGAGGTCAAGGGCGAGGAGGGCGCGAACGAGATCGACTGGGACCAGTACCTCGACCAGTACCAGCTCGGCGGCCACACGGCGCCCTCGAACCGCGGCCTCGCCGACGAGGAGCTGCCGGGGTACGAGGCGACGCTCACGAAGAAGGGCGATCTCGTCGATCACCTCGCCTGGCAGGTGCGGCTCTCCTCCTTCACCCCCGAGGAGGAGCGCGTCGCGATGCTCATCATCGGGAACCTCGACGACGACGGGTACTTCAAGATGCCGCCCGTCGAGGGCGAGAGCGAGGACACGATCACCCGGGACCCGCTCGTCCGCGTCGCGTTCGACGCGGGGGTGGGGGTCGAGCGCGCCGAGAGCGTGCTCCGCCGCGTCCAGCAGTTCGACCCCATCGGGGTCGCCGCGCGGGACCTCCGCGAGTGCCTGCTCCTCCAGATCCGGTACATCAACGCGGACACGCCCGAGATCGTCGCGATCGTCGAGCGGCACCTCAAGCACCTCGAGTCGAAGAACTACGGCGCGATCGCGAAGGACCTCAAGATCTCCGTCGAGGAGGTCGTCAAGGCGGTGAAGGTGATCAGCCGCCTCGAGCCGAAGCCCGGCCGCGCCTACTCCGGGGAGGAGCCGCAGTACATCACCCCGGACGTCTACGTGCACAAGATGGGCGACGAGTACGTCACCGTCCTCAACGACGACGGCCTCTCGAAGCTCCGCATCTCCGGGATGTACCGGGCCGCCCTCAAGAACGGCGAGGCCGGGAAGGCGAAGGAGTACATCCAGGAGAAGCTCCGCTCCGCCGTCTGGCTCATCCGCTCGATCCACCAGCGGCAGCGGACGATCTACAAGGTCACCGAGTCGATCGTGAAGTTCCAGCGCGAGTTCCTCGACAAGGGGATCGCGTACCTGAAGCCCCTCATCCTCCGCGACGTCGCGGAGGACATCGGGATGCACGAGTCGACGGTGTCGCGCGTCACCACCAACAAGTACGTGCACACGCCGCAGGGCATCTACGAGCTGAAGTTCTTCTTCAACTCCGCGATCAACAAGACCGGCGGCGACGAGATCGCGAGCGAGGCGGTCAAGAACCACATCAAGCACATCGTGGCCGCCGAGGACCCGAAGCACCCGCACTCGGACCAGCGGATCGTCGAGCTGCTGAAGGCGCAGAACATCGAGATCGCGCGCCGGACCGTCGCGAAGTACCGCGAGGTGCTGGGGATCCTGCCGAGCTCGAAGCGCAAGAAGTACTTCTAACGGCGCCGCCGGGCGTGGCCCCGCGAGGCCACAGTCCTCCATCCGTAGCGTGGCCGCCGGGCGGGCGCCAGCCCCTCGCCACGGCGCGCCGTCGCCCGCCCCACCGCCCCGGAAGACCGCCCTGCGTCGGAGGCGCGCGCCGGGTCCGTCCGCCCGGCGCTGGGCTATTATGAAGCCAGCATGTTGCCATCCGGCAACATCGGAATCGGCCGCGAGCTTGCGGGAGGTGCCTCCCGCAGGGCCGCGGCCGACGTATTTCGACGTCCTCCAGAGGAGGCGGTTCCATGCAGTTGAACATCACCTTCCGGCATCTCGATCCCACCGAAGCGCTGAAGGCGCACGTGAAGGGCCGCGTCGAGCACGTCCAGAAGTACATCGATCGTCCGAGCGAGGCCCACGCCGTCCTGCACGTCGACAACCTCGATCACCACGCCGAGATCACCGTGAAGGCGGGGCGCTTCCTGCTCCGCGGCACCGCGAAGTCACCGGACATGTACGCCTCGATCGACAAGGCCGCCGACAAGATCGAGCGGCAGCTCCTCAAGCACAAGGAGAAGATCCAGACCCGCAACAAGGGCGCCGCGGCGGCCGAGGAGGCCGAGGTCGAGGTCCGCCACGACGTACTCGACGTCATCGAGAACCCCGAGCGCCCGAGCCACCGCGTGGTGAAGAGCACGCAGTTCCGCGCGAAGCCCATGTCGCTCGACGAGGCGATCCTCCAGCTCGAGCTCCTCGACGCGCACTTCTACGTCTTCCAGAACGCCGCCGACCACGCCATCAACGTCGTGTACCGCCGCGAGGACGGGAACGTCGGGCTCATCGAGGCCCACGTGCCGT
>NZ_JALCZA010000051.1:0-11840 GCF_022690765.1 Anaeromyxobacter oryzisoli | reverse complement strand
CCCCGGGGGGCGCGCCGGCGCGCGTGCCCCCCGGCGGCCCGAGGCCGTGCCCCGTCCTCGCCGCGCCGGGCCGGCCGCCGCGGCACCGCTCGCAGCCCGGCTTGCCTTCTTGCCCACCCGTTGCCACCTGTGTTAGCTGACGCCGGTCCATCATGAAGATCGTCGAGTTCCTTCGGCCGGACGCCGTCATCGGAACCCTCACCGGGCAGACCGGGCAGGCCGTGCTCTCGGAGCTGACGCGGCCGCTCGTCGCCGGTCAGAAAGTGGACGGGCAGAAGCTCCTCGACACGCTCCTCGAGCGGGAGAAGCTCGGCTCGACCGGCATCGGCGAGGGCGTCGCCATCCCGCACGGCAAGGTCGCGGGGCTGCCCGGCCTGATGGCGAGCTTCGGGCGCTCCGTCCCCGGCATCGACTTCAGGGCGATCGACGGGAAGCCCACCCATCTGTTCTTCGCCCTCTTCGCCCCCGAGAACTCCGCGGGCGCCCACCTCAAGGCGCTCGCCCGGATCAGCCGGATCTTCAAGAACCCGACGTTCCGCGAGGCGATCCTGAAGGCCGGCAGCGAGGCCGAGATCTACCGCCTGATCGAGGCGGAGGACGCGAAGTACTAGCCCGCGGTTCCGTTCGGGGCGCTCCCCCGGCTCCTCCCTCGCACGCCTCCTCGCCGCCTCGCGGCGGACCCACGCCGACCCTCCTGCTCCACGCCCGGCCCGCGCCTGCGGCAGAAGATTCCCCACAGGATGTCGCACCCTTGGCGGTTTGACGCCGGGGGGATGGGTCGGTAATGTCGACCGTGAGCGTCTGCAAAAGCGAGGACCGGACCGGAGGCCTGGGCGCGCGACCTGGCCCCCCGGCCCCCGCCCGCCATGCAAGGAGAGCGAGGAAGTGGGACTCAACGTCATGAAGATCGACTGCAGCGGCATGCGGTGCCCGCAGCCGGTGTTGAAGCTGGCGGTGGAGACGGCGGAGACGCCCGCCGGCACGGTGGTCGAGATCATCGGGGACTGCCCCACCTTCGAGAAGGACATCCGGACGTTCTGCGACCGCCGGAAGAAGACCCTCCTGTCCGTCCGCGCGGACGGCCCGAAGTGCGTGATCCAGATCCAGTACTAGCCGGAGGACCGGCGGTGTGACCGGGGAGCGAGACGGAGCCGAGGGCGGGGCCGGCGGACGGACCGGCCTGTACCTCTGCCGCTGCGGACCGAACCTCGGGAACGTCGTGCGCCTGCCGGAGCTCGGGGACGCCGCGGCCTGGCCCGGCGCCGCCGACGTCGCGGTCCACGACGTCCTCTGCTCCCCGGAGGGGAAGGCCTGGCTCGCGGCGCGGATCCGCGAGCGCGGGATCGAGCGCGTCGTCGTCGGCGCCTGCTCTCCCCGCGAGCACGAGCACACCTTCCGCGGCGTCCTCGAGAGCGCCGGGCGTTCCCCCTGGCACCTCGCCCTCGTGAACCTCCGGGAGCAGGCGGAGTGGCTGGGGGGCGAGCCGGAGGCGGTCACCGCCCGGGCGCGGGCGCTCGTCGCCGCCGCGCTCCGGCGGGTGGCGCTCCAGCGACCCATCGCGGCGGGCGAGGTGGACGTCTCGGCGGACGTGCTCGTCGTCGGGGGCGGGGCGGCCGGGATCTCCGCCGCCCTCACCCTCGCCCAGAAGGGGCGGCGGGTGTTCCTGGTCGAGCGCGCCTTCGTCCTGGGCGGGCTCGCGAACCGGCTCGACGCGATCTTCCCGGACCTCGAGTGCGCGAGCTGCTTCATGGAGCCGGCGCTCGATCGCGTGCTGCACCACGAGCGGATCGAGGTGCTCACCGGGGCGGAGGTCGCCCGGGTCCGTGGCGCGGCCGGGCGGTTCTCGGTCCAGCTCGCCGTCTCGCCCCGCGGCGTGGACCCGCAGGCGTGCCTGGGCTGCGGCGCCTGCGTGAGCGCCTGCCCGGTCGAGGTGCGGGAGCCGCGCGGGGGCGGGTCGCGGAGGGCGATCCACCTGCCGTACCCCGGCTGCCTGCCGCACGCCTCGGTGGTGGACCGCGCCGCCTGCCGGCACCACGCCGGCCGCGGCGGGGGGCCGGACTGCGACGCCTGCGTGCGGGCCTGCGCGTTCGGCGCGATCCGGCTCGACGAGCCCGCGGCGGCGCGCGAGGTCGAGGTGGGCGCGATCGTGGTCGCGACCGGGCTCGAGCCGGGGGCGGCGGACGGGCCGGACGGCGTCATCTCGAGCTACCAGCTCGAGCAGATGCTCCACCCGGACGGCCCGACGCGCGGGGAGGTGCGCGGGGCCGGCGGGACGGCGCCGCGGGCGATCCTCCTCGCGTCCACCGCGACCGACGTCGGGGCCGAGCTCGGGGCGCGGGAGATCCTGAAGCTCGCCCACCTCCTCCGGGCGCGCCTCCCGGGCGCGCGGATCACGGTGGCGGGCGGTCTCGACCGGGCCCCCCAGCTCGCCGGCGCCGCCGCGGCCCTCGCGGCGGAGGGCGTGGAGCTGGTCGCGGGGGCGCTGGCGCAGGCCGCGGTCTCCGAGGTGCTGGGGGGGCTCTCGGTGCGCCTCGTGGCGCCTGGCGGGATCGAGACGCGGCACGCGGCCGACCTCGTCGTGGTGCACGCCCCGCCGCGCCCCTCGTCCGGCGCCGCCGCGCTCGCCCGGCTCCTCCGGATCGACCAGGACGCGCGGGGGTTCCTCCTCGACCGCGGGGCCGGGCCGTTCGAGCCCACCGCGACGCGGATCGCCGGCGTCCACGTCGCGGGCGCCGCGGCGGGGCCGCGGACGATCCACGAGGCGATCCGGGACGGCGCCGCCGCGGCCGGCCAGGTGCTCGCGGCGCTCCTCCCCGGCGAGCGGAAGCCGCTCGAGCCGCTCGCGGCCGAGATCGACCCGGCGCGCTGCGGCGGCTGCGGAATCTGCGTCGCCGCCTGTCCGTTCGGGGCGGTGGTGATCGAGCCGGACGCAGGGACGGCCAGCGTCGAGGCGGTGCACTGCCGGGGCTGCGGCAGCTGCGCGGCCGCCTGCCCGACCGGGGCGGCGAGCGCCCGGCACTACACCCGCGCCCAGCTCCAGGCGGAGATCTCGGCCCTCCTCGCGGCGAGCGGGACGTGACGGCGGAGCGGATGCGGGACGAGCCGCGGATCGTGGCGTTCCTGTGCAGCTGGTGCGCGTACGCCGCCGCGGACCGGGCCGGCCAGGCCCGGCTCGCGTACCCGCAGAGCCTCCTCACGGTGCGCGTGACGTGCGCCGGGCGCGTGGAGCCGGCGTTCGTGCTCCAGGCGTTCCGCGAGGGCGCCGACGGCGTGCTCGTCGCCGGCTGTCACCCCGGCGACTGCCACTACGTGGACGGGAACCTCCGCGCCGCCGCGCGCCACGCGGTGCTCGCCCGCGCGCTCGAGCAGGCCGGGATCGAGCCGGCGCGGCTCCGGCTCGCGTGGGCGGGCGCGAACGAGGGGGAGCGGTTCGCCGGGATCGTCCGGGAGATGACGGAGGAGCTGCGGGCGCTCGGGCCGCTCGCGTACCGGCGGCGCGCCCTCGACGACGTCCACGACGCGCTCGAGCTCGCGCCGCACCGGGTGGACGCGATCGAGCGCCCGCGCCCGACGCCGCCCCGGCGCCCCGGGAAGCCGAGGGTCGCCTTCTACTGGAACGCCTCCTGCGGCGGCTGCGAGGAGGCGGTGATCGACCTGGGCGACGGCTTCGCGGAGCTGCTCGAGAAGGTCGAGGTGGTGCTCTGGCCGGCGGCGTTCGACTTCAAGCGGAGCGACGTCGAGGCGATCCCGGACGGCGGCGTGGACGTGGCGTTCGTGAACGGCGCGGTGCGGCTCACCGAGGACGACGAGTGGGCCCAGCTCCTCCGCCGCAAGGCGCGCACCCTGGTGGCCTTCGGCGCCTGCGCGCACCTCGGCGGCGTGGTCGGGCTCGGCAACCTGTCCGGGCCGGAGGAGATCCTCGACGCCGCGTACCGCCGGGCCCCGTCGATCTCGAACCCGGACGCGGTCCTGCCCGGTCGCCCGGTCCAGGCGGCGGGCCACGCGCTCTCGCTGCCCGTCCTGCTCTCCCGGACCCTCACGCTCGCCGAGGTGGTCCAGGTGGACTGCACGATCCCGGGCTGCCCGCCGTCGCCGGCGGTGATCTCCGCCGCCCTCGACGCCCTCCTCGCGGGCGAGCCCCCGCCGCCGGGCGCGGTGCTCGCGCCGAACGTCTCCCTGTGCGAGTCGTGCCCGCGCAGGGGCTCGCGGCCCGAGCGGCTCGAGCTCCGCGCGCTCCGCCGCATCGCGACCTCGGCGATCGAGCCGGAGGCCTGCTTCCTCGCCCAGGGGCTCGTCTGCCTCGGCCCGGCCACGCGCCAGGGATGCCAGCCGGGCTGCGTCGAGGCCGGGATGCCGTGCCGCGGCTGCTTCGGGCCGCTCGACGGCGTGCGGGACGCGGGCGCCGCGATGCTTTCCGGCTTCGCCTCGCTCTTCCAGGGCGGCGAGGAGGAGCGCCGCGCTCTCGCGGCGGCGGTGCCGGATCCGGTGGGCACCTTCTGGCGGTACACCTACGCGGCGGGGCTCGCGCCGGCGCGCGTGCGGCCGGTGAGCGAGGCGGAGCCCCGGCGCGGCGGCGGAGGCGCGGGAGTGAACGGAGAAAGGCGAGCTGAGGGGCACGCGGATGAGCGTGCCCCGGAGCGAGCGGGGGGTCCGGGGAGGCACGAGCCGAGCGGAGGCGAGGGAGTGGACGGAGGAAGGCGAGCGCAGGGCCACGCGGATGAGCGTGGCCCGGAGCGAGCGGGGGGTCCGGGGGGGCGCGAGCCGAGCGGAGGCGAGGCGAGTGTCCCCCCGGCAAGACGATGACGCGGCGGATCACCATCGACCCGATCACCCGCCTCGAGGGGCACGGGAAGATCGAGATCCTGCTCGACGAGCAGGGGAACGCGGCGAGCGCGTACCTCCAGGTGCCCGAGCTGCGCGGGTTCGAGCGGTTCTGCGTGGGGCGGCCGGCGGAGGAGATGCCGCAGCTCACCGCGCACGTGTGCGGCGTCTGCCCGGCGGCGCACCACCTCGCCTCGGTCCGCGCCCTCGACGCGCTGTACGGGGTGACGCCGCCCGTCGCCGCCCGCCGCGCGCAGGCGCTCTACTACCACCTGTTCGTCTTCGAGGATCACCTCCTCCACTACTGGTACATGGGCGGGCCGGACTTCTACGCCGGCCCGCGGGCGCCCGCGCCGATGCGGAGCCTCCTCGGCGTCCTCGCCCGGGTCGGGCAGGACCTCGGCAAGCGCATCCTCTCGGTCCGCAAGGAGGCGCGCGACCTCATGGCCGCGCTCGCCGGGCGGACGATCCACCCGGTCTTCGCGCTGCCCGGCGGGATCGCGAGGCCGGTGGACGCCGAGACGGTGCGGCGGGCGCGCGAGGCGGCGCCGCGCCTCGTCCAGTTCGCGGTGGACACCCTCGAGTCGTTCCGCGCGGCGGTCCTCGGGAACGACGAGTACGCCCGGGCGATCTCGAGCGAGGTCTTCCGCGTCCGCTGCCACTCCATGGGCATGGTGGACGAGGCGGGGCGGGTGGCCTTCCTCGACGGGCGGGTGAGGGTGATCGATCCGGCCGGGAAGGAGCTCGCGCTGTTCGAGCCGCGCGACTACCTCGCGCACGTCGCCGAGCGGGTGGAGCCCTGGACGTACGCGAAGCTCACCTTCCTCAAGGCGCGGGGCTGGAAGGGATTCACCGAGGGCAGCGAGAGCGGCCTCTACCGCGTCGGCCCCCTCGCCCGGCTCAACGTCGCGACGGCGATGGCGACGCCCCGGGCCGAGGCGGAGCGGCAGCGCCTCTTCGAAACGCTCGGGTGGCCGGCGCACCAGACGCTGGCGTTCCACTGGGCGCGGCTGGTCGAGGCGCTCCAGGCGGCGGAGCTGATCCAGCTCCTCGCCGACGACCCGGACCTCGGCGAGGCCGAGGTCCGGAACGTGCCGGCGCCGCTCGCGGGGCCGTCGGAGGGGGTCGGGGCCGTCGAGGCGCCGCGCGGGACGCTGTTCCACCACTACGCGACCGACGCGGACGGGATGCTCACCGCCGTGAACCTCGTCGTCGCCTCCCAGCACAACGCCGCGCCGGTGCAGATCTCGGTGCGCAAGGCGGCGCGCGGGCTGGTGAAGGCGGGCAAGGTGGACGCGGGGCTCCTGAACCTGCTCGAGATGGCGTTCCGGGCGTACGACCCGTGCAACGCCTGCGCCTCGCACGCGCTCCCCGGCGAGCTGCCGCTGGTGGTGACGGTGCGCGGCCCCGACGGCGCGGTGCGGGACGTGATCCGCCGGCGGGTGCGCGAGGACGACGCGTGATCGGCCAGGCGGACCGCGACCCGGCGATCCCGGGCCCGCTCGGCGGGCCCTACGCTGAGGGTGAACGGCCCGGCGCGATCCTCGTCCTCTGCCTCGGGAACGCGATCCGGCGGGACGACGCGGTGGCGCTCCGGGTCGCCGACGCCCTCGACGCCGCCCCCGAGCCGGGCGCGGTGGTGCGGCGCTCGGCGGGATCCGGGCTCTACCTGCTCGACGACATGGAGGGGTTCGACCGCGTGGTGGTGGTGGACGCCGTGCGGACCGGCGCGTTCCCGCCCGGCGCCGTCCACTCGGTGCCGCTCGAGGCGATCCGCGCGCCGGGCGGTCCGTCGCCGCACGCCATCGGGCTCCCCTCGGCGCTCGCCCTCGCCCGCGACGCCGGGGCGCCCGTGCCGGCGCGGATCCACGTGGTCGCCGTCGAGGTGCTCGAGATGGAGTCCATCGGAGAGGGGCTCACCCCGGCGGTGGAGGCGGCGGTGCCGGCGGCGGTCGAGGCGGTGCGGCGGGCGGCGCGCGCCCTCGCCGGCGGCGCCGGTTAGAACCGGCGCATGCTCCTCGCCGACCTCGCCGCGACCTCCCGGGACGTCGCGGCGGCGCCCGGACGGCTCGACAAGGTCGCGCGGCTCGCCGAGGCGCTCCGGCGCCTCGCCCCGGCGGAGCGCGCCGCGGGGGCCGCCTGGCTCGCCGGCGATCTCGGCCGCGGCCGGATCGGGATCGGCCACGCCACCGTCCACGAGGCGCTCGCCGCGACGACGGCCGCCGCGGCGCCGTCGCTCACGGTGTCCGAGGTGGACGAGGCGCTCGGTCGGATCGCGGCGGCGAGGGGTGCGGGGGCGGGGGCGGAGCGCCGGCGCGTCCTCGTGGGGCTGCTCGGGCGCGCCACGGCGGAGGAGCGGCGGTTCCTGGCCGGGCTCGCGCTCGGCGAGCTGCGGCAGGGCGCGCTCGAGGGGGTGCTCGTCGAGGCGGTGGCGCGCGCCGCGGGGCTCCCGGCCCAGGCGGTCCGGCGCGCGGTCATGCTCGCCGGCGCGCTCCCGCCGGTCGCGGCCGCCGCCCTCGAGGAGGGCGCCGCCGGGCTCTCGCGCTTCGCGCTCCGGGTGGGCGAGCCGGTCCAGCCGATGCTCGCCCAGACCGCGGCCGGAATCGCCGAGGCGCTCGCCGCCTGCGGCGGCGCCGCCGCCCTCGAGTGGAAGCTCGACGGCGCGCGGGTGCAGGTCCACAAGGACGGGGACCGGGTGAAGGTCTTCTCGCGCTCGCTCCGCGAGGTGACCGGGGCGGTGCCGGAGGTGGTGGCGCTCGTCCGCGCCTCCCCCGCGGCGACCTTGATCCTCGACGGCGAGGCGATCGCCGTCCGGCCGGACGGGACGCCGGAGCCGTTCCAGGTGACGATGCGCCGGTTCGGGCGGAAGCTCGACGTGGAGCGGCTCGCGCCGGATCTGCCGCTCTCCGCGTTCTTCTTCGACGCGCTGGTCGTGGACGGGGCCGACCTGCTCGCCGCGCCCGAGCGGGAGCGCTGGGAGGCCCTCGCCCGCGCGATCCCGGGCGCGCACCTCGTCCCGCGCCTCGTCACGGGCGACGTGGCGGCGGGTCGGGCGTTCCTCTCCGACGCGCTCGCGCGCGGGCAGGAGGGGATCGTGGCGAAGGCCCTCGACGCGCCCTACGAGGCGGGCCGGCGGGGCGCCGCGTGGCTCAAGGTGAAGCCGGCCCACACGCTCGACCTGGTGGTGCTCGCCGCGGAGTGGGGCAGGGGCCGGCGGCGGGGCTGGCTCTCGAACCTGCACCTCGGCGCCCGGGATCCCGGGCGCGACGGCTACGCCATGCTCGGGAAGACCTTCAAGGGCATGACCGACGCGATGCTCGCGTGGCAGACGGACCGGCTCCGCGCGCTCGCCACGGGCCCGCTCGACGCCTACGAGGTGCCCGTCCGGCCGGAGCTCGTCGTCGAGGTCGCCTTCGACGGGATCCAGGCGAGCCCGCGGTACCCCTCCGGCCTCGCCCTCCGCTTCGCGCGGGTGAAGCGCTACAGGGAGGACAAGCGGCCGGAGGACGCGGACACGATCGAGACCGTGCGCGAGATCTTCGCGCGGCAGGGGGCGGCGCCGCGCAGCCGGTGACGGGTAGCTCGTGGAGAACGGGCTATCACTTGTCGCGACACGTTTCGGTGGTCACGTTTCGGCGGTCAATATTTTAAAGGAGGGACAATGGTTAAATGTGAGTGCGGGGGTTGTAAATCATGCAAGACTAGTCCTTCTGGGCGTGAACGTTGCCAACGAGAAGCAACCGAAGGCGACAAAAAATGCAAACCCTGCCATGAGCAAGCGTTTGGGAATTGGGGACAGAGCGGCCAGACGGGCAACGACCCCGGCGTAGGTGGAAGGCACTGACAGTTCGGTGCGGGCCGAACTCGAAAAAATAGAGCCGCCGGAGTGCGGTCAAAGCGGCGGCAAGCTGAGGACGAGCACGTCGGGGTCGAGATCCGCGTCGTTCGGCCACACGATCGTGCCGAGCGTCTCGTCCACGCGGACCGCACGGAACAGGTCGGCGTCCCGCCGGAGCGGCTCGAGCATCGGGCCCCGCAGCAGCGGACCGACGTCCACGATCCGGGTCGAGCCGTCCGTAAGGCCGAGCTCGACGCGCAACCCGTCGAGCGGACGAACGCTTCGGATTCGCACCACGTGCCGATTCTAGTCGAGCGGGGGATGAAGGCGAGCGGCAGTGACCTGCCCGGCCCGCTCCCAATTGGCGCGCAGATCGCCCTTTCTCGACGAGGCCCACTCAAGCACGAGCGCGTGGGCACGTCGCGGGATCGAGCCGCGGAGCACGTCGAGGCCGTCGATGGCGAATACGGCCTCCTCCTCGCCGTAACGGGCGTGGAAGTGCGGAGGAGCGTGATCGGCGTAGTAAAGCGCGATCACGATCCCGAAGAACTCGCTCACCTTGGGCATGCACGAACCGTGTGCAACGGCTCGGCCGCTGTGAGCGACCGGCGGTCGTGGAGTACCGCGCGCGGAGAGGGACGCGTCGCGGACGTCGGATACGCGGCGCGGTCGCCCGCCCGAACGGCCGCGCCAGATGACGGGCTCGGGGCCCACGGGCCACGGGACCCGGGTGGCGAGCACGGAGAGGCCGGTGACGGTGACCGGCACGGTGACGGAGCGTGACAAACGTGACGGTGGGAATGGGGCAGGGAGATGGGATCGGGTTCGCGTTCGGGTAGGGGCCTTCCGTCGGAGATCACGTTGCGTGCACGAGGCCGTCGGAGACGCTCCACCGCGAGGCGGTGCAGCGCGCGGCGAACGCCTCGTCGTGCGTGACGAGGAGCAGCGCGCCGGGGTAGGCGGCGAGCGCAGCCTCGAGCCGCTCCACGGTGGGGAGATCGAGGTGATTCGTCGGCTCGTCGAGCACGAGCGCCCAGGCGTGTCGCCCGAGCCCGAGCGCGAGCAGGAGCTTCCGCGCCTCCCCCGGGGAAGGCACCGCGGAGGCGAGGAGCCGGGCCGGGTCGCTCCCGAGCGCCGCGACCACGGCGAGCACCTTCCCCTTCACGTCCGGCGGGAGACCCCGCACCCGGGCGATCAGGTCCGCGCACGCGTCCGCCGGCATCTCCTGGGGGACGTGGAGGAGGCGATCCGGCGGCAGCGTGGACCCGGCGAGCAGCGCCTCGAGGAGCGTCGTCTTGCCGGACCCGTTCCGACCTCGGACCCAGACCCGGTCCTCCCGCCTCAACCGGACGTGCACGTCGCGGAGGATCCCGGCCGTCCCCGCCCGGACGGCGGCGGCGTCGAGCGCGAGCAGGACCGGCCGCGGGGCGCGCTCGTACCCGGCGAACACCGACCTCCCGAGCTCGGCCTGGGGCGGCGCCGCCGGGATCGCGTCCTCGGAGCGCTCGGCCGCGGCGCGCAGGCGACCGACGCGCCGTCCGAGCCCGTCCTCCGCCCACATCCGGCGCGTCGTCGCGGTGATGGTGCGGGCGTCGCGATCCTTCGCGTCGCGATGGCGTCCGCTCCGGGCCCGCTCGGCGGCCTCGCGGGCGCGTCGCGCCTCGTCGAGCTTCCGGGCCGCGTCGCGCGCGACCTCCTGCGCTCGCGCGCGCCGGTCCCAGGCGGCGCGGACCTCCGCCTCCCAGCGCTCCCGGGCGCGGGAGTACGGGGCGTCGTGCAGGCTCGCCTGGCCGCGGTGGAGGCGGACGGTGCGCGGGGCCAGCTCCTCGAGGAAGGCGCGATCGTGCGAGACGACGACGCCCGCGCCGCCGAACCGCTGCAGCGCGCGGAGGAGGAGCGCCCGCGCGGCCGAGTCGACGTGGGTCGTGGGCTCGTCGAGGAGGAGCACGTCCGGCTCGGTCGCGAGCGCCGCCGCGATCTGCCAGCGCTTGCGCTCGCCGGGCGAGAGCGTCTCCCACCGCGCGAGGGCGGCCGGATCGAGCGCGAGCTCGCCTCGGAGCCTGCGCGCGGCGCCGTCCTCGCTGCGCGCGAGGTCGCGCTCCGGCTCACCCGCGGTGTCGACCCGCTGCGGGCAGAGCGCGATGCGCGCACCCGGCGGCTCGACGCGGATCCGCCCGGACGCCGGGGCGAGCGCGCCGGCGACGAGCGCGAGGAGCGTGGTCTTCCCCGCCCCGTTCTCGCCCACCAGGGCGGTCCAGCCCGCGGGGAGGAGGAGATCGACGTCGGTGAGGATGGGGATCGCGTCCGCGTGGGCGAACGAGACCCGCTCGAGGCGGATGGATGGCACGGCGTGCTCCCAGGCGAAGCCGAAGCCGCGCAGGGCGCGGACGGCAGAGGCGAGAAAGAGGCTCTCGGGTTCGCTAGGAGCGCATCGGAGCGCCGCGGTCGCGGCGCGTGGTCTTTGTAGCGCGGCGCGACGGTCCGGGCAACGGGGCGCGCATGGACGAGGTGTGTGCAACGGCTCGGTGTGGCCGCTCAAGCTCGTTGATGGAGATGCGAACAGCCTGGCTGCTGTCCATCGCCGCTTGAGCGGGGCGCGCGCAGCGGCGTGATGGACATTGCCCGGCGCCCCGCCGCCGGGCCGAGACCACGGCGGCGAGGGGGGGCGCGATCACCGGTCGACCTCGAGGCCGTCGCGGTCGAGGACGCGCGGGAGGAGGTCCCGCTCGACGAGCTTGCGCTTCTTGCGGGCCGCCTCGCGGAGGCACCCGGTCGCGAGGCGATCTAGGTCGCGCATCCCGCCGGTGGCCGCCTCATGCAGCATGGCGACGGCGTCGTGAGTGAAGACGTCGCGATCGCAGCCGGCTCGCTTCATGCGGTACCGCAGGTACTCGGCGGTGTCCTCGGGCGTGAGCGGGTCGATGTGCAGCCGCCAGTGCAGGCGCGAGTGCAGCGACCGGTAGCGCCGGAGCTGGAGTTGGTCTTTCAGCTCGGGGAGGCCGACGAGGATGAGCGAGAGGAGCGCCTTCGAGTCCCACTCATAGTTGAGGAGGATGTGGAGATGCCCGAGCATCTCGGGATGCAGAAGGTGCGCCTCGTCGATGAGGAAGACGGGGTGGACGCGCTCCTTGCCGAGGTCCTGGACGTGGGTCGAGACCGCGTAGAACACCGCGGCGGCGGT
>NZ_JALCZA010000050.1 GCF_022690765.1 Anaeromyxobacter oryzisoli | reverse complement strand
CGCGGCGGGGGCGGGGAGGGGCGCTCCACGGCGGGCCCGCGCGGCACGTCGGGCAGGGGCGCCGCGAGGCCGTCCCGCGGCGCGGGGGCGGCCGCGGGCGGCGGATCGTCGAGCGCGGGGATCGGGGCGGCCGAGACGGTCGGATCGTCGGAGGCCTGGAGCGGGAGGGCCCCGGTGACCGCGTCCTCGGCCACCTCCTCGACGGGCGGCGCGGCGGCGCCGGCCAGGCGGGCGGCCGCCGCGATCACCGCGTCCACGGGGAAGGGCTTCTCGAAGACCTCGCGGGCCCCGAACCTGCGCAGCGCCTCGGCGCCGCGCGCGCCGCGGAACACGCCCGACACCACGACGGCGGGCACCGCCGCGCGGCCGCACGCGGCGAGCAGCTCGGCCGGGCCCAGGTCGGGGAAGGGGAGATCGAGGATCGCCACGTCGGGCGCCTCGCGGAGCGCCGCCGCGGCCGCCTGGCCGCCGGCGGCGAGGGACGCGCCCGCGCCGAGGCGCGCCCCGGCGGTGACGAGCAGGCCGGCGAGCTCGGCGTCCTCGACCGCGATCAGCAGGCGCTTTCCTGACAGGGGGAAGGTCACCGGCGGTCGAGGCTACCACGGCGGGAGCTGGCGCAGCGCGGCGGCCGCGGGTAGCCTCCCGCCCGTGCCGCTCGCCTTCCACCACCTCGCCATCCAGTGCGCCGACCTCGATCGCTGCGAGCACTTCTACCGCGAGGTCCTCGGGCTCGCCGTCCTGAAGCGGTGGCCGCGCGAGGGGGGCGGCGGCGATCGCAGCGTGTGGCTCTCGGTCGGGAGCGGCGAGCAGGCGGGGTTCCTCGCGCTCGAGCGCGCCGAGGAGCCGCTGGAGCGCCGCCCGTGGCGCGACGGCCGCGCCGGGCTTCACCTCTTCGCGCTCCGGATCGCGCCGTCGGAGCGCCGCGGGTGGGAGGATCGCCTCGAGGCGGCGGGGGTGCAGGTGGTGCACCGCACGCGCTGGACGATCTATTTCACGGATCCGGAGGGGAACCGGATCGGGCTGAGTCATTACCCGCGGGATCTGTGATCTTCGCCCGCCGCCGGTACCGCGCCGACAACTACGTCTACCTCCTCGCGGCGGAGGACGACGCGGCGCTGGTCGATCCGGGCGATCCCGAGGTCGCGCTCGCGCTCGCCGCCGCGCACGGGGTCCGGCCCCGCTGGATCCTCCACACGCACGGTCACCCGGACCACGCCGGCGGCTCGGCGCGGGTCGCGGCGGCGCTCGGCGCCGAGGTGCTCGGCCACGGCGGCGACGCCCGGTGGTACGCGCCGGACGTGGACCTCGCGGGGCGGGACGCCCTCGCGCTCGGTCGCCTCCGGCTCCGCGTCCACGGCGCCCCCGGCCACACGCCCGGCTCGGTGCTGCTCGAGTGGGAGGGGCGCCTCCTCACCGGAGACACGCTGTTCTGGGCCGGATGCGGGAACTGCCGCTCCGGAGGAGAGCCGGCGCGCCTCGCCCGGACGTTCCTCGAGGTGATCGCCCCGCTCGACGGGGCCCTCGAGATCCACCCCGGCCACGACTACGCCGTCCCCAACCTCGCGTTCGCGCTCGGCCTCGAGCCCGGGAACGCCGCGGCGCGGACCCGGCTCGCCGAGGTCGAGGTGGCCCACCGCGCCGGCGCCGAGCCGGCCCCCTCGACCCTGGCCCGCGAACGCGCGGTGAACCCGTTCCTGCGGCTCGACGCGCCGGGCGTGGCCGCCGCCGTCGCCCGCGCCGCGCCGGACGAGCCCGACGCGGTGGCCCGCTTCGTGGCGCTGCGGGCGCTGCGCGACCGCGCGTAGCGTCGGCCCCGGCGGGGCTACCCGCGCGGTACGCGTCCGCGGCATCCCGACGCGTGCCCCTGGCCGATGCCGGTCGGATCACGGGATCGGGCCACGGGCCACGCGACGCGGCTCACGGGTGACGAAGAGCCGGTCACGGTCACGGTGACGGGCACGGGGGGCCGGGTGTTAGAGTCCGCTGACGCGGCGGGCCGGGGCAGGGACGCGCCGCGGGGAGCCCGAGGGATGCGCGACGCGGACGACGAGCGCGACGACTTCCAGGGCGGGGGCGGCTCGCCGCTCAACCTCGCGAACGCCCTGACGGCGTCGCGGATCCTGCTCGCGCCCGTCTTCCTCGTCCTCTACGTCCACGGCGACCGGCTCCGCGCCCTCGCCGCGTTCGTCGCGGCGGCGGCGACCGACGTGCTGGACGGGCTGGTGGCCCGGGCGCTCCACCAGCACACCCGCCTCGGCGCGTTCCTCGACCCCATCGCCGACAAGTTCCTCGCCGCCTGCGCGCTGGTCGCCCTCGCCGCGACCGGGCGGCTGCCGATCTGGCTCCCCGCGCTGGAGATCGCGCGGGACCTCGCCCAGCTCGCCGGCGCGGCGCTGCTCCGGAGCACCGGCCACCCGATCCCGGTGGCGCCCACGCGGATCGGGAAGTACGCGACCTTCGCCCTCGCGGCGACGGTGGTGCTCGCGCTGGCGGAGGAGTACGGGACCTCTCCGCGCGAGCTCGCCCCCTACGTCGCCGCGATGGGGCTCCTCGCCGCGGAGTGCGTGGCGATCTCGTTCGCGCAGTACGCGCTGTTCTTCGCCCGCGCCATCCGGGCGCCGGGTGAGGACGGCGGATCGGCGGGGGAGCGGGGCGGCGCGCGAGAGAGCCGTTGACACCGTTCGCGATTTGGCTATAACCGCGCCTCGCCTGTGCGGAACAGCCAGGCCCGTAGCTCAGTGGTAGAGCACCACCTTGACACGGTGGGGGTCGTCAGTTCAATCCTGACCGGGCCTACAAGCAGACCGAGGGGTTGACGGAAACGTCAGCCCCTCTTTCTTTTTTCGGCTCCCGCGTCTCGGAGCAGGGGAGCCCGCGGGCGCCGCCCCGGCGCGCGCGGCGTGGAAGGGCTTCTCACACCGGCGGGGCCGTGCGAGAGTGACACACCGCCACGGCGGACATGCTCCGCCCGCGGGCCAGCCACCACCGGCTGGCTTTTTTTGCGACCGCAGATAGGCACATCGACCATGTCCGACCTCGTGAAGGTGACCCTCCCAGACGGCAGCCAGAAGGAGGCTCCGAAGGGGACCACCGTCCTCGACTTCGTGAAGGGGCAGATCGGCCCCGGGCTCGCGAAGGCCGCCTACTTCGCCCGCCTCGACGGCGCGCCCGTCGATCTGTCGCGCGCGCTCGATCGCGACGCGAAGCTCGAGATCGTGACGACGAAGAGCCCCGAGGCGCTCGAGGTCGCGCGCCACGACGCCGCCCACGTCATGGCGAGCGTGGTCCAGAAGCTCTACCCCGGGACCCAGGTCACCATCGGCCCGGCGATCGAGGACGGCTTCTACTACGACTTCGCCCGCGAGACGCCCTTCACCCCGGAGGACCTCGAGAAGATCGAGCGCGCCACCAACGAGGCGATCAAGGCCGACCTGCCGTTCGTCCGCTCCGAGATCTCCGCCGACGAGGCGGTCCGGCTCTTCGAGGGGAAGGGCGAGAAGTACAAGGTCGAGATCGTGAAGGACATCGCCGCGAAGGGCGCGAAGACCCTCACGCTCTACCGGCACGGCGACTGGGTGGACTTCTGCCTCGGGCCGCACGGCCCGTCCACGGGCCGGATCGGCGTCGTGAAGCTCCTCAACGTCGCCGGCGCCTACTGGCGGGGCGACGCGAAGAACGCGATGCTCCAGCGGATCTACGGCACCGCGTTCTTCGACAAGAAGGCGCTCGACGCGCACCTCGCGAAGCTCGAGGAGGTGAAGAAGCGCGACCACCGCAAGCTCGGCCCCGCGCTCGGGCTGTTCGCGTTCCACGAGTGGGCGCCGGGCGCCGCGTTCTGGCTGCCTCACGGGACGACGCTCTACAACGTCCTCGAGGACGCGATGCGCCGCCTCGTGACGAAGAACGGCTACCTCGAGGTGAAGACGCCGCTGCTCTTCAACAAGAAGCTCTGGGAGCAGAGCGGGCACTGGGGCGTGTACCGCGAGAACATGTTCCTCGTCTTCGACAAGGAGGCGGACCCGGCGCTCCCGCTCGACGAGCGGCTCGGCATGAGCCTGAAGCCGATGAACTGCCCGTCGCACCACCTCATCTACCGGATGGGGAAGCGCTCCTACCGCGAGCTGCCGCTCCGGTACTTCACGGTGGACGTGCTGCACCGGAACGAGCTCTCCGGCTCGCTCGGCGGCCTCACCCGCGTCCGGCAGTTCTGCCAGGACGACTCGCACATCTACCTCGCCGAGTCGCAGATCTCCGACGAGATCCAGCGCATCGTCGATCTGATGAAGATCGTCTACGGCGCGTTCGGGCTCGAGTTCTCGCTGAAGCTCTCGACCCGGCCGCTGAAGCCCGAGGACCGGATCGGGAACGACGAGCTGTGGGATCGCGCGGAGGGCGCGCTGCGCTCGGCGCTCGACCGGATGGGCCTCCCCTGGGAGCTGAACCCGGGCGACGGCGCGTTCTACGGGCCGAAGATCGACTTCGTCGTGACCGACTCGCTCGGCCGGACCTGGCAGACCTGCACGATCCAGCTCGACTACGCCGCGCCGGAGCGGTTCGACCTCTCCTACGTCGGCGACGACAACAAGGAGCACCGCCCGGTCGTCATCCACCGCGCGATCTACGGCTCCTTCGAGCGGTTCATCGCGATCCTCACCGAGCACTACGCCGGCAGCTTCCCCGCCTGGCTCGCGCCGGTGCAGGCGCGCGTGGTCACCGTCTCGGACCGCTTCGACGCCTGGGCGCGCGAGGTCCAGGCCCGGCTCGAGGCGCAGGGCTGGCGCGTCGAGGTGGACGGCTCGTCGGACAAGCTCGGCGCGAAGATCCGCAACGCCCAGCTCGCGAAGATCCCCTTCACGCTGGTCATCGGCGAGAAGGAGGTCGAGGCGAAGGGCGTCGCGCCGCGGCGTCACGGCGGCGAGGACCTCAAGACGATGAGCCTCGAGGCGTTCGGGGAATTGCTCAAGAAGGAAGCGACGCCGCCGTACTAGCGGGGGCTGCGCCGACGCTCGGCGTGCGGGGAATCGCGAAGACGCCGCGCACGGTGCCCCGTGATTCGTGCCCGTCACCGTCACCGGCATCTCCGTGACCCGTGAACCGGCTCGCGTGGCCCGTGGCCCGGCCTCCGGTGGCCCGACGGAGACACGGGCCACGGGATGCGGGAAGCGGGAGGCGGGCACGGATACGGGGAACGGTCACGGGCACGGGCACGGTGACGGCCCGGACCGGCGGCTGCGCCTTTCCGGCGTGCGGGGAATCGCGAAGACGCCGCGCACGGTGCCCCGTGATTCGTGCCCGTCACCGTCACCGGCATCTCCGTGACCCGTGAACCGGCTCGCGTGGCCCGTGGCCCGGCCTCCGGTGGCCCGACGGAGACACGGGCCACGGGATGCGGGAAGCGGGAGGCGGGCACGGATACGGGGAACGGTCACGGGCACGGTGACGGGCACGGTGACGGGCACGGTGACGGGCACGGTGACGGGCACGGTGACGGCCCGTCCTCGACGATCGGCAGCCCGCCCGCTCGCCTGCTCCGGTGGCCGCCGGAGCGGGATGGCCATCCTGCTTGACGTCGTCGTCCGGGCTCGCTAGCCTGTTCGGAAGATGTCGTTCGGTCGCTCCATGCGTCGACTTCTTAGCCCGGCGGGAGAGGTATCCCGGCACGGGTAGCTGCGCCGCGACCTCTCCCGCCTCACCGGCCGGAGAGATCGCCTCGACGCGGACGACTCCTTCGGCCCCATCCCCTGGGAAACCGAGGAGCCGTCAGATGACGAACCGTCGAACCCCGCAGCAAGCCCCCGCAGCCCTGGCACCGGTTGGATCCACCGGCGACTCTGCTACTATCGCCGGCTCCCACAGCGGCCGACACGTAGGCGCCGCTGATACGAAAGGTCAACGGACCGTGAGCGATGCATCCCTCGACCGTGTCGTGATCTTCGACACCACTCTCCGGGACGGCGAGCAGTCGCCCGGCGCCTCGATGAACCTGGAGCAGAAGCTGCAGGTCGCCCGCGCGCTCCGCGATCTCGGCGTGGACGTGATCGAGGCAGGCTTCGCCGCCGCGTCGCCCGGCGACCTCCAGGCCATCCGCGCGGTCGGCGCGCAGATCGAGGGGCCGGTCATCGCGAGCCTCGCCCGCTGCAACCGGGGCGACATCGACGCGTCCTGGGAGGCCCTGAAGGACACCCGGCGCCGCCGCTGCCACGTCTTCCTCGCCACGAGCCCGATCCACCGCGACTTCAAGCTCAAGATGGTGAAGGAGGAGATCATCAAGCGGTCGGTCGAGGGCGTGAAGTACGCCCGCGAGCGCTTCGACGACATCGAGTTCTCCGCCGAGGACGCCGCCCGCACCGAGCTCGAGTTCCTGGCCGAGGTGGTGGAGCGGGTCATCGAGGCCGGCGCGACCACCGTGAACATCCCGGACACCGTCGGCTACGCGCTGCCGGTCACCTACGCGGAGACGCTCCGCTTCCTCAAGAAGCACGTCCGCGGCATCGACAAGGTCGTGATGTCGGTGCACTGCCACAACGACCTCGGGCTCGCGGTGGCGAACAGCCTGGTGGGGCTCGCGGAGGGCGCGCGCCAGATCGAGTGCACCATCAACGGCATCGGCGAGCGGGCCGGGAACGCCTCCCTCGAGGAGGTCGTGATGGCGATCCGGACCCGCCGGGACGTGGTGAAGGCGTGCACGGGCGTGAAGACCGAGCGCCTCTACCCCACGAGCCGGCTCGTCGCGCAGGTCACCGGGATCCAGGTGCAGCGGAACAAGGCCATCGTCGGGCAGAACGCCTTCGCCCACGAGGCGGGCATCCACCAGCACGGCATGCTCACCAACCGCGAGACCTACGAGATCATGCGGCCGGAGGAGGTCGGCTTCGCCCGCAGCGCGCTCGTCCTCGGGAAGCACTCGGGCCGGCACGCCCTGAAGGAGCGGCTGGTCGCCCTCGGGTATCAGCTCGAGGAGGCGCAGATCGACAAGGTGTTCCAGGACTTCAAGGTCCTCGCCGACAAGAAGAAGGACATCTACGACGCCGACATCGAGGCGCTCGTGCTGCACGGGCAGATCCTCGGCAAGAACGGCGTGGCCTGGGAGCTCGAGGCGCTCTCGACGACCTCCGGCACCGGGACGCTCCCCTGCGCCTCCGTCGCGCTCCGCGACGCGTCCGGCGAGCGCTTCCTCGCGGCCGCGACCGGCGACGGGCCGGTGGACGCGGTCTACCGGGCCCTCGAGAAGGTCACCGGCGTCTCGGCGAAGCTGCGCGACTACCAGATCGCGAGCGTCTCCAACGGCGAGGACGCGCAGGGTGAGGTGACGATCGAGATCGAGCACTCGACCGGCGTGTACCGCGGCCGCGCGCTCTCGACCGACATCATCGAGGGGAGCGCGCGCGCGTTCCTCGACGTCATGAACCGCATCACGCTCAAGATCGGCCCGCCGCAGGAGAGCGAGGCCCGCACCGAGATGGGGACCCCATAGAATGCAGCCGAAGACCCTGTTCGAGAAGGTCTGGGACGCGCACGTCGTCCGTCCCGAGACCCCGGAGACTCCCGCCGTCCTGTACGTGGACCTGCACCTCGTCCACGAGGTGACCAGCCCGCAGGCGTTCACGCTCCTCCGCGAGCGCGGGCTGAAGCTCCGCCGGACCGGCCGGACCCTCGCGACGATGGATCACTCGATCCCGACGCTCCCGCGCGGCGCCGACGGGAAGTGGCCGTTCATCGACGCGATGGCGGCCGCCCAGGTCGCGCAGATGGAGAAGAACTGCGCCGACTTCGGGGTCGAGCTGCACGGGCTCGGCGACCCGGCGCAGGGCGTCGTCCACGTGTTCGGGCCGGAGCAGGGCGCGACGCAGCCGGGCATGACGGTGGTGTGCGGCGACAGCCACACCGCCACGCACGGCGCGTTCGGCGCCCTCGCCTTCGGCATCGGCACCTCGGAGGTCGGCCACGTCCTCGCGACCCAGTGCCTGCTGCAGCGGCGCCCGAAGACGCTCGCGGTGCGCGTGGACGGGGCGCTCGGGCCCGGGCTCTCCGCCAAGGACCTGATCCTCGCGATCGTCGCGAAGCTCGGGGTGGGCGGCGGCACCGGCCACGTCATCGAGTACCTCGGCCCGGCGATCCGCGCCCTCTCGATGGAGGGCCGCATGACCCTCTGCAACATGTCGATCGAGGCGGGCGCCCGCGCCGGGATGGTGGCGCCGGACGACGTGACGTTCCAGTGGCTCGCCGGCCGGCCGCGCGCGCCGAAGGGCGCGGCGTGGGAGGAGGCCGTCGCCGCGTGGCGCAAGCTCCCGTCGGATCCGGGCGCGCGCTACGACCGCGAGATCGTCCTCGACGCCTCCGCGCTCGAGCCGATGATCACGTTCGGCACGAACCCGGGGCAGGGGATCGCCGTCACCGGAAAGGTCCCCGATCCCGCCGCCGAGGCGGACCGGCAGGTCCGCGCGACGCTCGAGGCGGCGCTCCGGTACATGGCGCTCACGCCGGGCAAGCCCATCGCCGGCCAGAAGGTGGACGTGGTCTTCATCGGCTCGTGCACCAACGGCCGGCTCGAGGACATGCGCGAGGCGGCGCGGGTGCTGAAGGGGCGCCGCGTCCGGATCCGGACGCTGGTCGTCCCGGGGTCGCACGCGGTGAAGCGCGCCGCGGAGGCCGAGGGGATCGACCGGATCGTCCGCGACGCCGGCGCCGAGTGGCGCGAGCCGGGCTGCTCGATGTGCATCGCCATGAACGGCGATCGCCTCGAGCCCGGCCAGTACAGCGTGTCCACGTCCAACCGCAACTTCGAGGGGCGCCAGGGCCCCGGCGGCCGCACGCTCCTCGCGAGCCCGCTCACCGCGGCCGCGGCGGCCGTGGCGGGCGCCGTCGCCGATCCGCGCCGCGTGCTGGAGGGCCGGTGATGGAGCCGATCAAGTTCATCGAGACGAAGACCGTCGTCCTCCCCCGGGAGAACGTGGACACGGACCAGATCATCCCGGCCCGGTTCCTCAAGGTCACCGACAAGAAGGGGCTCGGGAAGGTCCTCTTCTGCGACTGGCGGTACGAGGCGGGCGGCGCGCCGAAGCCCGACTTCGTCCTGAACCGGCCCGAGGCCGCGGGCTGCCGCGTCCTCGTGGCGGGCGACAACTTCGGCTGCGGCTCGTCCCGCGAGCACGCGCCGTGGGCCCTCGTGGACTACGGCTTCCAGGCCGTGGTCTCCACCCGGATCGCGGACATCTTCCGGAACAACGCGCTCAAGAACGGGCTCCTGCCCGTCGTCCTCGACCCGGAGAGCGTGCGGAAGCTCCTCGCGGCCCCGGGGGCCCAGGTCCGGATCGACGTCGCGGCGCAGACGGTCGGGCTGCCCGACGGCTCGAGCGCGAAGTTCCCCATCGACGCGTTCTCCAAGTACTGCCTGCTGAACGGGGTGGACGAGCTCGGCTTCCTCCTCGACCAGGAGGCGAGCATCGCCGCCTACGAGGCGAAGCGCCCGTAGGCGGGCAGGGGCGTCGTCCGACCATGCCGTTCCAACCGTGTCACGAGGGCCGCGCTCCGCTCGACGCCGTCGAGCGGGGGCCGGCCCGCCCCGAGGAGGTCCGGGTCGTCCGCGCGGCCGCGAAGCCGGCGCGCGCGTCGGCCGCGGGCGTACCGCGAGTACGCCGGCGCCGTGCGCGCACTCCGTAGCGAACGATCCGAACGATCCGTCGAGGAGAGGTAGACAACATGGCCAAGCAGAAGATGACCGGCGCGATGGCGGTCCGGCGCGCCCTGGAGGCGGAGGGGGTGGACGTCCTCTTCGGGATCCCGGGCGGCGCCATCCTGCCGCTGTACGACGCGCTGTACGAAGTCGAGAAGCCGCGGCACGTGCTCGTGCGGCACGAGCAGGTGGGCGGCCACGCCGCCGAGGGCTACGCGCACGCGACCGGGAAGGTCGGCGTCTGCATGGGGACCTCGGGCCCGGGCGCGACCAACCTCGTCACCGCGATCGCCGACGCGTACATGGACTCGGTGCCGATGGTCGCGATCACCGCGAACGTCGCCTCGAGCTTCATCGGGACCGACGCCTTCCAGGAGGCGGACATCACCGGCATCACCATGCCGGTGACGAAGCACAACTGGCTCGTGACCGACGCGGCGGACCTGCCGCGGATCATGAAGGAGGCGTTCTACATCGCCCGGACCGGGCGCCCGGGGCCGGTGCTGGTGGACATCCCGAAGGACGTCCTGAACGCCGAGCTCGAGTTCGAGTACCCGGAGAAGGTGGAGATCCCCGGCTACCACCCGCCGGTCCGCGAGGAGCCGCGGCTCAAGGACGCCGCGATGCTCATCCGCTCCGCCTCCCGCCCGGTGGTCTACCTCGGCGGCGGCGTCCGCCACGGCAACGCGCACGCGGAGGTGTTCGCCTTCTGCGAGTACCTCGGCGCGCCCATCGTGACGACGCTCCACGGGAAGGGGGCCTTCCCGGAGACGCACCCGCTCTGCCTCGGCATGTTCGGCATGCACGGCTCGCGGTACGCCAACTACACGGTGCAGAACTCCGATCTCATCGTGGCGCTCGGCGCGCGCTTCGACGACCGCGTGACCGGCAAGCTCTCCACGTTCGCGCCCGAGGCGAAGGTGGTCCACCTCGACGTGGACCCGGCGGAGATCTCGAAGCTCGTCACCGCCACCGTCCCGCTCGTGGGCGACCTCAAGCTCCTCCTCCCGCAGCTCCACGCGGAGGTGCGCCGCGCGTTCGACGCGCAGGGGCGGCCGGACGTCGCGGCGTGGTGGAAGCGCGTCGCGGACTGGCGCGAGAAGTTCCCGCTCCGGTACGCGCAGGATCCGGCGGGGCCGCTCCTCCCGCAGTACGTCATCGAGACGATCTGGAAGAAGACCGGCGGGAAGGCGATCGTCACCACCGGCGTCGGCGAGCACCAGATGTTCGCGGCGCAGTGGTGGAAGGCGGCCGAGCCCCGCTCCTTCATCACCTCCGGCGGCCTCGGGACGATGGGCTTCTGCCTGCCCTCGGCCATCGGGATCCAGCTCGGCAAGCCGGACGCGCTCGTCATCGGCTTCGACGGCGACGGCTCGTTCCAGATGACGCTCCAGGATCTCGCCACGGCCGTGGAGCTGAAGCTCCCGATCAAGATCTTCATCCTGAACAACCTGTTCCTCGGGATGGTCCGGCAGTGGCAGGAGCTGTTCTACGACGAGCGGTACTCGGAGACGCCGCTCGCCGATCTGCCGGATCTGGTGAAGCTCGCGGACGCGTACTCCTGCCTGGGGCTCCGGGCGAGGACGCCGGCGGAGCTCGACCAGGCCGTCGACCGGGCCCTCGCGAACACCGGCGGCCCCACGATCGTGGACGTCCGGGTCCGGCGGGAGGAGAAGGTCTACCCGATGGTCCCGGCGGGCGCCCCCCTCAACGACATGATCGACGGTGAGTGACATGGAACGCACCGAGACGCGACCGAACGGCTCCACGCACACCATCAGCCTCCTCGTCGAGAACAAGCCCGGCGTGCTGCACCGGATCGCCGGCCTGTTCTCGCGGCGCGGCTACAACATCGCGAGCCTCACCGTCGGCCCGACCGAGCGGTCCGACTACTCGCGGATGACCATCGTCGTCCGGCTCTCCTCGAGGCCGGTCGAGCAGGTGGTCCGGCAGGTGCAGAAGCTCGTCCCCGTGGTCGAGGTCCGGGAGCTGTCCGCGCAGGACCTCATCGAGCGCGAGCTCATGCTCGTGAAGATCCGGACGCCCGAGCGCAACCACGCCGAGCTCCGCGCGCTCGCCGAGACCTACGAGGCGACCATCGTCGACGTGTCCCCCGATGCCCTCGTCGTGGAGGCGAGCGGCAACGCCGGGAAGCTCGACGCGCTGGAGGAGCGGCTCCGCCCCTTCGGCATCCAGGAACTGTGCCGCTCCGGGCGCATCGCCCTCGAGCGCGGCTTCAAGACGCTGGCTCCCCCGTCACTGAAGTAAGGACGCAAGGAAGAGAGGAAGAGATCACATGGCAGCGAAGATCTACTACGACAAGGACGCGAACCTCGACCTGCTCAAGAAGCGGAAGGTCGCGATCATCGGGTACGGCTCGCAGGGGCACGCGCACGCGCTCAACCTGCGCGACTCCGGCGTGGACGTGCGCGTCGGCCTGCACGCGGGCTCGAAGTCCAAGGCCAAGGCCGAGGGCGCCGGGCTCCGCGTCCTCTCGGTGGCGGACGCCTCGAAGGAGGCCGACGTCATCATGATCCTCATCCCGGATCAGACGCAGAAGGCGGTCTACGACGCCGAGATCGCGCCGCACCTCACGAAGGGCAAGGCGCTCCTCTTCGCGCACGGCTTCAACATCCACTTCAACCAGATCCGCCCGCCCGAGGGCGTGGACGTCATCCTCGTCGCGCCGAAGGGCCCGGGTCACATGGTCCGCCGCCAGTACCAGGACGGCCGCGGCATCCCCGGCCTCATCGCCGTCCACCAGGACGCCGGCCAGGCGAAGCAGATCGGCCTGGCGTACGCCCGGGGCATCGGCTGCACGCGCGCCGGCGTCCTCGAGACGACGTTCAAGGAGGAGACGGAGACCGACCTCTTCGGCGAGCAGGCGGTCCTCTGCGGCGGCGCCGCGGCGCTCGTGAAGGCGGGCTTCGAGACGCTCGTCGAGGCGGGCTACCAGCCGGAGAGCGCCTACTTCGAGTGCCTCCACGAGATGAAGCTCATCGTGGACCTCATGTACGAAGGCGGCCTCGCCTGGATGCGCCAGTCCATCTCGGACACGGCCGAGTACGGCGACTACACCCGCGGCCCGCGCGTCGTCGGCCAGCAGTCCAAGGACGAGATGCGGAAGATCCTGAAGGAGATCCAGTCCGGCCAGTTCGCGAAGGAGTTCATCCTCGAGAACATGGCCGGCCGCCCGACGCTCGAGCGGTTCCGCGCGACGGAGGCGGAGCACCCGATCGAGGAGGTGGGCAAGCGCCTCCGCGACATGATGAGCTGGATCCGCGAGGCCAAGAAGGACTCCTCGGAGCCGGGCAGCCGGTAGCCGAGCGGAGGAGGGGTGCCGGACCGGCGGTCCGGCCGGAGGGCACCCCGGGACGAGCCGGGACCCGCCTCGCGGAGCCGCGGGGCGGGTCCGGTCACCTCTTGCGTTGACTTTTCGTCCCAAATCCATATTGTTCGCTGTCTTTTACACGCCGGTCGGAGGAGCATGGCGATCCACCACAGAGATCCGCGAGGGGGCAGCGGAAGCCGCGACGCACGCACCAACCGCCGTATCAAGGCGCGAGAGGTGCGTCTCGTCGGGGCGGAGGGGGAGCAGCTCGGTGTGCTCCCGGTCGAGCAGGCGCTGGCGCGCGCGCAGGAGCTCGGGATGGACCTCGTCGAGGTCAGCCCGATGGCGAAGCCGCCGGTCTGCAAGATCATGGACTACGGCAAGTTCAAGTACCTCGAGAAGAAGAAGCAGAACGAGGCGAAGAAGAAGCAGGTCGTCGTCCAGCTCAAGGAAGTGAAGCTCCGGCCGCGCACCGAGGAGCACGACTACGACGTCAAGCTGAAGAAGGTCCGCGAGTTCCTCGCCGAGGCCAACAAGGCCCGCATCACCGTCATGTTCCGCGGCCGCGAGATGTCCCACCGCGAGCTCGGGCAGAAGGTGCTGCAGAAGGTGATCGAGGAGCTGCGCGACGTGGCGGTGATCGAGGCGGCGCCCCGCATGGAAGGGCGCCAGATGTTCATGATCCTCGCCCCGAACCCGAAGATGCTCCAGGCGCAGCGCGACCGGGCCAAGGCCGCGGCCATCGCCGGCGTCGGCGCCCCGGCCCAGGCCGCCGCCGCGCCCTCGCCCGCCGCCGCGCCCTCGCCCGCTGCCACGCCCTCGCCCGCTGCCACGCCGGCGCCCGCTGCCGCGCCGGCGCCCGCCCCGACCCCCGCGCCTTCGCCGGGCGGCCCCAGGTAGCACGACCGAACACGACGCGCCCGGCTCCGTCGCCGACGGAGGCCGGGCACCTGCAGTGAACGAAGGAAACGACGATGCCCAAGCTGAAGACGAAGAGCGGCGCGAAGAAGCGCTTCGTGCCGAAGAAGAGCGGCAAGGTGAAGTTTCGCCGGGCCGGCGTGCGCCACCTCGCGACGTTCGGCAAGACGAAGAAGGAGAAGCGCCACCTGCGCGGGACGTCTCACCTGACGCCGATGGACGAGAAGAAGATCAAGGAGTGCTTCCCGTACGCTCGGTAGCGTCCGGGACGGGCGGGCCCGTGAGCGGGCCCCTCGCAGCAACGCCCAAGCGGGGTCCAGAAGAGTGCGCGGCGCGTCACATGGGGTGACGGGCCGCGGCGCCTCCCGCCGGCAAGGAGAAGGAAGATGCGCGTCAAGAAGGGATTCAAGGCTCGCCGCCGTCGCAACCGCGTCCTGAAGCTCGCGAAGGGCTTCCGCGGCCGCCGGAACAACTGCTACCGCCGCGCGAACCAGGCGGTCGAGCGCGCCCTCGACTACTCCACCCGCGATCGCCGCCAGAAGCGGCGCGACTTCCGCGCGCTGTGGATCGTCCGCATCAACGCGGCCGCCCGGCAGAACGGGACGACCTACTCGAAGCTCGTCGCCGGGCTGAAGCAGGCCGGCGTCGCGCTGGACCGGAAGATCCTCGCCGAGCTCGCGCTCGCGTTCCCCGGCGACTTCGCCGCGGTCGTGAAGTCCGCGCGGGCGTAGGGGAGGGTCCCCGTGGCCGACCTGCTCTCGCAGCTCGAGGCGCTCGCGACGGGCGCCCGCGCGGCGATCGCCGCCGCGCCGGACGAGAAGGGCCTCGAGGAGCTGCGGGTCCGCTTCCTCGGGAAGAAGGGCGAGCTGTCCCAGGTCCTGCGGGGCATGGGGCAGCTCCCCGCCGGGGAGCGCCCGCGCGTCGGCGAGGTCGCGAACCGCGTCCGGGACGAGGTCGAGGGGCTCCTCGCGGACGGCAAGCGCCGCCTGGAGACCAAGGCGCTCGAGGCCGAGCTGGCCGGCGCCCCCATCGACGTGACGCTGGCCGGCCGGCGGCTCCTGCCGCGCGGCCACCGCCACCCGATCACCCGCGCCACCGAGGACATCTCGGCGATCTTCGCGCGCCTCGGCTACGAGGTCGCGAGCGGCCCCGAGATCGAGCTCGACTGGTTCAACTTCGAGGCGCTGAACCTCCCGCCGGATCACCCCGCGCGCGACATGCAGGACACCTTCTACGTGGAGGAGTCCACCCTGCGCGCCGGCGTGAAGCCCGGCTCGGTGCTGCTCCGGACGCACACCTCGCCGGTGCAGGTCCGCTCCATGAAGCGGCTCGGCAAGGCGCCGGTCCGGATCATCTGCCCCGGGCGCGTGTACCGCTCCGACTACGATCAGACCCACTCGCCGATGTTCCACCAGGTCGAGGGGCTCTGCGTGGACGAGGGGATCACCTTCGCCGATCTCAAGGGGACGCTCGCCGCGTTCGCGCGGGCCTACTTCGGGCCCGGCACGCGGACCCGGTTCCGCCCCAGCTACTTCCCCTTCACCGAGCCGAGCGCGGAGGTGGACGTCTCCTGCACCATCTGCGGCGGCACCGGCCGGAAGGACGGCAAGCGCTGCGGCACGTGCAAGGAGACCGGCTGGCTCGAGGTGCTCGGCGCCGGCATGGTCCACCCGCGGGTGCTCGAGAACGGCGGCATCGACTCGAAGCGCCACACCGGGTTCGCGTTCGGCATGGGGGTCGAGCGGATGGCGATGCTCCGGTACGGCATCGACGACCTCCGCCTCTACTTCGAGAACGACCTCCGGTTCCTGTCGCAGTTCTAGCGTCGATCATCCCGGCACCTCGCCCATGCGCATCTCGCTCAAGTGGCTCTCGGAGTACGTCGCGCTGCCCTCGCCCGAGGAGGTCGCGCGGAAGCTGACCGCCGTCGGCCTCGAGGTCGAGGCGATGGAGCGGACCGGGCAGGGGCTCCGGGGCGTGGTCGCCGCGCGGGTCCTCTCCTCCGAGAAGCACCCGAACGCCGAGAAGCTCTCGGTGACGCGCATCGACCGCGGCGAGGGCGAGCCGCTCCAGATCGTCTGCGGCGCGAAGAACTACGCGGTCGGCGACGTGGTGCCGCTCGCCACGATCGGCACGGTGCTGCCCGGCGGCGCGAAGATCGAGAAGGCGAAGCTCCGCGGGGTCGAGTCCTTCGGCATGCTCTGCTCCGCGCGCGAGCTCGGGCTCTCCCCCGACGCGAGCGGGCTGCTCATCCTGCCGCCCGAGGTGAAGCCGGGGACGCCGATCGCCGAGGCGCTCGGGCTCGAGGACGTCCTCCTCGAGGTGAACGTCACGCCGAACCGCCCCGACTGCCTCTCGCACCTCGGGATCGCCCGCGAGCTCGCGGCGATCCTCGGCCAGCCGGTCCGGCTGCCGGCGCCGAAGCTCGCGGAGGCGGGCGGGCCGGCGTCGGACGCGGTGAAGGTGCGGATCGACGCGCCGGACCGGTGCGCCCGCTACGCCGCGCGCGTCGTCGAGGGCGTGAAGATCGGCCCGTCCCCGGCCTGGCTGGCGCGCCGGCTCGAGGCCTGCGGCGTCCGGTCGATCTCCAACGTCGTGGACGCCACGAACTACGTCCTCCTCGAGCTCGGCCACCCGCTGCACGCGTTCGATCTCGAGCGGGTCGCAGGGCGGGAGATCGTCGTCCGCACCGCGCACCCCGGCGAGCGGCTCGCCACCCTCGACGGGAAGGTCCGCACCCTCGCCCCCGACGACCTGCTCGTCGCCGACCGCGACCGCGGCAGCGCCCTCGCGGGCGTGATGGGCGGCGGGGACTCGGAGATCGCCGCGGGCACGACGCGGGTGCTCGTCGAGAGCGCCTGGTTCGAGCCGTCGGGTATCCGCCGCACCTCGCGCCGGCACGGGCTCAAGACCGAGGCGTCCTACCGCTTCGAGCGCGGCGCCGACCCCGGCATGGTGATCCCGGCGGTGGACCGCTGCGCGGCGCTCATCGCGGAGCTCGCGGGCGGCGTCGTCCGCCCGGGGATCGTGGACGCGCACCCGCGGCAGAACGCCCGGCCCGAGGTGCGGCTCCGCTGGCGGCGCCCCGCCGAGCTGCTCGGGATGGAGGTCTCCCGGGAGGACGCGCGCCGGATCCTGATCGGGCTCGGGTTCGAGGAGCGGGCCAGCGACGCGGACGGCGCGACCTTCCGGGTCCCGACCTGGCGCGTGGACGTGTCCATCGAGGAGGATCTCGTCGAGGAGATCGTCCGGACCCTGGGCTATGACTCCATCCCGGCGACCCTCCCGGCCAACGCGGTCGTGATGCCCGCCGAGCCGGTCGAGGCGCAGGCGATCTCCCGGATCCGGGCGGCGCTCGAGGCCTCCGGCTTCAGCGAGGCGGTGAACTTCAGCTTCGTGGCCGCGCGCGCGCTCGAGCCGTTCGGCAGGTCCGTCGAGACCGGTGACGGGTCCGGGCGGGCCCTCGGCATCGCCCTCAAGAACCCCATCTCGAACGACCTGGCCGTGATGCGGACGACGCTCGTGCCGTCGCTCCTCGCGGACCTCGCGCACGACCGGCGCCAGCGCATCGAGGACGTCCGCCTGTACGAGATCGCCCGCACCTACGGGACCGGCGCGAGGCCGGAGGAGGCGCCGTCCGCCGAGGCGCTCCAGGTCGCGGGCGTCGTCGCCGGCCGTCGCGTGCCGGTGGGCTGGGCGGCGCCGGGCGACGTCGTGGACTTCTACGACGCGAAGGCGGCGGTGGCCGGCGTCCTCGAGGCGCTCGGGATCGACGGCGCGCGGTTCGAGGCGCCCGGTGCGTCCTGGCTCCACCCGCGGACCTCGGCCGTCGTGACGCGCGGGGGCGAGGTCCTCGGCGACGTGGGCGAGCTCCACCCGCGCGTGGCGCAGGCCTTCGAGCTGCCCCGCGGCGTGCTCGCGTTCGAGCTGCGGCTCGACGCGCTCCTCCGGGCGGCCGAGCTCGTCCCGCAGTACCGGCCCTTCCCGCGCCTCCCCGCCGTGCTCCGGGACCTCGCGGTCGTGGTGGACGACGCGGTGACGGCCGCGAGCGTCGAGGGGCTCGTGCGCGAGGAGCCGCTCGTCGAGGCGGTCACCCTGTTCGACGTCTACCGGGGCGCGCCGCTGCCCGCGGGCAAGAAGAACCTCGCGCTCGCCATCACGTACCGCGCCGCCGACCGGACGCTGACCGACGAGGAGGCGGACCGGGTGCACGCGCGGATCGTGAAGCGGCTCGCCGCGGTCGGGGCGGAGCTCAGGACGTAGCCATGGCCGCGAGGGGCCGGCTCGCGTGGGCGGCGCTGGGCTTCGGCCTCGCCGCCGCGTTCGCCTGCTGGAACCCGCTCGCTGCCCCGTTCGGGTTGGTGGTCGGGCTCGCCTCCGGGATCGTCTCGGTCCGGGCGCTCCGGGCGGGCGCCCATCGCCCCGTCGCGGCCGCGGGGCTCGCGCTCGCGCTGGTGGCGGTGGGGGTGAGCGCGGTCGTGCTCGCGCGCACCGCGGGCCTCGGACGGGAGCCCGGCGGGGCACCGATCGTCACCGGCCCGTCGCCAGGGGAGGGCGCGCAGAAGCTCGACGCCGCGGCGGAGCGAACCCGCGCGGCGCGGGAGCGGGCCCGGAAAGAGCTCGGCGGCATCGAGGCTCCGCCCGGGGACCAGCGCGAGGGGGCGCGACGGCCATGACGGACCGTTTGACAGCCCATCCCGAATCAGCTAACAAATTCGGCAGTTAGCGCGCCCCGGGAGCGAGACCGTGACCAAGGCCGACATCATCGAGAGCGTCTACGAGAAGGTGGGCTTCTCCAAGAAGGAGGCGGCCGAGATCGTCGAGATGGTGTTCGACACGATCAAGGAGACGCTGGAGCGCGGTGAGAAGATCAAGATCAGCGGCTTCGGCAACTTCATCGTCCGCGACAAGAAGTCACGTGTGGGGCGCAACCCGCAGACGGGCGAGGAGATCGAGATCAGCGCGCGCCGCGTGCTGACCTTCCGCCCCAGCCAGGTCCTCAAGAACGCGCTGAACGGCGGGCCGACCGGTCCCGAGGTCGAGGACGAGGACGACGACGACGACGCGGACGAGGGCGACGAAGCCTGACCGCGCTCCGCTCGCCCTGACCACAGGGCAGCGGCCTCGCTCGACGTCGCTCCGCGGTCCCGGCTCCGATCGGCGCGGAGCTCGAACGACCTGCGCCGTTCGGGCGCTCGTTGCAGCCTGGGCGTGTCCTGATCAGAGCCGACCGCCGCGCCTCGAGGCGCGGCGGTCGTCCCTTGAGCCCGTTTCGAGGCCCGCGGCCTGGCCTGCTCTAGCCGGTCAGGCCGCGCCGTTCGCGGCGCTGCTTCGCTGCGGCACGGCGGCGCTCGCTCCGTTGGAGCCGTTCGCGGCGCTCGTGCCGTTCGACCCGACGAGCCGGTAGAGCGTCTTCCGGTCGATGCCGAGCACCTCGGCGGCCCGGGTCTTGTTGCCGTGCAGCGCCGAGAGGATCTCCCGAGCGTATCGACGCTCGAGCTCGGCGAGGGTGGGGCGGTGCGGCTCGGCGGCCGCCCCGGCGCGGGCGTCCGCGCGTGCCGCCTGGATGAGCACGTCTGCGAGATCGGCCGCCACCACCACCTCGAGCCCAGCCTGTCCGATCAGGCGCTCGAGGCGCGCACGGCGCTCCGGGTCAGAGTCCACGACCAGCGTTCGGTTGTCGTTCACGGTGTTCCCCCCTTCCATGTCGGACGGGGATCCTGGGGCACGGTTACACGGTTCCTGGTGTTCGTTCCCCGCCCGGCGGGGGGCGACGGGCGACGGTGGGCGGTGCGGCAGGCTCCCCGGCCCCTGCCGGCGCCCGACCGAGAGTAATTCGCCGGGGGGCCGTGAACGAGAAGGTGCGGCAGGGCTCCACGGCCCCTGCAGGGGGCAGCGCGCCCCCATGAAGGCCATAAAGGCGGCTATAAAGGCGGCACCATGGAGGCCATCGACGACACCGGCCGGCGGCGCATGCGGCTCGACGTGCGGCTCCGCCTCGCGGCCGCCCACCGCCTCGCGCGGTACGAGGTCGCGCTCCGCGGCCTCCGTGGGACCCGAATGCTCCAGATCCCCGACTCCTGCGTGACGCACCGGAGGCCCGGTGGGCGCTAGGGTCCGCGCGCTCCGACCGGCTCGCGCCCGGACCGCCTCCGCGCCGTCGTCGACCGCCGCGGCGGACGCGGTCGCGCGCTTCCTCGACGCGCTCGGGTTGCCGCCCGAGGTCCGCGCGGGTGACGCCCTGGCCGCCACCCCGCGGCGCGTGGCGGAGGCGTGGCTCGAGGATCTGGTGGACGGCTACCGGCACGATCCCGCCGAGATCCTCGCCGGCGCGATCCGCAGCTCGGGCCGGGATCTCGTGATCGTCACCGGGATCGACTTCCACTCCATCTGCCCGCACCACCTGCTCCCCTCGCGCGGCGTCGCGCACGTCGCCTACGTGCCGGACGGCCGCGTGGTGGGGTTCGGTCAGATCGTCCGGCTCGTGGACTGCCTCGCGCACCGGTTCGTGCTCCAGGAGGAGCTCGCGGCCGGGATCGCCGGCGCGCTGTTCCGGCACCTCGGCGCGCGCGGCGCGGCGTGCGTCCTCGACGCGGAGCAGCTCTGCATGACGGTCCGCGGCGTGCGCCGCCCGCACACCCGGGCGCACGCGGAGGCCGCCGAGGGGGTGCTGGAGCGTGACGGGCGCGCGCGGAGGCGGTTCGAGGCCGCCATCGCGCGCGCCGCGCACGGCGGCGCGGCGGCCCGGCCGGCGAGGCGGCGCGCGATCGTGCGGAAGGGGCGCCGGCGGTGAGCGAGGTCCGGACGCCGATCGAGGTCGGCGGCCGCGCGGACGCGTGACGGGCAGCAACCTGGAGGTCTTCGGATGACGACGCCGATGCAGGCGGCGCAGGCAGAGCTCGAGGCGGCGTTCCCGCGCGAGCGGCTCGTGCTCGACCGGGAGAAGCTCGAGGCCTACGGCCGCGACGAGTCGGAGCTCGGGACGTTTCCGCCGAACGTGGCGGTCGCGGTGGAGAGCGCGGAGGAGGTGCGGACGATCTTCGCCGTCGCGTCGCGCCACCGCGTCCCGGTCGTGCCGGTCGCGGCGCGCAGCGGGAAGTCCGGCGGGGTCCTCGCGCTGCAGGGTGGGATCGCGATCTCCCTGGAGCGGATGAACCGCGTCCTCGAGATCTCCCCGGACGACCTGATCGCCCGGGTGCAGCCCGGCGTGAACACCGGGCTGCTCCAGGCCGAGGTCGAGAAGCACGGCCTGTTCTACCCGCCCGATCCGAACTCGCTCGAGCTGTGCAGCATCGGCGGGAACGTCGCGGAGAACGCCGGCGGGCCGCGCGCCCTCAAGTACGGGGTGACGCGCGAGTACGTCCTGGGGCTCACGGCGGTGCTCCCGACCGGCGAGATCGTCCGCCTCGGCAAGCGGAGCATCAAGGGCGTGGCGGGCTACGACCTGACGGCGCTGCTCGTCGGCAGCGAGGGGACGCTCGGGATCGTCACCGAGATCACCCTGAAGCTCCTGCCGCGCCCGCGCCACGTCGCGACGGGCCTGGTCGTCTTCCCCTCGGTCGCCGCGGCGGCGCGGGCCGTCACCAAGGTGCTCACCGCCGGGATCCTCCCGCGCTGCCTCGAGCTCCTCGACGACGTGGCGCTCGCCGCGGCGGCGCGGACGTCGGCCTACCGCTTCCCGGCGGACGCCGGCGCGGCGCTGCTCGTGGAGACCGACGGGAACGACGCGGACGCGGTGTTCGGGGAGCTCGTGCGCCTCGCCGAGGTGGTCCAGTCCGACGCGCAGGGGGACGTCATCGTCGCGCAGAACGAGGCGCAGCGCCGGGACATCTGGGAGACGCGCCGTTATCTCTCCGTCAACTTGAAGACGCTGCACCCGCTGAAGCTCTCGGAGGACGTCGCGGTGCCGCGCTCGAGGATCCCGGAGATGGTCGAGCGGGCGAAGGCGGTCGGCGCGCGGCTCGGGCTCGCGGTCGCGACGTACGGCCACGCCGGCGACGGCAACCTCCACTGCAACGTGCTCTTCGATCGCGCCGAGGAGCGGCCGAAGGTGGACGAGGCGGTCGCGGAGATCCTGCGCGCCGCGGTCGATCTCGGCGGCACGATCACCGGCGAGCACGGGGTCGGCCTCGCCAAGCGCGACTTCCTCGCCTACGAGCAGGGCGAGGCGGTGGTCGCGCTCGAGCGCCGCCTCAAGGCGGTCTTCGATCCGCTCGGGCTGCTCAACCCGGGGAAGATCTTCCCGCCCGCCTGACGGCGACGGCGATGTCACCGGGCGGGCGAGACGGCCCTCTCCCGAACGCGAACCCGTTCCCCGTCGATCCGTTTCCCGTCGACCCGTTTCCCATCCACCCGTGCCCCGTCCCTGCGGCGGACCGGGACGCGGAACGGGCAGGGTGACGGGGCGCGTCCGGGATCGCGCTCCGTCGGGTTCGGCGGTTGCGGCGGGCGCGGACATTCGGGTGGCGACGCGCGGACCCACACCCCCGTTCGCGTCTCTCCGCTGCACGCGCCCGCGGTGCGGCATGCAAGCCGTCGTGCCGTTGATCGCGGTCAGGTCGTGATCTGGGACAACCCCGCGTTCCGGGGGCGAAATTCGTCGCTCCGCGGTCGCGGCCGGAGCGATTCACGTTGGCCAGAATCCGTCGGACGGTGTACCTGATTGGGGACAATCGGGGTACGGATTTATGAGTGTTTCCGGCGCGTTGACGTAGGCGGTTGCGTTGACTTCCAGGGGGCCGCCGAGCATACCTTCAAGGCCTCGAAGGGGTCCCCGGCCGCCAGCTCGCCGGTACGTGCGAGCGATCGAGGCCTGTCAATTTCAGGCACCAGCACTTCCCAAGGAGACGAAGGGCGACATGTCCACGCAAGCCACCGCGCGCAAGACCGAGGTCCAGCAGGTCGATACCGTCACCATCCGCTTCGTCGGCGACTCCGGCGACGGGATGCAGCTCACCGGCACCGAGTTCACGAAGGCGAGCGCGCTCGCCGGCAACGACCTCGCGACCTTCCCGGACTACCCCGCCGAGATCCGCGCCCCCGCCGGCTCGCTCTTCGGCGTCTCCGGCTACCAGCTCAACTTCGGCTCGAAGAAGATCCTCACGCCGGGCGACGCGCCGGACGTCCTGGTCGCGATGAACCCGGCCGCCCTCAAGATGAACCTGCCCGACCTCAAGGCGGGCGGCATGCTCATCGTGAACTCCGACGCGTTCACCGCGCTGAACCTCGAGAAGGCCGGGTACAAGTCGAACCCGCTCGAGGACCCGACGGTGGCGGAGAACTTCCGGGTCCACCTCGTCGACATGACGAAGCTGACCGAGGCGGCCCTCGAGGGCTCCGGGCTCTCCTCGAAGGAGGTCGGCCGCTGCCGGAACTACTTCGCGCTCGGCATCCTTTACTGGATGTACAGCCGGCCCGTCGAGCAGCAGCTCCAGGCCATCGCGAAGAAGTTCGCGAAGAAGCCGGAGTTCGTGGAGCCGAACCAGAAGGTCTTCAAGGCCGGGTACGCCTACGGCGAGACCGCCGAGATCTTCGAGCGGTACGTCGTGCCGCCCTCGAAGCTTCGCCCCGGCACCTACCGCAACGTGACCGGCAACTTCGCGACCGCGCTCGGCTTCGCGACGGTCGCGCGGCTCACCGGCCGCACCGTGTTCCTCGGCAGCTACCCCATCACGCCGGCGACCGAGATCCTCCACGAGATGGCGAACATGAAGGAGCACGGCGTAGTGACGTACCAGGCGGAGGACGAGATCGCGGGGATCGGCTCCGCGATCGGCGCGGCCTTCGGCGGCGCCCTCGCCTGCACCTCCACCTCGGGCCCGGGCCTCGCGCTCAAGACCGAGATGATGGGGCTCGCGGTGATCACCGAGCTGCCCCTCGTCATCGTGGACGTGCAGCGCGGCGGCCCCTCGACCGGCATGCCGACCAAGACCGAGCAGGCCGACCTCCTCCAGGCGATCTTCGGCCGCCACGGCGAGTCGCCGCTCCCGGTCCTCGCCGCGCAGAGCCCGGCCGACTGCTTCTGGTCCGCCATGGAGGCGATGAGGATCGCGGTGAAGTGGATGACGCCGGTGATCCTCCTCACCGACGGCTACCTCGGCAACGGCTCCGAGCCGTTCCGGATCCCCGACGTCGAGGAGCTGCCGAAGTTCGAGGTGAAGTACCAGACCGGGAAGAACTACGCGAACGGCACGGAGTTCATGCCGTACCTGCGGGACGAGAAGCTCGTCCGGCCCTGGGCCATCCCCGGCACGCCCGGCCTCGAGCACCGCGTCGGCGGCCTCGAGAAGGACTCGCTCACCGGCATGGTGTCCTACGACGGCCTGAACCACGAGAAGATGGTCAAGACCCGGGCCCAGAAGATCCGGAACGTGGTCGAGGACGTCCCGGACCTCGAGGTGTTCGGCGCGAGCACCGGCGACCTCCTCCTCGTGTCCTGGGGCGGGACCTTCGGCTCGGTCCGCGCCGCCGCCGAGGTGCTGCAGGCGCAGGGCAAGAAGGTCTCCCACGTGCACCTCCGGTGGATCAACCCGCTCCCGAAGAACCTCGGCGCCATCCTGAAGGGCTTCGGGAAGGTGCTCGTGCCCGAGGTGAACGACGGCCAGATGGCGTTCTACCTGCGCGGCAAGTTCCCGGGCGTCGATCCGCTCCAGTTCAACCGGATCAACGGCAAGCCCATCAAGATCCGCGATCTCGTCGGCAAGGTCCTCGAGGTCCTGTGACCCCGATCGGGAATTCGGAAAGGACGACGAACATGAGCACGACGAACCTTCAGACGGCCCCCACCGCCCTCCCGGTCTACGCGAAGAAGGACTTCGAGTCGGGCGTGGATCCCCGCTGGTGCCCCGGCTGCGGCGACTACTCCATCATCAACCAGGTGCAGAAGACGCTGCCCGCGGTCGGCGTGAAGCGCGAGAACATCGTCTTCGTGTCCGGCATCGGCTGCAGCTCCCGCTTCCCGTACTACATGAACAACTACGGGATGCACACGCTGCACGGCCGCGCCCCCGCGTTCGCGTCGGGCCTCAAGGTGTCCCGGCCCGAGCTGCAGGTGTGGGTCATGACGGGCGACGGCGACGCGCTCGCCATCGGCGGGAACCACTTCATCCACGTCATGCGGCGCAACCTCGACGTGAAGCTGGTGATGTTCAACAACCGCATCTACGGCCTCACCAAGGGTCAGGTCTCCCCGACCTCCGAGCTCCACAAGAAGACCAAGAGCACGCCGCAGGGGTCGCCGGACTACCCGTTCAACCCGCCGCTGCTCGCGCTCGGCGCCGGCGCGACGTTCGTCGCCCGGACGATCGACGTGGAGGGCGCGCACATGGGCGCCATGCTCAAGGCGGCCGCCGGCCACAAGGGCAGCGCGTTCATCGAGGTCTACCAGAACTGCCCGGTCTTCAACGACGGCGCGTACACCTCCCTCACCGACAAGGCGGTCCGGGCCGACCGGATCATCCGCATGGAGGAGGGGAAGCCGCTCGTCTTCGGCAAGGACGGCAAGAAGGGGCTCCGGTTCGACGCGCGCACGATGGACCTCGAGATCGTCACGATCGGCGAGAACGGCGTGACCGAGCAGGACCTCCTCGTGCACGACTCGACGCGCGAGGACCCGACCATCTCCTTCATGCTCGCCGGGATGGCGGCCCGCCCCGGGTTCCCGACGCCCATCGGCGTCTTCCGCAACGTCCGCAAGCCGACCTGCGAGGAGATGACCTGGGAGATGATCGAGGACACGAAGAAGAAGAGGGGCGGCGATCTGCAGAAGCTGCTGAGCGGCGGCGACAGCTGGACGATCAAGTAGGTTCTTCGACTACAATCGCTCGTAGTGAATGGAGGGCCCTCTCCCCGATCCGGGGGGAGGGCCTTCACGTTTCCCGCGTGGGGCAGGCGATTCGCCGCGGTCCGTCGAGACGGATCGTGAACAAATGGAGTGATTGCGTCGATGATTTGTCGACCGCCTGAGTCCATCGATCGTGGAGCAAATAAGTCAGCAATCTTCCTGCGAAATTATGGCTCATATTGATCGGCGTCCAGGCGACGCCAGTCCCACCTGTAGTAGTGGAGGCGCTCTTACTGCGGGACCGCCCATGCCGGGCGGAAGCCCGGGGAGACATTCATGACGACGACGGCAACGCCCGCGCCCAAGAAGGACAAGAAGTTCAAGGGCGTCGTGGTGATCAATCGCGAGAGCTGCAAGGGGTGCGCGTTCTGCGTCGAGTTCTGCCCGCTCGGCGCGCTGGATCTCGAGAAGGACTACAACGCGAAGGGCTATCACCCGCCGTACCTGGCCAAGCCGGAGCTCTGCAACGGCTGCGACACGTGCGGCCTCTACTGCCCCGACTTCTCCATCTTCGGGTACCGAGAGAAGCTCGAGCAGGCGGCCTAGGAGAACGCGCACATGTCCAACGCAAACTCCACCGGAGTTCTCAGCGGTAACCACTACCTCGACGGCGACCACGCCTGCGCCGAGGGCGCGATCGCCGGCGGGTGCCGCTTCGCGGCGGGTTACCCGATCACGCCGTCCACCGAGGTCGTTGAGCGGATCGCGTCCCGCTTCCCGCTCGTGGGCGGCCGGTTCCAGCAGTTCGAGGACGAGCTCGGCGCGTCCATCGCGCTCCTCGGCGGCGTCTGGGGCGGCGCGAAGGCCATGACGGTCACGTCCGGCCCGGGCTTCTCCCTGATGATGGAGCACCTCGGCTACGCGGCCATCACCGAGACGCCGTGCGTCTACATCGACGTCCAGCGCCCGGGTCCGTCCACCGGCCTCCCGACGGCGCCGGCGCAGGGCGACATGATGCAGGCGCGCTTCGGCTCGCACGGTGACTTCCGCGTCATCGCGCTCTGCCCGAACTCGCCGCAGGAGTGCTTCGACCTCACCTTCCGCGCCTTCAACCTGGCCGAGGAGTACCGCGTCCCGGTGCTCGTGATGCTCGACGAGGTCGTCGGGCACATGACCGAGAAGGTGGTCATCCCGACCCCGGACAAGCTCCAGGTCACGCCGCGGCGGTACACGAAGAAGAAGCCGGGCGAGGGCTTCAAGCTGTACGAGGCGCCGGCCGGCAGCCTCGTCCCCGAGATGGTGAAGGCGGGCGACGGGTACCGGATCCACGTCACGGGCCTCACGCACGACGAGCGCGGCTACCCCGCGATGAACGTGCCGACGCAGGAGAAGATGCAGGCCCGCCTGATGGACAAGCTCCTGAACAACGTCGACCAGATCGTGAGCTGGGAGGAGAAGAACCTCGCCGGCGCCGAGGTCGTCGTCGTGTCCTACGGCATCACCTCTCGCGTCGCCGAGAAGGCGATCCAGGCGGCGCGGGACCAGGGTGTGAAGGTCGGCTCGTTCCGCCTCATCACGGCGTGGCCGTTCCCCGAGAAGCAGATCAAGGCGCTCGCCGGCAAGGTGAAGGCCTTCGTCGTCCCCGAGCTGAACCTCGGCCAGATGGCCCTCGAGGTGGAGCGCGTGGTCGGCGGGAAGACGAAGACCGTCTCCGTCCCGCACCCGGGAGGCACGGTCCACAACCCCGAGGTCATCACGAAGGCCATCCTGGAGGCGGTCCGATGAGCGCGCCGGTCAAGGAGAACCCCGTCAACAAGTACCTGCGCACGGAGCGCATGCCGTCGATCTGGTGCCCGGGCTGCGGCATCGGCACGACGGTGAACTGCTTCACCCGGGCGCTCGACGCCTCCGGCTTCGATCTCGACAAGGTCGCGATCGTGTCCGGCATCGGGTGCACGGGGCGCGTCGCCGGATACCTGAAGCTCGACTCGTTCCACACCACGCACGGCCGCGCGATCCCGTTCGCGACCGGGCTCCAGCTCGCCAACCCGGACCTGAAGGTGGTCGTCTACTCCGGTGACGGCGACCTCACCGCCATCGGCGGCAACCACCTCGTCCACGCGGCGCGGCGCAACGCCGACATGCTCGTCGTGTGCGTGAACAACTTCACGTACGGCATGACCGGCGGCCAGGTCACCCCGACCACGTTCCGCCCGGCGATCGCCTCGACGACGCCGTACGGCGCGTACGAGGAGACGTTCAACCTGCCGCGGCTCGCCGACTCGTGCGGCGCCGTCTACGTGGCCCGCTGGACCGCGTACCACGTCCGCCAGCTCGCCAAGTCGATGGGCGAGGCCCTGAACAAGAAGGGCTTCCGCTTCATCGAGATCATCGCGCCGTGCCCGACGCTCTACCTGCGCCGGAACAAGCTCGGCGACGGCCTCGACGAGATGAAGTTCTACCGTGAGAAGAGCGTCATCAAGCACGGCGCCGACACCCGCGAGGTCAACCTCGACTTCCGCCAGGAGATCACGGTCGGGAAGTTCGTCGACCGCGAGCGCCCGACGCTCGAGGAGGCGATGGAGAAGCAGATGACGAAGACGCTCGGCTCGAAGTACGTCCCCTACCAGTCGCCCGGCAAGAAGCCGGCGTGGTCCTGAGCGAAGGAGGACACGGACATGGGTCCTACTGAGATCAAGTTCGGCGGCCTGGGCGGCCAGGGCGTCATCCTCGGCGGCATCATCGTCGGCAAGGCCGCCGCGCTCTACGACGAGAAGTTCTCCTGCCTCACGCAGGCGTTCGGCCCCGAGGCGCGCGGGTCGGCCTGCAGCGCGCAGGTGGTCGTGGACGAGCACCCCATCATGTACCCCTACGTCCACCACCCGCACATCATGGTGGTGCTGTCGCAGGACGCGTTCGTCAAGTTCTCGCCGGAGCTGCGCGAGAACGGGACGCTCCTCATCGAGGAGGATCTCGTGAAGCCCACGAACCTCCCGAAGGGCGTGAAGGTGTTCGCCGTCCCCGCGACGCGCATCGCGGAGGAGCTCGGCAAGCGGATGGTGCTGAACATCGTGATGGTCGGGTTCTTCACCGCGGTGACCGGGCTCGTGAGCGAGCAGGCCGCCCGCGAGGCCGTGAAGGACTCGGTCCCGCCGGCCACGGTCGAGCTCAACATGCGGGCGTTCGAGCGCGGCCTCGAGTACGGGAAGAAGCTGGTCGCGAAGGCCTGATCCGCGGCTCGCCCCGCGGTCTCGGCGGCCGGCGCTCCTTCGGGGGCGCCGGCCGTCTTCGTCTGGGGCGTGTCAGGGTTCCGCGCAGGCGAGCGCGCCGGCGAGGCTGGTGCGGCAGCGATCGGCGCCCGGCGCGAGCTCGAGGCAGCGTCGGCAGGCGCGCGCTCCCTCCGCGCAGCGCCCCAGCCGCACGAGGGAAATGCACAGCCCGTGCTGCGCCTCGTGCGAGGAGGGGGCGAGCGTCGCGGCCCGGCGGTAGCCGCGCTCGGCGCGCGCGAACCGCCCCTCCAGGTAGTCCATGAACGCGAGATCGTGGTGGGCCGCCGCGGCGTCCGGATCCGTCTCGAGGAGGTGGAGGTACTCGGTGCGGGCCCCTGCGAACGCGGCGGCGCGGCCGCGCCCGCCGCCGCTCGCGGCGAGGCCGTGCTCCTCGCCGCTCGCGGCGAGGCCGTGAGCGAGGAGGGCGCGGGCGAGGTTCAGGCGAGCGTCGGCGAGATCGGGGTCGATCCGCAGCGCGGTGCGGAGCTCGTCCTCCGCGTCCGCGGCGTGGTCGAGCGCGAGGAGCAGCTCGCCCAGGTTCGCGTGCGCCTCGGCGAAGTCGGGCCGGAGCCGGATGGCCCGCTCGAAGCGCGGTCGCGCGCGGTCGAGGTCGCCGCGGGTGCGACAGACGATCCCGAGCCCGTTCTCCGCCTCGGGGAGGTCCGGGTCGAACTGGAGCGCGTGCGCGAACGCCACCTCGGCCCGCTCCGCGTCTCCGGCGCCGAGGTGGGCGTAGCCGCGGCGGACCTCCTCGGCGGCGCGCGGGGGCACCGCGTGGCGCACGGCGCAGGCGAGGGGGACCGCGAGGAGGATCCACCCGAGCGCAGCGAGCGGCGCCGCGGCGCGGGCGCGGGGCGAGGTCATGGCGCTCGCGATTGCCAGGAGCGTGCCGGAGGCGGGGACGCCCTCGACCACCCGAGGTGCGCGTCGGCCCAGCGCGCGCCGGAGCCATCGCCGTCTGCGCACCGGGCCGGCCCAGGCCTGACCGCGCCACCGCCAGGCCGGGTGCCCGGGTCGCGAGCGAGCTCCCGGCTCGTCGCGGCTCCGCCGTCCGCGCCGCAGCCGGGTGGGGCGCCGGGCGGTCTACTGCTTGCCGGCGGGCCCAGCCGCGTCGGGGGTGGACGCCGGGGTGGTCTCGCCCTTGTCGGCCGCCTTCGAGGTGGACGCCGGGGAGGTCTCGCCCTTGTCCCCCGCCTTGCGCGCCTCCCAGCGATCGACCTGCCCGTCGCCGTCGAGGTCCACGCCGATGCGGTCGATCTCGCCGTTCTCCCAGTACTCCCAGTAGTCCACCTTCCCGTCGCCGTTGGTGTCGCGCTCCTTGCGCACGAGCTTGCCCTTCTCGAAGAAGGCCCAGCTCCGCGACCGCCCGTCGAAGCCGAGGGCATACTCCTTCTTCACGAGCTGGCCCTTCTCGTAGGTGAGCGTGACGTCCGGCTTGCCGTCGAAGTCCAGATCGTGGACGAGGAGGGTGAGCGAGCCGTCGGGCGCGTACCCCTCCCAGGTGTCGATGCGCCCGTCGCCGTTCAGGTCCTTCTCCTTGCGGACGACGATCTGCTTCCCGTCCGGATCGTACACGGAGTACTTCCAGACCTCGGTGCGGCCGTCGCGGTCCAGGTCGTACTCGGTGACGACCTCGCCGGGTCGCGGCTCGAGCCCCGGAATGACGACACGTGCGACTTCGGGGATCGCGGCCGGGGAGCCGGCCGCGGGCGTCTTCGTCCGCCCGGCGCAGGAGAGGGCGAGGAGACCGGCGGTGACGAGGAGGATTCGACGCATGGGTGGACCTCGGAAGGGGCGACGATGGCGGCCGCGCCTCCGGCGGGGGCTCCGCGGTGGCGTGGCCGTATTTGACACTATATCAGCGGTCACATAGCTTCCGGGGAGCATCCTTCGGAGCGCCGGGGCAGCCATGGCCCGCAACAAGATCTCGACCACCGTCTACATCACCCCCGAGCAGAACGAGCGGCTCAAGCTCCTGCACGAGCGGACCAAGGTGCCGGTGGCCGAGTACATCCGGCAGGGCATCGACCTCGTCCTCGACAAGTACCGCGGCGCCCTCCCCGGACAGCTCACGCTCGAGGACGTGGGCGCCAAGAAGTAGCTACCTTTCGGATCGACATGAACGAGCAGAGAGTCGTCGTCCTCGGCGCAGCGGGGTTCATCGGCAGTCACCTGGTGGACCGGTTCCTGGCCGAGGGCTGGCGCGTCACCGGCGTGGACGACTTCATCACCGGGACGCGCCGCAACCTCGAGCACCTCGCGCGCGAGCCGCGCTTCGATCTCCTCGAGCAGGACATCTGCGGCTCCCTCGATGGGATCCGCGGCGAGGTCGACGCGGTGCTCGACTTCGCCTCGCCGGCGTCGCCCATCGACTACCTCGAGCACCCTTTCGAGACCCTCCACGTCGGCTCGATCGGCGTCGAGAACGCGCTCCGGCTCGCGAAGCGGACGGGGGCGATCTTCCTGCTCTCGTCCACCTCCGAGGTGTACGGCGATCCCCTCGAGCACCCGCAGCGCGAGAGCTACTGGGGGAACGTGAACCCCATCGGCCCGCGCGCCGTGTACGACGAGGCGAAGCGCTTCGCCGAGGCGATCACGATGGCGTACCGGCGGTACGAGAAGGTGCCGATCCGGATCGCGCGCATCTTCAACACGTACGGTCCGCGCATGCGCCTCGACGACGGCCGGGTGGTGCCGGCCTTCGTGGCCCAGGCGCTCCGCGGCGAGCCGATCACGGTGTTCGGCGACGGCTCCCAGACGCGGAGCTTCTGCTACGTGGACGACAACGTCGAGGGGATGTGGCGCCTGCTGCACTCGAAGTACGAGGAGCCCGTCAACATCGGCAACCCGCACGAGCTCTCGATCCTCGAGTTCGCGAAGGCGGTGCAGCGCCTGGTCGGGTCCGACGTGCCGATCGTCACGAAGCCGCTGCCGCAGGACGACCCTCGCCTGCGGCGTCCGGACATCACGCGGGCGCGGGAGGTCCTCGGCTGGGAGCCGAAGATCGGGTTCGACGAGGGGATGGGCCGCACGATCGCGTGGTTCCGGCAGCAGGTCTGACGGCGACGCCCGCCGCGTCGAGCGGCCGCGTCGCACGCCGGCGACCGGGGGGCGGCGTCCCGAGCGCCCCCGGTGCGAGGCGGCCGCGCGGTCCCCGTCGCGGGCGCGGGCGCGAATGGCGCGCAGTGCGCGCCGGGAGGGAAGGGGCATGGCGAGGCGGATCCTGATCACCGGCGGAGCGGGCTTCATCGGCTCGACCATCGCCGATCTGTTCCTGCAGGCCGGCTGGGACGTCGCCGTCCTCGACGATCTCTCGTCGGGGAAGCGCGAGAACGTGCCCGCCGGCGCGCGGCTCTACCCGGTGGACGTCCGCAGCGCCGCCGCGGTCGAGGCGGTCGAGAAGGAGCGGCCGCAGGTGATCTGCCACCACGCGGCCCAGATCGACGTGCGCCGGTCGATGGCCGATCCGCGCTTCGACGCGGACGTGAACGTCGGCGGCCTCCTCAACCTGATGCAGGCGGCGGTCCGGGCCGGCTCGGTGGAGCAGGTCCTCTTCGCCTCGTCGGGCGGCGCGACCTACGGCGACACCGAGGTGATCCCGACGCCGGAGGAGCACCCGCAGCGGCCGGTCTCGCACTACGGCGCCGCGAAGGCCGCGAGCGAGCTCTACCTCGGCGTGTACCGCGCGAACTACCACCTCCCGTTCGCGGCGCTCCGGTACGCGAACGTCTACGGGCCGCGGCAGGATCCCCACGGCGAGGCCGGGGTCGTGGCGATCTTCTGCGGGCGCCTCCTCGAGGGGCGTCCGTGCACCGTGTTCGGCGACGGCGGGCAGACGCGCGACTACGTGTACGTCGGCGACGTCGCTCGCGCGAACCTGCTCGCGGCGGAGCGGCGGTTCGACGGGGCGCTCAACGTGGGCACCGGCGTCGAGACCGACGTGAACGCGCTGTACGCGCACCTGGCGCGCGCGGCGAAGGTCGATCGGCCGGCCGAGCACGCCGCGGCGCGGCTCGGCGAGCAGCGGCGGTCCTGCATCTCGCCCGCGGCCGCGGCCCGCGCGATCGGGTGGCGCCGGGAGGTCGCGCTCGCGGACGGGCTCGCGCGCACGCTCGAGTGGTTCCGGTCCCGCCGGAGCTGAGTCCGCGGGTCCGCCGCTCCGGTCAGGGCGCCGCTTCGCCGGGCTCCCGCGGCGCACCCGGCGCGACGCCGTCCGGCGCGGCGGGCGCCGGCGCGGAGGGCGGCGCGTCGCCCGGTGCGGCCGGGGCCGG
>NZ_JALCZA010000005.1 GCF_022690765.1 Anaeromyxobacter oryzisoli | reverse complement strand
GGGATCGACGGCCGGCCACCGGACTGCTCCAGCTCTCCTGTCGCCCCCCACGACGGTGGACCGGTCGAGAGCCGCGGCGAACGCCTCCATCATGCCGGTGAAGCACGGGCTTCTTCGGGGCCGATCTTGTCACTCCGGTCCCCGCCCGGGGGCGACGCTCCGGCCTCTACCTCCTTCCCGAGCCAGTCCACGCTCGCCGTGCAAGTGCGCTCGTACTTGCGGCCCCCCAGCACGAAACGCCTCGCGGAGCGGATGCGGGACTGGGACGATGTGATGAATGATCAGGCCTGCGGCGGGGTCCCTCCACCCCGCGACGGTTTAGACACCGGAGGCTGCGCCTCCGCCCCGCCGCCCTGAGCCAGTCGAAGGGCGTCGGGGCCCCACCTCCGCTGCGCGGGGCCCGTGACCTCGCGCGCTTCGCTTCGCGACCGGGCCTTCTCCAATCGGCACGAGCCCGAACCCGCACGCGAGCCGAACCCGCGAGGTCGCGACTTCACGTCGTGTCGCCAGGGATTGGAAGGATCCTGTAGGCGACCGATGGCCCGTCACGTATAGTTTCAGTGCGACGAGCGGTGCGGTGGTCCTCGCGTGTCCATCGCCTCCGCTCGCGGAATTCACCAAATCACCTGGGGGAACTCGACATGCCTGGACCGCACTCCGTCCCCGCTACCGTCCGCGTGGGCCTGCTGCTCGGTGTGCTCGCGTTTGCCGGCTGCGCCGGGACGCTGACCACCACGCACGCGTACAAGACCGACGCCTACGAGCTGAACGTCCCGGTGAAGGACGAAGGCTGCTACGACTCCGCGGTGCTGCTCGGCGCGGACGCGCCGCGGACCCAGGACATCGCGGGCAAGGTCGTCGCGGCTCTGGACTCGACCGTGACCGCCGCCACCGACGGGTCCATCGCGGCCCAGCGCAACCGGCACGTCGGCGTGTTCGTCGGCAGTGGCGGCGAGGAGCTGATGGTGACGTGGAAGGCGGTGGACGCGTCGCAGACCTTCGTCACCGCGGCGACCAAGACCGGGTTCGTGGGCGGCGCAGGCCAGCGGGGCTGGTCGTGCGAGATCGTCGACAAGATGGTCGAGCTGGCCACGAAGAAGTGAGCGCGTCCCTGCGTAGGGCCATCCTGGCGCTCGCCGCCGTCACGGCGGCGTGCGCCACGACCACGCGCGTCGATCCCACGACGGCCGCCCGCGCGGCGCGGGAGGAGAACTGCGAGATCCGGTTCTTCGAGGCCGAGAAGCCGAGCGTCCCCTTCGAGACCCTCGGGAAGGTCGAGTCGCACATCGCGCAGAACCGCCTCTTCGGCGGGACCGCCACGCTCGAGCACGAGGGGTACGCGGAGCTGAAGAAGAAGGCGTGTGCCCTCGGGGGAGATGGCGTCGTCATCGACGACCACCTCCAGACGTCGGTGGCCGAGATGAGCCACCTGCACGTCTGGGCGACAGTGATCAAGCTGTCGCCGCCCAAGTGACGGCGCTGCAGCCACCCGACGGCGGCGAACGCTTGCTGTCCTGGCGCGTATCCTCGGCGGCGCGGCGACTGCCGAGCTCCAATACCGAGCGCTTTCGAGCGCCGAAGGCTGCCGAGCTCGGCACGGGAGCGCCGCTCATCGAGCCCGGCCGCTGTCGGCAGGGCCGCCTGCGTCGCCCGGCACCGCCGCCCGCACCAGCCGGAGCCGGCGCGGGCGGTGCGGGGCGGTCGCTTCGTCTTCGTCGGGCTACTTCGCGCCCCCGGCGACCACGGCCGTGGACGAGCCCGCCGGAGCGAGCGCGAGCTTGCCGCCGGTGAGCTGCGCCGCCTTCACCTCGGCCTGGCGCGACAGGTCGATCGACTCGCCGAGCAGGCGCGCCATCTCCTGCGGCGCGTGGAAGCCCATCGAGTTCTCGGCGGCCACCAGGTCGAGGCGCCATTGCGCGGCGCGCTGCAGCTCCTCGAGCTCCTGGAGCGCAGGCGTCCTCTTCACGACCTCGCGCCAGGCTGCGAGGAGGTTCGCCTTCGTCTCCGCGGCAAGCTTCTTGTCCTGCTCGTCCTTCGGCAGCTTCAGGAAGGCCTCCTGCTTCTCGAGCGTCGCCCTCGCCTTCGCGGCCGCCGCCTCGCGGGCCTCGCCGTCGTAGGGCCTCCGGACCGCGACGATCGCGTCGATCATCCCCACGGCGGCCTTCCCGGCGCGGGTGAGGAGCGCGAAGTGGCGGTCCTGGATCCCGAGGACGCGCGCCTTGAGCTCGTCGTCGCCGTACGGGTGGCACCCGGCGCAGGACCGGTTCAGCTCGAGGAGCGGGCTGCGCACCCAGTGCTCCGAGATCTTCTGCGCGCCCTCGCGCTTGTAGGGCATGTGGCAGTCCGGGCAGGACACGCCGCTCCGCGCGTGGATGCCCTGGCTCCACATCTCGAACTCGGGGTGCTGCGCCTTCAGGAGCTCGAAGCCGGTCTCGGCGTGGGTCCAGTCCTTGAAGCGCTCGCCCTTCACCTGCATCCCGTCGTACAGGTGCTCCATCTGCTCGGCCTCGAGCCCCTCGCCCCACGGGAAGAGCAGGGTCATCCCCTTGCCGCAGAAGTACTCGACGTGGCACTGGCCGCAGACGTACGAGCGCTTCTCCTGGCGCGTGCCGTCGCGGTTCGGATCGTAGGGCCGCGCGCGGTCGCCCTTGCGCCAGCGCTCGATCGAGGGGAGGTGCGAGACGTCCGCGCTCGAGGCGGCGAGCTTCTGGATCCCGGCGATGAAGCCCGGGCGCGTCACCCGGAGCTCCATCGACTGCGGGTCGTGGCAGTCCACGCAGGAGACGGGGTGCGCCTTGCCGCCGGGGGAGATCTGCTCCAGCGCCTTGTGCGCGTCCCAGTAGCCCATCTCCCCGACCTGGGCGAGGCCGGCCTGGAGCTGCTCGGCCTCGCTCGCCTGCGGCGCGGCCTCCTTCCCGAGCTTCCGGTAGAGCGGCGTGATCGAGCCGTGGCAGTGGAGGCAGTTGCCGGACTGCTTCCCCTCGGCGGGCACGTTCCGCTTCGTCTTCTCCTGGTCGGTGAGCATGAAGGCGTGGCCGCGCCGGTCGCGGTAGTCCACCGCGAACAGGTAGCCGGCGAAGATCCGCTTCAGCCAGGGATCGCGGTCCGCCTTCTCCGGCGCGGGCTGGCTCTCGCTCGCGCCGGCGGCGCCGCCGTACTTCGTGCTGGTCGGCTCCGCGGTGCGCCTGTAGCCGTCGTACTCGCGGGGCCAGTTGTTGCCCCACTTGGCCGGGTCCGTGTCGTTCTCGGTGACCTCGACGAGCTTGACGTACGCGTACTTCGCCTGCTCCTTGCGCTCGGCGACGTTGACGAGCAGCGCGGCGACGCCGACCGCCACGAGGGCGAAGACGCCGACGACGAGCGCGACGAGGAGCCCGCGCTGCGGCTGGGGCTGTGGGGCGGCGGACATGACGTTGCTCCTTCTGCTGAGGTGCGGTGCAGCGTGAGGAGTGGATCAGCGAAGGTGGCCGACGGAGGCGTGACAGCGGACGCAGGAGACGCCCTCGCCGTGCGCGACGTTCTCGACGAGGGCTGCGTGGCAGCGGCGGCAGTTCGCCTCGACGACGGCGCTGCTCTCTGGCCGCGCGCGGATCACGTCGGGGTAGCCGCCGAGGGTGAACGCCATGGAGTGGTGGTACCCGTTCAGCGCCTTCACCACGTACTTCGAGATCGGGCCGGCGGGCGTGTGGCAGTCGTTGCAGGTCGCCACGCGGTGGTGCGGCGCGGCCTGCCAGCCCGCGTAGTGGCTCGCCATCACGTGGCAGTTGGCGCACGTCGCGGGATCGTTGCCGACGTACGAGGAGCCCTTCGCGTACTGGAAGGCGTAGGCGCCCATGCCGAGGGCGACGCCAGCGACCGCGGCCAGCGTGAGCGGGATCGGGAGAAGGGTCGTGCCGCGGCTCGTCGTCATGGAGTCCTCGAGGTCGCCGTCGCTCTCCTCGAACCGCGCGCCGACGCTCGGGGACGCGCCGGCCCCGCAATCCTACGGGACCGTGAACGGCCGGGGGTGGGAACGGATGGGCGGCGCAGCGTTCGGATGCGCGCACCCGACCTCGCCGACGTGCCCGGCTCCGGGAGGGCCGGTGTGCGGCCAGTTGCCGCAGCGCGGACGCGGAGCGCGAGCGCGGCCTACGAGCGGAGGCCGAACTCAGGCGCCCGCGTCCTCGCCGACGAACGTCGGGAACACCCCGAGAAGCTCGGAGCACCCTCCGAGGAGCCGCTCCGCGGGCGCCTGGAGGGTGGCTCCGTCCGGCGCCTCCCACACCGCGGCGAGCGGAACCGAGGTCTGATGATCGGAGCCGCGACGGACTTACGGGGCCCGCCCGGCACGTCCCGCCGCCGCACATGACGAGCACAGGCCGTACAGCTCGAGTCGATGAGACGTGATCCGGAATCCGAGCCGCCGGGCGACCTTCTCCTGGAGCTCCTCGATCGCCTTCTCCTCGAACTCCCGGACCGCCCCGCACTCGACGCAGACGACATGATCGTGGTGGTGCGAATCCGCGGGCTCGAACAGAGCATGCGCGCCACCGAAGTCCCGCTCGGTCGCGTCGCCGCTCTCGACCAGGAGCCGGAGCGTCCGGTAGACCGTGGAGTAGCCCGTCGCCGGCTCCCGCTTGCGCACGCGCTCGAGGAGCTGCTCGATGGAGACGTGGGTCCCGGCGCGGAAGAACTCGTCGAGGATCACGTCGCGCACGGCCGAATGCTTGAGACCCCGCGCCTTCAGGCGGGCAGAGAGCGCTGACACGCGCGCCGAGACGTCCTTCTCCGGCGCAGATCGGGCGGGTCGGGGCGGGGTGGCGGGAGAACGCGGCACGGGCAACCTCGAGGAGGGCACCGTACCGCAGCGGTGAGCGAGTTTCCACGCGGACGCGTCGCCCCGGACCACCAGCGGACGGGGCGCTGGGCTCCTTCCCGATCAGGCGGCCTCGACGAGGACGCCGCCGGCCTTTCGGACGTTGCCGCCTGCTGCAGGATCCGAGCGTTCGCCAGCGTGAATCCGCGCGATCGGCGAGCCGGCAGGCGCCGCACGCAGAGCCAGCGTCCGCCTCCGTCGCTCGCGCGCGATCGAGCCTTCGCGCGCGTCGCGCTCCTGCGCACCGTTGACCGCGGTCAAGGATCGCCCCTCGTCGTCCTGATAATGAAAGTGACTGTCAGAATCGTTGATGCGATCCCGCCGCCGCCCCCACACGCCGGCCCACTCGAAACGCAGGGAGCCCAGCATGCCCGTGAACCGACTCTTCACCCTTCTCGCCTTGGCCGTCTCGGCCTCTCTCCCCGCTGCCGCGTCCGCGGGCGACGGTCCGATCCAGGACAACAGCTTCCTCGTCGAGGAGGCCTACAACCAGGAGCCGGGCGTCATTCAGCACATCAGCACGTTCAATCGATCCCTCGAGACCGGCGCGTGGGGCTACTCCTTCACCGAGGAGTGGCCGGTCCGTGGCCAGACGCACCAGGCGAGCGTCACGTTCAACTTCTCCGACCTGCGTGCCGGGCCCGGCACGCGCGGCGTCGGCGACGTCCTCCTCAACTACAGGTGGCAGGCGGTCGGTAGCGGCGAGACGCCGGTGGCGTTCGCCCCGCGGCTCTCGGCCGTCCTCCCGACAGGCGACGGCCGGCGCGGGCTCGGCAACGGCGGCGCCGGGGGCGAGGTGAACCTGCCACTCAGCGTCGTGCTGTCCGACCGCTTCGTGTCCCACGTGAACCTCGGCGGCAGGTTCGTGCCCTCCGCGCAGACGGCTCTCGGTCACGGCAACCTGGCCAGCTTCACGGTCGGGCAGAGCCTGATCTGGCTCGCACACCACAACCTGAACTTCCTGGTCGAGGCGGTGTACTCGTCGACCGACATCGCCGCGCGCGACGGGAACCTCCGCACCGAGAGCCTGACCGTGAACCCTGGCCTGCGCGCCGCGCTCGACATCGGCGGGCTCCAGATCGTGCCGGGCTTCTCCGTTCCGATCGGGGTCGGGCCGAGCCGCGGCGACAACGGCCTCTTCTTCTACCTGAGCTTCGAGCACCCGTTCCGCCTCGCGGGCCCCACCGCGCCCGAACCGGCGGCGAACTCCCGGACGTGAGTGGGGGATGGCGATGCTGCCGCTCGGGCTCCTGGGTGATGGCGAAGTCGGGGAGATCGTCGCAGTCGCGGGTGCGGATCAGAAGACTGGCGCGGCGCGCGCCGAGGACATGGGCCTTCGGATCGGCAAGCGCGTGCTGATGCTGAACAACGGCGCCGGCCCGCTCCTGGTGAAGGTCGACGAGTCGCGCATCGCGATCGATCGAGGCGTGGCCATGAAGATCAAGGTGAGGACTGCGTGAACACGAACCTGGCGAGGCTCGCGGTCGGAGAAACCGGCCGCATCACGGCGATCGGATCGACCGGCGCGATGAAGCGGCGACTCATGGACATGGGGCTCCTCCCAGGCGCCGAGGTCCTGGTCGAGAAGGTCGCGCCGCTCGGCGATCCGATCGAGGTGCGCGTCCGGAGCTACTACCTGTCGCTCCGCAAGAAGGAAGCGGAAGGCATCATGGTGGAGGTGAAATCGTGACCGCCGCGCCGAAGCTGCGCACCTCCGCGGCCGCCGATCCGCCGGGCGACGCCCGCGCCATCACGGTGGCCGTCGCGGGCAATCCGAACTCCGGCAAGTCCACGCTCATCAACGCGATCGCTGGCACGCGGCTCCAGGTCGGCAACTGGCCCGGCGTCACGGTGGAGAAGAAGGAGGCGTCGTTCGAGCACGCCGGTCGGCACATCCGCCTCGTCGATCTTCCCGGGACCTACTCCCTCTCGCCTTACTCCCAGGAGGAGATCGTCGCGCGCGACTACCTCGCCCACGAGCGTCCAGACGTCATCGTGAACGTCGTCGACGCGACGAACCTCGAACGCAACCTCTATCTCACGGTGCAGCTCCTCGAGCTCGGCATTCCCGTCGTGATGGCGCTGAACATCCACGACGAGGCCGAGGCGAAGGGATACCGCATCGACGTGCGCCGCATCGAGGAGCGGCTCGGCATCCGGGTCGTGCCGACCTCCGCGACGAAGAAGAAGGGGCTCGAGCAGCTCCTCGAGGCGATGGTCGGGACCGCGCTCGCGCGCGGTGCACGCAAGCCCGTCGACCTCTCCTACGGTCCGGACCTCGACGCGGCCGTACGCGACGTCGCGCGCGAGCTGGTCGCACGGCACCCGCAACTCGTCGATCGATACCCGCTCCGCTGGCTCGCCTTGAAGGTGCTCGAGGACGACGAGCGCGTCAGCGCCGAGACCTCGCTCGATCGCGACGCCTTCGCCGCGGCGACCCTCGAGCACCTCCGCACCGCCCACGGGGAGGACCTCGAGGCGCTCCTCGCGGAGGCGCGCTACGCGCTCGCCGCGGGCCTCGCGCGCGAGGTCCTGCAAAAGCCCGAGCTCCAGAAGATCGAGCTCACCGAGCGAATCGACCGGATCGTCCTGAATCGCTTCCTCGGCATCCCCATCTTCCTCGCCACGATGTGGATCGTCTTCAAGCTCACGTTCGATCTCTCGTCGCCCTTCGGCGAGTGGATCCAGGGGATGACGAGCGGTCCGTTCAAACGGTGGGCGGCGACCCTCCTCGGCGGCGTCGGGGCGCCAGGCTGGACGGTGTCGCTCGTGAACGACGGCATCATCTCGGGCGTGGGATTCGTCCTCGTGTTCGTGCCGGTCATCTTCGCGATGATGTTCTTCATCACCCTGCTCGAAGGTTCCGGCTACATGGCCCGCGCCGCCTTCGTCATGGACAAGGCGATGCACGCCGTGGGGCTGCACGGAAAGTCCTTCATTCCGATGGTGCTCGGCTTCGGCTGCAACGTCCCGGGCGTCTACGCCACGAGGACGCTCGAGAACCAGCGTGACAAGGTGCTCACCGCCCTCCTCGTCCCGCTCATGTCCTGCGGCGCCCGGCTCCCCGTGTACGTCGTCTTCGTCGGCGCCTTCTTCCCGCAGAACCCGGGCACCGTGATCTGGTCCCTCTACGTCATCGGCATCGTCCTCGCCCTCGTCATGGGGGTGGTCTTCAAGCGGACGCTGTTCCGCGGCGACGCCCCCGCGTTCATCATGGAGCTCCCGCCATACCGCATGCCTTCCTTCCGGAGCCTCTGTCTCCACACCTGGGAGAAGGGGAAGCACTTCCTCACGAAGGCGGGGACGTACATCCTGGCGGTCTCCGTCATCGTCTGGTTCCTGCTCCACCTCCCCTGGGGCGTCGAGAGCAAGAAGGACTCTTACCTCGGGAAGGCGGGGCAGGTGATGGCGCCTGCGCTCGCGCCGCTCGGCTTCGGCACCTGGGAGGCGGCCTCGTCGCTCATCACCGGCGTCATCGCCAAGGAGATCGTGGTCGGGACGATGGGCGAGATCTACGCGCCGGCGCCCGAGCACGCGGAGGAGGCTCCGACGCTGGGCGAGGACCTGAAGGAGATCGTGACGTCCTTCGGCGCGGCCGTGGGGGAGTCGGTCGGCAACGTCGTCTCCACCGTCGGCATCTCCTCGCTGTCGTTCGAGGAGAAGGAGGACCACTCCGCGCTCAAGGGCGCGCTCCGGGGAGCGTTCACGCCGCTCACCGCCTTCGGCTTCATGGTGTTCGTGCTCCTCTACATGCCATGCGTCGTGGTCGCGATCGCCATGCGTCAGGAGTTCGGCGGGTGGAAGTGGTTCGGGGTGGCGTTCGCGTATCAGACGGCGCTCGCCTGGGTGGCGGCGCTCCTCGTTCATGAGGGCGGACGCCTCCTCGGGCTGGGGGGTTGACCGTGGGAGCCAGCGATTTCCTCGCCTCCGTGCTGATCCTCTCGGCAGCCGTGTACCTTCTCTACCGCTCCGTCTGGAAGAACCAGGGGGCATGCCACGGCTGCGCGTCCGGCGGGTGTCGGCGCCCGCCGCCGCGCGAGCCGGCCGAGCTGGTGCGTCTGGGCCAGCCCCGGCGACCAGCCGCTGGCGAGGACGCACCGCCGCGCACCGACGCATGAGGAGGACCCGGGGTCCCGGTCGTCTCCGAGACCGGGACCTCGCCGCATCGTCGCCAGCTCGGGCGCCCGGGGGCGGGCGCTTCGTGCGCGCTCGAGTAGTAGACGTTGGGGCCGCGAGAAGTGCGCGAAGGCGAGCGGTCTCACCCCGCGCGAGCTCTCAGGCCGACGGCGGGCCCGCGCCGCCGCCCGGACGCGGCGGCGCGAGGCGGCCGGAGCTACTTCGCCTGGAGGTACCCCTCGGACGCGAGCAACTCGGCCGTCAGCACCGCGCCGCCGGCGGCGCCGCGCACCGTGTTGTGCGACAGGGCGACGAACCGGTAGTCGAAGATCGCGTCGGGGCGGAGGCGGCCGATGGTCACGCCTTGGCCGTTCCCCGCGTCGCGATCGAGCCGGGTCTGGGGCCGGGAGTCGTCCTCGAAGTAGGTGAGGAACGGCTTCGGCGCGGAGGGGAGCCCGAGCTGCTGCGGCTTGCCGGCGAAGCTCCTCCAGCGCGCGAGGACCTCCTCCCGCGAGGGCTTCCGGTCGAACTGGACGAACACCGCGGCCAGGTGACCGTCGGTGACGGGCACCCGGATGCACTGCGAGCTGATCACCGGATCGCGGGCGGCGACGATCCGGTCGCCCTCGACGCGGCCCCAGATCTTCATCGGCTCCTTCTCGGACTTCTCCTCCTCCCCCTTGATGAACGGGATCACGTTGTCCACCATCTCGGGCCAGGACTCGAAGGTCTTCCCGGCGCCGGAGATCGCCTGGTAGGTGCAGACCGCGATCTTCCTCGGGCCGAACTCGAGGAGCGGGTGGATCGCCGGGACGTAGCTCTGGATCGAGCAGTTCGGCTTCACCACGATGAACCCGCGCCGCGCGCCGAGCCGCTTGCGCTGCGCCGCGATCACCTGGACGTGCTCCGGGTTGATCTCCGGGATCATCATCGGCACGTCGGGCGTGGCGCGGTGGGCGGAGTTGTTGGAGACGACCGGGGTCTCGTGCCGGGCGTAGTCCTCCTCGAGCCTCGCCGTCTCCTCCTTCGTCATGTCCACCGCGCAGAAGACGAAGTCCACGGCGTCGGAGATCGCGGCGACGTCCGACGCGTTCTTCACGGTGAGGGCGGCGGTGGCGGCCGGGATCGCGCCCTTCATCGCCCAGCGCCCCTTCACCGCGTCCGCGTACTTCTGGCCGGCGGAGTTGGCGCTCGCCGCGACGAGCGTCACCTCGAACCAGGGGTGGTTCTCGAGGAGCGAGACGAACCGCTGCCCGACCATGCCGGTCGCGCCGAGCACGCCGACCTTGAGCTTCTTCTGCGACATCCGGGGGCCTCCGGGAAGGTGAAAGTCAGGAAGTGTAACACGGGGAGCGGGGGAGCTCTGCCCGGGTCGAGGTCCCATGTGCCCGCACGCGTACCCGCACGCGTACCCGCACGCGTACCCGCACGCGTACCCGCACCCGTACCCGTGACCCCGCCTCCCGTGTCCCTGGCCCGTGCCCCGATATCCCCCGGGTCCCTTGGCCGCCTCCTGTACCCGCATGGCAGGCAGGCTGTCGGGGCCACGGGGGCCACGCGAGGCACCCCACGCGGGGACAGGGGACGGTCACGGGATCAATAAAAGACCTCCTCCAGGCACAGCCCCTGCGGCGGCGCGGTGGGGCCCGCGAGGGTCCGGTCACGCGACTCGATGAGGGTCGGAATGCTCCCGGCGGCCCGCTTCCCCCGGCCGACCTCGACCAGGGTGCCGACGATGTTGCGGACCATGTGCTTCACGAAGGCGGTCGCCTCGACCACGACCTCGATCCGCCCCCCGGCCTCGCCGAGGACCTCGAGCCGGCGCACCTCGCGCACCGCGTGAGCGCAGGCGCAGTCCGAGGCCTGGAAGGCGGCGAAGTCGTGCCGGCCGACGAGGGGCGAGGCGGCCGCCCGCATGGCCGCGACGTCCAGCGGCTGGAAGATCTGCCAGGCGACCCGCCGGGTGAGCGGCGCGCGGGTGTCCACGTTCTCGATCACGTAGCGGTAGCGCTTCCCGCGGGCGCTGCGGCGGGCGTCGAAGCCGTCCGGCTCGAGGCTCGCCGCGCGCACCGCGACGTCCGCCGGCAGCAGCGCGTTCATACCGCGCACGTAGGCCTTCTCCGGGAGCGGATGGTCCTCCGGGAAGGACACCACCTGCCCCCGCGCGTGCACCCCGGCGTCGGTGCGTCCCGCGGCGGTGACGCGGCGCGGCCCCTCGTGCAGGGTGGCGAGCGCCCGCTCGATCTCCGCCTGCACCGACGGGCCGTTCGGCTGGACCTGCCACCCGACGTAGCGGGTGCCCTCGTACTCGACGATGAGCTTCACCACTGACACGGAGGCGAACTTAGCACCCGTCTCACCGAATCCGAACCCGCACCCGTCGTACCCGTGCCCGTCACCGTCACCGGCCTGGCGTGACCCGTGAACCGGTTCCCGTGGCCCGTGGCCCCGATCCCCGTGATCCGACGGAGATACGGGCCAAGGGAAACGGGACACGGGAGGCGGGCACGGAGACGGTCACGGTCACGGTCACGGTGACGGAACACGGATCGTCGGTTTCCCGCTCGCGGAGACCGCGGAGACCGGTCGCCGATCACAGCCCGCCCGCCGCGCAGAAGGCGTCTCCCGCCTTCGCGACGTTGTTCGACTCGTCGCACTCGCCCACCACGCCCTTCCCGCTCGCGTCGCGATCGACCTCGACCTGGACGCCCACCGGCGTGCGCGGCGGGGGCGCGATCCGGATGGTCACGTCCTCGAAGCCTCCGGGGAGGATCGTGGTCGTCGTCGAGACGGTCACGTACGCCGCGCCGGCCGGATCCGCCCTGAAGGTGACCGGCACCCCTTCGGCGACGGGCACCGCGCCGCGGTTCCAGACCCGCGCCGTCACGACGAGCGCCCCCGGGCACGAGGAGAGGTCCACCGTGACGTCGCGCGACTCGACGGCGAGGTCCGGCGCCGAGTAGTTCGGATCGCCCACCGGGTTCTTCCGGAAGGCGTTCAGCCCGGCCATCTGCCAGAAGTTCGGGATCGGCCAGGGCAGCCGGCCGTCGTCCTCGACGTTGGTCACGCTGTAGGCGTGCTGGTTCCAGAGCGGGCGCGTCCCGACCCAGCGATCGTTCAGATCCTTGTAGACGGTGATCCCCTTCTTGCTCGAGCCGTACTGGTTGCCCCACGGGCACACGTACGCGCAGACCGAGTTGGTCGCCACCACGATCTCGGCGCGCCCGTCCCGGTTGACGTCGGCGATCACCGGGTTCTCCTGCGTGGTGCAGCTCGGGTTCTCCGCCTCGAAGAGCGGGTCCCCGGTCGCGCCGTCGTAGACGTGCGTGTAGCACTCGTCCCCGTACACCACCTGCGAGTGGCCGTCGTTCATGAAGTCGAACACCGAGCTGGCGGTCACCTCCGAGTGGTCCTGCGTCGGCCGCGACCAGAGCACCGGGTTCGCCGCGAACGGCTTGAACACGGAGTAGGTGAGCTTCGAGGCGACGCCGATCTCGAGCGCTCCGTCGGCGTCGAAGTCCGCCACCGTGGGCGGGCCGCCGCCGCCCCCCGGGAGCGGCGCCGGTCCCCAGAGCAGGTTCCCCTGGAAGTCGTGCAGCCGCACGAACCCGGCGCCCACCACCACGATCTCGGGGTGATCGTCGCCGGTGAAGTCCGCCACGGCGACGGTGCCGTCGTCCCAGAGCGATCCGTCCGGCTGCCGCGCCGGCCACCCCGGCTTCGGCTGGCAGGCCGCGTCGTAGACGGTGTTCCCGGCGACGATCTCCGGCTTCCCGTCGAGATCCACGTCGGCGACGACCGAGATCGGCCCCATGAAGTTCGAGCCCTGCCCGGACGTCCCCTGGCAGACGACCTTCCCGTCCGCGTCCAGCACGATGGCGCCGACGATCACGTTCCCGCGCGGACCGCCGGTGAGGTTCGCCATCGTCGGGGCGCCCCACCGGATGCGCGGCCCGACGGTCTCCCAGAGGAAGCGCCCCTGGTCGTCGAAGGCCACCACGCCGTCCTTCGACGGGTCGAACCCGGAGAAGCGGCCGGTCACGAAGACGAGGTGCCCGTCGCCGCGCAGGTCGCCCGCCGCGATCCCGGTGAGCCCGTTCACGAGGTGATCGGGGTCGCTCGTCCAGAGGAGAGCGCCCGTGTCGCCGCGGACGGACCGCATCACGCCGGGCACCTCCTCGGCGGCGCCGAGGTCGCCGCGGATGCTGTTGAAGACCACCTGCGGCGGGGTGAACACGTCGCCCGCCGTCGCCGGCCGGAGCGGCACCACCACCGGCGTCATGAGCACGTCGCGGTACTCGGACAGCACGCTCGAGCCGGTCCACTCCCAGGCGACGCGCGGCGCGAACGGCCCCTTCTCCGGGACGAACCGGCACGACGGGTCCGAGGTCATGCAGGACCCGCTCTTGCACGTCTGCTGCGCGCTGCAGTCGCTGGAGGCGCTGCACGGCTTGCCGCGACAGACGCCCGGCTCCGCGCAGGTCTGGTCCGACGCGCAGCAGATCCCGCCGCACTGCTGGGTGCCGGCGGCGCAGACCGGGGCGGCGACGCAGCCGTCCCCCTGCCGGAGCTGCCCGGCCGGGCAGTCCTTGTGCGTGCCGCCCCCGCAGCCCACGACGAGCTGCGCCACCGCGAGCACGGCGACACCACCGAGCCGGTTTCCGCGTCCGTCCACGGTGCCTGCCCCCCGCGCGCCCGACCGAGGGCGCGCGCGCTCCTCGGTGCACCGCGCGCGCCAGCGGGTGCGCCCGCGAGCCGACGGGGGGCACCCGCTCGCGTCGCAGCGCACGCCCGCGACGGCGCGGTCGCGTGTGCCAACGATCGCCGGCGGCAGGTGTTGCCCCGCGACGCCGAACGCAAGCGGGTCGTGCCGTGGGCGCGGGAGGGAACCTCCCTTCACACTGCGAGAAGCGCCTTGCTCCGGCGCGGACGCCGGGCGGGTCGATCCGGTCCCGGGCGGTGCGGCCGGGTCCGCCCGAGCCGCGCCGGCGCGGGTCGCGCGCGGGCCCGGCTTCCGTTGACCCCGCGACGGAACCCGCGCTATATCGCGCTTCAACTTTTCTTGAACGGCGGTTCGGGAGGTCGTCGCATGGCGAAGGAGCAGGCCATCCTCGCGCAGCTCGACTCGAGCGCGCAGCGCGGCGTCCGTCCCGAGCGCGCCCAGGCCGCCCTCGCCGACGTCCCGTCGCTCGCCGAGAGCCTCTTCGAGCTGGAGACGGAGCTCACCCGCGCGACGCACGACGCCGAGGAGAAGCTCCGGGCCGCCGCGCGCCACCTCGTCGCCGCCGGCGGGAAGCGGATCCGGCCGATGGTGACGCTCCTCTCCTGCGGCGCCTGCGGCGGGGACATGCGCGCGGCGGTGCCGTACGCCGTCGCCGCCGAGCTGACGCACTCCGCCACGCTGCTGCACGACGACGTGATCGACGACGGCCCGGTGCGCCGGGGCCAGCCCGCCTCGCGGGTGATCTGGGGGAACGCGGTCTCCGTCCTCTCCGGCGACTGGCTCCTCACCCGCGCCCTCGAGATCGTCTCCGCCGAGGACGGCAGCGCCGCCGCGCTCCCGCCGCTCCTCTCGACGATGCGTCGGCTCGTGGAGGGCGAGGTGCTCCAGCTCTCGCTCCGCGGCTCGTTCGCCGCCTCCGAGCAGGACTACATGGAGGTGGTCATGGGGAAGACCGCCTCGTTGTTCGGCTGGGCGGCCGCCGCGGGCGCCTGGGCCGCCGGCGAGAGCGGCCGCATCCCCGAGGCGCTGGTCCGCTTCGGCGAAGGGATCGGCATCGCGTTCCAGCTCGTGGACGACGCGCTCGACTACGCCGCCGATCCCGTGCTCCTCGGCAAGCGGCTCGGCACGGATCTCATCGAGGGGAAGGCGACGCTCCCGCTCATCCGCGCCTGCGAGGCCGACCCGAAGCTCCGCGAGCGGCTCTCCGGCGTCGTGGACGGGCTCGAGCCGGCCGAGGCGGTCGCCGGCGCCGTGCTCGAGTCGGTGAAGAAGGTCGGCGGCGTCGAGGCCGCGCGGGCCCTCGCCCGCGAGCACACCGTCGCCGCCATGAGCGCGCTGGACGAGATCCCCGACGGCGTGCACCGCCGGGCGCTCCACGAGGCGGCGGCGTCCCTGACCGAGCGGGCGTTCTGACTCGCCTTTCGCTGTTTTTCGAGCATGCGAACGCAACTCGAGGCGAGTCAAATGAGCGACACCGGAGTCTGAGCCGAAGAAGCGGCGCGGACGTCCCCTGACGCCGGCGCGCCGCAGCGGCGCGCGCCCCCGCCACGGCGTGCTACCCTCTCGCCGATGTCGTCGCCGATCGGCTTCGTCGTCCTCACCTACTCGGACCCACCCCAGATCGTCCGGCTCCTCACGCGTCTCCGGGAGCTCTACGGGCCCGCTGCGCCGATCGCGCTCCACCACAACTTCGGACAGTCTCCGCTCGACGTCTCGGCGCTCCCGGCCGGCGTGCGCGTCGTGCAGCCACACCTCTCGACGGGGTGGGACTCCTGGAACACCGTGGAGGCGACGCTCGCCGGGCTGCGGCTGCTCTACCGCGAGGCCGAGGGGCCGGACTACGTCGTCCACCTCTCCGGGTCGGACTACCCCGTCGCGCGGCCGGAGCGCGTCGTCTCCGACCTGCGCGCGGTGGGAGCCGACGCCTACGTGAAGGCCACGCCCGTCAGGCCCTGGCGCCGCGATCGCGGCGCCGTCGCCGGCCCGCTCGGCTTCGGCGTCAACGAGGGCGCCGCCAACCAGAAGGTCTGCTACCGCCGCTATTTTCCGACCACCTTCCGGCCGCTCGGGATCCGGCTCCGGATCCGTTCGCCGCTCCTCGCGCCGCTCCTCTCCCCCTTCTCGTCGCGGCTCGGCTGCCACGCCGGAGAGCACTGGTGGACGCTCGGTCGCCGCGCGGTGGAGCACCTCCTCGCCACGCGAGAGGACCGCCCCGAGCTCGCGCGGTGGTTCGCGGAGCGTCCCATCCCGGAGGAGGGGTACGTGCAGACCGTGGTCTGCAACGGGCCCGGGCTCCGGATCGAACGCCGGAACTTCCGGCACGTGGACTGGAGCTCGCGCGCGCGGAGCCCGCGGACGATCGGCGTCGCCGACGTGCCGACGATCCTCGCGGGCGGAGCCCACTTCGCGCGCAAGTTCGCCCCCGACGACCCCGCGCTCGACGCCATCGACGCCGCGCTCGGGCTCCCGCCCTGGCGCGGGGCGAGCGCGCGCTGACGGGACCGATCCGGCGCGGCGATCCCGCTGCGCCCGACCGGCCGGGCTGGCAGACGCCCGCCCGATCGCCGACAATGATCCCTGCCGTTCACCGGGAGGGAACTCGGCATGCTCGCCGTCGCCGTCACGCTCGCCGCCGCGCTCGCGGCCGCCGCTCCGAAGCCCGCAGCCCTCGAGCCCGCCGCGGCCGCCCCCTGGGAGCGGCCCGGCTTCAGCGCCTCCGCCGCCGAGATCGCGCGCGCCGCCGCGGCGCTCCCGGACCCCGCGAGCCGCAAGGGCGGGATCGACGTGCTCTTCGAGGAGGGGATCTTCTCCTTCGACGAGGCCGGCCGGGTCACCTACACGTACCGGCTCGTCTACCGGCCCCTGACGCGCGCCGCCGCCGAGAGCTGGGCGGAGACCGCGCGCGCCTGGTCGCCGTGGCACGAGGAGCGCCCGTCGGTCCGCGCCCGCGTCGTCCTCCCGGACGGCACCGAGCACCTCCTCGATCCCAGGACGCTGTCCGAGGCCGCCGACGACGACGGGACCGACGGGCTCATGTACTTCGATCGCCGCGTGCTGCGCGGCCCGATCCCGCACGTCGCCGAGCGGAGCGTCGTCGAGGAGGAGTCCACGGTGCGCGAGACCGCGCCCACCTTCGACGGCGGCACCGTCCACCGCTGGTGGGTCGGTCGGCCGGTGGTGACCCGGAAGATCCGGCTCGTGGTCTCCGCGCCGGAGAAGCTCCCGCTCCGGTTCGCCCTCCGCGGCGGCCTCGGCGGCAAGCCCCTCGAGCGCCGCGAGCAGGGGCGGCGGGTGCTCGAGTGGAGCTGGACGGACGTCCCCGCCCGCAGGTCGCCCGAGCCGAACCTCCCGCCGGAGCGCGCCGCGAACCCTCACCTCGCCTTCGGCACCGGCCGGTCCTGGCAGGCGATCGCGGCCGGCTACGCCGAGCTCGTGGACCGGCAGCTCGCCGGCGCCGATCTCGAGGCCCGCGCCCGGGAGCTCGCCGGCGGCGCCCGCGACCGCCGCGAGGTCGCGCAGCGGCTCCTCGCGTGGATCGGCGGGAAGGTCCGCTACACCGGGCTCGAGCTGGGGCAGGCCGCGATCGTCCCCGTCCCCCCCGCCGAGGCCCTGAAGCGCGGCTACGGCGACTGCAAGGATCTCTCGCTGCTCCTCACCGGGCTCCTGCGCGCGCTCGGTCACCCGGCGGAGCTCGCGCTCGTGCGGACCGGCGTGGACGACCCGGCGGACCTCCCCGGCCTCGGCGAGTTCGACCACGCGATCGTGCACGTCCCCGGCTCGCCCGAGCTCTGGATCGACCCGACCGACCCCGACACCGCCGCCGGGGAGCTGCCGCCCGGCGATCAGGGCCGGCTCGCGCTCCTCGCGAACCGCGGCGCGACGAAGCTCGTCCGCACGCCGGACGCCGGCGCGGCGGCGAACCGGATCGAGCTCGACCGCGAGCTCGTCCTCGCCGAGGCCGGCCGGGCGCACGCCACGGAGACGCGGCTCCTGCGCGGCTCCCGAGCGGCGGCCGAGCGCCAGGCGCACCGGCGCATGCGCGCCGCCGACCTCGCGAAGGAGGACGAGGAGACCGCGAAGCAGGTCTTCGTGGACGCGAAGCTCGTCTCGGCGCGCCGGGACGGGCTCGAGGGGGCGGGCCCGGTGACCGTCCGGCTCGAGGCGGACCAGTCCCGCTGGGCGGTGACCGCCGACGCCGAGGCCGAGGCCGTCGCGGGGCCGGCGCTGGCGTTCGCCCGGCTCCCGGAGCCGCTCCAGCCGAAGGGGTCGTCCGACAAGGACAAGGACAAGAGCGACGCGGCCGACGCGGGCGGGCCGGACGGAGCCGACGGCGCGGGTGACGACGGCGAGGCGGACGGGGACGAGGACGAGCGCGCCGCGTCCCCCGCGAAGCGCACCGCCGACTTCCTCGCGGGCGAGGCCCACGAGACGGTGGTGCGGTACCGGGTGGTGCCCCCGCCCGGCTTCACCGCCGGGCCGCTCCCCGAGCCGGTCCGGATCTCGGTGGGGCCCGCCCGCTACGAGCGATCGTTCGCGGTCGAGAAGGACGGCTCCGTCACGGGCGTGCACCGGTTCGTGCTCGCCTCCCGGCGGATCGCCGCGAAGGACGCGGAGGCCCTCCGCGCCGCGCTCGCGCCGTTCGCGGAGGACGGCCCCCGCGTGAAGTTCGAGCGGATCTCCGAGCGGCTCCTCGGCGAGAACAAGGGGCGCGAGGCGATCGCGGAGATCCGCCGGCTCGCCGCGCTCCACCCGACCGAGGCCCGCCACCACGCCCACCTCGCCCTCGCCCTGCTCCGGCTCGGGATGGGCGAGGCGGCGCGCAAGGAGGCGCGGCGCGCGGCCGAGCTCGAGCCGTCGAACGGCTGGGCGCACCGGGTGGTCGCCACCGCCCTCGAGCACGACCTCATCGGCCGCTACCTGGAGCCCGGGTGCGATCTCGCGGGCGCCGCCGCCGCGCAGCGCCGCGCGGTGGAGCTCGAGAAGGACGCGCCCGCGACGCGCGCGCACCTCGCCTTCATCCTCGAGCACGGCGCCGGGTGCGTGCAGTGGGCGAAGGGGGCGAAGCTCGACGAGGCGGCCCAGGTCCTCCGCGCCATCCGCACCCAGCTCAAGAACAAGGAGCACGACGACGAGCTCCTCGAGGTGTACCTCCGCGCCGAGCGGTTCGCCGACGCGCGGGCCCTCGCCCGCGAGATGAAGGACGGCCCCGCGACGCGCGTCGCGCTGCTCGCCGCGATCGCCGCGCTGGACGGCGCGCCGGCGGCGGTCCGCGAGGCCTCGCGGATCCCCACCGCCGATCGGCCCGCCGCGCTCCAGGGCGCGGTGGCGCCGCTCCTGCGCGCGCGCCGCTACGCCGAGGCCGCGGCGCTCCTCGAGGCCGCCGGGCAGGGGTCGGCGAGCTCCGCCGAGCTGCGCTCGCGCGCGGCGCTCATCGGCCGCATCCAGCGGAGCGATCGGATCCGCTTCGACGCGGCCGACCCCGCCACGCTCTTCCCCCGGGCCGTGCGGGACCTCATCGCCGGCGCGGGCGCGGCCAAGCTCTCCTCGTACCTCCTCGGCGGCGGCGCCTCCGACCGCGAGGCGCTGGAGGCGTTCCGCACCGGGTTCGAGGCTGCGCTCCGCACGGACCGCAGCGGCAGCGTCACCCCCGAGACCGCCGGCGACATCGCGCTCTCCCTCGTCGAGTGGTCGAAGGACGGCGACGCCGAGGCGGGGTACCGGTTCCGCTACTCCTTCCCGTTCGCGCCGAAGCCGTTGGTGCTCCACGCGCTCCCCACCGACCGCGGCTTCCGCCTCGTCACCGACGAGCCCGAGCACGCCGTGCTCGCCGCGTCCGCGCGCCGGCTCGTCGAGGCGGGCAAGCTCCCCGCCGCCCGCCGCCTGCTCCGGTTCGCGCGGGACGCCGCGCCGCAGGGCGCCGAGCAAACCGCCGGCGCCGTCCTCGCCGCGCTCTGGACGCACGGCGACGAGGCCGGCGCGGACGAGCTCCGCGTCGCGGCCACGGCCCTCGCCGCCATGAAGGGCGACGCGGAGCTCGCGCGACGGCTCGAGGACCTGCGCGCGCAGGAGCGTGACCCCGCCCGGCGGCGCGCGCTCGGCTGGGCCCTCGCGCAGTCGCACAGCGCCGGCGAGCGCTGGGAGGCGCTCCTCCGGATCCTGCCGGAGCTCGCCGACGCCGACGCCGGTGGCCGGACCTTCGGCCTCCGCGCGATCGCCCTCGTCCGGCTCGGCCGGAGGGCCGAGCTCGCGCAGCTCGCCGAGGCGCGGCTCCGGAGGTCGCCGGACGAGGTGGAGCCGCTCCGCTGGCTGCGCCGGGCCGCGATGGCGGCCGCCGACGTCGAGGGGGTGCTCCGGGAGGGGCGCCGGCTCCTCGCGACGGGCCGCGCCGAGCCGGAGGACTGGAACGAGGTCGCGTGGGTGGCGCTCTTCCGGGATCCGCCCGCGCCCGACGCGCTCGAGCAGGCGCGCAAGGGCGTGATGCTCACCCAGGAGAAGTCGGCCGCGGTCCTCCACACGCTGGCGATGGTCCACGCGGCGCGCGGCGAGGGCGCCGAGGCGCTGCAGGTCCTCGTGAAGTCGATCGCGGCGCGCTCCGGCCGGGAGCCGGAGTCCTCCGACTGGCTCGTCGTCGGCCGGATCGCCGAGGGCTACGGCCTCGTGGACGAGGCGATCGCCGCCTACCGCCGCGTCACGCCGCGGAAGGGCGACACCCTCGGTTCGGACGTCCTCGCGGCCCGCCGCCTCGAGAAGCTCGGAGCGAAGGTGACCCCCGCCACGGCGACGGCGCCGCGCGCCCAGCGCGGCACGTGAAGGACGGCCCCGGCGTGGCGTGGCCGGGGGTCCCTTCCCGGCCGCCGTCGCCCCGCCTCGGTCGGAGCGACGCGCCGTCCGCACGGCGCGCAGCCGGTCGAGGCGGTCGAGCCGCTCGCCGCTCGCCGCGGGGAGGAGGCTCGACCCCTCGCACCTTTCAACGAACGTTGAAACATACCGGGAGGTGGGGTACAGACGGGCATGGCCTACCGCTCGCTGCGCGCGTTCCTCGATCGGCTGGAAGCGGCGGGGGAGCTCGTCCGGGTCCGGGAGCCGGTCGACCCCGTCCTCGAGATGGCCGCCCTCGCCGACCGCGCCGCGAAGCAGGGCGGCCCCGCGCTCCTGTTCGAGAACGTGCGCGGCGTGCCGGGGTCGATGCCGGTCGCGATGAACCTCTTCGGGACCCGGCGGCGCACGAGCTGGGCGCTCTCCTCCGACGACCTCGAGGATCACGCCCGGGAGCTGCGGGAGCTGCTCCACATGGCGCCGCCGCAGTCGCTCTGGGAGAAGCTCAAGCTGCTGCCGAAGCTCGGGAAGCTGGCCTCGCTCGCGCCGAAGCACGTCGCCTCGGGTCCGTCGCAGGAGGTGATCGATCGCGAGCCCGACCTCCGCGCCCTCCCGGTGCTCACCACCTGGCCGCACGACGGGGGGCCGTTCATCACGCTCCCGCAGGTGATCACGCGGGACCCGGAGACGGGCGTCCGCAACGTCGGGATGTACCGGCTCCAGGTCCTCGGGCCGCGGCGGCTCGCGATGCACTGGCAGCTCCACAAGACCGCCACCGCCCACTACCGCGGGTACCAGCGGCGCGGCGAGCGGATGCCGGTCGCCATCGCCCTCGGCGGCGATCCCGCCCTCACCTACTGCGCCTCGGCGCCCCTCCCGCCCAACGTGGACGAGTACCTGCTGGCCGGGTTCCTGAGGGGCGAGGCGGTGCAGACGGTGAAGGGCGTCGCGACCGGGCTCGACGTCCCGGCCGACGCCGAGCTCGTCATCGAGGGCTTCGTGGACACCGCGGCGCCCCTGGTGCGCGAGGGGCCGTTCGGCGATCACACCGGCTTCTACTCCCTCGCGGACGACTACCCCGCCCTCGACGTGGTGGCGGTCACGCACCGGCGCGACCCGATCTACCCGGCCACCGTGGTCGGCCCGCCGCCGGTCGAGGACCAGTGGCTGGGCAAGGCCACCGAGCGGCTCTTCCTGCCGCTCATGCAGATCGTCGCGCCCGAGATCGTGGACATCTGCATGCCGGTCGAGGGGGCGTTCCACAACCTCTGCCTCGTGTCGATCCGGAAGGAGCACCCCGGCCAGGCGAAGAAGGTCATCCACGGCCTGTGGGGCTCCGGGCAGATGGCCCAGACCAAGACGCTGGTCGTCTTCGACGAGGACGTGGACGTGCAGGACGTGTCCCAGGCCGCCTGGCGCGCCTTGGCCAACGTGGACGTCCAGCGCGACCTGGTGATCGCCGACGGCCCGGTGGACGCGCTCGATCACGCGGCCGCCCACTTCGCGTTCGGCGGGAAGCTCGGCGTGGACGCCACGCGGAAGTGGGTCGAGGAGGGCGGACGCGAGTGGCCGGAGGTCTGCGTCCACCCGCCCGAGGTGATCGCGCGGATGGACGCGCTCTACGACCGGCTCGTGCCCGGCGCCGCTCCGCTCAGGCGCCCCCGCATCCCGCCGCCGCCGGCGGCGGCCTGGACGCCGCGCCGGGGAGGGAACCTCCAGTGAACGTACCGCTCCCCGGGGAGGCCCACCGCGCGAAGGCGGTGCGGGCCATGTTCGACCGGGTCGCCCCGTCGTACGACCTCCTGAACCGGGTCATGACCTTCCGGATCGACCAGGTCTGGCGCCGCCGCCTCCTCTCCGACCTCGCGCCGCGGGACGGCGAGGCGCTCCTCGATCTCTGCGCCGGGACCATGGACGTGGCGGCGCTCGCGCGGCGGCGCGCCCCGGGCCTGCGGATCGTCGCCGCCGACTTCTCGATGGAGATGCTGCGCCGCGGCGTGGAGAAGACCGCGCTCCCCGCCTCGCAGGCGGACGCGATGGCGCTCCCCTTCCTCGACGCGCGGTTCGACCTCGCCACCGTCACCTTCGGCATGCGCAACCTCGACGCCTACGAGGTCGGCCTCGCCGAGCTGGCACGCGTGCTCCGCCCGGGGGGCCGGCTGGGCGTCCTCGAGTTCTTCCGCCCCGAGTCGAGCGGCTCGCGGTTCGTGCACGGTGCGTACAACCGCCTCGCGCTGCCGGTGTTCGGCCGGATCCTCTCGCCCGATCCCGAGGCGTACCGCTACCTGGTCGCCTCGATGGAGCGCTTCGCCTCCCGCCCGGAGTTCGAGGCGGCGGCGCGCCGGACCGGGTTCCGCGACGTCCGGGGGACGACGCTGTTCCCGGGCGTCTGCGGCCTCGTCACCGCGGTGAAAGCATGAAGCTCGTCGTCGGGATCTCCGGCGCCTCGGGCGCCCCGTACGCGCGGCGTCTCCTCGACTTCCTCGCCGCGGACGGCGTGCGGCACGGGGTCGAGGTGGACCTCGTGTTCACGCGGACCGGCCGGCAGATCTGGCGCCAGGAGATCGGGGACGAGCCGCGCTACCCGTTCCCGAGCTGGGACGACCAGGACTTCACCGCCCCGTTCGCCTCGGGCTCCGCGCTCTACGACGCGATGGTGGTCGTCCCCTGCTCGGCGGGGGCCCTCGCGCGGATCGCCCACGGCGTCTCGATCGACCTCGTCGGCCGGGCCGCGGACGTGATGCTGAAGGAGCGCCGGCGCCTCGTCCTCGTGCTGCGCGAGACGCCCCTGAGCCTGGTGCACGCGCGGGCGATCACCCAGGTCCTCGAGGCCGGCGCCGAGGTGCTGCCCGCGTCGCCCTCGTTCTATTCGGCGCCGGCGACCGTCGACGCCCTGGTGGACACCGTCGTCGGCCGCGTCCTCGACCGCCTCGGCCTGCCGAACGACCTCATGAAGCGCTGGGAGGGGAGCGCCCCTCGCGCGCAGGGGCCCGTGGAGGAGCCCTGAAATGACGATCTCGACGCTCGCGCACCGCGCCCTCGAGCGCGACGGCCTCGGCCCGATCCGCGACAAGGTCCTCGCCGGGGAGCGCATCTCCGACGACGACGCGCTGAAGCTGTTCGAGGTCGCGGACCTCGCCGCCCTCGGCGCCCTCGCGAACCACGTCCGCGAGGCGCGCCACGGCGACCTCACGTTCTACAACCGGAACGTGCACCTCAACCCGACCAACGTCTGCGTCGCGTCGTGCAAGTTCTGCTCGTTCGCGCGCAAGGACGACCAGCGCGCCTCCGACGGGTACACGATGAGCCTCGACGAGGCCGTCGAGAAGGTGCTCTCGCGGCGGCCGCTCGGGATCACCGAGGTGCACATCGTCTCGGGGCTCCACCCGGACCTGCCGTTCGAGTACTACACCGAGCTGCTCTCCCGGATCCGGAAGGCGTGGCCCGAGCTCGCCATCAAGGCGTTCACCGCGATCGAGCTCAACTTCTTCGCGGAGAAGTTCGGGATGACCTACGAGCAGGTCATCCGGCGCCTCATGGACGCCGGGCTCGACACCATCCCCGGCGGCGGGGCGGAGATCTTCGCGCCCCGCGTCCGCAGGAAGGTCTGCGACGACAAGGCGACCGCGGAGCAGTGGCTCGAGATCCACCGGACCGCGCACCGGCTCGGCGTGAAGACCAACGCGACGATGCTGTACGGCCACATCGAGCGGCTCGACGAGCGGATCGATCACATGCGCCGGCTCCGCGCGCTGCAGGACGAGACCCACGGGTTCCAGGTCTTCATCCCCCTCGCCTTCCACCCCGAGCACAACATGATCGGGAAGGCCTTCCCGAAGCCCACCGGGTACGACGGCCTCCGGACGCTCGCGGTCGCGCGCCTCTACCTCGACAACTTCGACCACATCAAGGCGTACTGGGTGGCGCTCGGCGAGCGGCTGGTCCAGACCGCGCTCGCGTTCGGCGTGGACGACCTCGACGGGACCGTCCTCGAGGAGCGCATCTACCACATGGCGGGGTCCACGGTGCCGCAGGCGCTCAGCGAGCGGACCCTCCACCAGCTCATCCGCGCCGCGGGCCGGGTGCCCGCCGAGCGTGACAGCCTGTACCGGGTGCTGAAGGTCCACGAGGCGCCGGTGCCGAAGATGACCGCGTAGCCTCCGCTCGCCCCGAGCGCGGGCCCGCCGAGCGGGCCGGCGTCGAAGGGCGAACCGCCGCCACCGGACAGAGAGCCCAAATGCGAAAGATCCGCGCCGCCGCCGTCTCCTTCCTGAACGCCTGGCCCCTCACCGCGGGGCTCGAGGGCTCCGAGCGCGTCGAGCTCGTCCTCGCCGAGCCCTCCCGCTGCGCCGCGATGCTCGAGGCCGGCGAGGTGGACCTCGCCCTCGTCTCGGTCGCCGCGCTCACCAAGGGCGAGTACGAGATCGTGCCCGGGATCGCGATCGGCGCGGACGGGCCGGTGCAGACGGTGGTCCTCGCCGGCGAGCAGTCGCCGGCGATCTGGGACGAGGTGTTCCTCGACACCGCGTCGCGGACCTCGCACGTGCTCGCGAAGCTCGTCCTCGACGGCATGGGCGTCCACCCGAAGTTCACGCCGGCGCCCGCCCTCGAGGGGCTCGCCCGGGCGAAGGGGACGAAGGGCGCCCTCGTCATCGGCGACCGCGCCTTCGACGTGCGCGCGAGCCACGTCCTCGACCTCGGCCGCGAGTGGACCCACCTCACCGGGCTCCCGATGATCTTCGCCCTCTGGATGGCGCGCCCGGGCACGGTCTCGCCGGCGGACGTCCAGGAGCTCACGCGCGCCGCGCAGCACGGGCTCGGGATCCGCACCGAGCTCGCCCGCAAGTTCGCGGCGCAGAAGGGGGGCGATCCGGAGAAGTACCGGCGCTACCTCACCCGGCGGATCCGCTACGGCTTCGGGCCGTACGAGCTGCAGGGGCTCGAGGCGTTCCTCGAGCGCGCCGCCGCGAAGGGCTTCCTCCCGAAGATCCAGGTCCGCTTCGTGGACGACCGCGCCCCGGCGGTGCGGCCCCGCCGCGCCGTCTCCCTCGACACCGCCCTCCAGAAGGGGGCCGACGGCGAGCGGCTGGACGCCGACGAGGCGGAGCGGCTCGACGCCGAAGCGTCGCTCCTCGATCTCGGCGTCGCCGCCGACCTGCGGCGGCGCGCCCTCCACCCCGGCCGCCGCGTGACCTACATCGTCTCGCGGAACGTGAACTACACGAACGTCTGCACCACCGCGTGCCACTTCTGCGCGTTCTACCGGCCGCGCGGCCACGCGGAGGCCTACGTCCTCTCCCGCGAGGAGCTCGCCCGGAAGATCGACGAGACCGTCGCGCTCGGCGGGATCGAGCTCCTCCTCCAGGGCGGCCTCCACCCGGACCTCGGCGTCGAGTGGTACGAGGACCTGTTCCGCTGGGTGAAGGCGAAGTGGCCGGTCATCAACCTCCACGCGCTCTCGCCGGAGGAGATCTGGCACATCGCCCGGACGAGCGATCTCTCCCTCGACGCGACCATCGACCGGCTCGTCGCGGCGGGGCTCGACTCGATCCCGGGGGGCGGGGCGGAGATCCTCGACGACGAGGTCCGGCGGCGGATCGCGCCGCTCAAGTCCTCGACGGACGAGTGGCTCACGGTGATGGAGGCGGCCCACCGCAAGGGGCTGCGGAGCACCGCCACCATGATGTTCGGCGTGGGCGAGGAGCCGCGTCACCGCGTGAACCACCTGCTGCGCCTCCGCGACCTGCAGGACCGGACCGGCGGCTTCACCGCCTTCACCTGCTGGCCCTTCCAGCCGGCGAACACCCGGCTCGCCCCCGGCGACGGGAGCGCCCAGGCGTACCTCCGCACCAACGCCGTCTCGCGGCTGGTCCTCGACAACGTCCCGAACCTGCAGGCCTCGTGGGTCACGATGGGCGGCGGCGTCGCCCAGGCGGCCCTGCACATGGGCTGCAACGACTTCGGCCAGGTGATGATCGAGGAGAACGTCGTCTCCGCCGCGGGGACCACGTTCCGGATGGACTCGGAGGAGGTCGAGCGCCACATCCGCGACGCGGGGTTCGAGCCGGCGCGGCGGAACATGAAGTACGAGCTCCTCGAGGGGGCGCGCGCATGACGGCCAGGGTGTACGGCGCGCCCTGGGTGCTCACCGGCGCCCGCGCGGACGGCCTCGCCGGCGCCGTCGCCGACGGGGCCGTCGCCCTGGACGGCGACACCGTCGTCGCCGTGGGCCCGCGCGCCGAGGTCGAGGCGCGCCACGGCCGGGCCGAGCGGCTCGACGCGGTGCTCCTCCCGGCCCTCGTGAACGCCCACCTCCACCTCGAGCTCTCGCACATGAAGGGCTGGGTCGCCGGGGGCGAGGGGCTCCCCGCCTGGATCCAGCTCTTCGTGGCGGCCCGCGCCAGGACGCGCGCGGGCGAGCCGGAGGAGGCGATGGGGATGGCGGCGGAGGACCTGGTCCGCGCCGGCGTCGCCGCCGTCGGAGACGTCACGAACACGCTCGGCTCGCTCCGCCCGCTCGCCTCCGCCGGCCTCGCCGGCACGCTCTACCACGAGGTGTTCGGCTTCACGCGTGAGCGGTTCGACGCCGCGCTCGCCCGGGCCCGCGCGGCGCGGGCGGCCGCCGGGGCGCCGCCTCCGGGGCTCCGGGTCGTGGAGAGCCCGCACGCGATCTACTCGACCCACGCCGCCGGCCTGGCCGCGCTGCTCGCGGGCGGCCCGGGCTCGCTCCACCTCGCCGAGGATCCCGCCGAGCGCGAGTTCTGCGCGGGGCGCGGGAGCGCGTTCGGGCGCATGTACCAGGCGCTCGGCGCCGCGCTGTTCGACGCGCTGCGCGTCTCCGGCCGCTCCCCGGTCGCGGCGGTCGCCCCGCACCTGCGGCCGCACCACCTCGTGGTCCACTGCGTGGATCTCGACGACGACGACCTCGCCCTGCTCGCCGCGAGCGGCGCGACCGCGGTCCTCTGCCCGCGCTCGAACCGCTACATCGTCGGGAAGCTCCCGCGGGTCGAGGCGCTCCTCGCCGCGGGCGTGCCCCTCGCGATCGGCACCGACTCCCTCGCCTCGTCGCCCTCCCTCGCGCCGCTCGCCGAGCTGGCGGTCCTCCGGCGCGAGCTCCCCGCGATCCCCGCGCGCCGCCTCCTCCCCCTCGCCTGGAACGGCGCCGCCGTCGGCGCGCCGCACGTCGGGCGCCTCGAGGCCGGCCGCGCCCCCGGCGTGCTGGCCGCGCCGCTCGACGGCGCGCGCGTGGACGATCCGTTCGAGTTCCTCGTCTCCACGTTCGGCGCCGACGAGCGCCCGTTCACGTGGATCTCCCGCCAGCGTCCGGAGCCCGCCGCATGACCGTCCGTCCCCCGGCCGCCGAGGCCGTCCGCCCCGCCGCCGGCCCGGGCGGGCTGGTCGCCCTCGCGCGGATGGTGAAGCTCAGCCACTCGCTGTTCGCCCTCCCGTTCGCCGCGGCCGCGGTGGCCCTCGTCGCGCGCGACGCGCGGCTCGACGCGCTCCGGCTCGGGCTGGTCGCGCTCGCGGTGGTCGCCGCCCGCACCGCCGCCATGGCGATGAACCGGATCGCCGACCGCGCCTTCGACGCGAAGAACCCGCGCACCCTGCGCCGGGAGCTCGTGACGGGCGAGGTCTCGCTCGCCGCCGCGTGGGCGCTCCTCGCGGGCGCCGGCGGCGCGTTCGTGGCCGCCGCCACGCTGATCTCGCCGCTCTGCGGCCTGCTCGCGCTCCCGGTCCTCGCGATCCTGCTCGGCTACTCGTACGCGAAGCGCTTCACCTGGGCGTGCCACCTCTGGCTCGGCGTCGCGCAGGCGCTCGCGCCGGTCGGGGTCGCCCTCGCGCTCACCGGCCGGGCGCCCCTCGCGTCCGTCGTCCTCGGGGTCGGCGTCGGCGCCTGGATCGCCGGCTTCGACGTCTTCTACTCGCTGCAGGACATGGACTACGACCGCGGCGCGGAGCTCGCCTCGATCCCCGCCCGCTTCGGGGTCCGCGGCGCGCTCGCCTGGGCGCGCGGTCTCCACCTCCTCGCGGTCCCCTGCGTGCTCGCCGCCGGCGTCCTCGCCGGCCGCGGTCCCGGGTGGCTCGCGGGGGCGGCGATCCTCGCCGCGACGCTCGTCGCCGAGCACCTCCACGTGGCGCCCCGCGGCCAGCTCCGGCCCGAGCGGATCAACGTGGCGTTCTTCAACTACAACGCGTTCGCGTCCGTCGCCTTCGCGGTCTGCGCGCTCGGCGACCTCGCGCTCCGGTGATGGACGGGAGGGGGGCCATGACCGCCGACGGGCCGCGCGCCGCTCCGACGTCGTACGCGCTCCAGAAGGTGGACCTCTCCGTGGCGGACGCGGTGGGGGCGCTCATGGAGCTGTGGGGCTTCCGCCGCCAGCTCGGCCGGATCTGGGCGGTGCTGTTCCTCTCGGAGCGCCCCCTCGCCGCGCCCGAGCTGTGCGATCGGCTCCGGATCTCCACCGGGCTGCTCTCGATGAGCCTCGCCGAGCTGCGCCGGTGGGGCGTCGTCCACCGGGTCGAGATCCCCGGCGACCGCAAGGAGCACTTCGAGGCCGAGACCAACGTCTGGCGGCTCGTCACCCGGGTGCTCCGGGAGCGGGAGGGGCGCGCCGTGGAGGGCGCGCTCGCCACCTTCGAGCGCGCGCTCGAGGACGTCCGCGCCGCCCTCGCGGACGTGGATCCCGCGGTGAAGGCCCTCGCGCGCTTCAAGCTCCGGCGGCTCGAGGTGCTCGCCGGGCTCTCGCGCGCGGCCCTCGGCGTGCTCCGGGTCCTCGTGGACTCGGCGCGCGCCGACGTCGGGCCGATCAAGGCGCTCTCCGACGCGCTCGGACGGCGCGGCTAGCCCGCGAGCTCCCGTGCGGGCTCCGGCGTCGCCACCTCCGCCGGCGCCGGCAGGGCCACCCAGAAGGTCGCGCCGCGCCCGGGGGCGCTCTCCACGTGGATCGCCCCGCCGCTCGCGTCCACGAGCTGCCGCGCGATCCAGAGCCCGAGCCCGAGCCCGCCGTAGTGCCGCGCCGAGACGGCCCGCTCGAACTGCTCGAAGATCCGGGCCTGGTCCTCCGGCGCGATGCCGATGCCGTGATCCGCGACCTCGAGGATCGCGAGCGCCCCCTCGCGCCGCAGCGAGACGCGCACCGGCGCGCCGGCCCCGTACTTGAGCGCGTTCGCGAGGAGGTTGGTGAGCACCTGCTCGATGCGGAGCCGATCGCCGTCGACGGCGATCCCGGGCGCGACCGCCACCTCGAGCTCGCAGCCGGCGCGGCGCGCCGCGTCGCCGTGGCGCCCCGCCGCGTCGCGCACGGTCCCGGAGAGGTCGAAGCGGGCGCGCTCGAGGACCAGGCGGCCCATGGCGATCCGCGAGACGTCGAGGAGGGCCTCGACCAGCCCGCCGAGCCGGGCCACGCTCGCCGCCGTCGCGGAGAGCCGCTGGCAGACGGCCTCGGCCGGCGCGCCGTCGCGGCGGAGCAGCCGCTCGGCGTGCTGCACCTGGAGGAGCGCGGAGGCGATGGGCGTCTTCAGCTCGTGGCTCGCCACGGACATGAAGACGTCGCGCGCCGCGATCGCCTCCGCCTGGGCCTGCTCGCTCTCCTTCTGCGCCTGGATGTCGGTGCAGGACACGAACCAGTGCGCGTCCCCGGCCAGCGCGTGGAGCGGCACCGCCGAGATCAGGAACCAGCGGTGGCTCCCGTCGGCGGAGCGGAGCCGGTGCTCGGCGGTCGCGGCGGCGCCGGACGCGAGGAGGCGGTTCCACTCGGCCCGCGCCCGCTCGCGCTCCTCCGGGTGGAAGAGGTCGCCCAGGCGCGCGGCGGCGAGGTCCTCCGAGGTCCGGCCCGTGAACGCGAGGAGCTGCGGGTTCGCGTAGTCCACCTCGCCGTCGGCGGCGATCACCAGCACGAGCTGCGGGATGGTCTCGAGGACGAGCCGGAGCCGCCGCTCGGACTCGCGGCGGTCGGCGTAGCCGGCCCGGATCGAGGCGCTCGCGAGCACGAGCAGGGCGCCCATGAGCGTGAACAGGAGCGTGGCGCCGAGGGCCTTCGGCGAGGACGCCCACGCCCCGCTCAGCGGCAGCACCACGCGGTTCGCCAGGACCGCCGAGAGGGCGGTCGCGAGCCCCCCCGGGCCGAGGCCGCCGAGGTAGGCGGCCACGAGGACCGCCGGGTAGAAGAACACGAACGGGGTGGACTCGGCGACGGGCTCGAGGAGGAGCTTGAGCGAGAGGGCGAGCAGCGGGAGCGCGACGGCGATCGGATAGGTCGCGAACGCCGGCAGCCGCGGCGGGGGTGGCAGGCGGAGGGCGATCATCCTGTCGGGACGGCCGGCGCGGCCTCGAGCGACCCCGCATCCGGTCGGCGGAGCCTACCCTCGCAGCCGGGGCGGCGCACGCCCGATCCCCCTCCCGCCCCGCCCGGGGCCGCCCGATCGCAAGAGGCCGCGCTCCTCGACCCCGCCGGCCGGCGTGACACCCGCGCGCGTCCGTGCGGCTTCCGCCCGCGCCCCGGATCCTTGCCCACCCCGCGCGGGAACGGTAAGAACACCCCTCCATGCTGTCCCCAGACGTCCTGAAGAAGCTCGAGGCGATCGAGCGCCGCTTCGAGGAGCTGACCGCCCAGCTCTCGGACCCGGCCGTCGCGTCGAGCGGCGAGCGCTTCCGCAAGGTGTCGAAGGAGCGGGCCTCGATCGAGGCGACCGTGACCGCCCTGCGCGCGTACCGGCGGCTCGTCCAGGAGGTCGAGGACAACGAGGCCCTGCTCGAGGACGCCGAGCTGCGCGAGATGGCGAAGGAGGAGCTCGGCCAGCTCCGGCCGCAGATCGAGCCCGCCGAGGAGCAGCTCAAGACGTACCTGCTCCCGAAGGACCCGAACGACGAGAAGGACGTGATCCTCGAGGTCCGCGCCGGCGCGGGCGGCGACGAGGCCGGCCTCTTCGCGGCCGAGGTGCTCCGCGCCTACCTGCGCTACGCCGAGCGGCGCGGCTGGAGGACCGAGGTGATGGACACCTCGGGCGGCGCGCTCGGCGGGATCAAGGAGGCGACCGTCACCATCTCGGGCGACGCGGTCTACTCCTCCCTCAAGTACGAGTCCGGCGTACACCGCGTCCAGCGCGTCCCCGCCACCGAGGCCCAGGGGCGGATCCACACCTCGACCGTCACCGTCGCGGTGATGCCCGAGGCGGAGGACATCGACGTCCAGGTGAACCCGGCGGACGTCGAGATGGACGTGTTCCGCTCCACCGGCTCGGGCGGCCAGTCGGTGAACACCACCGACTCCGCGGTGCGCCTCACCCACAAGCCGACCGGCATCGTGGTGAAGTGCCAGCAGGAGAAGAGCCAGCTCAAGAACCGGAACATGGCGATGAAGATGCTCCGGGCGAAGCTCTACGAGATCGAGCAGGAGCGGCAGCGCAGCGCCCGCGACGCCGCCCGCAAGAGCCAGGTCGGCACCGGCGACCGGTCGGAGAAGATCCGCACCTACAACTTCCCGCAGGACCGGCTCACCGATCACCGGGTGAACTTCACCCGACACAACCTGCCGGCGGTGATGGACGGCGACGTGCAGGACGTGATCGACGCCTGCCGGACCTTCTACGCGGCGCAGGCGCTGCGCGAGGCCGCGCGGGGCGACGCCTCGGTCGCCGTCGAGAAGCGGGCGTGAGCGGCGGTCCCTCCTCCTGGACGCCGCTGAAGCTCCTCACCTGGACGCAGGGCTTCTTCGCGCAGCGGGGCGTGGACGCGCCGCGCCTCACCGCCGAGGTGCTCCTCGCGCACGCCCTCTCCTGCGATCGCGTCCGGCTCTACCTCGACTTCGACAAGCCGCTCGGGGAGGCCGAGCTGGCGCGCTTCCGGGACTTCGTCCGGCGCCGCGCCGACGGCGAGCCCACCGCCTACCTCGTCGGGAGCCGGGAGTTCTACGGGCGGCCCTTCGCGGTGGACCCCCGGGTCCTCGTCCCGCGCCCCGAGACCGAGCTCGTGCTCGAGGCGGCGCTCGCCGCGCTGCCCCCCGACGGCGCCGCCCTCGACCTCTGCACCGGGTCCGGGATCCTCGGCGTCACCCTCGCGCTCGAGCGGCCGGGCGCCCGGGTGCTGGCGACCGACCTCTCCGACGACGCCCTCGCCGTCGCCCGCGCGAACGCCGCCGCCCTCGGCGCCGAGGTGGGGTTCGCCCGCGGCGATCTCTGGGAGGCGGTCCCGGCGGACGCCCGCTTCGACGTGATCGTGTCCAACCCGCCCTACGTCCCCCGCGGCGAGCTGGACACGCTCCAGCGCGAGGTGCGCCGGGAGCCGCGCCTCGCCCTCGACGGCGGCCCGGACGGCGCCGACGTGCTCCGGCGGATCGTGGCCGGGGCCCCGGGCCGGCTCGCGCCGGGCGGCACCCTCGTCCTGGAAATGCACGAGTCGCACCGCGAGCTCCTGCCGCTGCTGTGCCGCGAGGCGGGGCTCGAACGCGCGGAGGCGCGGATGGACCTCGCGGGCCTCCCGCGTTACACGGTCGCCCACGTGGCGAGCGGGCCGGCCCCGGCGTAGAATCGCGCGCGTCTCTCGCGCGCTTCTTGCAAACATCGGGACCTCGTCGCCGGACAGCCCGGCACCGCGCGCCCCACCCGGCAGAACGGAGAGAAGTCGTTGGACAAGATCGTCGTCGAGGGAGGCGTGCCGCTCCGCGGGACCGTGGAGGTCTCCGGCGCCAAGAACGCCGCCCTCCCCATCGTCGCCGCCTCGCTCCTCGCCGAGGGCGACCACCTCGTGCGCAACGTCCCGGACCTCGCGGACGTGCGCACGCTCGGCCGCCTCCTCGGCCACATGGGCTGCCAGGTGGAGCGGAACGCCGGCGAGCGGCGCGCGGTCGGGATCCGGGTGCCGCGCGCGGTGACGCCCGAGGCGCCCTACGAGCTCGTGAAGACCATGCGCGCGTCGGTGCTCGTCCTCGGGCCGCTCGTCGCGCGCTGGGGCAAGGCCCAGGTCTCGCTCCCCGGCGGCTGCGCCATCGGCGCGCGCCCCATCGACCAGCACCTCAAGGGCCTCACCGCGCTCGGCGCGGAGCTCCGCCTCGATCACGGCTACGTCCACGCCACCTCGCCGCGCGGCCGGCTCCGGGGCGCGGTCTTCACCTTCGACGGCCAGACCGTCACCGGCACCGAGAACGTCATGATGGCCGCCGCGCTCGCCGACGGCGAGACGGTGCTCCGCAACTGCGCCCGCGAGCCGGAGGTGAAGGACCTCGCCGACGCGCTCGTCGGCATGGGCGCGCTGATCGAGGGGGCCGGCACCGACGAGATCTGGATCGAGGGGGTCGAGCGGCTCCGGCCGCTCGACCACGACGTGATCGCGGACCGGATCGAGGCCGGCACCTTCCTCGTCGCCGGCGCGCTCCCCGGCGGCGACGTGGTCGTGAAGGGCGCGATCCCCGCCCACCAGGAGGCCCTCGTCGAGAAGCTCCGCGCGGTGGGCGCCCAGGTGAGCGCCGTCCCCGGCGGCCTGCGCGTCGTCGGCGACGGGCGGCCCCGGCCGGTGGACGTCCGGACCCAGCCGCACCCGGGCTTCCCCACCGACATGCAGGCGCAGATGATGGTCCTGCTCTGCCTCGCCGACGGGACGTCCCGGATCACCGAGACCGTCTTCGAGAACCGGTTCATGCACGTGCAGGAGCTGCTGCGGCTCGGCGCCGACATCTCGGTGGACGGCCGGGTCGCGCTCGTGAAGGGGGTGCCGGGCCTCTCCGGCGCGCCGGTGATGGCGAGCGATCTCCGCGCCTCCGCCGCCCTCATCCTCGCCGGGCTGGCGGCGAAGGGCACGACCGAGGTGCAGCGCGTCTACCACCTCGACCGCGGCTACGAGCGGATCGAGGAGAAGCTCGCGCCCCTCGGGGCGCGGATCCGGCGGGTGAAGGGCTGATCGCAGTTCACTCCGGGCGCGAGGGCGCCCCGGCCACAGGGCAGATCGGCGGACGCATGACGACGGCGGAACTCATCACCGTGGCGGTCCCGAAGGGGCGGCTCCTCGAGGAGTCCTCCCTCCTCTTCGAGCGGGCGCTCGGGGTCTCTCCCAGGAAGCTCCTCGAGGGGACGCGCAAGCTGGCGGCCGACGCGCCGGAGGCGGGGCTGCGCTTCATCTCGATCCGGGCCGCCGACGTGGCGAGCTACGTCGAGCACGGCGCCGCCCAGGTCGGGATCGTCGGCCTCGACGTGCTCCGCGAGGAGCCCCGGGACCTGTACGAGCCGCTCGACCTCGGGATCGGCCGGTGCACCGTCATGGTCGCCCGGCCGAAGGACGCGCCGCCGCTCCCCCGCGGGGTGGCGCCGCGCGTCGCGACCAAGTACCTCTCCCTCGCCGCCCGGCATTTCGCCGCCAAGGGCGTCCCCGCGGAGATCATCCCGCTCCACGGGTCGATCGAGGTCGCCCCCTCGCTGGGGCTCGCCGACGCGATCGTGGACATCACCGAGACCGGGGAGACGCTGCGGGCGAACGGGCTCGTCATCGAGGAGGAGGTCCTCCAGGTGTCCGCCCGCCTGGTAGTGAACCGGGTCGCCCTGAAGCTCCACGCCGAGCGCCTCCGCCGCCTCATCGGTGCCCTGCGGGCGGTCGTCGCACCGCCGGTCCGGAAAGCACGTTGAAAGCCGGCGCCGCTTCTGTCTAGTATCAGTTGTCCGTACACTGGTCTTCGGCTTGAGCCCCCGTTCACGCTGATCATCGTCTCTACCGGTCCCGAGGAGGACCCGTTCACGTCATGGATTGCCCGCGGTGCAGCGTCGAGATGCAGGAGATCACGCACGAGGACAGCACGCTGCAACGGTGCCCGGAGTGCGGTGGGATCTGGGTCGTGGACCCGGCCGACCTGAACAAGATGCTGCTGCACGCCAACCTGCCCGCCCTCTCCACCATCGGCGGGTTCGTGAACGTGGACGAGATCTCGGGCATGTGCCCGGCCTGCAACGTGGACCTCGTGGTCGTCGAGGGCGGCGAGAAGCGCTCGCTCGCCTACGACACCTGCGAATCCTGCGGCGGGGTCTGGATCGACGGCGACGAGGACGAGCCGGCGGCCGAGCTCGACTGGGACCGCGCCAACGCGCAGGTCGTGGACTTCTTCAAGCGCTTCTCGAAGAAGAAGTAGCTCACCAGATCCGGTCGTCCCGCCACGGGTACGCGGTGTTCGAGTACCCGCGGATCTCCCAGTAGCCGCGCCGGTCGGCCTTCATGAGCTCGAGGCGCGAGACCCACTTCGCGCCCTTCCACGCCCAGAGCTGCGGGACGACGATCCGCACCGGGCCGCCGTGGTCGCGCGGGAGCGGCGCGCCGTCCACCTCGTGGACGAGGAGCACGTCCGGCTTGAGCGCCTCCTCGAGCGGGAGGTTGGTCGAGTAGCCGTCCGAGGCGTGCGCCATGAGGTGGGTCGCCTCCGGCGCCGGGCGCGCGAGGGCGAGCACCGTCTCGAGGCGGACGCCGCGAAGGCGCAGGTCGAGGATCGACCAGCCGGTCACGCAGTGGAAGTCGGCCTCCTGCTCCACCTGCGGGAGCGCGAGGAGGTCCGCGTAGGAGAGCGTGAGGGGGTGCTCGACCGGGCCGTCCACCACGAGGCGCCAGCGCTCCGGCGCGACGTCCGGGGTCTCCACGCCGAGGTCGAGCACCGGCCACTCCCGCTTCTCGAAGACGTTCTGGCCCGGCGGCTCGCGCGGCATCCCGTGCCGGTTCTGCGGGCCCTCGCCCTGCGGGTGCGGGTCGGAGAGCGACGGCGTCGCCGCCATCTTCGCGCCGAAGCGGGCGCGGAGGAGGGCGACCCCTTCGTCGATGCGGCGCTGGAGATCCTCCACGGTGTCCACGGTGTCCTCCGGCCAGGGTCGGGCCGGCCACGGAGCTTAGCGTCTGGCCGGATCCCCCGCAGCCCGGCGTCGCGCCCGCCGGCCTCGGAACGGCCGCCCCCGGATCGCGGGCCGGCGCCCCCTCCGGTCCCCATCGCCCCCCGCGCCGAACTCCTTGACTCCCGCCCGCCTTCGCGGCAAAAACTCTGACCGCGACGCGGGAATAGCTCAGTTGGTAGAGCATCAGCTTCCCAAGCTGAGGGTCGCCGGTTCGAATCCGGTTTCCCGCTCCAAATTACGAGGGGTTCCGTCGAGAGGCGGGACCCCTCCTCGTTTTCGGACAAGGTGGCGGACAAGGGTTCTGGGCCGGGGAACGTCCGCTTGGATCGCGCCGGGCCCAGGGATCAGCGAGGTGTTGGTCCCACGCAACCTCCGTCCCGCGGTTCCAGGGTGACCGTCCGCTCATCCCCACGACGGAGATCCACCACGGCCATGGCGCAGGCGGCCCCCTTTCCTCGTTGCACGACCACGTACCGGCCGGCGGGCAGGTTGTCCAGGCGGCGATCGGCCAGGTAGTAGGGCTCCGTCGTCGCGCGCGAGCTGGAGATCGCCTCGAGCACGCGCGGGGTCGCGGGATAGACCTGCACTGGGGGCAACTTCGCCGTACCGGCAGAGTCCACGACCGCGACCGTGAGCCGGTTCGGCGACAGGGGCCACCGGATGAGGAGCGTACGATCCTCGTCCGCGCCCAGGCCTGGGACGTGGAGCGAGGGCGGGACGGGGAGATCTCTGCGCGTGCGTCCGAACAGCGAGGGCCCCACGACCGCCTCCCCCGGCGGGATCCCGCGGAGCTCGCAGCGGCCACCGGGGTCCGTCTTGCACGGCGCGGCGCCGATCGCGAGCAGGGCGAGGTCGGCGACGGGCTTCTCCTCCTCGTCGAGCACGAGGACCTTCAGCTGGGCGCCCTGGGAGAGTGTCACGGCGACCTCGGTATCGCCTGCGCCGATCTGTCGGGTCGCGGCCAGGAAACCCTGACGCCAGACATTCAGCTCCACGGGACCGTCCTGAATCTCGATCTCGAACGTGCCGTCCACGACCGTCTTCGCGAGTTCCTGCCCGGTGACTGTCCGGATCGCAGCCTGCCAGAGCGGGTTGCCCGCGCGGTCCACCACTCGACCCCTGAGCTTCCGCCCCGCCCCGATCACGATCTCGCCGACGTCGATCTCATCCCCGCGGACGTCGAGGGTGCGGTACACGGGCGGTCGGCCAGGGACGGAGAACGACACGGCCGAGTTCCGTGAACGCTCGCTGAAACGGAAGGAGAACCGCCCCTCCGTCGTCGGAGCGCTCCTCGGACCGTAGCCGAGCCCGGTCACCACCGCCTCGGGTGCCGGTACCGGCCCATTCGGACTGGTCAACAGCAACCGTCCCCGGAGGACCTGATAGCGCTGCACGGGGACCACGACGTCCGGCCCGTTCCCCGCGGCGGCGACTCCGGTTCTCGGTCCGGCGTGGAGGTCGCTGTGAGTGAACACCCGGTACGGACCTCGATCGACCCCCCGGATCGCAAAGGAGCCATCCTCCAGCGACGTCGCCGCGGCGAAGCTCCGCGCCCGGGCGTCCGCCTTCTCGACCACGGGAATGGCCCACACTTCGACCCCGGCGAGCGAACGACCGCCCGGGTCGAGCACTCGGCCCGCGATCCTGCCCAGGCCCGCGGGCGTGATCGAGGTCGTTCCACCGCTGGGAGGAACGTCGACCCGGACGACGGCTCCCCGCAGCGCTTCCCCGGAGAGGCGCGCCATGACAAGCGTCGGGCCGACCTGGACTGGCAGCCGAACCATGCCAGCCGCGTCGGTCACCGAAGCGTCCCGCGGGTGCTCCAGGGAACGGAAGAGATCCCACGCGGTCCCCAGGTGGGAGAGGGCGACGACGGCCGCGCCGGGCGTGGGGCGGCCGGCTTCGTCCCGCACGACGAGCGTGAGGCTGGGCCGTTCGTCCTCCAGTCCACCAGGACTGGGACCAGCCGTGCCTGACGACAGCTTACGCGCCTGCGCCGCGTTGAGCGCGAGGGCTTCGTTCGTGGGGGCGAGCTCGCGGGCGAGGGCGTACAGGCGCTCCGCGTCATCGGTCCGGCCCCCCTGACCCGCCTTCCAAGCCAGGGCCGCGAGCGCGTTCACCACGCGCTCGTGGAGCCGAGGGGCGGCGGTCGGGCTCGTGCGGAGGACGTACAGGAGATCGCGGCCCGCTTCCTCCCACCGCTTCATCGCGGCGAGCGCGCTCGCGCGGGACAGGCGGACCTGGTCATCCCCGGGGTGAGCTTCCGCCGCACGGTTCAGGTCCGAGAGCGCACCCGACAGATCAGAAGCGTGACGCCGCTCCCCAGCGCATAGGATCGCGATCGCTGCGTCCCCGCGCCCGCTGGCGCAGGCCCGCTCGTGGAAGGTCTTCGCATCATCCATCTTGCCGAGGAAGCGTGCCTCCTCCCCCCGGTCCCAGGCCACGAGCGCATCCAGAAACGGGCGACGCGGATCGGCGGGGTCCGAGCGCTCCTTCACGAAACGCTCCATCTCCTCGAAACTGCCGCCCCAGCGCGGCCGGATCGACTGGAGCCAGATAAAGCGCGGGAAGTAGCAGCTGGGGCAGCGGGCGAGGGCCCCCTCCATGGCGCGCCGGGCCTCCTCGCGCGAGCCACGCAGCAGGTGGACGCTGATGAGCTCCTGCAGCGCCAGCGTGAGCCCAGGCCGGAGGGAGCTGGCCCGATCGAGGTCCGTCCGGGCGCGCTCGACGGCCTTCGACATCGCCTGGAGCTCCCGGTCCGACGTGTCCGCCACGATGCGGGCGCCGCGCCAGAGGAACGCCGTCCGTTGCCAGTAGATCCCGCGAGCCAAGCTGGGCGCGAACGACCGCGGCGAGGCCGCGATCCATGCCTCGATGAGCTCCAGCTCCTTCGGGTGCGGGGTACCGAGCGCATCTCCCACGCTCACCATCCAGCCCTCGTACCGTGGGTCGGCCTCGAACCTGGCCTGGACCGCCTCCACGAGCCTCGTGACGCGCTGGAACTCCCGGCGGACGAGCAGACCGTGGACGGCGGCGCGATCGACGTCCTGGCGTGGGAACCCCGCCTCGTCGACGCCGGCGCGCCCGATCAGGGGGATCTCCTCCGCGGCGATCCGCGCGGGCACGACCTCGGTCCAGGTCAGGCTGCGCGTAGCCTCGACGGCCGAGTTCTCCTCGGCAAAAGCCGAGCCGCGATGCTGAAGACCAGCAGGATCGCGAGCAGCCGGGCACACCTCACTCTGTACATGGGGCCCCTCCCCTCCGTGGGACTATAGCAGCCTGGAACCGTTGCCCCAGTCGGCTTGAACGCGCTGCAGCTCGACACCACGGACGGTCACTTCTCGGTTCACCGCAACCCTTCAATACACGTTGAGGAACATCCCCCGAGACGCCGGCGTCTGGGCGTCCGCGAGCAACGCGTGGCCAGCCTTATTCTCAGGGTCGAACGCCCTTGCGCCCCAGTCGATGAACCTCCTCGCTGGTGAGCCCGGTGGGGAACCGAACTTGCACCAGCCGAAGCCCGCACGGCTGCAACCGTGGCGGGCACTTTACTGTCGGGCCGGGCCCCATGCCCGACACGCGCCGGCAGGCTCACCCGGAGTCAGGCGGTGTCTCCGTGCGATCCCGTGGCTGCGCTCACACCTGCGCCGCCTCGAGCCGCCCGGTGACAACAGATCACGCTCCTGTAGGTGCGAGACCTCGGCCGCTTCCATGCGCCCGAAACTTCCCGGTCTCTGCGATCCGCTCAACTCACGATCGGACCACCGCATCGACCAGACCGGGAAGCGGTCGCCTGCGATGGTGAAGGATTATGACGGACGGACGGTGAAATAGCGTGGGAAGCAACACCTCGCGGCGCGAGACGCACCGCCTCGTCGCGTCTGCTGGCGGAGTGGCCCGCCCCATTCAGGAAGGGTAGCGTGCGAGCATGCACGCCCGCCTCGAGCAGCCGAGCCGCTCCATCCAGGAAGTCCTCGACCGCCTCCACGCGCGACTCTCGGAGCCGGAGGTCCGCGCGCTGTTCATGGGGGCCCAGGCCTCCACGAGCATCCGGATCGGCCCCCAGCACCTCCTCGAAGACATCTTCGGCTCGGAGCTGGAGCTCGGCGAGGACGTCAAGGACGCCAACGAGAACCTCCAGGCGGTCATGTGGCTGTGGAACTCCATCGTGCACGACCACCATGGCGATGGGGTCCGCTTGTCACGCTTCGATCATCCGTCGCCGCCGACCGTCGAGAGCGTGTCCGCGCTGGTCGCTCGCCGGAGGACCGAGCTGACCTGGTTCCTGCGCGGGATCGACGCCGGCGGCGATGACCCGATGGAGCTCGGGGAGGAGGGGCAGCGCCTCTTGAATGGGATCGCGGAGGGGAGCGCATTCCTGGAGGCGTATCAGGAGCTCTTGGCCAGGAAGACGAGCCATACCGCAGAACAGATCCGGGAAGCCATGAAGTCGATCGACGACCTCACGAGTACCCTCGAGTCGCTGATGAACGACCTCATGTCGGTCGGCGACGACGTACGCAAGAACGCCCTGGCGGAGTACCAGCGGCGCGAGGGGCGCGGCACGGATGACGGGTTGCAGGCGTCCAGGCCCACCCGGGTGGGCCGGAACGATCCCTGTCCTTGCGGCAGCGGCAAGAAGTGGAAGCGCTGCTGCGGGGGACCGGCCCCGCTGCAACACTGATGGCGACCCTCTCGACGACCTCCAGAACCTGTTGATGGATGGGGTGCGCCGGCTGACGAGTATCGGGCCGTCGCGAGCCGGCTCCCACCCGCTCGACACCGTGCTGCACCTCGCCCCGACCGACGCCGCTCAGCCCGACATGCGCCTCGCGCGGTCGGAGTGGCTCGCCCTCTCGCAGGTGAACGGACGCCGGATTCGGAGGGGGTGCTCCAGCTCGCGGGCGGCGCCGAGGCTTCCCGCGGCGTGGTAGACGGATGATGACATGAACCTCCGCGCTCGCTCCGTCGCCGCCGCCATCCTGTTCACCGCCTGCGCGCACCACCACCCGACATCCCCGCCGGTCGCGTCATCCGCCGCGACTCCGGCCCCGGCGAAGGAGCGCACGATCTTCGTGGACGGCACCGCTGGCCGGCTCCGGGTGTCGGACGGCGGCGTCGGCGAGCCCGCGGTGGTCCTCCTCCACGGGCTCGCCGCGGACCTGGAGGTCTGGCGCGGGCAGCTCGATCACCTGCGCGCGAGCCGCAGGGTCGTCGCGTATGACCAGCGCGGCCACGGCCGGTCCGAGAAGGCCCGGGATGGGGTCTACACCGTGGAGGCGCTCGCCGCCGACCTCGAGGCGGTGCGGCGCGCGATGGGGCTCGGGCGCGTGATCCTGATCGGCCACAGCATGTCGGGCGCGGTCCTCACGACCTATGCAGTGGCGCACCCGGACACCGTGGCCGGGCTCGTGTACCTCGACGCGATCGGCGACTTCCACGCGGTGCCGCCCGAGGCATTCCAGCCGATCATCGAGCAGGAGGCCTTGCCTTCGTTCGACGCGAGCGCGCGGCGCACCGCGCTCGAGGGGATGCTGGGGCCGAAGGCGAGACCCGCGACCCGGGAGGCGGTGCTCGCCTCCGCCGATCGCATGGATCCGCCCGCGTTCGCGGCGCTTCGGCGGAGCATGTTCGCGCTCCGGGACGCGCGCGCACGCATCGCCGCGTATCGGGGGCCGTCCGTCGCGATCGAGGCGGCCGACAATCCGTACGCGGAGAGCATGGCCGGCCAGGTCCTCGACCTCCCGCTCACCCGCGTAAGCGGCGTCTCGCACTGGCTGCAGCTCGACGATCCGGACGCCGTGAACCGCGCGCTCGACGCCTTCCTCGCCAGGCTCTCCGTCGCGCGCTGATCGACGACGAAGCCGACACCGGCTCGCGCTGCTTCATGTCCGATCGTGAGGTGGATCGCCTGGTCCGACGACGGCAGCCGCCTTCGAGGCTAGAAGCGCGTCCGAGGCTGTGACGCCTCCCGGCCGTTCACCGCCATGCTCCAGTGGTGAACCTCTCCCTCGTCGACCACGAAGAGGACGAGCTCCGTGCCGGGGAGGTCGCGCTGGACGCTCGCGAGCCAGGGCCGGTCGGCGAGGAGGCGGTCCCGGAGCGCGGCGTCCTCCAGGGAGCGCACGCGGCCGGTGACGCGCATCATCCGGCCTCCCGCGGGTGACGGCTCGAAGAAGGCGACCTCGACGCGAGGGTTGCGGCGGAGCTGCGCGGCCAGGCTCTTGGTCGACGCGGTGTGGAAGTGGAACCCGCGTTCGTCGGCGTACCACAGGAGCAGCCCGCGCACGCGCGGTTGCTCTCCGTCGCACGTGGCGAGCCAGCAGGCGGGGTTCCGGTTGGCGAAGTCGATGATCTCGCGGCTGAGCATGGCGGAACGCTACCGCCCCGCCGCGCCGCCGCGCTTCCACGCGCGTGCGGCGGAGTTCAGCGCCGCTGCGGTCGATGGTGACCGCGCCGCAGCATCGCGCGGTAACGCGAGGGCGGCAGGTTGAACGCGCGCGTGAACGAGGTCGCGAGGTGGGAGGCGCTGCAGAAGCCGCACTCGAGCGCGACCTGCGTGACGGGTCGATCGTCCGCTGCGAGCAGCCGCTTCGCACGCTCGAGCCGCGCGCGCCGCAGGTACGCCCCGGGGGGCCACCCCGTCTCGCGCTTGAACTCGCGGGAGAAGTGGAAGGGGGACATCCCGGCGGCGCGCGCCAGGTCGGGTACGGTGAGCGCTTCGGCGACGTGCGCGTCGGCAAGCTCGACGGCGCGCCGGATGGCCCGGCGCTCCGGCACCCGATCGGGGGCCGCCCCTCGCCCAGCACCGCCCGGAGGATGAGGTGCACGAGCCGAGTCGCCGCCGCGTCCACGACGGCGTCGTGCCCCGGGAGGCGCGCCGAACGCTCGAGCATGATCTCGCGAACGGCGCCGACGATCTCCTGCGTCCCCGCGAAGCAGTCGCCTCGCATCGGCGGGAGCGCGTCGAGGCCGTGGTGTCGCAGCGCGCGCCTCAGCAGCCCCGGCGCGACGAACACCGCCGCGTACCGCGCCGGCGCGGTCCCGGTGAGCTCCTCGTGCGGCACGCCCGGGCCGATCGCGCAGAGCTGCCCGGGCCGCGAGCGGACGACGGCGCCGTCGATCCGGACGCGGCAGTGATCGTCGAACGGCACGATGAAAGACCACGCCGGATGCGTGTGCCCCGTGGTGATGGCGTAGCCGCACGGGCCAGCGACGGGGATGAACACGCCCAGGTCACGCGCCAGCGCCCAGTCCACGTACCGCAGTTGATCGGCGGTGATCTCGCCGACGAGTTTGCAGATACGCCTCATGGCGGACATCCTACCGCCGCGTCCAGCGTCGGCGCCGAGAGGCTCGGGCGTCGCCTGCAAGGCGCATCGTCCGCACCGGTGTGGACGCGACCCGCTCGAGCCGGTCACGGACCGTGCGGGTCACGGAGGCACGCGCTTCCGGTCCGGATGCACGCCGACGTCTCCGTTCGTCTAGCGACGGCGCTCGCCCCGGCCACCGGGGCGGACCGGCGCCGGCCTGACGCCGGGCCGCGCGGGGTGACCGCGGACCGGCGCGGGTCTGTAGTGCCAGCGCGACGGGGATCGCCACCAGCCGTGCCCGTACCAGGCGAACCGCCTCGGGCCGAAGGTCCCGAAGTACGGCCACGGGCCGCTGCCCCAGATCCACGGCGCGACGACCCAGCTCCAGCCGAAGGACGGGTAGAAGACGTACTCCAACGGTTCGCCGTACCCGTTCGGCGGCACGTACGTGAAGGCATCGCCGTACGGCATCCAGATCCAGCCGTACTGCTGGGTGTAGACCCATTGACCTGCGGGCAACGGTGCAGCAGGAGCCTGCTCCTGCGGAGCCGGTGGGGTCGAAGACGGAGCCGGAGGGGGCGGCTCGGTCGGAGGCGGAGAGGGCGGCGTGACCTGCGAGCGGGGCTCGTCGGAATCCGGCGCAGGTGCCGGCCGAGCCAGGGCAGGGACGACGCCCAGCATCGCGCACACCGCCAGCTTTCGAAGCGACGTCATCTGAACGTTCGACCCACCGCCGAGCCGCGAGTTAAGAGCCGGCCCCCTCGGGGTACCGTCGCCGCGGTTCGGTTCGCGTCCCCGAGCTCGTGCGAATCGGGACGTGGCGCGGGTGCGATACCCTCGGCGCGTGCGCCTCGCCCTCCTCGCGGCCGCGACGCTGCTCCTGGCCGGCGTCGCCCTCGCCGTGCTCCCCACGGTCGAGCGCCGCTTCCTCTACTTCCCGCTCCGCGAGCCCCGCGCGGGCGCCGAGATGCGGGCGCGCGCCCTCGGGCTCGAACCGTGGGTGGACGACGCCGGGGCGCTGCTCGGGTGGCGGGTCCGCCACCCCTCGGGCGCGCCGCGGGCACGGCTCGTCGTGCTCCACGGCAACGCCGGCTCCGCGCTCGAGCGCACCTACTTCGCGGAGGCGTTCCGCGACGCGGATCCCGCGTGGCCGCTGGACGTGCTCCTCCTCGAGTACCCCGGGTACGGTCCGCGGCCTGGCGAGCCGACGGAGCGCGCGCTCGTCGCCGCGGCGCTGGAGGCGGTGCGGGCCGCGCGGCGCGAGGGGAGCGGCCCCGTGTGGCTGGCCGGCGAGTCGCTCGGCTCCGCGGTCGCGGCGCTCGCCGCCGCCGCGGCGCCCGGTGAGGTGGACGGCCTGATCCTGGTGACGCCGCTCGCGAGCGTTCCGTCCGTCGCGCGCCGCCACTACGGCCCGCTCCCGGGCTGGCTCTTCCGCGACGCGTACCGCGCGGACCGGGCGCTCCCGCGCTACCGCGGGCCGGTGGCATTCCTCGTCGCGGGCCGGGACGAGGTGGTGTTCCCCGACCTCGGCCTCGCGCTCTTCCATGCGCAGCCCGCGCCGAAACGGCTCTGGGTGGACGCGCGGGCCGGGCACAACTCCGTCGACTGGCGGCCGGGGCTCGGCCGATGGCGAGAGATGGTCGGGTTCCTCGCGCGGTGAGCCGGTGAGGCGCACGCGCAGCGCGCCCGGCCACGCCGACGCCTGTCCGGCGAATGGCCAGGCGGCCGCCCGCTCGGCGGCGCGCGCGCCCGGAAGAGCGCGGCGCCGCCCCGGCCCGGAGCGCATCGACGTGGCAGTCCCATCCTCGGGAGGTGAACGATGGACGTGCAGGCCTTGGTCGCGCAGACGCGAGATGCGCTGTCGGTGAAGCGGGTCTTCGGGGATCCCATCCAGCAGGGAGACGTCACCCTCATCCCGGTGGCCATCGTGGGTGGCGGCGCGGGCGGCGGGGGCGGCGCGGGGCCGTCGGGACAGGGCTCCGGCGAGGGGGGCGGCTTCGGCGTCAGCGCCAGGCCCGCCGGCGTGTACGTGGTGAAGCACGGCGAGGTGAGCTGGCGACCGGCAGTGGACGTGAACCGGATCGTGCTCGGGATGCAGATCGTCTGCGCGATCGGCCTGCTCGCGCTGCTGCGAGGGCTGCGGAGGAGGTAGCGGGCTAGCTCGCGACGCCGCTCCGCGCGTAGACCTGCACGAGGTAGTCGCGCATGGTGCGGGCGGTGTTGAAGGCGGGGCCGAGGCTGCGGAGCGACGCCTTCACCCGCCGCACCCAGCCGCGCGGCACGCCGCCGGCGTCGCGCTCGTAGAAGAGCGGCACCACCTCGCGCTCGAGGAGGCCGTAGAGCGCGTCCGCGTCGCGGGCGTCCTGCAGCGGGGCGTCCAGCATCGTGTCCGAGCGGATCGCCCAGCCGTTCGCGCCGTCGTAACCCTCGCACCACCAGCCGTCGAGGATGCCGAGGTTGAGCCCCCCGTTCATCGCCGACTTCATCCCGCTCGTCCCGCTCGCCTCGAGCGGGGGGCGCGGCAGGTTCAACCAGACGTCGCAGCCCGCGACGAGGAGCTTCGCCATGGCGAGATCGTGATCCTCCAGGAAGACCACGCGCGCCGCGAGCTGCTCCTTGAAGCCGAAGACGTGTCGAACCATCGCCTTTGCGGCGTCGTCGCGCGGGTGCGCCTTTCCGGCGACGAGCAGCTGGACCCGGTGGGCGCCGCCAAGGAGCGCGACGATCCGCTCCGTGTCGGCGACGAGGAGGTTCAGGCGCTTGTAGGAGGCGACGCGCCGGGCGAAGCCGAGCGTCAGCACGTCGGGATCGAAGGAGCGCGAGGCGCGCTCGACGTACTCGATGGGCTCGCCGCGGGCGAGCCGATCCGAGACGGAGCGCGCCCGCGCGAACGCGACCAGGTCGGCGCGGAGCCGGCAGCGCGTCGCCCACAGCTCCTCGTCCGGGATCGCGTCGATCGCCGCCCAGCGCCAGGGATCGGCGGGGTGCTCGATCCACTCGGGGCCGAGGTGGCGGTCGAGCAGCGCGCGCATGGGCCCCGCCATCCAGGTCGGGACGTGGACGCCGTTCGTCACGTGTCCGATGGGGATCTCGTCCTCGCGCCGGTCGGGCCAGTGGTGCGCCCACATCGCGCGGGCCACCTCGCCGTGCCGACGGCTCACCGCGTTCGTCGATCGGCTCGCGCGCAGGCCGAGGTCCGTCATCCCGAACGGCTGCGAGGGGGCGGCCCCCTCGGGCCGGCCGAGGGCGAGGAGCGCGGGGGCCGCTGCCCCCACCTCGGCCCCGAACGTGCGGAGCGCGTGCTCGATCTCGGCGACGGGATAGGTCTCGTTGCCCGCCGCCACCGGAGTGTGCGTGGTGAAGACGACGCGCCCGCGGGCGGCGGAGAGGGCGCGCTCGATCGGCTCGCCGCGGGCGAGCCGATCGCGGACGAGCTCCAGCGCGGCGAGCGCGGGGTGCCCCTCGTTGAGGTGCAGCAGCACGGCGTGGACGCCCATCGCCTCGAGCGCCCGCACGCCGCCGATCCCGAGCACGACGTACTGCAGGAGGCGGTACTCGCGCCCGCCGATGTAGAGCTGCGCGGTGATGAACCGCTCGACGCCCGAGTTCTCCGGGACGTCCGTGTCGAGCAGGTAGAGCGGCACGCGTCCGACGTCCGCGCGCCACACGCTCGCGTGCACCATCCGGTCCCGCACCGGGATCTCGACCGCGAGCGGCGCACCGCTCGCGCCGAGGACGCGCTCGACCGCGAGCTGCTCCGGGGCCGAGACGGTCCAGCACTCGTGCTGCCACCCCGACCGGTCCAGCCGCTGGTGGAAGTAGCCTCGTCGGTAGAGGAGCCCGACCCCGACGAGCGGGACGCACCGATCCGACGCCTCCTTGAGGAGATCGCCCGCGAGGACCCCGAGGCCGCCCGCGTACACCGGGAGCGAGGCGTGGACGCCGTACTCCGCGCAGAAGAACGCGATGGGCGCGTCGGGCATGGCTGGGAGCGCGGGGGTGCACGGCCGCGCCAGCGCTTCGTCGAGCCCGCGCGAGAGCCGCTCCATGCGCTCGAGGATCGCCGGGAGGGCCGCGGCGCGGTCGAGCGTGTCCTGCGGCGCCTCGCGGAGGAGCCGCACCGGGCTCTGCCCGCACGCGTCCCACCACTCCGGGTCGATCGATCGCCAGAGGGCATCGCCCTCGGGCTGCCACGACCACCAGAAGTTGTAGGCGAGGCGAGCGAGCGGGCGGAGCGGCTCGGGGAGCCGCGCGGCGAGCGTCTCGCGTTCGCTGCGCGCCGTGGTCTCTGCCATCGCCGCCTCGCCGTCGGCACGAGGCCCTGCGCCGGGCCAAGCGCCGTCCTCGCGAAGGTGCGACGGGCAGCCGCCGGAGGCCAGGGCGAGATGCGCGGTCGCGGCGCGCCTGCTCCTAACGGCTCGATAGCCCGAGGGACGAGCGCGCCCCACGCCGGACGCTCTTCGCCGAACGGCTCGCACCGGACGATCCCGGCGGCTATGCGCAGGGGCGTGAAGACCTACCGTCGAGCGGGGGCGAGGCCATGAAGACCGCGGCGCTGCTCGGCGCGCTCGCCCTCGCGGTGGTCGCGGTGGTGAAGGCCGGCGCGCCCGCGCTGGCGGCGCGTGGAGGGAAGCCGATGATCGGGAACCCGAGCCTCGGGACCAACCCAGGCCACGTCGGCCGCGGCACCCCGCTCGTCCCCTCTGGGAGGAACCAGCTCGCCGTGTTCGCGCAGGGCTGCTTCTGGGGCGTGGAGGAGCGCTTCCGGAGGGTGCCCGGCGTCGTCGCCACCGCGGTGGGCTACACCGGCGGCCACGCCGCGAACCCGACCTACGACGAGGTGAGCTCGCACCGGACGGGGCACGCGGAGGCGGTCCTCGTCGAGTTCGACCCCACCCGGGTGACGTACCGGCAGCTCCTCGACTTCTTCTGGCAGACCCACGACCCGACCAGCGGCGATCGGCAGGGGCCGGACGAGGGCAGCCAGTACCGCTCGGCGATCTTCACCTTCGGCCCCGAGCAGCAAGCGGAGGCGCTCGCGTCGCGCGCCGCGGAGCAGGCGCGGCTCGCCGACCCGATCACGACCGAGATCGCCCCCGCCGGCCCGTTCTGGCGGGCGGAGGACTACCACCAGCAGTGGGACGAGAAGCACGGTTACCTGTCCTGCCCGGTGCCGCATCGCCCGCGGGACAAATCCTGACAGCAAGCGGCAGGACGGCGGAGGCTGAGCATGAGGATCGGCTTCGTGGGGCTGGGCCGGATGGGGAGCGGCATGGCGGCCCGGCTCGTCGCCGCCGGGCACCAGCTCGTCGTGTTCAACCGGACGCGCGGCAAGGCCGCGTCGCTCGCGGCCCGCGGCGCGGCGATCGCCGAGGCGCCGGCCGAGGCGGCGCGCGGGGTGGACGCGCTCGTGACCATGCTGTCGGACGACGCCGCCGTCGAGGAGGCGCTCTTCGGCGGCGACGGCGCGGCGCGCACCCTCCCCCGCGGCGCGGTGCACGTCTCGTCGAGCACGATCAGCCCGGAGCTCTCCGCGCGGATGGCGGAGCGGCACGCCGCCGCCGGCCAGCGCTACGTCGCGGCCCCCGTCCTGGGACGACCCGGCATCGCCGAGCGCGGCGAGCTCGTCGTGCTCGCGGCGGGGGCACCGGACGCGCTCGAGGCGAGCCGCCCCATCCTCGACGCGATCGGGAAGCAGGTGCGCGTGGTCGGGGTCGAGCCGCCGAAGGCGAACGTGGTGAAGCTCGCCGCCAACTTCGTCATGGCCGTGACGCTCGAGGCCCTCGGCGAGGCCTACGCCCTCGTCGAGAGCGGGGGCGTGGACGACGCCACCTTCCTGGACGTGCTGAACGGCGCGGTACTCCAGTCGCCCTTCGTCGAGGCGTACGGAAAGAGGATCGCCGGGAACGCCTTCGCGCCGGCGGGGTTCCGGCTCGCGCTGGGCGCGAAGGACGTCCGCCTCGCGCTCCAGGCCGCCGAGCGCGCCGCCGTGCCCATGCCGCTCGGGAGCGTCCTCCTCTACCGCTTCGTCGCGGCGATCGCGGGCGGGCACGCCGACGAGGACTGGGCGGCGGTGGGGCGCGTGAGCACGGCCCGGCGCGGGACGATCGTCTGATCTCCACCGATCGGCAGCCCGATCGCGAGCTCGGCCGCACGTGCGGGCGCTCGCCCGGCCGCGAGTCTCCGCGGGTCGTCCCCGAACCGTCGCTCGACACCGCGCGGCGCGGGGCGCTCGAATCTGGCGTTCCGGGCGCGGGAGGTCTCCCCCGCGCTCGCCGAGCGAAGCCGAGGAGGGAACGTGAGCCCGAACGCCGCCGCCGAGGCGAAGCCGACCCGCCGCGCGTGGCTGTCCTGGCTGCTCGGGACCTCGCTCGGAGCCGTCGCGCTCTCGATCCTGTACCCGCTCGTCCGCTACGTCCTGCCTCCGCCCAGCGCGGAGTCGCAGACCGGCCGCGTCCTCGCCGGCCGCCGCTCCGAGCTGCCGCCGGGCTCCGGGAAGACCTTCCGCTTCGGGGCGAAGCCTGGGATCGTGGTCGCCACGCCCGGCGGCGAGATCCGCGCCTTCTCCGCGGTGTGCACGCACCTCGCCTGCACCGTCCAGTACCGCAAGGACCTGCAGCACATCTGGTGCGCCTGTCACGACGGCCACTACAGCCTGGAGGGCGTGCCGATCGCCGGCCCGCCTCCGCGGCCGCTCGAGCGCTACGACGTGGCGGTGAAGGGCGACGAGATCTGGGTCTCGCGGCAGCAGGGGTGAGCATGAGGTCGGCCCGCTCCGCCTGGCGATTCCTCGACGACCGGCTCCGGCTCGAGCCCGTCGTCGCGTTCCTCCGGGAGAAGGAGGTCCCCCGTCACCGCCTCACGTGGGCGTACTTCTTCGGCGGGCTCTCGCTCTTCTTCCTCGCCGTCCAGGTCACGACGGGGATCCTCCTGCTCCTCTACTACCGGCCGACACCCGAGGCCGCGTACGAGAGCGTCGAGTTCGTGATGACGCGGGTCGAGTTCGGCTGGCTGGTGCGCTCGGTCCACGCCTGGTCGGCGAACCTGATGGTCCTCTCCGTCGTCGTCCACATGTCCAGCGTGTACCTGATGCGCTCGTATGGGCGCCCCCGGGATCTCACCTGGTGGACGGGGATGCTGCTCCTCGCGGCGACCCTCGGGTTCGGGTTCTCCGGGTACCTGCTCCCCTGGAACACGCTCGCCTTCTTCGCGACGCGGGTCGGCACCGACATGGTGGGCAAGGTCCCGCTCGTCGGGGGATCGCTCCTCCGCGTCCTGCGCGGCGGCGAGGACGTCTCCGGCGCGACGCTCACGCGCTTCTTCGGGCTGCACGCGGCGGTGCTGCCGCTCCTCGCCTTCGTCCTCCTCGGCCTGCACCTCCTCCTCGTGCAGCGCCACAACGTGCACGTGCCGCCGTCGCTGCGCGAGGAGGCGCGCCGCCGCCCGGGGATCCCGTTCCTGCCGGACTTCACGCTCCGCGAGCTGGTCGTGTGGCTCATCGGCCTCGCGCTCCTCGCGGCGCTCGCCGCGTTCCGTCCGTGGGAGCTCGGCGCGCGCGCCGATCCGTTCGCCTCGGCGCCCGCCGGCATCCAGCCGGAGTGGTACTTCCTCTTCGTCTTCCAGACGCTGAAGCTCCTCCCCGCCCGGATCCTCGGCGTGGAGGGAGAGCTCCTCGGGCTCGCCGCGTTCGGCGCGGCGGCGGTGCTGTGGTTCCTCGCCCCGGTGCTCGACCGCGCGTCGCGCCGCGGCGAGCCGAGCCGCACGGCGACGGTCGTCGGGCTCGCCGTCCTGCTCTACGCCGCCGCGATGACGCTCTACGCGGCGCTCGCCGGGAGGCGGTCGTGACCGCCGCGGCGCGCGCGGCGATCGCGCTGATTCCGCTCGCGCTCGTCGCGATCATCCGGATCGCCGCCGCGGCCGAGCCCCCGACCGCGCCGCCCGGCGGCACGTGCGTGGAGTGCCACGCCGGCCTCGGGGGCGAGCTCGCGAAGCCCGTCGAGGCGTTCACCCGCGACGTCCACTCCCAGCGCGGCCTCGGCTGCACCGCGTGCCACGGCGGCGACCCGACCTCCCCCGACCAGGAGGTGGCCATGTCGCGCGCGAAGGGGTTCCGCGGCGCGCCCGCGCTGCGCGACGTCCCCACGCTCTGCGGGGGCTGCCACGCCGACGTGGTGTTCATGAAGCGCTACGCGCCGAACCTCCCGACCGACCAGCTCGCGCGGTACGTCACGAGCCGGCACGCGACCGAGCTCGCGCGGGGCAACCCCCGCGCGGCGGTGTGCAGCTCGTGCCACCAGGCGCACGGCATCGTCTCGACCCGGGACGCGCGCTCGCCCGTGTACCCGACGCGGGTCGCCTCGACCTGCGCGCGGTGCCACGCGCGGCCAGGTGGGCAAGGCCCGGTGGAGCGGTGGGAGCGCTCCGTGCACCACGCGGCGCTCGTCGCGGGCGATCTCTCGGCGCCGACCTGCCCGCGGTGCCACGGCTCGCACGGCGCGGCGCCCCCCGGCGTCGAGTCGGTGCCGGCGGTCTGCGGACAGTGCCACCCGCGGAACATGCAGCTCTTCCGCGGCTCGCCCCACCTGTCCGCGTTCGAGGCGGGGTCCCTCAGCGCGTGCGGCGAGTGCCACGGTCACCACGACATCCTCCACCCCGACGACGCCTGGGTCGGCGTGGGGAAGGGGGCGGTCTGCGCGAGGTGCCACGCGCCCGACGATCCGGGCGGAGAGGCGGCCGCGAAGCTGGCCGCCGATCTCGGCGGCGCGACCGCGCTCCTGAGGAACGCCGAGGCGCGGGTGGAGGCGGCGCGGGAGCGGGGCATGCTCATGACCGACGCGCAGGTCGCGCTCGAGGACGCCCGCCAGCAGATCGTGCAGGCGCGCACGCTCGTCCACGCCGCGTATCCGCGGCAGGTCGACGAACAGACGCGGCAGGCGAGCGTGGCGTCTCGGAAGGCGCTCGACCTGGCGAGCCGCGCCTTCGGCGAGATCCGCTACCGGCGAACGGGGCTCCTCGTCGCGCTCGTCGTCATCCTCGTGACGATCGTGGCGCTCCTCCTCCAGATCCGCGTGGTGGACGCGCGGCGGCGCCAGGCGAACGCCGGTCGCCGCTGACGCCTTCAGGCGAGAAGAGCCGGCTGGCGCCTCGGTCACGCGAGCAGGAACGGGCTCGTCGCGACGCCGCTCGAGGAGCGCCGGCCCCCCGAAGCCGGGGCACCTCTGGCAGCGGCCGCCGTCGCGGGGCCCTGAGACCCGTCGTCACCCCGCCCAGCTCACCTCGTACTCGGACTCGAGGAACCCGGTCTCGCGGCCCTTGACCTCGACCCCGTGGACGCCGGTCGTCTCGAGCGCCGCCGTGAGCACCCCGCAGTGGAACGGCGGGACGAGGAAGTCCCTGCGGAAGACGAGCCGGGCGTGGCGATCCCCGAGCCATTCGGTCCGTCGCTGACCGTAGCTCACGGTCGCGCGGTAGCCGTGCGCGGCGTTCGACATCATCCGGCGCGGATCCCGCCCGACGAACGAGGTGAAGGCGCGCCCGATGAGGGACGCGAGCTCGGAGCGGGCCGCGCGGTGCCCGAACAGCCAGAACGCGCGATCGACGCCGTGCTCGGCGCGCTCGAGCGCGTCCGCGCCGCACCAGGCGATCTGCAGGTACTCGACCACCGGGTAGCCGAAGAAGTCCGTGCGGTGCCCCTCGTGACGCGGGTCGCAGCCCCGCGCCGCCGCCTCGCCCGCGCGCTCGCGGATGACGTCGAACATCGCGTTGAAGATGAGGCCGCGGACGGTGTCGCGCGTCGAGGCCGCGGCGATGCGTCGCCGGAGATCGGCGGGGTCGCAGGGCATGGAGTGCGCGTCCTCGCTCGAGAACATCTGCTTGCCGCGCGCCCCCCGCGACTGCCCTTCCCGCCACCCGCCGCAGCGGCAACCGCCCCGCGGCGCGGCCCGGCTTCACCCGGAGCGGGAATGCCTCGGAGGGCGACCGCGGTTCCTTCCGCATGATCGAGCTCACGTCGAACGCCCTGCCGATGCATGCCCACGATCCCCTCGCCGGTATCCAGGCGGCCGCCGATCGGGTCGCCGCCGCCTTGCGACCGGGCGCAGCCTCAGCCTCATCCGACGTGCTCGAGCGCGCGCTCGCCGCGCTCTCGAGCGAGCTGGTCCTCGCCGATCGGGCGCTCGCGCTGGACCCGGAGGGTCGCCGAGCCGCCCGGGAGACGGCCCACGCGCAGCTCGGCCGCCTCCTCGCCGTGAGCCCGCTGCTCGCGCGGGCGATCACCAAGCCGCGCGGCTACGCGGGCGACCACGCGATGATCGACATGCTGTATCGGGGAGAGCGCGCACCGGACGGCGCGGCGCTCGCGCTCGACGAGGTCGTGCTGAAGCTCGCCACGGTGGTCGCCGTCGTGCGCCGCAAGGAGTACGCCGTCGAATGGCTCGCGGACCGGCTGCGCACGCCGGGCGTCCACGTCGTGGACCTCGCCTGCGGGCCGTGCCGGGTCGAGCGCGAGGTGCTCGAGCGCGGCGTCACGGCGCGGCTCGTCGGGATCGACAGCGATCCCGAGGCGCTCGCCTACGCCCGCGGGGTGCTCGGTCCGCACGCCGGGGCGGTCGAGCTGGTGAACGACAACGCCGTCCGGATCGCCCGGAGCGCCACCCCCACCCCGGCGCTGGCGGGCGCGCGCCTCGTCCTCTCCCTCGGCCTCTTCGACTACCTGCCCGACACCATCGCGATCCGCGTGCTGCGCGCCCTGCGCCGCGACATGGATCCGCGCGGCGAGGTGCTGATCGGGAACTTCGCGGCCGGGAGCCCGGATCGCGCGTTCATGGACTGGGCGCTGGACTGGCCGCTCATCTACCGGACCGAGCGCGAGGTCCGCGCGCTCCTGGTCGCGGCGGGCTTCCCCGCCGGCGGGATCTCCGTCGAGCAGGAGGCGCTCGACGGGCTCGTCCTCATGGCGACGGCGCGCTGCGCGTGACCGGGTTGGCAGGACGGCGCGGCACGCGCACGGTGAACACCGTGCCGGCCGCGTCCGTGGAGGTCGCGCCGATCGAGCCGCCGTGTGCGCGCGCGATCTCCCGCGCGATGAACAACCCCAGCCCGAGCCCGTGCCGGCGCGCGCCGGCGGCCCCCTGACGGAAGGGCTCGAACACGCGGGCGAGGACCTCGGGCGGGATGGGAGCGCCGCGGTTCGCCACCGAGACGACGACCTCGTGGGCGGCGGCGCCGTCCCACGTGACGACCACCGGGGCCACCGGATCGCCGTGGCGCAGCGCGTTCCCGACGAGGTTCGAGATCGCCTGCTCCAGCCGCCCGGGATCACAGACGAGCCGCGGGTCTCCGCCGCCGGCCAGGCGGACGCGCCCCGGCGCGGACGCCTCCGCCTCGTCCACCACGACCCGCAGCAGCGCGTCGAGGCGCTGCTCCGACGGCTCGAGCGGGAAGCCGCCCGCGTTCGCCCGGGTGTAGTCGAGCAGATCGCCGATCATCCGGTCCATCCGGTGGACGCTCGCCACGATCGCGGAGAGCCGCCGCTGCTGCTCGGGAGCGAGCCTCCGATCCCGCAACAAAAGAGATGCGTGCCCCTGGACCGCCGACAGCGGGTTGCGCAGGTCGTGCCCGACGATGCCGAGCAGGTGCCCACGGATCGCCTCGGCCCGCTTCTGCGCGGTGATCTCCCGGGCCACGATCCCGACGCCCAGCGCGCTCCCCCCGAGCATCACCGGGTACCAGCTCTCCAGCCACGTGCGGGGCGCGCCGGGGGCCTCCCCCGGGCGCTCGACCTCGACCTCGAGGGCGGGCCGGCCCGTCTCGAGCACGTCGCGCCAGAGCGCGGCGAGCTGCTCGCCGGCGGGCGGCGCGAGCACCTCCTCGACCCTGCGCCCCGCGAAGGCGGTGGGCGGCTGGAGGTTGGCGGCGGCGAAGACCGCGTTCACGTGCAGGAAGCGGAGCTCGCGGTCCACGAACGCGAGGCCGATGGGCGCGCTCGAGAGCATGGTGTCGAGGACCGCGGCGGTCCGCTGCGCCTCGGCCCGCAGCGCGGCCTCGCGCTCGAAGGCCCACGCCCGCTCGAGCGCCTGGGCGCAGGCGCCGGCGAGGGCGAGCATGAAGGCGCGGTCCGCTTCGTCGAACGCGCGCGGCTCGGCGAAGTCGATCCCGACGACGCCGAGGATCCGCCCGCGCGCCGGGAGCGGGAGCGCGACCGTGGCGCCCTGCTCGAAGGGGCGCGCCGCGCGCGCGAGCCGGGGGTAGCGCGCGCGGAACGCGGCCGGGCTCTCGAGACAGATCGGCTCCCCGGTCCGGTACGCCTCCGCGAGCGGGGCGGGCAGGTCCGCCGCGTACCGCCGCCAGGCGACGAGCGCGCGCTCGGGGTAACCGACCGCGTCGAGCACCTCGAGCTCCCCACCCTCATCGACGCGTGACACGCTCCCCGCGGCGGCGTCGAGGAGGCCGACGGCCGCCTCGAGGATCACCCGCGCGACCTCCGCCGGGCTCTCGGCCTCCGCCAGCCCGGTCGAGACGGCCTCGAGACGCAGCAGGATCTGGGTCGAGCGCTCCGCCTCGGCGTCGGCCCGCTCCGCCCACTCCTCGATGCGCCGCGCCTCCGTGACGTCGCTCGCGAACACCGCCGCGACCGGCCCGCCGTCGCCGCGGATCGGCGCGGCGCTCACGAGCCAGCGGCGCGTGCCCCGCAGCCCCGGCACCTCGCCGCCGACCTCGCACTCGGCCATCGCCTCGCGCCGCTCGATCGCGCGGCGGAGCTCGCGCGTGTCCGAGAGCGGCGACCGGCCGAGGAGCGTGGCGAGCGGCAGCCCGCGCGGAGGGCGCTCCACCGCCGCCATCCGGGCGAGCGCCTCGTTCATCGCCACCACGTGGAGGTCGGCGTCGACCAGGACGATCCCGACGGGGGCGCTCCACAGCGCGCTCACGATCCCCCATGCCGCCGCGTGCTGGGGCAAATCCAGGGCGGGCGGCGCCGAGGCTCCCCCGTCGAACGGCTGCAGGTCCCCCACGTCCTCCATGTAGCGACGACGCGGCGCCCGGGCACGAACGCGCGCCGCACGCATCCGAGGGCGACGGACTGTCGCCTCATCGCGGCCGGCGGCGGCGCCGCGCCGCCGAGGGCGCGACCGGGCGCCGGCGTGCCGCGCCGTCCTGCCTCGTGAAGCGCGAGGGGCCTCGCGGTGGACACGCCGCCCGCCGGGCGACATGCTCCACGGCCATGCCGGCCTCGCGCCCCGCCATCCCCTCCCGCCTCCCCGACGTGGGCACCACGATCTTCACGGTCATGTCGCGCCTCGCGGCGGAGCACGACGCGATCAACCTCTCGCAGGGCTTCCCGGACTACTCGGCCCCGCCGCTCCTCTACGACCTCGTGTCGAAGCACATGCGGGCCGGCTCGAACCAGTACGCCCCGATGGCCGGGGTCCCCGCCCTGCGCGAGGCGATCGCCGCCAAGGTCGAGGCGCTCTACGGCGCGCGATACGACCCGGAGCACGAGATCACCGTGACCGCCGGCGGGACGCAGGCGATCTACACGGCGATCACCTGCCTGGTCCGTCCCGGCGACGAGGTGATCGTGTTCGAGCCGGCGTACGACTCGTACGCTCCGTCGGTCGTCCTGAACGGCGGGAAGGTGGTGCGGGCGCGGCTCGCGTACCCCGACTACCGGCCCGACTGGGCGGCGGTCCGGCGCCTCGTCACCCCGCGCACCCGCGCCGTCATCGTGAACACGCCGCACAACCCGAGCGGCACCACCTGGACCCAGGCCGACCTGCGGGCCCTGGCCCGCCTCGTGGACGGGACGGACATCGCCGTCATCGCGGACGAGGTGTACGAGCACATCGTCTTCGACGGCCTCCGCCACGAGAGCTGCGCGCGCTACCCCGAGCTCGCGGCCCGCTCGTTCGTCGTCTCCTCGTTCGGGAAGACGTACCACGTCACCGGCTGGAAGATCGGCTACGTCCTGGCGCCCCGCGAGCTCACGACCGAGTTCCGCCGGGCGCACCAGTTCGTCGTCTTCACCGTGAACACGCCGGTCCAGCTCGCCCTCGCCGAGTACCTGCGCGACGCGAGCCGCTACCTCGAGCTCGGGGCCTTCTACCAGCGCAAGCGCGACCTGTTCCGCGCCGCCCTCTCCGCGTCGCGGCTCCGGCCGCTCTCCTGCACCGGGACGTACTTCCAGCTCGCGTCGTACGCAGGGCTCACGGACGAGCCGGACGCGGCGCTCGCCGAGCGGCTCACGCGCGAGCTCGGCGTCGCCTCGATCCCGGTCTCGCCGTTCTACGAGGAGCCGCCCGGCGAGCCCGTGCTGCGGTTCTGCTTCGCGAAGAACGACGACACCCTGCTCCGCGCCTGCGAGAGGCTGGCGCGGGTCTGAGGGTCGTCGGCGCGAGCCCGGCTCGCGCGAGCTGCGCTTCGCGCCCGGTCACCTCCTGGCTCGAGGGCACCGCGACGACGACCTGAGCGCGCAGCCCTGCACCGCCTCCCGGGGGAGCGAGCCGCTCCACGATCCGGTCCACGTCGCCGATTGGTGAATCGACCTGCGCGTCGGCGCCGCGTACGTCGATGGGGCGCCCTCACGGGTAGTGGACAGTCCCCGCTCCCGCACGGTTCTATTCGGCGGCCTGGCTCGCGAGGGCCGGGCCGCACGGCCGGTGCCGCTCGGTGAAGAGCGCGCTCCGGCAGCGCACCGAGGGCGCGAAGCCGCCCGGACCGTGGGGGGAACATGAACCGTCGAATCCTCTGCGCGACCGCGGCGGTCGTGCTCCTCTCGTGCGGCCATCAGGCCGAGGACGCGCAGCGCACGCTCTCGAGCAGCGCGCGGACGCTCGCCGTCCACGTGAACGGGTACGTCCTCGATCTGAAGGCGTCGCCGCCTGCCGTGCCGCCCGAGCTGGACGCGCTCGAGCCGGAGCCCGGGAGCTGGGTGGCGATCACGAAGCAGCCCGACGGTCGGCTCGAGCGGATCGATCTCCCCCCGGTCGAGCCCGGCGTCCGGCCGGCGTCCCTCGTCGGGCAGGACCCGCCCCCGGCGCCGCTGGTGCCGGGCGCCAGGCCAGGGAAGGACGGCGAGCGCGTCCGCCCGAAGAAGTGGATCGTCCAGTTCGAAGGGCCCGTCGGCGCCACGCAGCGCAGGCAGCTCGAGGCGCTCGGCGCCACCGTCGGCGACTACCTCCCGGACTTCGCCTTCCTCGTGACCATGGACGACACGGCGCGGCGCGCGGCCGAGCAGCTCGCCGGCGTGCACGGCGTCGCCCGCTACAGGGCCGCCTACAAGATCGCGCCGGGGCTCAAGGACGAGGCCGGCGCGATCCGGCTCCCGAAGGACGGCGCGCCGGCGCGGCTCCACGTCCGCGTGCACGGCGACCTCGGCACCGCGCTGGCCGAGGTGCTCCGCTCTCGCGGGAAGGTGACGAGCGCGGCCCGGGACGTCGCGCGGGTCGAGCTCGACCGCCGCGCCATCGCCCGGCTCGCGCAGGTCGAGGACGTGATCTTCATCGAGGAGGCCCTGCAGCCGCAGCTCTTCAACGACACGTCGCGCTGGGTCATCCAGACCAACGTGCAGGACCAGACCCGGATCTGGAGCGCCGGCCTGCACGGCGAGGGACAGATCGTGGGCGTGGGCGACACCGGCCTCGATCACGACATGTGCTACTTCCGGGACCCGACGGGCGCGCCCATCGGCCCGACCCACCGCAAGGTGGTCGGCTACGTCGCGCTGACGGACGACTACGACGGCGACATGGGACACGGCACCCACGTCTCCGGGACGGTGGCCGGCGATCAGCGGCCCATCACCGGCAAGGACACCGCCAACGGCATGGCGCCGCTGGCGAAGCTGTTCCTGACCGACCTGACCCCGGGCGAGTCGAACGGCATCTACCCGCCGGCCGATCTCGGCGACCTCTTCATCACGCCGTACCAGGCCGGCGCGCGCCTGCACACGAACAGCTGGGGCGCGTCCGTCAACATGTACGACACGATGGCCTGGAGCGTCGACCGCTTCATGTGGCAGCACAAGGACTTCCTCGCGCTCTTCGCGAACGGCAACTCGGGGCCGGGCACGGGGTCCGTCGGGACGCCGGCCAACGCCAAGAACGCGGTGAGCGTCGGCGCCACCCAGAACGGCGTCGGTGACGAGATCCAGGCCTGGTTCAGCAGCAACGGTCCGACCTGGGACGGCCGCGTGAAGCCGACGATCTCCGCGCCCGGCGTGAACATCGTCTCGGCCGACTCGGACGGCCTCCGCGACAGCTTCAACTGCACGACCGTCTCGTACAGCGGCACGTCCATGGCCACCCCGACCGTGGCCGGCGCGGCCGCGCTGGTGCGCCAGTACTACCTGGAGGGCTTCTGGCCGAGCGGGATCGCCACCCCCGCCGACGCCTTCGTCCCGTCGGCGGCGCTCGTGAAGGCCACCCTGGTCAACACCGCCGAGAACATGACCGGCGACTACGTCGGCGGGCCGATCCCCGGCACCGGCCAGGGCTGGGGACGCGTCAACCTCTCCGACGCGCTCCGCTTCCAGGGCGACCCGAAGCTCCTCGAGGTGGTGGACTTCGCGAGCGGCCTCGAGACGGGCGCCACGTGGACCCGGAGCTGGTTCTCGCCGGGCGGCGCGCCCCTCAAGATCACGCTGGTCTGGACCGACTACCCGGGCAGCACCGCGGCGTCCAAGGCGCTGGTGAACGATCTCGATCTCGAGGTGGTCGCGCCCGACGGCGGCGTCTACACCGGGAACGTCTTCGCCGGCGGCGTCTCGATCCCGGGCGGCACCCCGAACCGGCTCGACGTGGAAGAGCAGGTGCTGATCCAGGCGGCGCCGCGGGGGCAGTACACGGTGCGGGTGGTCGGCTACAACGTCCCGTACGGCCCGCAGCCGTTCGCGCTCGTGGTGAGCGGCGCCGGCGGGGTCACCTCCACGGGCTTCGTCACGCTCGATCGCGCGCGCTACGGCGCCGTCCCCGCCCTCGAGGTGAAGGTGGCGGACGCGGACCTGAACCAGGATCCGACGGTGGCGGAGGAGCTGACGGTGACGATCCGGAGCGCCACCGAGCCCGCCGGCGAGACGGTCCGCCTGGTCGAGAGCGGCCCGGACGTCGCGACCTTCATCGGCTCGCTGCCCATCGCGATCGCCGCGGGGATCGCGGGCGACGGCGTCTTGCAGGTCGCGGACGGCGACTCGATCACGGCGGAGTACCGCGACGCGGACGACGGGAACGGCGTCCCCGCCACGGTCACCGCCAGCGCCGTGGTGGACCTGACGCCGCCGGTCATCAGCGGCGTCCAGACGCGCGACCTCGGGCAGGGCGCCGGGACCGTCACCTGGAGCACGAACGAGCCCGCCTCGGGCGCGGTGGAGTACGGGAAGACGCCCGCCCTCGGCGCCACCCTGTCGGAGGCCTGGCTCACCACCGGCCACGCGCTCCAGATCGGCGGCCTCGAGGAGGCGACCCGCTACTACTACGCGGTGCGCGCGGTGGACGAGGCGGGCAACGTCGCCCGCGACGACGCCGGGGGCGCGCTCTACGGCTTCACCACCACGAGCGAGCCGCCCGAGCTCTCCGTCTACTCCTCGAACTCCGTCTACACGCCGCAGCCCGACACGCTCGTCTTCGGGACGGCCACCGATCCGTCCGGCGTCGCCTCGGTGACGGTCAACGGCGTCGCCGCGCCCTGGCGCGCGACGGACGGCTACTACGAGCTGAAGGTGGCGCTCTCCCTCGGGGACAACCCGATCACGGTGGTGGCGACCGACGGGATCGGGAACGCCAGGACCCTCTCCTTCACCGTGACCCGCCACCTGCCGCCCGACCTGGTGCTCCGCGACCTGGTGGGTCCGACGACCGGCGGCATGGCGGAGGCGGTCCACGTCGAGCAGACCCTCTGCAACGTCGGGCTCGGGAGCGCGCCGGGGTCGGGCTGGATCGGCTGGTTCCTCTCCGAGGACCAGGTCCTGTCGTTCGAGGACGATCTCGGCTTCCAGTCGATCCTGGCGTGGGGCGACGAGATCGCCCCCGGCGAGTGCGTCGCCCTGCCGACCGACGTCCGCACCCCGGTCTGGGCCTACACCGCGGAGAGGACCTACTGGCTCGCCGCCTACGTCGATCTCTGGAACCAGGTGTGGGAGTCCGACGAGACGAACAACGCCGTCTTCGGCAACCAGATACGGATCAAGGGCGGAGATCCGGTGATCTCCTCGTCCACCGCGCCGTCCCAGGTCGGGACCGCGGTCGCGTTCCCGATCACCCTGACCGGCAAGAACCTCGGCCCCGGCGCGACGTACGGGGCCGACATCGGGCTCTACCTCTCCACCGACGCCACCATCACGTCGGACGATCGGTTGATCGGCTCGGTCCCGACCGGGTTCCTGTACGCCGGGTACCCGTTCGACCTCACCGTCCAGGTGACCCTCCCCGACGAGATCGCCGCCGGGAGCTACCACCTGGGCGCGATCGTCGATCCCAGGGGGCTCGTGACCGAGTCGAACGAGGAGGACAACGTCCACCTGATCGGGCCGCTCACCGTGGCCGGACCGAATCTCCACATGACCGCGGTCCAGGCGCCCGGCGCCGCCCTCACCGGCGGCACCGTCACGATCCACCACACCGTGGCGGCGGCGCCGACGGGCGGGAGCGCGGGCGGGTTCGACGTGGCGCTCTACCTGTCGCCCGATCCCGTCATCACGACGTCCGACGTGTGGCTCGCGAACGTCCCGGTGACCGCGCTCGCCTCGGGCGCCTCGCTCACCGCGGACACCCCGGTGGTCATCCCGACCACGATCGCCGGCGGGACCTGGTACGTCGGGGCGATCGCCGACTCGCGCGGCGCCGTCCTCGAGATCGACGAGACCGACAACGCGCTCGCGGGGAACACCGTCACCGTGACCGCGCCGGATCTGATCCTGACCTCCGCCAGCGCGCCCGCGACAGGGGTCACCGGCGGCGTCCTCACGGTCCCGAACACGGTCGTCGCCTCCGCGACGGGCGGGGGCGCACCAGCGTTCCACGTGGGGGTGTTCCTCTCGGCGGACCCGGTGATCACCGCCTCCGACACGCTCATCGGCTCGCGCGAGGTGGGACCGATGGCGCCGGGGGCCACCAGCAGCGACGACACGGTCGCCACCCTCCCCACCAACCTGCCGGCCGGGACCTACTACGTCGGCGTCATCGCGGACGACTTCGTCATGACGATCTGCGACTACGTGAACGACTTCTGCACCAGCACCGTCGACGTCGCGAAGGAGCCGGACGAGACGAACAACACCTACCTCGCCGGCGCCATCACCGTGACCGGCCCCGACCTGACGGTGGACGCGGTGAGCGCCGACGGCACCGCCTACACGGGCAGGCCCTTGACCGTGCACGACATGGTGCGGGCGACCGGCGGCGGCACCGGCCCGTTCGCGGTCGCCTACTACCTCTCGTCGGACGCGGTCATCACCACGTCCGACGTCCTCCTCGGCCGTCGGACGGTCCTGGCGCTCGGACCGGATCAGACCAGCACCGCCGACACCACCCTGACGGTGCCGCTCGGGCTCGCCCCCGGCACCTACTTCATCGGCGCCCTCGTCGACTCGTACGACGGGGTGCTCGAGAGCATCGAGGGGAACAACGCCCTCGCCGGCAACGCCGTCGCGGTGATCGGCCCCGACCTGCGCGCGACCGCGGTGAGCGGGCCGGCGAGCGTGAACGCCGGGACGACGGTGCCGGTGACCTTCACCGTCGCCGCCGCGGCGGGCCTGGGGGACGCGGGCGCGCTCCGCGTCGGCCTGTACCTGTCGCAGGACCAGGTGATCACCTCGACGGACCAGCGGCTCGGGGAGGCCTACGTGGCGGGGATGACCGCCGGCGCGAGCGTCACCTCGACCGTCCAGGTGACGATCCCGGGCCACCTCGCCCCGGGCACCTGGTACCTCGGCGCGATCGCCGACAGCTGGAGGCAGTACGCGGAGCCGGACGAGACCGACAACGCGGTGGCCGGCGGCGCGGTGTCGATCACGCCGCCCGATCTCGTGGCGGTCGCCGTCTCCGGCCCCTCCGCCGCGCGCACCGGGGAGACGGTCTCCATCTCGTCCACGCTGACCGCGGCCCCGACCGGCGCGATCGCGAGCGGCGTCACGTTCGCGTTCTACCTCTCCTCCGACGCGACCATCACCACCGGGGATCGCTACGTCGGAGCGCGCTGGCTCTCCAGCCTGGCGTCGGGCGCGAGCAGCACCGCCGACGTGACGGTGACGATCCCCCTCGACGTCCCGGGCGGCACCTGGTACCTGGGCGCGATCGCGGATCCCTCCGGCTCCGTGCCGGAGTCGGACGAGACGAACAACACGATCGTCGGGGGCACCGTCGCGATCGCCGCGCCCGACCTCGTCGCCAGCGCCGTGACCGGTCCCGCGAGCGGCGTCGCGGGGAGCACCATCGTGATCGACGACCTCGTGGGCGCGGCCGTCGGCGGCGGCGCCGCGGGCGAGTTCTACGTCGGCCTGTACCTCTCGGCGGACCCGGTGATCACGCCGTCCGACACGGTGGTCGGGACCCGCTGGGTGTCGGGGCTGCAGCCGGGGGCGGCGAGCAGCGGTTCGACGGCGGTCACCCTCCCGGCGTCGCTGCCGGCGGGCACGTACTACCTCGGGGTCATCGCGGACGACTTCCCGATGTACGTCGGCGACGCGCTGGACGGCTACTGGGTCGAGAACGCGGTGCTCGAGCCCGACGAGGGCAACAACGCGCTCGCCGGTCCGCTGATCACGATCACGCGACCGTGACGGGTCACGAAAACGACCGACCTTCGCGCGCGGACCTGCGCGGAGGTCAGAGGCTGTACGGCGCGCCCGCACACGCCCAAAGGTGAACCTGTTGAAGAACGTCACATGATCGCGCGACACTCGGGCAGATGCCCGACGGCTCGGCAGGCTGCGATTCGAAGCGGATCGCCTTCGAGGCGGTCTCCTCCGCCTTCGGCTCGCTCGGCCGCGTCTGCCTCGCCTTGAACGCGGCGTTCGAGATCGCGCACGTGTCGCCGCGGATGGAAGCGCTCCTCGGGCCGGGCGTCGCCGCTCGATACCGCGGGCGCCCGGTCGAGGAGCTGCTCGGGCCGGACCTGCTCGGGCCGAGCAGCGCGATGCGCGCGGCGCTGGAGGCGGGAGAGCGGCGCGAGGGGTGGCGCGCGTGGCTGCGGACGGAGCCCGCCGGCTCGCGCCTCGTCTCCGTGAGCGCGGCGCCGCTGGATCACGTCAGCGACGCGTGCGATCCCGACGCGAGATACCTGCTCGTGCTGCGAGCGGCCGAGGAGGACCCCGGCGCGGGCGGCGCGGCCCCGACGAGCTTCTCCGGCGTGATCGCGCGATCGCAGGCGATGGTCGGCGTCATGCACCTCCTCGAGAACCTGCAGCACTCGGACGTCTCGGTCCTCATCACGGGTGAGAGCGGCGTCGGGAAGGGGGTCGTCGCGCACGCGCTGCACGCCAGCTCGTCGCGGCGGGCGCGCCCGTTCGTCGCCGTGAACTGCGCCGCGCTCCCGGACACGCTCCTCGAGTCGGAGCTCTTCGGGCACGTCCGCGGCGCGTTCACCGGTGCGGTCCGCGATCGCGTCGGGCGGTTCGAGCTGGCGCACGGAGGGACCATCTTCCTGGACGAGATCGGCGACATCCCGCTGCACCTGCAGGCGAAGCTCCTGCGCGTCATCCAGGAGCGGACGTTCGAGCGGGTCGGCGACAGCCGGACCATCAAGAGCGACGTCCGGATCGTCGCGGCGACGCACCGTGATCTGCACCGCGGCGTCGCGGAGGGCCGCTTCCGGGAGGACCTGTACTACCGCCTGCGGGTGTTCCCGATCGAGATCCCGCCGCTGCGCGAACGGCCCGAGGACATCGAGCCGCTCGCGCGGCACCTCCTCGCGCGCGTCGGGGCTCGCAGCGGGCGCGCGCTGCGGTTCTCCCCCTGCGCGCTGCGCGTGCTGCTGGCGCACCCCTGGCCGGGGAACGTCCGCGAGCTCGAGAACGCCATCGAGTACGCCGCGACGGTCGCGCTGGGACAGACACTCCAGCCCGAGGACCTGCCGCCCGACCTCGCGGGTCCCAGGGACCTCGCGCACGCCGGCGCGACCGCGGCGGCGCTGCCCGCGAGCGACCAGGGCGAGCCCGCGCCGCGAGCGCCGGCGTCCACCACGGCACCGGCGACCCCGCCTTCGACGTCGCGGTCGCCGCGGAGGCCCCCGCCCCGCGCGGAGCTGCTCGACGCCCTCACGAACTACCGGTGGCACATGACGAAGACGGCCTGTCACTTCGGCGTCTCGCGCACGACCCTGTGGCGCTGGCTCCGGGCCGAAGGCATCTCCTGCTGACGGAACGTTTCGTTCGGCCGCGTGCAACGTTTCGCACGCGACGCGGTCGCGAACGAAGCGTTGCAGCGCCGTCAACCCTGGATAACGCCGGCGATCCCGCGCCGGGCCTGCGCTGGCACGCCGCACGCTCCTCCCGGCCGCGCGCTCCAGGCGGACTGGAGCGCCGCGGCGGGCAGTTGGGCCGCCGCGCATCGTTCACAGCTGAGCGAGGTTCACGGATGATGAAAGGCTTCAAGCGACTGGCGCTCGCGCTCTGCGCGGCGTCCCCGGCCGCCGCGATCGCCGCAGGCGGTACGACGTACGGGTACATCACGGGCACGGTGAAGGACATCAAGCTGGGCGGCGCCATGTCCGGCGTCACCATCACCGACGGCAGGCAGTCCGTCACGACCAGTGGCAACGGCAGCTACACGCTGAAGGAGGCGGCGGGCAGCACCTACACCCTCAAGGCCTCCACCCCGGGCTACCAGACCACCTGGCAGATCAGCAGCGTGACGGCGAACGTCTCGACCATCGTCGATTGGGCGCTCACGCCCGCCTACGGCACGCAGCCGATCCCCGCGGCGAACATGCGCTACGCCGTGTTCTCCTGGAACGACCTCGGGATGCACTGCGACCAGGACGACTACTCGTACTTCATGGTGCTCCCCCCGTACAACACGCTCCACGTGCAGGTGATGGATCGCTCCGCCGACGCGCTGGTGACGAGCGGGATCACGGTCAGCTACTCCTTCCCGAAGAAGACCAACTCCACCCTGCACACGAACTTCTGGAGCTACGCGTCCCAGTACGGCTTCAACGTGGCCCCGAACGTCGGCATCACCGGCTCGCCCCTCGCCGGCACGATGCACCTCGACGCGAACGGCCTCGGCTTCGTGGCCGAGGGCATTCCGATCACGCCGTACGACGACGACGGGACCTGGGATCCCTACGGCACGGCGGTCATCACGGTGAAGGACGCCGCCGGGAACGTCCTCCAGACCACGAACGTGGTCGCGCCGGTCTCGACCGAGATGATGTGCGTGAACTGCCACGCGGCCTCGAACCCGCAGCTGGACATCCTGCAGCGGCACGATCAGCACCAGGGGACGACGCTCGCCGCCGACCAGTCGAAGGGGATCGTGCACGCCTGCTCCGAGTGCCACCCGGACAACGCGCTCGGCCGCGCCGGGAAGCCCGGCGTGGAGAACCTCTCCCTCGCGATGCACAACTTCCACAAGGACAAGATGGCGGCGACCTCGACGGCGGTGAGCACGACGCCCGACTGCTACAACTGCCACCCCGGGCCGAAGACGCAGTGCATGCGCGGCATCATGTTCCGCGCGGGGAAGAGCTGCCACGACTGCCACGGCGACATGTCCTGGATGGCGAGCTCGCTCCAGAACGGGCGCCGCGACTGGCTCGACGAGCCGAAGTGCGGCGGCTGCCACGACGCCAAGCACGCCGAGAACTCCGGCACGCTGTACCGGAACTCGATCCTGAGCAACGCGCCGAACAGCCTGATGAACGGCAAGCTCTACTGCGAGGCGTGCCACAACTCGACGCACGGTGAGCTCACCACGGCCAACGCGGCGGATCCGACGATCCCGCAGCAGCTCCAGGGCGACTCCTACTGGATCTGGAACTGCACCGTCTGCCACGCGAACAAGACCATCCAGCAGATGCACCGCTGATCACCTCGGAGGGAGCCCGCGCGGCGCTCGCCGCGCGGGCCGCCCTCCAGGAGCGCACGCGCATGACCCGCTTCGTCTCCATCACGAGCACCCTGATCGTGGCGGCCGCGCTCGCGGTCGCCGCCTGCCGGCGCGGCGACGACCCGCGCGCGGCCCTCGATCGCTTCTTCGGCACGGCGGTCCGGCACGACTACGCCGCGACGTACGACTGCTACGACGCCGCCTACCGCGCCAAGGTGAGCCGCGAGGACTTCGTGCGGCACCGCGCGGACGCGTCGCCGCTCCAGGGCTACCGCGTCGTGTCCCTCGAGCAGCACGGCGACCGCGCCCGGGCGACCGTCGCGCTCGACTTCGGCCCGTCCGCGAAGGCCGGCCGGCTCGCGCCGGTCTCGACCACGGTCGAGGAGAACCTCGTCCGCGAGCGCGGCGGCTGGAAGATCTCCGTGTTGTGAGGCACCGGCGCGAGCGCGGCGCGCGAGCCGCTCCTCGCTCGCCGCGCTCCCGCTCCCGGGCGGCGTCGGCCTTTGCGCCTCGAGCTCGCTTGATGCCGGGCCGCGGTTCTGCTTACCTGCCCGGTCCCGAGGAGGATCACCGCGTCCATGTCCCAGCAGAGCTCGACCGCCGAGAAGCAGCAGCAGCCTGTACCCGACGTGAAGCCGCCCAGCCCGCCGAGGGATCGCTGGACGCAGTGGGTCGCCCTCACCACGACCGTGCTCGCGGTGTGCGCCGCCATCTCCTCGCTGAAGGGCGGCGGCTACTCGACCCGGGTGCAGCTCGCCACCACCCGCGAGAACGACCGCTGGTCGCAGTACCAGGCGAAGAGCATCAAGGAGACGCTGCTCGTCGCGGAGCGCGATCTGCTCCAGGTCCAGGCGCTCGAGGCGCGGACGCCCGAGGCCCGGGAGGCGATCGCCGGCCGCGTCGCGAAGCTCGAGAAGGACATCGGGCGCTACGAGGGCGAGAAGGCCCAGATCCGGGCGGAGGCGGAGGGCGTCCAGCGCGACGAGGCCCGGTTCCAGCGCATCGGCGCCGCGTTCGGCCTCGCGGTGATGCTCCTGCAGATCGCGATCATGCTCTCGTCGGTCGGCGCCCTGATCAAGCGGCCGATCATGTGGGTCATCGGCCTGCTCTTCGGCGTCGTCGGCCTCGCCTACATGTTGAACGGCTTCTTCGGGAAGCTGTAGACCGACCCGACCGACGGCGGGGCGGGCCGTCAGCGCGCCGCGCCCGCTCCCGCGCCGCCGCACCACTCCAGGGCGCGCGCCTCCGCCAGCGCTTCCTGGAAGCCGCGGTCGGCCAGGAGCGCCTTCGCGATCTCCGCGCCGAGCCGCTGCCCGGCGGCGACGTCGCTCGGGTAGTGCACGCCGGCGATCACCCGATCCTCGCCGATCTGCGCCCCCCGCCGGAGCAGCGCCTCCCGCCGCGCCGGCGCGAGCTCGGCGAGCACCGCCGCGAAGAGCGCGCCGCGCGTGGCGTGGCCGCTCGGATACGAGAAGGTGCGCTCGCGCTCCGCCGCCGGCGCGACGCGCGCGTCCGCGACGTAGGGGCGCTCGCGCGCGTAGGCCCGCTTCACCGTCCCGATGCAAGGACGGGCCGCCCGCGCCGCGCGCGCGAGCAGCGCCTCCGTCCGCGGGTGGCGCCCCGCCTCGAACCCCGGGGCGAGCGCGCCGGCGAAGTCCTCGAGGGAGAGCTCCTCCTCCGACCCCGCGCGGGCGACCTCCTCCGGCGTGCGGGTCCGCTGCTCCCACAGGACCACCGCGAGATCCGCGGCCGCCTCGGGCGAGCCCGCCGGGGGGTACGGCCCGAGGAGCGCCGCGGGCCCGCCCGTCGCCCCTGGGAGGGGGCAGGCGTCATCCGCCAGGGCCGGCAGGGACAGGGCGAGGAGCAGCGCGAAGCGGACCAGTCGCATCTGGCGATTCTACGCCAACGGCCGAGGAGCCCCCTCCGGAGGTGTCGACAAGCGTCTCCCGTCCCGGGCACAACGGTCATCGTCCCCGCGCGGCTCCGCCGCATACAGTCCGAGCACGAACGTCACACATACCCGCCACGCCGAGGTGCCCATGAGCTCGTCACGGTCCTTCCTCGAAGCGCGTGATCTCCTGCTCGCCCGCCGCACCGACTACGACGCCGCCCGCCGGGAGTTCCGGTGGCCGAAGCTCGAGCGGTTCAACTGGGCCCTCGACTACTTCGACGAGATGGCGAGGGGGAACGACCGCCCCGCGCTGTGGGTGGTGGACGAGAACGGCGGCGAGCTCAAGCTCTCCTTCGCCGAGATGTCCAGGCGCTCGAGCCAGGTCGCGAACTTCCTCCGGCGCCACGGGGTCCGGCGGGGCGACGGCGTGCTCCTCATGCTCGGCAACGTCGTGCCGCTCTGGGAGGTGATGCTCGCCTGCATGAAGCTCGGCGCGGTGATCATCCCCGCGACGACGCTCCTCGGCACCGACGACCTGCGCGACCGGTTCGAGCGCGGCGGCGTCCGCCACGTCGTGGTCGGGGCGACCGACGCCGGCAAGTTCGACGCGCTCCCGGGGGACTACGGCCGGATCGTGGTCGGCGGCGAGCGCGCCGGCTGGACGAGCTTCGGGGAGTCCGCGGCCGCCCCCGCGGCGTTCACCCCCGACGGCCCGACCGACGCGACCGATCCGCTCCTGCTCTACTTCACCTCCGGCACGACCGCGAAGCCGAAGCTCGTCTCGCACACGCACCAGAGCTACCCGGTCGGCCACCTCTCCACCATGTACTGGATCGGCCTGCTGCCGGGCGACGTCCACTACAACGTGAGCTCGCCGGGCTGGGCGAAGCACGCCTGGAGCAACGTCTTCGCGCCGTGGAACGCCGGCGCGACCGTGTTCGTCTACGGCTACGCGCGGTTCAACGCGAAGGCGACGCTCGACGTCATCACCCGGTGCGGGGTGACCTCCCTGTGCGCGCCGCCCACCGTGTGGCGGATGCTGATCCAGGAGGACCTCGCCGCCTACCCGGTGAAGCTGCGCGAGCTCGTGGGGGCCGGGGAGCCGCTCAACCCGGAGGTGATCGAGCAGGTGAAGAAGGCCTGGGGCCTCGTCATCCGCGACGGCTACGGCCAGACCGAGACCACCTGCCAGATCGGCAACTCGCCCGGCCAGAAGGTGAAGGCGGGCTCGATGGGCCGGCCGCTGCCCGGGTACGAGGTCGCGATCCTCGACGACGACGATCGGCCGGCGCGCGAGGGCGAGATCTGCCTGGCGCTCGACCCGCGCCCGCTGGGGCTCATGACGGGCTACAAGGACGACCCCGCGAAGACGGCGCAGCTCATGCGCAACGGCCACTACCACTGCGGCGACGTCGCCACGATCGACGACGAGGGTTACCTGACGTACGTGGGCCGGCGGGACGACGTGTTCAAGTCGTCCGACTACCGGATCAGCCCGTTCGAGCTGGAGAGCGCGCTCATCGAGCACGAGGCCATCGCGGAGGCGGCGGTCGTCCCGAGCCCGGATCCGCGCCGGGCGGCGGTGCCGAAGGCGTTCCTGGTGCTGCGCGACGGCTACGCGCCGAGCCGGGAGCTGGCGCTGTCGATCTTCCAGCACATCCGCAAGGTGCTCGCGCCCTACAAGCGGATCCGCCGGATCGAGATCGCCGAGCTGCCGAAGACCATCTCGGGGAAGATCCGCCGGAGCGAGCTCGGCCGCTCCGAGAAGCAGCGGCGCCTCGGGCCCGAGCGGGGCCCCCACGAGTACTTCGAGGACGACTTCCCCGAGCTCAAGTCCTGATCCGGCACGAGCTGGCCTGTCGGGAAACGCCAGCCGACCCGGGCGCATCGGGCATCGCCCCGCCGCCCGGGCGCGCATAGAGTCGCCTGAGGGAACCCCATGACTCACGCGCACGCAGAGCTCGCAGCCCTCGCCGAGTACCGGCCGAAGCACAAGGTCCGCGTCGTCACCGCCGCCGCGCTGTTCGATGGCCACGACGCCGCCATCAACATCATGCGGCGGATCCTCATGGACCGCGGCGCCGAGGTGATCCACCTCGGCCACGACCGCTCCGTGGACGAGGTCGTCACCGCCGCGCTCCAGGAGGACGTGCAGGCGATCGCGGTCAGCTCTTACCAGGGCGGCCACCTCGAGTACTTCAAGTACGTGGTGGACTCGCTCCGGGCGCGGGGGGGCGAGGACATCCAGGTCTTCGGCGGCGGGGGCGGCGTCATCGTCCCGGCGGAGATCCGCGAGCTCCAGGAGTACGGGGTCGCGCGGATCTACAGCCCGGAGGACGGGCAGCGGATGGGGCTCCACGGCATGATCGGCGAGATCGTGCAGCGCTGCGACGTGGACCTCTCGCCGCGCGCCCCGCGGACGCTCGACGCGATCGCCGGCCACGGCGAGGCGGCCTGGCGCGCCCTCGCCCGGCTCGTCACCGCGCTCGAGGACGGGCACGCCGATCCGAAGCTCGTGATGGCGCTCCACGCCCAGGCGCCGGCCCGGCGGGTGCCGGTGGTGGGGGTCACCGGCACCGGCGGCGCCGGCAAGTCCAGCCTGACCGACGAGCTGATCCGCCGCCTCCGCCTCGACCAGGACGACGCCCTGCGCGTGGCGGTGATCAGCATCGACCCGTCGCGGCGCAAGAGCGGCGGCGCGCTGCTCGGCGATCGGATCCGGATGAACGCGATCGGCCCGTGGGCGCGGGGACCGCGCGTCTTCTTCCGGAGCCTCGCGACGCGCGCGATGGGCGGCGAGCTCAGCCGCGCCCTCCCCGACGTGGTGGCCGCCGCGAAGGTCGCCGGGTTCGACCTCGTGATCGTCGAGACCCCCGGCATCGGCCAGGGCGACGCCGCGATCGCGCCGCTCGTGGACGTCCCCCTCTACGTGATGACGCCCGAGTTCGGCGCGGCGAGCCAGCTCGAGAAGATCGACATGCTCGACTTCGCGGAGCTCGTGGCGATCAACAAGTTCGACCGCCGGGGGGCCGCCGACGCGCTCCGGGACGTCGCCCGCCAGGTGCAGCGGAACCGGGGCGCCTTCGACGCGCCCGCCGAGTCGATGCCGGTCTTCGGCACCATCGCGAGCCGCTTCAACGACGACGGGGTGACCGCGCTGTACCAGGCGCTCCTCGCCCGCCTGCGCGCGCTGGGGCTGCCGGCGAAGGAGGGGCGCCTGCCGGCGGTGCAGACCCGCCACAGCACGCACCAGGTCCCGCTCGTGCCGGTCGGGCGCGTGCGCTACCTCGCCGAGATCGCCGACGCGGTGCGCGGCTACGAGCGGCGCGTCCGCGAGCAGGCGGCGCTCGCGCGCGAGGTGCAGCAGCTCCGGGCGGCGCAGCGCATGGCGCGCACCGAGCAGCCGGACCGGCCGGAGGCCGCCGAGGCGCTCGAGCCGCTCGTCCAGGCGCGCGAGGCGCGGCAGGATCCGGCGGCGCGGGCGCTGCTCGCGTCCTGGCCGGAGCTGCAGCAGGCCTACGCCGCCGACGAGTTCGTCATGAAGATCCGGGGACGCGAGGTGCGCACCGCGCTTTTCCACACCTCGCTCGCCGGGACCCGGATCCGCAAGGTCGTGCTGCCCCGCTGGGAGGACGACGGCGAGCGGCTGCGGTGGCTCATGCTGGAGAACGTCCCCGGGGCGTTCCCCTACACGGCCGGCACCTTCCCGTTCAAGCGCGAGCGGGAGGATCCCACCCGCATGTTCGCGGGCGAGGGCGACGCCTTCCGCACCAACCGGCGCTTCAAGCTCGTGTCGGAGGGCATGCCGGCGCGGCGGCTCTCCACCGCGTTCGACTCGGTGACCCTCTACGGCCAGGACCCCGACCCGCGCCCGGACGTCTACGGCAAGGTCGGCAACTCCGGCGTCAGCATCGCGACGCTCGACGACCTGGAGGTGCTGTACTCGGGGTTCGACCTCTGCGACCCCGCCACGTCGGTGAGCATGACCATCAACGGGCCGGCGCCGACGATCCTCGCGATGTTCATGAACGCCGCGATCGACCAGCAGGTCGAGCGGTTCACCGCGGCGCGCGGGCGCGCCCCCACCCGGGACGAGGCGGCGGAGCTCCGGCAGCGCGCGCTCTCCACGGTGCGCGGCACCGTGCAGGCCGACATCCTCAAGGAGGATCAGGGGCAGAACACCTGCATCTTCTCCACGGACTTCAGCCTGAAGGTGATGGGCGACATCGCCGAGTACTTCGTGCGCCACGAGGTGCGCAACTTCTACTCGGTGAGCATCAGCGGCTACCACATCGCCGAGGCCGGCGCGAACCCCATCACCCAGCTCGCCTTCACCCTCGCGAACGGCTTCACCTACGTCGAGGCGTACCTCGCGCGCGGGATGGACGTGGACGACTTCGCGCCGAACCTGAGCTTCTTCTTCAGCAACGGGATGGACCCCGAGTACACGGTGCTCGGCCGCGTCGCGCGCCGCATCTGGGCGGTGGCGATGCGCGATCGGTACGGCGCAAGCGAGCGGAGCCAGAAGCTCAAGTACCACGTGCAGACCTCCGGGCGCTCGCTGCACGCCCAGGAGATCGCCTTCAACGACATCCGCACCACGCTCCAGGCGCTGGTCGCGATCTACGACAACTGCAACTCGCTCCACACGAACGCCTACGACGAGGCCATCACCACGCCGACCGAGGAGAGCGTCCGCCGCGCCATGGCGATCCAGCTCGTCATCAACCGGGAGTGGGGGCTCGCGAAGAACGAGAACCCGAACCAGGGCGCGTTCGTGATCGAGGAGCTCACCGACCTCGTCGAGGAGGCGGTGCTGGCCGAGTTCGAGCGGCTGGCCGACCGCGGCGGCGTGCTCGGCGCGATGGAGACGGGGTACCAGCGCAGCCGCATCCAGGAAGAGAGCATGCACTACGAGCTGCTCAAGCACACCGGCGAGTACCCGATCATCGGGGTGAACACCTTCCGCAACCCGCACGGCGAGCCGGTCCCGGACCACGTCGCGCTGGCGCGCTCGACCGAGGAGGAGAAGCGCTCCCAGCTCGAGCGGCTGCGCGACTTCCACGCGCGTCACGCGGCGGAGGCGCCGCTCCAGCTGCGCCGCCTGCAGCAGGCGGTGATGGAGAACCGGAACGTGTTCGAGGTGCTGATGGACGCGGTACGGGTGTGCTCGCTCGGGCAGATCACGAGCGCGCTCTTCGAGGTGGGTGGGCAGTACCGGCGGAACATGTAGCCCGCCGGGTCGGCCGTGGACGCTTCGCGCACTGGAGATCGATCATGAGGGAATACGCCGCCCCGCTTCGCGACATGCAGTTCGTCCTGCGCGAGCTCGCGCCGCTCGAGGAGATCGCGCGCCTGCCCGGCTGCGGCGACGTCACGCTCGACGTCGCCGAGGCGATCCTCCAGGAGGCGGGGAAGTTCGCCGCCGGCGTGCTCTCCCCCCTGAACGCGAGCGGCGACCGCGCGGGCGCCCGCGTGCAGGACGGCGAGGTCTCGACCGCCCCCGGCTGGCGCGACGCCTACCGCCAGTTCGTCGATGGCGGCTGGAACGCGCTGTCGCCCGATCCGGCGCTCGGGGGCCAAGGGGTGCCCCGGCTCGTCTCCGCGCTCGTCGAGGAGATGTGGAACGGCGCGAACGTGGCGTTCGCCCTCTGCCCCATGCTCACGCGCGGCGCGATCGAGGCGATCGAGCTCCGCGGCTCCGAGGAGCTGAAGCGCACCTACCTGCCGAAGCTCGTGAGCGGCCAGTGGACGGGCACGATGGTCCTCACCGAGCCGCAGGCGGGCTCGGACCTCTCCGCGGTGCGCACCCGCGCGACGCCGCAGCCGGACGGCACCTACCGCCTCGAGGGGCAGAAGATCTTCATCACCTACGGCGAGCACGACCTCGCCGAGAACATCATCCACCTCGTGCTCGCCCGCACGCCCGACGCGCCGGAGGGCGTGAAGGGGATCTCGCTCTTCGTCGTGCCGAAGTTCCTCGTGGGCGCGGACGGGCGCCCCGGCGCCCGGAACGACGTCCGCTGCGTGTCGCTCGAACACAAGCTCGGGATCCACGCGAGCCCGACCGCGGTGCTGGCCTTCGGCGACCGCGGCGGCGCGGTGGGCTGGCTCGTCGGCGAGGAGCACCGCGGCCTCGAGTACATGTTCATCATGATGAACGCCGCCCGGTTCGCGGTGGGGATCGAGGGGATCGGGATCTCCGACCGCGCGTACCAGCTCGCCCTCGCCTACGCGCGCGAGCGGCTCCAGGGGACCGAGCTCGGCGCGCGCAGCAGGGAGAAGGTGGCGATCGTGCGCCACCCCGACGTCCGCCGCATGCTGATGCTGATGAGGTCGCGCACCGAGGCGATGCGCGCCCTCGCGTGCGTGGTGGCGGCGGCGACGGACACCGCCCGCTGCCACCCTGAGGCCGACCGGCGCGCCCGGAGCCAGGCGTTCGTCGATCTCATGATCCCGGTCGTGAAGGGCTGGAGCACCGAGACCGCGATCGAGGACGCCTCGCTCGGCGTGCAGGTCCACGGCGGCATGGGCTACATCGAGGAGACCGGCGCGGCCCAGCTCCTGCGGGACGCGCGGATCACCACCATCTACGAGGGGACCACCGGGATCCAGGCGTCCGATCTGGTCGGCCGCAAGGTCGCGCGCGACGGCGGCGAGGCGATCCGCCGGGTGATCGCCGAGATGCGCGACGTCGGGGGCCAGCTCGAGCAGGCGCGGCTCGAGACCCTGTCGGCGATCGCCGCGCGGCTCGAGGACGGCGTCGTCGCGCTCGAGCAGGCGGTGGACTTCGTCGTGGACACGTACGCCACCGACGTCCGCGCCGTGGCGGTCGGGGCGGTGCCCTTCCTCGAGCTGTTCGGCGTGGTGGCCGGCGGGTGGCAGAGCGCCCGCGCCGCCCTCATCGCGCACCGGCGGCTGGCCGAGGGCGCCCCCGAGGCGGGCTTCTACCGGGCGAAGCTCGCCACCGCCCGCTTCTACGCCGACCACGTGCTCGTCCGCGCCCCGGGGCTCTCGCGTACCGTGGTGTCCGGCGCCGAGGGCGCGCTCTCGATCGAGGACGATCAGCTCTGACTCGCGCGCTCGCGCTGCAGGCCTGGGCCGCGTGACCGTCATCGTGACCGTGACCCCCCGTGCCCGCCTCCCGTGTCCCCCTGGCCCGTGATCCGTCCGTCCGTCGGTCGACGGGGATCGGGCCACGGGCCACGCGACCCGGTTCACGGGTCACGGAGAAGCCGGTGACGGTGACGGGCACGGCTCACGCCGAGGCCTATCCGGCCGCCCCGGGCCCGAGGCTCGAGGGCCGAGCCTCGTCGCCCTCCCGGCCCGCCCGGCGCCGGTACTCGCCGGGCTGCACGCCGCTCCACCGCTTGAACGCACGGTGGAACGCGCTCGTCTCCTGGAACCCGAGGGCGCTCGCGATCTCGGCGATGCTGAGCCGGGTCCCGCAGAGCTGGTGGACCGCCGCGTCCCGCCGGAGCTCGTCCTTGATCGCCTGGTAGCTCGTCCCCTCGGCCTCGAGCCGCCTCCGCAGCGTCGTCGGCGCCACGTGGAGCTCCCGGGCGACGTCCTCGAGCACCGGCCACTCCGGCTTCCCGATGCTCCCGCGGAGCCGGCGGCGGAGGCGCGCGGCCCAGCCCGCCTCGTTCTTGTACTTGAGGAACACCGAGCGCGGGGCGGTGCGGAGGAACGTCGCGAGGGACGCCTCGTCCTGGATCACCGGCGCGGCGAGCTGGGCCGCGTCGAAGCGCACCGCGGTGCGCGCCGCGTCGAAGCGCAGCCGCTGCGAGTACATCACCGCGTACTCCTGCGCGTGCGGCGGCCTCGGCTCGGAGAACTCCGCGAGCGTGAGGGGGATGCGCCGCCCCGCGAGCCAGCACGTCAGCCCGTGGACGAGGATGAGCAGCGTCTCGTCCGCGAAGCGCCGGGCCTCGAGGGGCTCGATCGAGCTCACGAGCTCGACCACCGCCTCCCGCCCCTCGACCCGCAGCTCGCCGTGGACGTCGTCGAGGAACACCGCGAACCCGCGGAGGATGCGCTTCAGCGCGTGCGCGACGGTCCCGGTGTGCAGGGCGGCGTGGCAGAGCAGCGCGAAGCTGCCGCACTTCATCCGGCGCCGGTCGAGCCCGAAGAACTCGTCGTCGAGCTCGCGCGAGACGGCGAGCCACAGCGCCGAGAACGCGTCCGCGGTGACCCGGGCCTGCGGCGCGCCGAGCAGCTCGGCCGGGATGCCGGCGGTCGCGAGGACCCGCGCGCGCGCCTCGCCGGACAGCCGGGCGACCGCGGCTTCGACGAAGTGCATCGAGACGGTGTCCTTCTCCGCCGTGTTCATGAGGAGCGGGGATCCTACCGCCGCCGCGCGCGGGGTGGCAAAGCGCGGCCCCGGTCAGGGGGCGGCCGGCGCCGCCCCGAGCGCCTTCTCGATGAGGAAGACGTCGGGCTCCTCGGGATCCCGCCGGAAGGAGTACCCGAGGCGCGCGAGGAGCGCCCGGACCCGCTCGTTCTCGGCGAGGATCTCCCCCTCGAGCCGGACGGCGCCGCGCGCCCGCGCCAGCTCCGCGAGGAGCTCGAGCAGCCGCCCCCCGAGGCCCCGCCCCTGCCATTCGTCCGCCACGACCACCGAGATGTGCGCGCTCTCCGGATCGGTGAGGGTGTACCGCGCCACCGCGATCTGGACCTCCCGGCCCTCCCGCTCGACCAGGCCGACGAGCGCGAGCTCCCGGTCGTAGTCGATCTGGGTGAAGCGGACCAGCATCTCCCGGGTGAGCTCCTTCACGCTCGTCATGAAGCGGAAGAAGCGCGCGTGGTCGGAGAGGTTGCGCACGAAGCTCGCCTCCAGCTCCGCGTCCTCCGGGCGGATCGGGCGCACCGTGACGGTGGTCCCGTCCCGCAGCTCGAAGCGCGCGCCGACGTCGCTCGGGTACGGGTGGATCGCCATGTGGCCGTAGCGGTCGGCCCCCGGCGGCGGCGGGGCGATCGCCGCCCGCGCCCCCGACGCGTAGACCTCGCTCCCCGCCACGACCAGCGGCGAGAGCTCGAGCTCGCGGAGCTCCGGCAGCTCGGAGACGAGCTCGGAGATGGCCCAGAGGGTCCGCTCGAAGGCGGCCCGCTCGGGCGCGGCCAGCCCGCCGGCGGCGGTGAACGCGGGCGCGGCGCGGCTCGCGCGCACGAGCGTCTGGATGATCGCGGTGTCGAGCGGCGGCAGCGCCACGATGGGCTCCCCGACCAGCCCGGCGGCGCTCCCCCGCCCGAACCGGACCACGGGCCCGAAGACCGCGTCGCGCGCGACGCCCACCCACAGCTCGGCCCCGCTCACCCGCTGCCCGGCGGCGGCGAGGTCGCGCACGCCGACCGCGGCGAGGAGCCGCTGCAGCTCGCCGGTGGTGAGCCGGTCGCGCCCGCGCTCGATCGCGCGCCGGACCACGTCCCGTGCGCGATCGAGCTGCGGGATCGCGTCGGGCGCGAGCGGCCCCGGGAGCTGGCGGAGCAGCCGCTGGTTGTGCGCGTAGCTCGCGAGCAGCCCGAACGCCTCCACCGCGCTCTCCGGCGTGTCGAGCGCCGGGATGCCCGCCTCCACGAAGCGGGCCCGGGCGCTCCGGACCCGCTCCCCGCCCATCCAGCAGGCGACGATCGGCTTCGCCCCGCCCCGGCTCGCCGCGACGACCGCCTCGGCGCACGCGTCGGGGCGCGCCAGCGCCTGCGGCGCCAGCATCGCGAGCACCGCGTCCACCTCCGGAGCCCCGAGGCAGGCCTCCGCCGCGGCGCCGTAGCGCGCCGGCGCGGCGTCCCCGAGGAGGTCCACCGGGTTCGCGTGCGAGCCGACCGGCGGGAGGACCGCGTCGAGCCGCCGGCGCGTCTCGTCCCCGAGCGGCGGGACCTGCACGCCGAGATCCGCCGCGCGGTCCGCGGCGAGGACGGCTGGCGCGCGGGCGTTCGAGAGGATCGCGAGGCGGTTGCCGCTCACCGGCCGCGCGGTGGCGAGGAGCTGGGCCGCGGCGAACATCCGCTCCATGGAGGAGACGCGCACGGCGCCGGTCCGCGCGAGCGCGGCGTCGAACGCGTCGTCGGACGGCGCCCCCGCCCCGCCGCCGTACCGGCCCGCCTTCACCACCACCACCGGCTTGATGCGCGCGGCGAGCCGGAGCCCGCTCAGGAACGGGCGGGCGGCGCGGACGGTCTCGACGTAGAGGAGGACGCTCCTCGTCTCGCGGTCGAGGGCGAGGTACTCGAGCACCTCGCCGACGTCCACGTCGAGCGCGTCCCCGAGCGACACCACGGTCGAGAACCCGATCCGGCGGGACGCCGCCCAGTCGAGCGCGGTCGCGCAGATGGCGCCGGACTGCGAGACCAGGCCGATCGACCCGGGGATCGCGCCGCCGTTCGTGAACGTCGCGTCGAGGCGCGCGCCGGTGCGGACGAGCCCCACGCTGTTCGGGCCGAAGAGCCGAAGCCCGCCGCGCCGCGCCTCGGCGAGGAGCGCCCCGGCCGCGCCGCGATCGCGCTGCGCCGGCGCCCCCGGCACGCCCGCCAGGATCACGGCGCCGCCGACGCCGCGCTCGGCGCAGGCGCGCACGAGCTCCGGGAGCGCCGCGGCGGGGTAGGCGAGGACGGCGAGGTCGATCTCCCCCTCGACCTCGGAGAGCGTGGCGCTGCAGCGCACGCCGGGGAGGGCGCCGGCGTCGCCGCCCACCGCGTGGATCGGCCCTGCGAACCCGCCGGCGACCAGGTTCCGCAGCACGCGGCCGCCGGGCGAGTCGAGGCCGGCGGCGCCGAGGACGGCGACGGCGCGGGGGGCGAAGACGCGCTCGAAAGGGTGCGGGCGCACGCGCTCGGTTTGCCCGTCGCCTGGACTCGCACCGCGGCGACGAGCCGGCCTCCGCCCACCGTTATACCAGCCGGCGCGCGCGCTCGCCTCCGCGCGAGGGCCGGACCGGGCGGGGGTCCCCGCCCCACCTCCGCGCAGCGCGGGACCGCCGCAGCGGCCCGCCCGGACGGGTCCGGCCCGCGCCGCCGCCGGGCTACGCGAGCCGGATCACGCCCAGGCTGTTCAGCAGGATGAGCAGGATGAGCACGGGCGCCACGTAGCGGATGAGCGCGTAGAGCGGGCGCTCGTACCGGGGCGCCGAGGCGTACCCGCGGTCCATCTCCTCGACGAACGAGCGCCGCGACACCAGCCACCCGCCGACGATCGCGATGGCGACCCCGCCCACCGGGAGGAGCACGTTCGAGGACGCGAAGTCGAACAGGTCGAAGAACGTCTTCCCGAAGAGCTTCACGTCGGCGAGCACCGGGCTCTGCGAGAGGGTCGCGAGCACGCCGAGCGCGAACATGATCGCGGCGGTGACGATCGCGGCGGCGGGGCGGCGCAGGTGGCCCTTCTCGACGAACCACGCCACCGGCACCTCCATCAGGCTCACCATCGCGCCGATGGTCGCGATCGCCGAGAGCACGAAGAAGAGGAAGGTGAAGAGCCCGCCCGCGGGCATCCGGCTGAAGACCAGGGGGATGGTGTTGAAGAGCAGCCCCGGCCCCCCGGCCGGCGTGCCGCCGAAGGCGAACACGGTGGGGAAGATGGCGAGCCCGGCGAGGAGGGAGACGAGCGTGTCGGCGAGCGCGACGCGCGCCGCGTTCGGCACGATGCGGGTCTGGTCGGGCAGGTACGACCCGTAGGTCGTCATCGTGCCCATGCCGAGCGAGAGCTTGAAGAACGCGAGGCCGAGCGCGGCGAGCAGCACGCTGGCGGTGAGCTTCGAGAGGTCGGGGCGGAAGAGGTACGCGACCCCGTGGGCCGCGCCGGGCAGCGTGAGCGCGCGGACGTCGCAGACGAGGAGGAGCGTGAAGAGGACCGGCATGAGGGTCTTCGTGACCCGCTCGATCCCCTTCGAGACGCCGGTCGCGATGATCCAGCAGGTGAGGACCGTCACCAGGGCCTGCCAGAGGAGCGGCTCCCACGTGCCGCCCGCGAGCGCCCCGAACGTCGCGGAGGTGAGGGGCGCGCCCGTCCGCAGCGCGGCGGCGGACTTGAACACGTACGCGAACACCCACCCGGCCACGTCCGTGTAGAACGCCATGATGAAGACCGCCGAGACGAACCCAGCCCAACCGATCGCCGCCCAGAAGGGCTGACCAGGGACGGCCCGCCCGTAGGCGCGGACCGCGTCCAGGCGCATCCGCCGGCCGATCGCGTGCTCGACCACCATCACCGGCACGCCGACGAGGGCGACCGCGAGCAGGTAGGTGAGCACGAAGGCCGCCCCGCCGTTCGAGCCGGTGAGGTACGGGAACTTCCAGATGTTGCCGAGCCCGATGGCCGAGCCGACGGTGGCGGCGAAGGCCCCGAGGTTGGAGGCGAACGCGTCGCGGCGCGCCTCCGTTCGTACGGCGGCGGAGGGGTTGAGCTGAACGTCGGGTGTCACGGTGATCCTCGAGGTCTATCCGGTGCGGAGGCGGGCGGAGTTTCCCGCGCTTCGGCCTCGAACGCCAGCCCGGGCGGGCGCCCGCCGCGAAGGCAGGCGCTGCGGCCGCACGCGACCGCGCGAGCGGCGCCGTTCGGTCGATCGCGACCGACCCGGGCGATCCCCCACATCGGCGCACCTCGTGCCGCTCACGCCTCCGGCCGCCAGGCCACCGCCGTCAGGCTCTCTCCTCGTTCCGGGCAGCGCAGCGCCGCCCGGTCCATCCGGCGCGCCTCGGCACCGATCCGCGCCCGCGGCGCGCGGCCGCTCCGATCGACGGAGGCGCCCCGCCGCACCATCAGGCTCTGGGCGACGTAGAACGCGGCCTCGCGGCGCGGCGGCAGCAGCGCGATGCGCTCGAACCCGACGGCGCCGAGCGCTCGCCGCAGGCTCTCCGGACCGAAGAGGGTGAGGTGGCGCGGCGGCTCGAGGCCGCGCCAGTCCGGGCCGAAGCGCCTCAGCCCCTCGGCTTCCACGTTCGGCGTCTGGATCCAGACCCGCCCGCCGGGCCGCAGCAGCGCGTGGACCCGCCGGAGCGCGCCCACCGGATCGTGCACGTGCTCGAGGACGTGGCTCAACGTGACGTGCTCGAACGTGCCCGGCTCGAGCGCGACGTCGTCGAGCGTCCCGACGTGGACCGCCAGGCCGGATGCTCGGGCACGCGCCGCGGCCACCTCGTCGAGGTCGAGGCCGACGACGTCGAACCCGAGGGCGCGGCCGATGCGCAGGAAGTCGCCGTTCCCGCAGCCGACGTCGAGCAGCCGCGCGCGTCCGGACGGCGCGGGGAGGTGGCGGATCAGGTGATCGGCGCGGGCGCGGCGCGCGGCGCTCCACCGCGTGAGGAACGCCGCCCCGGGGGCCGCGGGCCGGAGCGCGTATCCGAACGCGTCGTCGTAGTAGGCGAACAGCCGGAGCCGCCTGAGGAGCAGCCCGACCCCGGTCCCCTCCGAGAAGACGTGCCGCGCCCGTGACGCGTCGTGGGTGTAGTAGCACCGGTAGGCGAGCCCGATCCCGCCGAGGGTCGGACGCGGGTCGAGGAAGGCGGCCCCGCACCCGGCGCAGCGCCACAGCGTCCACGTGCCCGGCGCGACCCGGAAGATCCGATCCGTCAGCCCCTCGTACAGGGTCGTCCGCTCGCTCGAGCCGCAGACCGCGCAGCGCGGGACCGGCTCCAGCTGCTCGCGGGGCCACTCGGTCTCCCACGGAGCCGCCGCTTCAAACGTGCCTGGAGACGCCGTCATCGCGCGCACCCAGCCCCCGGCTCGGGCCGCAGCGCGACGTACGCCCCCTCGTACGCCCCGCCGACGCCCCCGGGGGATTCGACCGCCCCCCGCACGTGCACGCGGGCGCGTCCCCGGCGCTGGAATGTCGCGAGGAACCGCTCCCAGTCCGCGGGCGCCGGGAGCCGGGCGATGGCGCTGAAGTCGCCGTCGATCGGCCTGTCGAAGTCGAGCGCGCTGCGCTGGATGACGACGCTGGCCTCGAGCCCATGCTCGCGGAGCGCGAGGTGCAGCAGGGTCCACCCGGCCAGGATCGCGAGCGCGGACAGGCTCCCGCCGAAGGCGGTGGCCCGGTGGTTGACGTTCGGCGCGAGCGGCGCCTCGAGGCGGATCGAGGTCCCGTCGTAGTCCGCGACGACCGCCCCGAGGTGACGGGTGATCGGGATCTGCTCCTGGACGAGCCGCGTGATGTCGGCGAGGGTCATGCTCGGATCCTCCGGGGCGAGCGGGCGCACGGCGAGGCGGGCCGAGGAGGATAGCGCGGTTCCCGCAGCGCGCGGGCGTCCATCCTCCATGGCACAGTTCGATCCCGCATCGCGGTACGCGCGATCGCGAACGCCCGGCCTCCGCCCCTGGCGCGCGCCGCAGTGGGCCGCGAGCGCCTGGCCGCCCGCCTCGCCGGGCCTCGGCCACGCCTCCGGTGCCGACGGATGCTACTGTGCCGGCTCCGGCCGGAAGGCCGGCCCGCCCTCATGATCCCCATCACCCGCTTCAGCGTCGACCTCGCTCCCCTCACGACCGCCCTCGATCTCGCCGGCACGTTCGCGTTCGCCCTGAGCGGCGCGGCGGCGGGCGTGAAGCACCGGCTCGATCTGTTCGGCGTCCTCGTCCTCTCCTTCGCCGCGGCGACCTCCGGCGGGATCTTCCGGGACGTCGTGATCGGCGCGGTCCCCCCGGCCGCGCTCCGCGAGCTCCCCTACATGGCGATCCCGCTCGCGGCGGGGGTGGTGACGTTCTACTGGCACCCGCTCGTCGAGCGGCTCCGCCACCCGGTCCTCCTCTTCGACGCCGCCGGGCTGGCGTTCTTCGCCGTCTCCGGGACGCAGAAGGCCCTCGCCTTCCACCTCGATCCCCTCCCCGCGGCGATGCTCGGGATGGTCACCGGGATCGGCGGCGGCATGGCCCGCGACCTGCTCGTGGCCGAGGTCCCCTCCGTGCTGCGCGCCGAGATCTACGCGGTCGCGGCCCTGGCCGGCGCGGGCGTGGTGGTCCTCGGCGGCCTCGCCGGGCTGCCCTCGGCGGTGGTGACGCCCGTCGGGATCGCGCTCTGTTTCCTGCTGCGGGTCGCCGCCCTGCGGTACGGCTGGAGGCTGCCCGTCGCGGGAGGACACCCGCCCGCCTCGGACGACGAGCCCGGCCAGGGTCCCGGCTCGCGCGGGCGCGCGTGAGCGACGGCGCGCCAGGGTCGGCGCGCGACGAGCCGGCGCGGGCGGCTATTTCACCGTGAAGTACACGCGCGCGCCCTTCTCCTTCGCGTGCTCGCCGCCCTGGACCAGGAAGAGCCGCGCCTGGTCGAGCCCCGCCCCGAGCAGCGCCTCGCGGGCCCGCTGCGCCCGCGCGGCGGCGAGCGCCCGGTACGTGTCGGGCGCGATCTCCGCCGCGGCGGCGAGCCGATCCTCCATCTCCTGCGCCGTGGGCGCCGGCTCCCGCGGCTTCCGCGCGCCCGGGAACGCGGCCTCGTACGCCGCCCGGACCAGCCGGGCGCGCTCGTCCGGGGCCACCGTCACCTCGTCCGGCGACGCGGGCGGCGGTCGCAGCGCGGCAGCCTTCGCGCGACGGAGGCTCCGCTCGAGCGTGGCGCGCCGGAGCGCCGGCCCGTCCTGATCCGGGTCGGTCACCCCCTCGAGCTCGAGCCCGAGCGCGGGGCGCTGCGCGAGCGACCGCGCGAGCAGCGTGAAGCGCTCCTGCGCGGCCGGCACCGGGTCGGCGGTGCCCGGCGCGAACTCCACCATCGACAGGTCCGCCTGGTCGCCGCCGACGAGCGAGGCGAGCGCCCGGAACGGCGAGGTCCCCACCTTCACGAGCACGTTCAGGACCGTGTGCCAGATCACCTTCCCGAGGTGGAAGTCGGGATCGTCGAGCTGGCCCTCGACGGGCACGTCGAGCAGGATCACCCCGTCCTTGTCCTGGAGGAGCGCGAGCGCGAGCCGCACCGGGATCTTCGTCGCGTCGGGGCTGTCGGTCCGATCCCCCAGGGTGAACTGGTTCACCTTCACGACGTTGGTCGAGACGAGGCGCCGGTGCTCGATCTTGTAGCGGAGGTCCAGGTCGAGCTTGCCCTTCCGCACCCCGTACCCGAGGAACTTGCCGGAGTACGGATCGAGGGGCGAGAGATCCACGCCCTGCGACGCCACCGTGAGCTCGGTGTACGCGTCGTTCTGGAGCGGGTTCGTCGTGCCGGTGATCCGGACGGGCGAGGCGCCCTCGAGCTGGAGCCGGATGTCCGCCGCGGAGCGGGCCCGTGGATCGGAGGAGAGCCCCGTCACCTTCGCGTCCACCGCGGTGACGTCCACCACCGCCGCCGGGGCGATCGAGCGGTCCACGACGCTGGCCCGCCCGCGGACGACCTCCACCGCGCCGATCGCGGTCCGCCAGGCGGGCTCCGCGGCGGCCGCGCGCGCCTTCGCCGGGGGCGCCTTGCCCGCCGGGGCCGTGGGCCGGAGCGCGCGCTCCACGCTGGTCTGGCCGTCCTCCCAGACGTAGGCCTTCACCCGCGGCTCGAGGAGGCGGACGAGCCGCGCGCTCGCCCGGGGCGGCGTGGACGCCGCGTCGATGCCGGAGACCTCGAGGGCGCGCCAGCGGAGCAGGTCCTCGTTGCCCTTCTCCGCCACGGAGAGGCCGTCGAGCCGCGCGTCGCCTGCGAGCGTCCAGCGGGTCGCCGCCCCGGAGGCGTCGTAACCGACCTTCACCTTCGCGCCGGCGCGGCCGCCGGTGAGGCGCGCGGCGACGTCGCGCTCGAGGTACGGCGCGAGGGGCGCGAGGTCGAGGTCGGCCGCGTCGAGCTCGAGCGTTCCCTTGTCCCCAAACGGCTTGACCGGCCCCTTCACCGCGAGCCGGCCGCGCCCGTTCCACACGAGGGAGAGGTCGAGCGGGGAGACCGCGTCCGCCCCCTTCCGGAGCTGCTCGAGCCGGAGCCGGACGTCGGAGAGCGGGAGGACCACGGGGCGCGGCGGGGTCCGGTCCTCGAGGTCCACGGAGAGGCCGGTGACGTCGATCGCCTTCACCGCCCACGACCAGGGGGTCGGCGACGGGGGCGAGGGCGGCGGCTCCATCCGCGCGAGCTCGAGCCCGCCGCCGGCTTCGCGCAGCACCCGCACCGAGCCGCCGCGGAGCGCGACCTCCGCGACCGTCGCCGTCCGCGCGAGCACGTCCGCGTCGACCCCGGTCACCTCGAGCCGCGCGAGCTTCACCGGCGCGTCGGTGGCGCCGCGCGGCCCCACCGCCAGGTCGTGCACCGCCACCTTCCCGCCCGCGAGCTGGAGAGAACGCCGGGCGGCGCCCCACTCGAGGTCGTACCGGGTCTCGAGATCGAGCCGCCCGTCCAGCAGGTCGATCGGGTAGTCGTCGTGGAGGTAGGCCGCGTACCGGGGGAGCTTGATCCGCTCGAAGGCGAGGGTCCCCGCCGAGCGGAGCGGCTGGGTCCGGATGGTGCCGGTCCATCGGAAGGTCTCGCCAGCGTCGGTCGTCCCGGCGAACGAGTACGGGCTGTCGCCGCCGCCCTTCGTCCGGAAGGACTCGAGGCGGATCGTGAGCGGGCCGAGCACGCTCGCGAAGGCGGGGTGGCGCGTCGCGTCCCGGAAGGTCAGGCGCGCCTCCTCCACCGCGAGCCGCCCGATCGAGACGCCGAGCCCGCCCTCCTTCTTCGACTCCCCCGGCCTCGCCGGCGCCCCGCCTGCGGGCTTCTCGTCGCCGAGCAGGTCCTGGAAGCTCAAGGTCCCGTCGGCGCGCAGCCCCACGTCCACCGCGGGCCGCACGAGCCGGATCTCCGCCAGCCCCACCTCTCCGGCGAGGAGCCGCAGCGGGGCGAGCCGGACGAAGAGCGACTCGAAGCCCAGGAACGGGGCACCGTCCCGGTGCTTCACCGCGAGCCCCTCCACGAGGACGGAGAGGGCGAGCGGGTTCACGCGGACCTTCGCGATCGAGACCTCCCGGTGGAGCGCCGCCGACGCCTCCTTCACGATCACCCGGCGCAGGATCGCCGGCCCGGCGAGGAAGCCGAAGGCGGTGTACGCGACGAGGAGGGCGCCCAGGACGGCGGACGCGCGAAGCAGGCGCCGGCGGCGCGGCGAGGCGGGCGTGGGGTCGGACATGCGCCCCCATTTACACACGACCGGGGCCGGCGCCAACCTGCGCTGGGTCGGGGCCCGGCCTCGCGACGCTCGACGCAAGCGGGTGCCGCCATGAGCCGCCTGGCCGTGCGGTATGCTGGCCGGCGCAGCCACGGACGTGCGGGGCGACCGCGGTGGAGCGCGCGCGCCGAGGAGGCGAGACATGAGCGGGAACCTCTTCTCCCTGGTCGCGGGGCGGGCCGCTCCCGGCGCCACCTTCGTCGAGGCCGAGGCGGGGGCCCGGTGGACGTACGCCGACCTGTTCGCGCTGACCGGTCGGTACGCGAACGCCCTCGCCGCGTCCGGCGTGGCGCCGGGGGATCGGGTCGCCGTCCAGGTGGAGAAGTCGCCCGAGGCGTACGGCCTGTACCTCGCCGTGCTGCGGCTCGGCGCGATCTACGTCCCCCTGAACCCGGCGCACACGCCCGCGGAGGTCGAGTACTTCCTCCGCGACGCGGCGCCCGCCGCGTTCGTGTGCGATCCCCGCGGCGTCCAGACGATGCGCCCGCTCGCCGAGGCGTGCGGGGTCCCCGCGCTCCTCACGCTCGACGCCGCCGGCGGCGGCACGCTCGCCGATCGCGCCGCCGCGCAACCCGGCGCCTTCGCGACCGCGATCTCCGCGCCGGACGACGTGGCCGCGATCCTCTACACGTCGGGGACGACCGGCCGGCAGAAGGGCGCCCTCCTCTCGCACGGCAACCTCTCCTCGAACGCCGAGGCGCTCACCCGCGCCTGGGGCTTCACCCCGCGCGACCGGCTCCTCCACGTGCTCCCGCTCTTCCACGCCCACGGGCTGTTCATCGCCGCGCACTGCGCCCTGTTCTCCGGCAGCGCGATGATCTTCCTGCCCCGGTTCGCCGCCGACCGCGTCCTCGCGCTGCTGCCGCGCGCCACCGTGCTGATGGGCGTCCCCACGTTCTACACGCGGCTCCTCGACCTCCCGGGGCTCGGCCCGGAGGCGTGCCGCGGCGTGCGCCTGTTCACCTCCGGTTCGGCGCCGCTCCTCGCCGAGACGAGCCGGGCGTTCACCGCGCGGACCGGCCACGCGATCCTCGAGCGCTACGGGATGACCGAGGCGGTCGTCATCACCTCGAACCCCCTCGAGGGGGAGCGGCGTCCCGGCAGCGTCGGGCGCCCGCTCGAGGGGGTAGCGCTGCGGATCGTGGACGCCGAGGACCGGCCGGTGCCGCCCGGGGCGGTGGGGCTCGTCCAGATCCGCGGCCCCGCCGTCACCCGGGGCTACTGGCGACAGCCGGAGAAGACCGCCGAGGCCTTCACCTCCGACGGGTGGTTCCGCACCGGCGACCTCGGCGCGCTCTCCGACGACGGGTACCTGACCCTCGTCGGCCGCAACAGCGACCTCGTCATCTCCGGGGGCTTCAACGTCTACCCGAAGGAGGTCGAGCTGGTCCTCGACGCGCTCCCGGGCGTCGCCGAGTCGGCGGTGATCGGCGTACCGCACCGCGACCTCGGAGAGGCCGTGGCGGCGGTGGTCGTCCGACGCGATCCCACCCTGGACGCCGACGCGATCCTCGAGGCGCTGCGGGGCCGGCTCGCCCCCTACAAGCTCCCGCGGCGCGTCCACTTCGTGGGCGCGCTGCCGCGCAACGCGATGGGCAAGGTCCTCAAGACCGTCCTCCGCGCGACCTTCTCCTCCGCTTCCTGACGGCGCCAACCGGTCGAGCGTCACGCCGCGACGACGGGGCGCCGCGGCGGCGCACGCCCGGCCGATCGGCCCCCCCTCGAGTCGCCCCCTTCGCGAACACCGCGGTGCCGACGCGCCCGGGCGACCCCACCAGGGAGCGCCTCCGAGGCGCGGCGGCCGAATAGCGTCGGCGGTGGGAGGGGACGGACATGGAGACCGCCGCGGCCCGGGAGACGAAGCACCTCGCGCCGTCGTCCGGCGCGCGCGACGCGCTCCGGGCGCTCGAGACGCTCCTCGCGCCGCTCGAGCCGCGCGAGTTCTCGGTGCGGCTCTGGAGCGGCGACGTCCTGCCGCCTTCGCCCGGCCGCCCGGTCCGCTTCGTCCTGGTGCTCCCGCACCCCGCGTCGCTCCTCCGCATGTTCTGGCCGCCGGGCGAGCTCACCGCGGCCGAGGCGTTCCTCCGCGGCGACTGGGACGTCGAGGGCGATCTCGTGGCGGCGCTCGCGCTGCGGAATCGCCTGCGCTTCGGCCTCCGCGAGCTCCTCGCGCTCCTCCCCCTCGCCCCCGCGCTGCTCCGCGGCGCCGCGTCCCCCGCGCCGCCCGGGTCCGCCGTCCAGCTCCGCGGCGGCCTGCACAGCCCGGCGCGGGACGAGCTCGCGGTGCGGCACCACTACGACGCCGGCAACGACTTCTACGCGCTCTGGCTCGACGCACGGATGGTGTACTCGTGCGCCTGGTTCCCGGAGCCGGGGACGAGCCTCGACGCCGCGCAGGAGGCGAAGCTCGAGCTGATCTGCCGCAAGCTCCGGCTCGCGCCCGGCGACCGCCTCCTCGACATCGGCTGCGGCTGGGGTGGGCTCGTCCTCTGGGCGGCGGAGCGCCACGGCGTGACGGCGCTGGGGGTGACCCTGAGCCCGGCCCAGGCGGCGCTCGCGCGCGAGCGGATCGCGGCGCGGGGGCTCGGCGCGCGCTGCCGGGTCGAGGTGGCCGACTACCGCTCCCTCGGCACGGAGGCGTTCGACAAGATCGCGAGCGTCGGGATGGTGGAGCACGTCGGCGTCGCGGAGCTGTCGGCCTACTTCCGGCAGGCGGCCCGCCTGCTCCGGCCGGGCGGCCTCTTCCTGAACCACGGGATCGCGTCCCTCGGCCCCCGGGACGGCGGGCTGCGAAGCCGGCTCCTCCGCGAGGGCGTCTTCCTCCGCAAGTACGTCTTCCCGGACGGCGAGCTGCCGTACCTGCACGAGGTCGCCGAGGCCGCGCTGCAGGCAGGGCTCGAGCTCCGGGACGTGGAGTCGCTCCGCGAGCACTACGCCCTCACCCTCCGCCACTGGATCGACCGCCTCGAGCGGCGCCGCGCCGAGGTGGAGCGCGTCGCCGGCCCGACCGCGTACCGCACCTGGCGGCTCTACATGGCGGGCGCCGCGGCGGACTTCGAGCGCGGCGAGAACACCGTGTACCAGGCGCTCCACGTGAAGCCCGCGCGCGGCGCGAGCGGGCTCCCGCTCACGCGCCGCGGGTGGTACGAGGAGCCCGTCCCGCCGCGGTGATCCTGGCGACGGAGCCCGGCGCGTTCGTCAGATGATCTCGAGCGGCACCTTCCGCGCGGGCGGCGGGAAGGCGCGGTCGAGCGCGGCGAGGTCCTCCGGACCGAGGAGCAGCTCGAGCGCGGCGCGGTTCTCCCGCACGTGCGCGGGGGTGCGGGCCTCCGGGATCGCGCAGACGCCGCCGCCGCGGATCGCCCAGGCGAGCGCCACCTGGACCGCGGTCGCGCCGTGGCGCCGCCCCACCTCGCGGAGCGCGCGGTTCCCGAGGAGGGCCCCCTGCTGGAGCGGCGAGTACGCCATCACCGCGACCCCGCGGGCGCGGCACCAGGGCAGGAGGTCGTGCTCGACGCCGCGGCGGCTCGGGTTGTAGAGCACCTGATCGGAGGCGACCTCGGCCCCGCCCCGCAGCGCGACCAGCTCCTCCAGGTCGGAGACGTCGAGGTTGCTGACGCCCCACGCGCGGATCTTCCCCGCGCGCACGAGGTCCGCGAACCCCGCGACCGTCTCCTCGAGCGGCGTCGCGCCGCGCCAGTGCAGGAGGTAGAGGTCGAGCCGGTCGGTCCGGAGGCGCCGCAGGCTCCCCTCGCAGGCCCGCACCACCCCGCGCCGCGTCGCGTGGGAGGGCAGGACCTTCGAGACCAGGAAGACCTCGTCGCGGCGCCCGCCGATCGCCTCGGCGACCCGCTCCTCGGAGGCGCCGTCGCCGTACATCTCCGCCGTGTCCACGACGGCGAGCCCGAGGTCCAGCCCGAGCCGGAGCGCCGCCACCTCGTCGGCCCGCCGCGCCGGGTCCTCCCCGAAGCGCCAGGTCCCCTGCCCCAGGACGGGCATCGACCCGCCGCCCCGGAGCGCGATCCGCGCCACCTTCGCCATGGAGACCTCCTCCGCCGGCGCGCGCCGGCCCGATGACCTCATGGCTAATCGGACCCCCCGAGCTTCCGCCACAGCGTGGTCCGCCCGATGCCGAGCCGCCGCGCCGCCCGGGACTGGTTGCCGCCGCACTCCTCGAGGACGCGGAGGATGTGCGCGCGCTCGAGGTCGTTGCGCGCCGCGCGCAGCGTGCTCGCCTCGCGCGTCCGGCGCCGGTCCTGGAAGAGCTCGGGGACGACCACCCGCAGCTCCCGGGCGTCCACCGCCGCCCCCTTCGGCTCCGCGTAGAGCACCGCCACGCGCTCGAGGACGTTCTCGAGCTCGCGCACGTTCCCGGGCCAGGCGTGCGCGAGGAGCCGCGGCAGCACGGCCTCGAGCGCCCGCTCCCGGGCCTCCAGCGCCCCGTGCTGCGCGAGGGCGCGCCCGAGCAGGTCCTCGGCGAGGAGCGGGATGTCCTCCGGGCGGGCCGAGAGCGGCGGCAGGTGCAGCCGCAGGATCGCGAGCCGGTAGTAGAGATCCTCGCGGAAGTCGCCCTGCTCCACCCGCGCGGCGAGGTCCTGGTTGGTGGCCGCGATCACCCGCACGTCCACCGGCGTCGGATCGTTGCTCCCGAGGCGGAGCACCTCGCGCTCCTGCAGCACGCGCAGGAGCCGCGTCTGGAGGGCGACCGGCATGTCCCCGACCTCGTCGAGGAAGATGGTGCCGGTGTGCGCCGCCTCGAAGAGGCCGGCCCGCCCGCCGCGGCGCGACCCGGTGAACGCGCCCTCCTCGTAGCCGAAGAGCTCCGACTCGAGGAGCGTCTCCGGCAGCGCCGCGCAGTTGACCGCCACGAACGGCCGATCGGACCGGCGGCTCGCCGCGTGGATCCCCTGCGCGAACAGCTCCTTCCCGGTGCCGCTCGCGCCCGTGACGAGCACGGTCGCGTCGGTGCGGGCGTACCGCTCGGCCAGCTCCCGGGTGCGGGCGATGGCCTCCGAGCGACCGATCACGTCGGAGAGGCGGTGGCGCGCCTCGTAGCGGCGCGGCCGGTGCTGCGAGCGGAGGCTCCGGTCCACGCGCTCGATCGCGCTCGCCTCCTGGCACGTCAGCACCGCCCCCGTCCGCACGCCCTGCTCGCGGATCGGGATCCGGTTGGTGACCAGCGTGTGCCCGCCGAGCCGCTCGATCTTCTCCAGCTCGGCGTCGCCGGTCTCGAGCACCCGCGCGAGGCTGAGCCCCGGCGCCACCCGGGAGAGCGGCGCGCCGAGGGCGGCCTCGGCGGAGACGCCGAGGAGCCGCTCCATGGCCGGGTTGAGCGACTGGATCCGCTGCTCCAGGTCCACCGCGACCACGCCCTCGGCGAGGTGGCGCAGGACCGCGTCCACGCGCTCGCGCTTCGCGTCCTCGACCCGCGTGGCGCGGGCGATCTCGATGGCGCGGTCGATCGCCTCGCACACCGCGGTCTTGGAGTAGAGGAAGATCCCCTTCAGCCCCAGCCGCTCCGAGATCTCGGCGACGCCCGAGGGGCCGACCACGACCTCGATCCCCTTCGCCGCGAGCTCCTGCACGCAGGCGCCGGCCTCCTCCATGGTGTCGTAGGCGCGCTGCTCGATCTCGAGGCCGTAGAGGCTCTTGAAGTGCTCGAGCTCGGGCGTGACCGCCCCGTAGTTCACGATCGCGACGCGGCGCGAGAGCCGCCGGGCCTTGGCGAGGGCCTGGAGGACGTCGAAGCCGGTGGCCTGGATCGCCACGACCGGGACGGCGGTGCGCTTGCGGATGTAGGCGCCGTTCGCACCCGCGGAGATGAGGACGTCCACCTCCTCGCCGGCCCGGATCAGCTCGCGCGCGGTCTCGAGGGCGTCGTCGAAGGCCTTGTGGAAGACGCGGATGTCGGCGCGGCCGGCGTAGGAGGGGACGACGCGCTCGAGGAGGTCGGTGAGCCGGCTCAGCGTGAACGCCCACAGGATCGGCTTGCGGTCTCGCGCCTGGGTCATGCGTTTCATGACCGGAACACACCTGTTCCGGAAATGGAAGCTCCGTCCCCGCCGCCCGGTGGGGGGTCGCCCGGCCGCGCCGTGGAGACGCGCACTTGCGACCCGGCGCCGCGCGCGCCGCCGGCTGGCGCGCGCCTTGCGATGACCCGTCTCGTCCGGCGCGAAGGGACGCCGGCGTTTCGGGCACGGTGGACCGGCAGCGCTCGCGCGCCGGATCCAGCGGCCGGCGGCATCGGCTCCGTGGCCCCGGAGGTCGCGTGAAGATCCACGAGTACCAGGCGAAGGAGCTCCTCCGACGCTTCGGCGTCGCGGTGCCGCGCGGCTACCTCGCCGCGACCGCCCTCGAGGCGGAGAGCGCGTCGCGCCAGCTCGGCGGCCCGATCTGCGTGGTGAAGGCCCAGATCCACGCGGGCGGCCGCGGCAAGGCGGGCGGCGTGAAGCTGGCGCGCTCTCCGGAGGAGGCGCAGCAGCACGCGGAGGAGCTGCTCGGGACGATCCTCCGCACCGCCCAGACCGGACCGGCCGGCCAGGAGGTCCGCAAGCTCTACGTCGAGGAGGGGTGCCGCATCGCCCGCGAGCTCTACCTCGGCGTCACCCTCGACCGCGAGAGCGGCCGCGTCACGATGATGGCGTCGTCGGAAGGTGGAGTCGACATCGAGGATGTCGCGAGGAACCATCCGGAGCGGATCCTCCGCGCGTCGGTGGATCCGCTCACCGGCCTGACGCCACACCAGGCGCGCCGCCTCGCGTTCGAGCTCGAGCTCGTCGGCGAGTCGGTGGACGCCTTCGTGCGCTTCGCCACCGGGCTGTACCGCGCCTACGCCGCGACCGACGCCTCGCTCGCGGAGATCAACCCGCTCGTCGTCACGGTCGCCGGCGAGGTCGTCGCGCTCGACGCGAAGATGACGTTCGACGACAACGCGCTCCCGCAGCACCCGGACGTCGCGGCGCTGCGCGATCCCGCCGAGGAGGACCCGCGCGAGGCGGCGGCGAAGGACCACGAGCTCTCGTACATCGCCCTGGACGGCGACATCGGCTGCATGGTGAACGGCGCCGGCCTCGCGATGGCGACCATGGACGTGATCCGGCTGGCGGGGGGCGCGCCCGCGAACTTCCTCGACGTGGGCGGCGGCGCCGACGAGGCGAAGGTCGCCGCCGCGTTCGAGCTCCTGCTCGCCGACCCCAACGTGAAGGCCGTCCTGGTGAACATCTTCGGCGGCATCATGAAGTGCGACGTCATCGCGAACGGGATCCTCGCCGCCGCGCGGCAGGTCGGCCTCTCGATCCCGCTCGTCGTCCGGCTGCAAGGCACGAACGTGGCGCTCGGCGCGCAGCTCCTCGCCGAGAGCGACCTCGACATCATCCCCGCCGACGACCTCGGCGACGCCGCCCGCAAGGCGGTCGCCGCCGCCCGGGCCGCGTGAGGCGAGAGGAGCGGACCATGAGCATCCTCGTCGATCGCAGCACCCGGCTCCTCGTCCAGGGCATCACCGGCTCCGCCGGGAGCTTCCACGCCGAGCAGATGATGGACTACGGCACCCGCCTGGTGGCCGGCGTCACCCCGGGGCGCGGCGGCACCCGCTTCGCGAACGCCGTGCCGGTCTTCCACACCGTGGAGCGCGCCGTCCGCGAGACGGGCGCCGACGCGTCGGTGATCTTCGTGCCGCCGGCGCACGCCGCCGACGCGATCCTCGAGGCCGCCGAGGCGGGCCTCCGGCTGGTCGTCGCGATCACGGAGGGGATCCCCATCCTCGACATGGTGCGGGTGAAGCGGGCGCTCGCCGGGAACACCCGCACCCGCCTCCTCGGCCCGAACTGCCCCGGCGTGATCACCCCCGGCGAATGCAAGATCGGGATCATGCCCGGTCACATCCACCGGCCGGGCCGCGTCGGCATCGTCTCCCGCTCCGGCACCCTCACCTACGAGGCCGTCGCGCAGCTCTCCGCGCTGGGGATGGGCCAGTCCACCGCCGTGGGCATCGGCGGGGACCCCGTGCACGGGACCGGCTTCGTGGACGTCCTTCGCCTCTTCGAGGAGGACCCCGGGACCGACGCGGTGATCCTGATCGGGGAGATCGGCGGCACGGAGGAGGAGTCGGCCGCGGCCTGGATCGCCGAGCACATGACCAAGCCGGTGGTCGGCTTCATCGCCGGCCGGACCGCCCCGCCGGGCAAGCGCATGGGGCACGCGGGCGCGGTGATCTCCGGGGGGAGCGGCACCGCCGAGGCCAAGCTCGAGGCGCTCCGCCGCGCCGGCGTCGCGCTGTGCGACGGGCCGCACCTCCTCGGCCGGACGATGCGCGAGGTGCTCTCCGCGCCGGCGCGGAGAGCCCAGCACCGACGCGAGCGGCGCGGCGCGGGTGGAGTCCGGGTCGTCCCCGCACGCGCGGCCAAGGCCCCCGACCGTGAGGCGTGACCGTCCCGCGGCGCGCGGGTCGAAATACTCCGTTGCCGGCCCTGACGCCCGCCACGGTCTCCGGCCGATCGATCGGTCGCCGTCCCCGCCTCCGCGTCACGCAAATCCACACGCCGATGACCGGGCGCGGTGCCCGGCGGCCGGGCGGGGACCAGGCCGCGAACCTCCGATCCGATGTCACGCAACCTTCGCGTTGGCGCGCGCCCACCGCCGTCCCCATCCTGACGCAGGGATCCGCCGGCGCCGCCCGGCCGCGCCGACCGCGGGCTGGGTCGCGACGGTGGCGGCAAAGCGACCAGCGCCTCGCCCGGCCGGCCGCCGGAGGGGATCATGCACGTGGAAGAGCTGATGAGCAGCGCGAAGTGCTGCATCGAGGGGCAGTCCGTCCGCGACGCCGCCAGGCTGATGCGCGACGAGAACATCGGGTTCGTACCGATCTGCGACGCGCAGGGGATGCCGCTCGGCGCCGTCACGGACCGCGACCTGGCGATCCGCGTCCTCGCCGAGGGACGCGCGGCGGACGAGCGGATCGAGCAGGTCATGACGCACGATCCGGTGAGCTGCCGGCTGGGCGAGGACGTGAAGAACGCCGAGCGGCTGATGCGCCGGAGCCGGAAGTCGCGGGTGATGGTGTGCGACGAGCGCGGTCGGCTCGCTGGCGTGATCAGCCTTGCGGACATCGCCGAGGTCGAGAGCGGCACCACGACGGGCGCGACGCTGCACGAGGTGAAGAGCGATCAGCCCCCGGTGATCCACTGATCGCGCCGGCGCCCGGCCGGACCGCCGGGCGTCGCCGCTCACCCTGCCGGCGGGAGGGGGAGCCGGGGCGGGGACCCCGCACCGGCACGCGCCGCCTCATGCGCGAGGAGCCAGCGCTTGCGGTGGAGCCCGCCGGCGTATCCGGCGAGGGCGCCGTCCGCGCCGATCACGCGGTGGCAGGGCACCACGATCGCGAGCGGGTTGCGGCCGTTCGCGGCGCCGACCGCGCGCACCGCCGCAGGGCGTCCGAGCGCGCGCGCGATCTCCCCATACGAGCGGGTCTCACCGAACGGGATCTCGAGCAGGGCTGCCCAGACCGCGCGCTGGAAGGGAGTCCCCTCGAGGCGGAGCGGCAGGTCGAAGGTGGTCCGATCGCCCGCGAGGTACTCCTGGAGCTGGGCACGCGCCCGGGCGAGCACCGGCTCCACCGCGGCCGGGGCGAGGCTCCACCCGGCCGGCCGCTCACCCGCGTGTACGAGGTGCACGGCCGCGAGCGCGCCGTCCCTCGCCACCAGGCGCAGCGCGCCGAGGGCCGCCGGCGCCTCCATCCACAGCTCATGGCCCCCCGCCGTCATCGACTCGACTCCTCCGTACTGACCCGCATGCGCCTCCGACGCGGGAGAGCGGGTGGCCCCATGGTGTGCACCGGGCGCGGCGCCGGCGCGCCCCCCTCGCGACCGTGCACCTCGCGCCGCGATCGTCGGCCCGCCACGCGCGCGGCCGGGCGGGCCCCGCGGTCGAGCTACCCCGCCTGCGCCGTGCCCACCGCGCCCCGCCGAGCGACGATTCAAGACGATTCAATCGTCCAACGGGAGGTTCGGCGATGGCGGAGACCAGACGAGGCGGATTCCACGCGCTGGAGAAGAAGATCCACGACATCGAGAGCCAGGATCGCGCCACGGAGAAGAAGGCCGAGGCGGAGAAGAAGGGCAAGGTCCAGGCGCCCCCGGAGGCCGAGAAGGCCGCCGAGCGCCGTCCGCCGCCGGAGCACGACGAGTGACCCCGGCCGGGCCGCGCCGGGGCGCGCTCGCCGTCACGCGCTGAGCCGCTCCGGCGCGGCCGCCTCGACGCCCGCCGCGCCCGTCCCGAACGCCGCGTCGAGCCGCGCCGCGTCCGGCGGGCGGGTGACGAGCGAGACCGCCGGGACGACGAGGAGCGGCACGATCATCCCGATCGCGCCGGCGAGGGGGACGCCGTCGCCTCCCCAGAGCGCGAAGAGGACGCACGCGACGAGCAGGCCGACGGCGATGCCGGCCCAGACGCCGGCGCGGGTCGTGCGGCGCCAGAAGAGGCCGTAGAGGTACGGCGCGAGGAACACGGCGGAGAGCGCGCCCCAGCTCATCACCATCAGGTTCACGATCAGCGCCGGGCGGGACAGGGCGATCGCGAGGGAGAGCCCGACGAACACGGCGCACAGCGTCCGCATGAGCGCCATCGCGCGCCGCGGGTTGGCCCGGTGGTCCACGAACGCGCCGTACACGTCGATCGCGATCGCCGAGCTCGAGACGAGCACGAGCGACGACAGGCTCGACATCGACGCGGAGAAGACCATCAGCACGATCACCAGCACCAGCGCCTCGGGCAGCCCGGCGGTCGTGATGAAGTGCGGCATGATCTTGTCCCAGATCGGCCCCTGCGGACCCATCAGCGCCGGGGGCAGGCGCGGCCCGTAGTAGAGGTGGGTGAGGGCGCCGCTGAAGTAGGCGCCGAAGGACATGAAGAGGGCGAAGATGGCGGCGATCAGCACCGCGCGGTTCACGTCGGCGCGGCTGCGGATCGAGTAGAACTTCTGCACCATCTGCGGCAGCGCCCACGGGCCGAAGCTCGTGACGAGCACGAGCGCGGCGAGGGTGAGCCAGCCCGGGATGGCGAGCGCGAGCGGCGACCCCGCCCCGACCTGCTTCACCGCCACGACCCCGGGCGCCATCACCGCCGGGTCGCCGAGCAGCCGCGAGGCCGCCGCGAGGAAGCCGCCCGTCTCCGGCCGGTGCGCGAGCAGGTACACCATCAGCATCACCCCGGCGAACTCGACGATCCCGCGCACGAAGTCGCTCACCGCCACCGCGAGGTAGCCGCCCATCGTGAGGTAGACGGCGGTGATCACGGCGAGCAGCCAGAGCGCGCTCTCGTACCGGATGTGCAGCGTCATCTCGAACAGGTACGAGAGCCCCATCAGCACCGAGGCCGAGTACGGCACGAGGAAGACGAACACCACCGCGGCGGCGACGATCTGCAGCGCCCGGCTGCCGTACCGCGCCGCGAGGAACTCCGGCATGGTGAGGGCGCGCAGCCGCGCAGTCATCTCGCGGGTGCGCCCGGCGAGGAGCCGCCAGGCGAGGATCGTCCCCACCACCGTGTTGCCGAGGACGATCCACATGGTGTGGATCCCGAACCCCCACCCGAGCTTCCCCGCGTAGCCGATGAAGAGCACCGCCGAGAAGTAGGTGGTGCCGTACGCGAAGGCGCTCATCCACGGGCCGAGCGTGCGGCCGCCGATGAAGAAGTCCTGCACGTCCCGGGTCCGACGCATCGCCAGGTAGCCGATGGCGAGCATCGCGAGGACGTACAGGACGACGATCCCGACACGGACGGTGGAGGCCATCCCGGCACTCTACCGCCTCCGCATGCCCCCGATCACCTGCCGGCGCGCCGGGCGGCCGGCGGCCGTTGGCGGCGATCGGCGAGGCGGGCGGCGAGCGGTCGCGGGCGGGGCGCGGCCGCGCCGGCGACGTACCTTGCTCCCATGCGGCTCCGCGAGGCGCTCCTCGGCCAGCGCATCCCCGACTCCGAGGCGGAGCGCGAGGAGCTCGGGGCGCTCTCGGGCGTCCCCGTGCTCGGGCTCGACGCGCTCGCCTCGGCAGCGTACGGGCCGGAGGCGGCGCTCGCGCTCCTCGCCCCGCTCGGCGCGGCGGGCGCCGGCCTCATCACCCCGATCACCGGCGTGATCATCGCCCTCCTCCTCGTCGTCCAGGCGTCGTACCGGCAGACCATCGGCGCCTACCCGGACGGCGGGGGGGCGTACACGGTCGCGAAGGAGAACCTCGGAGCCGGGGCGAGCCTCCTCGCCGCCGCCGCGCTCTCCGTGGACTACATGCTGAACGTGGCGGTGGCGATCTCGGCCGGCGTGGGGGCGCTCGTCTCCGGCGTCCCCGCGCTCCAGCCGCACACGCTCGGCCTCTGCCTCGCGCTCCTCGCCCTGCTCACCCTCGCGAACCTCCGCGGCCTCCGCACCACGGGGGTCGTCTTCATGGCGCCCACCGTCGCGTTCGTCGCCTGCCTCGCCGCCGCGATCGTCGCGGGCATCGTGAAGCTCCTCGCCTCCGGCGGCCACCCGGCGGCGGTCATCCCCCCACCGCCGCTCCGCCCGCCGGCCGAGGCGGTCACCCTGTGGGTCGTCCTCCGCGCGTTCGGGAACGGGTGCACCGCCATGACGGGCGTCGAGGCGGTGTCGAACGCGGTCCCGGTGTTCCGGGAGCCGGCGCGGCGGAACGCCCGGCGCACCCTCGCGATCATCATCGGGATCCTGGTGGTGCTCCTCGCCGGGATCGCCGTCCTCGCCCACGGGTACCGGATCGGGGCGATGGACCCGGACCGCCCCGGCTACCAGAGCGTGCTCTCGCAGCTGGTCGCGGCGGTGTCCGGCCGCGGCGCCTTCTACGGCGTCTCGATCGCGAGCATCCTCGCGGTGCTGTGCCTCTCGGCGAACACGAGCTTCGCGGACTTCCCCCGCCTCTGCCGCGCCCTCGCCCTCGACCGGTACCTCCCGGAGACCTTCGCGCACGCCGGCGGTCGCCTGGTCTACTCCACCGGTGTCGTGTTCCTCGCGGGCACGGCCGCGCTCCTGCTCGTGGCGTTCCGCGGGCTGACCGAGCGGCTCGTGCCGCTCTTCGCGGTGGGCGCGTTCAGCGCGTTCACCCTCTCCCAGCTCGGGATGGTCCGGCACTGGCATCGCCGGCTGCGCGAGCCCGGCGCGCGATCGGCCCTCGGGATCAACGCCGTCGGCGCGATCGCGACCGCCGCGACGCTCGGGGTGGTGCTCGTCTCCAAGTTCGTCGAGGGCGCGTGGCTGACCGTGCTCGTCGTCCCCGCGCTCGTCCTGCTCTTCCGGCGGACGCGCCGCGCCTACGACGAGGCGGATCGGGCCGAGGCCGCCGCCGTCCTCGACCTCGAGGACGCCGCGCCGCCCGTCGCGGTCGTGCCGGTGAAGCGCCTCGACGCCGTGACCCTCAAGGCGCTGCGCTTCGCGCTCACGATCAGCCCCCGCGTGCACGCGGTGCAGGTCGTCGCCGAGGGGCACGCCCACGACGACGTGGCGCGGCGCTGGCCCGACGCGGTCGAGCGGCCGTGCCGGGCCGCCGGGCTCGCCCCGCCCGACCTCGTGGTGCTCCGCTCGCGCTACCGGCAGGTGGTCGACCCGCTGCTCGGGCACGTGCACCGGCTCGCCGCCCTCGACCCGTCGCGCTTCGTCGCGGTGCTCGTGCCGGAGCTCGTCGAGACGCGGTGGTACCACTACCTGCTCTTCAGCCACACCGCGACCGCGCTCAAGATGATGCTCCTCTTCCGCGGCGGGCCGCAGGTCGTGGTCGTGAACGCGCCCTGGTACCTCGAGCCGCGCTCGCGGCGTCGCCGCTGGCGGCGGTGGCTGCGGCGCGGGGTCGTGCCGCTCGCGATCCGGACGGCGGAGCGGTGAGGCGGCCGCTCCTCGATCACCCCTGCGGCGCGACCACTCGCCGGAACGCCTCCGGCATGCTCACGACCTTGCGCGCGGCGTAGTCGAACCAGACCAGCCCGGTGGCGACGCGCGCGATCTCCTGCTTCGTCGCCGCGTCGCGCATCCGGTAGAGCAGCTCGAGGCGGCGCGAGCGGACCTCGCCGATCGCGAGCTCCACCTCGAGGACCATCCCGTACCTCCCCTCGGCGCGGTACTGGACGGCGGCGTCGGACATCAGCAGGCCGACGCCCCCCACGTCGAGCTCGGAGGCGAACCCGTTCGCGACGAGGAAGCGGAGCCGCGCCTCGTGCGCGAGGGCGAGCACCGCGTCGTTGCCGAGGTGACCGCCGTAGTTCAGGTCGCCGACGCGGATGGGCAGCTCGGTGCGGAAGAGGCTCTGCTCGGGGAACGCGACGTCGACGCGGGGCATGCGCGGCATCAAGCCCGAAAAGCACCGCCGGCGCCAGCGCCGACCGCGGTCCGGTCGGCCGGGGTGCCCTCCGCGCACCCGTTCACCTCGACGGTGACGTGCACCAGGTCCGGGAACCCCTCGAGGCGGGCGCGGTAGTGCGCCGGCTCGCGCGGCGCGCGGGTGACCACGGAGACGATCGCCGCGAGGTGGCGGGGGCCCACGCGCCAGACGTGGAGGTCCGCGACGCGATCGTCGCGCCCGTCCTCGATCGCCGCGGCGATGGCACGGCGCTGCGCCGGCTGCACCTCGGCGTCGAGGAGCACCGCGGCGGTGTCGCGCAGGAGCCCGAGGGACCAGCGCGCGATGACCACCGAGCCGACCACCCCCATCACCGGGTCCATGAAGGTCCAGCCGAAACTCCGTCCGGCGAGGAGGGCGACGATCGCGAGCACGGAGGTGAGGGCGTCGGCGAGGACGTGGAGGTAGGCGGCGCGGCGGTTGTGATCCGGGTGGCGATCGGGCCTGTGCGCGGGGCCGTGAGGATGCGCCGGCCCGTCGTGCTCGTGCTCGTGCTCGTCCTCGTCCTCGTCCTCGTGCGCGTGCGCGTGCCCGTGCCCCTCGTGCCCGTGCTCGCCGTGATCACCGTGGGCGTGCCCGTGCTCGTGCGGCGTGTCGCGGAGGAGCAGCGCGCAGCCGAGGTTCACCGCGAGGCCGAGGACGGCGACGGCGATCGCCTCGTCGTAGTGGATGGCGACCGGCGCAGCCAAGCGCATCACGCTCTCGCCGAGCACCAGCAGCGCGACCACCGCGAGGCCGACCGCGCTCGCGAAGCCGGCGAGCGCCCCCACCTTGCCGGTGCCGAAGCTGTAGCGCGCGTCCGCGGCGTGCTTCCGCGCGTAGACGTACGCGAAGACCGCGACGCCGAGCGCCGCCGCGTGCGTCCCCATGTGCCAGCCGTCGGCGAGCAGGGCCATGGAGCCGAAGCCGATCCCGGCCACGATCTCGCCCACCATCATGGTGAGGGTGATGCCCACCACCCACCGCGTGCGCCGCTCGCCGTCCCCGCCGGCGTCCGCGCCGTACGCATGTCCGTGCCGCCACCGCGCCAGGTCCTCGACGTGCATCCAGCCTCCGGGCCGTGCTGAATAGCACTGGCGGAGGTGCCCCGCAGCACGTCGCCTGGACGGCGGATGCTCGGCGCATCGCCACCGCGATACGCGAGCCCCCCGATCGGGGGGCGATAGCCCCGCGCGCCGCAATCCCGACGACCGCCGCCCGCCCCCCCCGGCCCCCGCGCCACCCGACCGAGAGAAGTTCAACCCCGGGCCGCCTGCCCCGCCCCCGACGGAGAGAAGTTCAACCCCGGCCCGCCTGCTGGCGCGCCGACCGGGCGCGCCCGGCCGAGAGAAGTTCAACCCAATTGTTGCGTGTCTTCTAACTACCTGTAATTCCAAATGAACGCAACGTTTGCACGCTATGTTTGCGTCCCTTGATTGCCGTCAATGAGATCGTGGCGCGGATGCGGTGACATTCCGCCCGATGGCGAAGAGCGAGCTCACCGCGCGGCAGCAAACGGACCGACCCCGGACGGGTCCGACGGAGCGCCCGCGCGACAAATCTCCCGCCGTCGCAGCGAGGGAGGCGGCCCGGGGCGGGGCCGCGTAGTTCGGGGTCGCGCGGTCCTCCACACGTGCGGTCCCGGGAGGCCTCCGCATTCCGCGGGGGCCTCCGCTTTCGTCCGAACTCGCGGCGCAACCGGGACCAGGGCAGGACCCTCAGCGTGGCGAGGAGCTGCGCCCGTGCGCCCTCCGCCGCGGCGGGTCCGGCGCACAAGTTCGCGTCCAGGTTCGGGAGCGCAATCACGATCAGTACGTCGGCCCGGTGCCCCGCCTCACCCGCCGCCACCGGTGCCGGTGGTGGGGTTCGGCCCCGGCTGTGCGGCCGCACGGATGGTGATCGTCGGGTCGGGGTTGTTCGCCATCGTGCTCGTGTGCACGGTGCAGAAATACGGCACCACCGTGCCCTCGGCCGCCGTCGACGGGATCGTGAAGGTCGTCTGGCCCGTGAACGGCTTCGTGTCGAACGAGATGCCTGCCACTGCACCCGACGTGAACGAACGCTGCTGGCTCTCGCTCGTCGCCGAGTGCGGGCCGATGCTGGAGCTGTCCTGGTTGATGACGGTGACGGTCGCGCCAGGCGGGACGTCGAGGTTCTGCGGAGAGAACCGCATCCCGGAGATGGTGATGAAGAAACCGGTCGGCTGTGGGTTCGTCGGGGTCGGGGCCGGGGTCGGAGTCGGGGTCGGGGTCGAGGTCCCTCCGCCACCCCCGCAGGCCACGACGAGCCCGGCGGCGATCGCCGCGAACAGCATCAGGCGTGATGCGCGCATACTCACTCACTCCTCCGGGGCGGCATGCTGTCGCCCTCTCTCGAATCGTGATGCGCCGCGCGCTCTCCGGTGGAGCCACGCCCTATATGACGACCGCAGACCGGCCGGGGGGACGGCACGCGGGGACCCGGCCGACCGTCGCGCCGGCGGGGAGCTCTCATGGCGTGGGTGTCGCCATCACCGGCGCGCCGGGCTGCGCCCGACGAACACCACGTGGCAGGCCCCGCTCCCCCTGCCCGCGGGCACCGGGACGGCCGACGCCTCGAGGCCGCCGCGCCTCAGGCGCGCCAGGTACCGATCGTCCGGCGCAGCGGACCAGACCGCGAGTACGCCGCCCGGCCGGAGCGCGGCGGCGGCCGCGGCGATGCCTGCCGCGCCGTAGAGCCGGTCGTTCGCGGCGTGGGCGAGCGCCGCCGGCCCGTTGTCCACGTCGAGCAGGATCGCGTCGAACGCGTGCGGCCGGGCGGCCGCGATCCGGGCCGCGACGTCCCCGACCTCGAGCCGCACCCGCCGGTCCTCCAGCGGCCGTCCGGCGAGGTCCCCGAGCGTCCCGCGGTTCCACTCCGCGAGCGCGGCGACCAGCTCGACGACCGTCACGGCGCAGGTCGCCGGCAACCGATCGAGCGCGGCGCGCAGGGTGAAGCCCATCCCGAGCCCGCCGATCAGCACCGCGCGCGGCGGCCGCGCGAGCCGCTCGAGCGCGAGCGCCGCGAGGGCCTCCTCCGAGCCGTGCAGGCGGCTCGTCATCAGCACCCGCCCGGCCGCACGCACCGCCCACTCGTCGCCGTGCCGCGCGAGGACGAGCTCGGCCCCGTCCGGCGCGGCGGCCCGCTCGATCGTCTCCCAGGGGATCACGCCCGGACTCTAACCCGGCCCGAGGCCCGCGACCGGGCCCGTGCTCGAGCGCATACCCGTTCCCGTCGCCGGGTGCCGCGTGTCCCCCGTCCCGCCATCGGTCGGAGCTCGGGCCACGGGATGGAGGGCGGGTACGTACAATCGACGGTCCTGGCTCGCCGCAGGCCTCGGCCCTGGTGCCGGAGGTCCGAGGCCCGAGGCCTTCCCGTTCAAAGGTCCCGCGCCCACGACACGCCGATCACGATGTCCGGCGCGTTCGAGTCGTAGAACCAGCGCGGCCCCGGATCGCTCGCGATGCGCCCTCCCGGAGTGAAGTCCTCCGAGAGGAACACGGTCACCTCGCCGATCCGCACGCCCCCGCTCACCTGGTTGTGCGCGCGGAAGAGCGCGTACCAGGTGGTCGCCTCCGGCTGGGTCTCGTTCGCCGGCAGGCGCCACCCGGACCGCATGAGCGGCGTCGAGAGCCGGTCCTCGAGCAGGAGCGCCACCCGGCGGCCGACGCGCAGCACGAGCGACAGATCGCCGCCGGCCTGGAGCCGCCGCGGCTGGAGCGCGAACCCTTGCGGCAGCCCGGACACGACCCGCGCCGACGCCAGCGCGTGGACCGTCAGGGGCCCGGCGCGCACCGTCCCGGCGAGGCCGAGCCCGGCGTCGGCGCCGCCGCTGCCGCCGAGCCGGTGCAGCGGGCCGGTGGGAATCTTCAGGTCGAGGCGGACCGCGAGCGAGGCGCGCGGCGGCGCGCCGGACGGACCGGGCTCGACCCCGACGAGCACGAGCTGGTTGCGGACGACGAGATCGCCCAGGACGACCCCGGCGGAGTGGACGTCGGCGAGCGTGGGGCCGCCGTCCTCCGAGAGCCGAAGGTTCACCCGATCGCGCGGGAAGATCTGGCGCTGGAAGTTCGAGGACCCGATGAGCCTGTGCCAGTCCTCGATGAGCCCGTCGGTCCAGCCGCCCCAGATCACGGAGGCGTGCGCCTCGACCGTGGTCGAGAGCCGCCGCGCGAACGGCGCGCGGAGGAAGCGCCGCCACGGCACCGTCACCGCGACCTGGAGGGTGTCGTACTGTGCGTCGCCCTGGAGGCGCACGGTCCGGCCGTCGCGCGACACCACCGTCGGCTTCGACCAGTCGTTGGCGAGCCACCAGCGGACGTCGATCGCGAGCGCCGGCGGCGCCCCCGCGTCGGCGAGGGGCAGGTCGAGGAAGAGGCCCCGGAACGGGCCCGGGGTGGCGACGCCGAGGGGAGCGTCCGGAGCTGCGGCGATCACCGGAGACGCGTGAAGCGCGAGGAGGAGCGCGCCGACGAAGGCGCACAGCCTGGCCGTCCCGCGAGGAGTCATCGGTGCGGCCGGAATGTAGGCAGCCGTCCCGGGCGCTGCACCGGACCAGGGAGGTGCCGCGGGAGGACCAGGCCGCCGGAGCTCGAGGTCGAGCGGGTTCGCCGCGAGATCGGGCCCCCCGACCACTGGCATCGAGGTTCGCGCGACGTACCTTCGATGACACCGTCGCGACTCGATCGTTCACCGAGAGTGGTACCATCGACGCGAACGGTGCCCCGGGGAGCTCCCCGCGACCAGCCGATCGTCATGCGCAGCCGCCACCTCTGCGTGCTCCTCCCCGGCTTCGACGGCGACGGGCGGCTCTTCGCCCCGTTCCTCGCCGAGTCACCGCCCTGGCTCGAGCCCCGCGTCGTCGCGCTCCCCACCGACGCTCCCCGGGGCTACGACGAGCTGGAGGAGTGGCTCTGGCAACGACTTCCGACCGGCCGGCCGTTCGCGCTCCTGGCCGAGTCGTTCTCGGGCCCGCTCGCCGTCCGGGTCGCGGCGCGGCGGCCGAGGCTCCTCACGCACCTCGTGCTGGCGGCGACCTTCCTGCGCTCGCCGCTGCAGCCCTGGCTCGCCCCCTTCGGGCGCCTCGCCTGCCCCGCCCTCTTCACCTGGCCTCCCCCGGCCCTCGCCGTGCGCATCCTGCTCGCCGGCTGGGATGCGGCGCCCGCGCTAATCTCCGCCGTGCGCGACACCATGGCGAACCTGCGGCCCGAGGTCGCCGCGGCGAGAGCACGCGCGGCCCTCTCGACCGATGCGCGCAGCGCGTTCGCTCGCGTCGAGGTACCAACGCTCTGGATCGACGCCTCGGCGGACCGCCTCCTGGGCCCCGGCCACGTAGACGACGCCCTGGCTTCGCGCCCGGGCGTCCGTGCGGTGCGGATCGAAGGACCGCACACCATCCTGCAGCGCCGACCGCGCGCGTGCCTCGCCGAGATCGCGCGGTTCTTCGACGCGAGCGACGGCGCCGCTGGCCGTTGAGCCGGGCGAAGGCGCTCGACGAACGCAGGGGCTCGCGCGCGACGCGACCCCCGCAGGGATCGACCGCGGGCGCGAGGTCCGCCGCCCTCACCAGATCAGCGCGACGACCAGGACGCCGACGAGGACGAACGAGAGCGCCACCTTGACGGCGCCCCCGAGGACGAACCCGACGAACGCGCCGAGCCCGGCCCGGGCGGCGCGGGCGAGATCGGGGTTCCTCGCGTACTCGAAGACGATCGCCCCGACGGCCGGGCCGAGGATCACGCCGGGGAGACCGAGGAACAGGCCGGCGACGACGCCGACGGCGGCGCCCACCACCGCCCAGCGCGAGGCGCCGAACGCCCGCGCGCCGAGGACCCCGGCCGCGAGGTCCACGATCCAGATGAGGGCGCCGATCGCGGCGCAGACCGCGACGGTCCAGCCGGAGACGCGCTGGAAGCGTTCGGCCCACGCGACGAGGAACGCGCCGCCGACGAGGAGGGCCGAGCCCGGGATCGCGGGCAGCACCACCCCGGCGATCCCGACGACGAGGGCGGCGGCCCCGAGGACGTAGAGCAGGATCTCCACGAGCGACATATGCCGCGTCCGGCGCGCGCGGTCCACCTCCGATGGCCGACCGCCCGCGGTGCCCGCCCGCGCCCGCCCGACCGAGAGCGCCGCCCGACCGAGAGAAGTGTTCCCCCGCTCGCCCCCGCCCGCCCAACCGAGAGAAGTTTTCGTCGCAGGCCGCGGCGGCGGCCGCTGGACAAATCGCCGCGTGGTGCTCCTGCGCCGCCCCTACTTGAAGTCGTCGGAGCGCAGCCCGTACTTGCGGAGCAGCCGGTGCAGGCTCTCGCGCTCCATCCCGGCCCGCTCCGCGGCGCGGGTCACGTTCCCGCCGAACTCGGCGAGGAGGGCGACGAGGTACTCGCGGGAGATGCGGTCGCGCGCCTGCTCCACCGCCTCCCGATACGGGAGCTTCGCGAGCGCGGCCGGCTCCGGCGCGGCAGCGGGCGCGGCCGCGACCTCCGGCGGGAGATCCTGTACGCCGACCTGCGGGCCCGCCGCCACCGCGACCGCCCGCTCGACGGCGTTCTCGAGCTCGCGGACGTTCCCGGGCCAGGCGTACCCGGCGAGCCGCTCGAGCGCCTCCGGCTCGACCCCGGCGAGCTCGCGCCGGAGCGCGTGCGCGTGCTTCTCGAGGAAGTGCGCGGCGAGCAGCGGGATGTCCTCCGCGCGCTCGCGCAGCGCCGGCAGGATCACGGGGAAGACGTTCAGCCGGTAGAAGAGATCCTCCCGGAAGCGCCCCGCCTTCACCTCCTCGCGCAGATCGCGGTGCGTCGCGGCGATCACCCGCACGTCGATCTTCACGGGATGGGTGTCGCCCACCCGCCGGATCTCCCGCTCCTGAAGGGCGCGGTTCAGCTTCACCTGGGCCGGGAGCGGCAGCTCGCCGACCTCGTCGAGGAAGATCGTCCCGCCCTCCGCCTCCTCGAACAGCCCGAGCTTCGCGCCGGCGGCGCCGGTGAACGCGCCGCGGGCGTGGCCGAACAGCTCGCTCTCCACGAGGTCCGCCGGGAGCGCGCCGCAGTTCACCGGCACGAAGTGCCGCTCCCGCCGGGCGGAGTGATAGTGGATCGCCCGCGCCGCGAGCTCCTTCCCGGTGCCGGTCTCCCCGAGGAGCAGCACGGTGATGTCGAGCCCCGCCGCCTTCTCCAGGAGCGCGTACACCGCGCGCATGCTGGCGCTGCCGCCGACCAGGTTGTGGAAGCCCGCCACCGCGCCCGGCGCAGCCGCGGCCCGCGCCGCGTCGGCGAGCCGCTTGCGCTCCGCCGCGCGCGCCACGACGGCGAGGGCGGCGTCGGGGTCGAACGGCTTCTCGAGGTAGTCGAAGGCGCCCTCCTTCATCGCCCGCACCGCGTCCGACACGGTGGCGTACCCGGTCATCATCACCACCTCGGTGTCGGGCGCGTGCGCCTTCACCGCGCCGAGGAGCTCGAACCCGTCTGCCCCCGGCATCTTGATGTCGGTGACGACGACGTCGTAGGGCCGCGTCGCGACCAGGGAGAGGGCGCGCGCGCCGTCCTCGGCGGTGTCCACCGCGTAGCCGTCCACCAGGATCTTCTGGAGCAGCTTGCGCATGTTCTCCTTGTCGTCGACGACCAGGACCCTCGCCTCGCTCATGCCGCCTCCCCGCTCGCGCGATCCCCGCGCGCACGGTCCACGGGCGAGGCCGGCAGCGTGAGCGCGAACCGCGCGCCGCCGCCGGGCGCCTCGCCCGCCGAGAGCTCGCCGCCGTGCGCGCGCGCGATGGCCCGGGACACCGAGAGCCCGAGCCCGGTACCCTGCGGCTTCGTCGTGAAGAAAGGCTCGAACAGCTTCGCGCGGGCCGCCGGCGGGATCCCGGGCCCGGAGTCGTCCACCGCGACCTCGACCGCGCCGCCCCGCTCCTCGATGCGGACCTCCACGGCTCCGCCCGGCCCGGCCGCCTCGGCGGCGTTCCGCACCAGGTTCACGAGCACCTGCCGGAGCTTCCCGGGGTGGCCCAGCACGCGCGCGGTCCCCTGCACCTCCACGGCGACCGCCTCGAGGAGCCGCGCCTCCCGCAGCCGCGCGATGACGTCCTCGGCCACGCCGCGGAGGTCGACCGGTTCGCGGTTCGGCGCCGGGATCGGGCGCGAGAGGTCGAGGAGGCCGTCCACGATCTCCTTCGCCCGGAGCGCCTCCTCCTCGATCACCAGGAGGTCCTCGGCGAGCGGCCCCTCGGCGCGCTTCCGGAGCAGCTTCGCGTACCCGAGGATCACGCCGAGCGGGTTGTCGATCTCGTGCGCGACGCCGGCGGCCAGGCGGCCGATGCCGGCGAGCTTCTCCGAGCGGACGAGCTGCTCCTGGTGATTCCGCAGGGCGGCGGTCATCGCGTTCCATCGCTGCGCGAGCGCGACCAGCTCCGGGGCGCCCGTCACCTCGATCCGCGCCTCGAGATCGCCCGCCGCGATGCGGGCCGCCCCCGCGGTGAGCTGCGCGACGGGCGTCGCGATCGACCGGGCGATGGCGAGGCTCACGCCGAGGGCGATGAGCGGCGCGGCGAGCAGCAGCGCCACGAGCACCCACAGCGTGTGCCGCTCGATCCGGGCGGCCTCGTCCCGGGCCACCTCGATGCGGGCCTGGAAGCGCGCGCCGAGCTCGCGGGTGAGATCCTGGATGCGGGTCACGACCACCTGGGCCCGGCCGTGCTCCTCCTGGACCGTCGTCCGGTCGCCCCGGAGCACCGCCGGCACGATCGACTGCCGGAAGATCCGGTCGAGCGCACCGCTCTCCGCCTCGATGCCGTCCACGAGCCGCTGCTCCTCTTCGCCGCCCGCGATCCGCCGGAGGCGCGCGGTGAGGCCGAGCACGTTCGCGTGCGCCTCGGCGTAGAACCGGAGGTGGCTCTCGTCCCCGATGATGATCGTGTGCGCCTGGTGCGCGTACTGATCGCGCACGGCGCTCGCGAGCTCGAGCGAGAGGCGGACGCCCTCCTCGCGCCGCACGGTCTCGGCGAGGCTGCGGTGGATGCGGGCGGAGGCGACGATCGCCGCCGCGGACGCGGCCACCAGGAGGAGCACCAGGGCGCCGAGCCCCAGGCCGAGCCGCTTCGCCGTGCCGTACCGTTCGAGCATGTTCCGGATCACTTTACACAGGCCACGCGCTCGCCGCGCGATCGCGCAGGCCGGGAGGACGACCCACCGTGACCTGCTCCGTCACAGTGTAGCGGGAGGGGGCACGCGCCGCCGCCCAGGAAGCTCGCAAACGAGCGTGGCGTGGCCGATCCGGGTCGGCACGGCGTGTGCTGTGTGAGCCGACGAACCTCAACCCCGGAGAACCGGATGAACGCCTGGATGCTCGCCCCCTCGACGCTGCTCGCCGCCGCCCTCGCCCTCCCTGCCCCCTCCCGCGCGTGCGAGGACTGCGATCACGCGAAGAGCCACGCCGCGCACGCCGGGATGGTCGCCATGGCCGCTCCCGGGGCGAAGGGCGCGGCGCCCTCCAAGGTCGTGAAGGGCGTCCGCACGATCGAGCTCAGCGTGACCTCGGACGGCTTCGTGCCCGCCGTGGTGAAGGCGAAGGCGGGCGAGACGGTGAGGCTCGTCGTGACCCGGAAGGTCCAGCGGACCTGCGCCACCGAGATCGTGATGAAGGACTTCGGCGTGAACCAGCCGCTGCCGCTCGACAAGCCGGTCACCGTGACGGTGAAGCCGACGAAGGCGGGGGCGTACCGCTACGCCTGCGGGATGGACATGATCGCCGGCCAGCTCGTCGCCGAGTGATCGCGCCCGGCGCGCGGGCCTCCGGTGCGATCCCCGACCGGAGCCTCGCGCCGGCCCGCCAGCGCGCCAGCCAGACCGAGAGTCGTTTCGACTCATCGTCGAGCCCACCGCACGCGAGCGGCTATGTTCGCGGTCCGAGATCGGATCGGAGCCGCACGCCGATCCGCCGCGGATGCGATGATGGACGCGGGACGAGCCCCAGGCTGTCCTGAACGAGTTTGCGCTGCACCAGAGCCGACGCGATCGCAGCCGCGAGCTCCGGCGTCTCACGTGAGCGCCGGTCCGGGCTGGCTAGGGTGACAGCGCGATCGGACTATTCGCAGGCTCCGCCGCACCTCGCGGCGTGCTGGACGCGCATCAGCCACGTGCCTGGCGGGAACAGGACGTCGCGGACGCCCGCTCTCCAGGACTCGAGCGCCTCTTTGTACGCCGCGACGAACTCGGCGAGTCGCTGCAGCGCCTCGATCCGCTTCCACCCGTTCCTGCACGCGACGCGAGGGTTGAGCCCCCGCCGCGGCTCGCCGGAGGGCGGATGCGCGCGGGGCTTCTGGGCCATGACGCGGGCCACTCCGAGGAAGGATCGTCCTTCGCGCCCGAGCTCGGACGCGGCGCGATCCTCCGCGTCCCGCAGCGCCTCGCCAAGGCGCTTGCGGAACGCAGCATCCGACGCGAAGCCAGGAGGCCGACGAAGCTGAAGGCTCGCCGACGTCGGCATCCGACCGAGCTTGCGGAAGAACACCGTCGGACGTTCCGCGGCGATGGCTTCTCCGCCGATCAGGCCCGGATCGGACCAGGCGCCGGGCCACTCCCGCCCACGGCGAACGAGCCCGGCGGCGACGGGATTTGCGAGGACGTAGACCATCTTCTCGATCACCGCGTCGTCCGTCTCGAGCTTCACCGCGCTGTAGCTGTCGCGTTCCCAGAAGCCGTCCCACCGGCCGAGAGAGCAGTTCATCGCCCTGGCGACGAGGCCGTCGAGGTAGCGGTGGAACTCGGGGAGCCGCGCACGCGGATCGGTCACGACCAGGTGGAAGTGGTTCGAGAGCACGCAATACGCGTGCACCTGGATCCCGTACCGGTTCGCAGCGACCGCGAGGACGTAGCGAAAGATCGCGTCCGTGTCCTTCGAGGGCCGGAGGAAGAAGCGACGCTCCGAGCAGCGGCGCGTGACGAGGTAGGTGGCGCCCTCGAGAACCTGACGCGGAAGGGTCATGCCAGGGCGCAGGGCAACCGGCGTGCCGACGCGACACCCTTGAAATTGCGCGACGTCGCCGGTGCTGCGCGTCCGCGCGGCGGACGGGTGGTCCGCGAAAACTTCTCTCGGTCGGGGGCGAAGGGGGCGAACCGTCACCCCAGCCACTGCGGGTTGTGCGTGGTCCCGTCGTAGTGCTGCGTCGTCTTGTACTGTTCGTAGACGCCGCCCTGGGCGGCCTGCTCCGTCCGCGTGAGCAGCGCGGTGATCTCCGCCTCGGCGTAGGGCCTGAAGGCTCGCGCGGCGTCGAGCGCCTGGTCGAGGACGCGGAGGGAGTCGCAGCCGGTGATCGCGACGCTCACGGGGAGGCTCATCGCGTACCGCAGGCACTCGGCGGCCGTGACCGCGTCGCTCTCGAGGACGTGCCCGTCGCCCAGCGGCTTCATCCCGATGACGCCGATCTCCTCCTTCAGCAGCACCGGCAGGACCCGCTGCTCGAAGCTCTGGTAGTGCGCGTCCATGACGTTGAGCGGCATCTGCACCGCGTCGAGCCGCAGCCCGTTCGCGGACGCCATCCGCAGCATCTCGAGGTGGAGGTCCGGCGACTTGTGGCCGGTGAAGCCGACGAAACGGATCTTCCCCGCCTCGCGCGCCGCGCTCACGGCCTCGAGCGCCCCGCCGCGGGCGAAGATGCGCGGGGCGTCCGTGGCGCGGATGATCTCGTGGAACTGCAGGAGGTCGATCCGGTCGGTGCGCAGCCGGCGGAGCGACTCGTCGATCTGCCGGGCGGCGGCGGCGCGCGTGCGCCCGTCGATCTTGGTCATGAGGAAGGCCTTCTCCCGGTACCCGCCCTGGAGCGCCCTCCCCATGCGCACCTCGCTCTCCCCGCCGTTGTAGTCCCAGCAGTTGTCGAGGAAGTTCGCGCCCGCGTCGAGCGCGGTCCGGACGATGCGGATGGCCTCCTCCGCGCTGGGCCTGCCGAGGTGCGCGCCGCCGATCCCGATGATCGAGACGAGCTCGCCGGTGCGCCCGAGCTTGCGACGCGGGATCGAGGCCGCAGGCTTCCCCTCCCCCTGCGCGAGCGACGGGGCGATCGTCATCGCGGCGGCCAGCTCGAGGAACTCCCGACGGGTCATCATGATCGCCTCCGGCGCGGTGCGATCCACCCTGATCGCCGCTCGTCGCCGGACGGTGGGCGCGTCGCGGCGCCGCGGACAGCGCCCGGGCGGGTGGGCGTCGCGACGACCTCGGGGCGCACCCCCGCGGCGCGCGCGGTCGTGGCGAACTTCTCTCGGTCGGGGAAGACGAACGGGAAAACTTCTCTCGGTCGGGCGCGGCGCGCACCCCTCGCGTGGATCGCCGCGCCCGCGCCTCGCCGCGCTATCTTCCCCGCCCGAGCGCCCACGCATGATCCTCTCCGTCCAGCCGGGCTCGCCGCCCCATCCGCCCCCCGCCGAGCGACGGGTCGCGGAGGTGCCCTGGGAGGCGCTCGCCAGCGTGCGTCCGCCCCTCGACGCGGCGCTCGCGGAGGTCCTCGCCGGCGCGCCCGCCGAGCGGATCGTCGATCGGGCGCTGCGGGATCGCCGCTCCCTGGATCGGGCCGGCCGCGCCGCCGCCGCCGAGGCGCTCTTCGGGGTCGGCCTGTGGCGCCGCCGCCTCCGCGCGCAGCTCGGCGCTCCCGACGCGCCGCCGCCCCTCCTCCTCGCCGCGCTCCTCCGCGACCTCGGCGGCCGGACCGGCGCCGACGCGGAGCGGCTCTCCGGGCTCGCCTCGGGGGCGCTCCCGCCGCCGCGCCCGCCGCCGGAGGACCTCGCGGACCGCTGGTCGCTCCCGGACTGGCTCGCCGCCGAGCTCCGCCTCGCCGCGGGCGACGACGCGGCCGCCCTCGCGGAGGCGCTCGCCCGGCCTGGGCCGATCTGCCTCCGCGCGAACACCCTCCGCGCGCCGGCGGCCGCGATCGCGGCCCGGCTCGCCGCCGAGGGGCTCGCGACCCGCCCCGGGCACCTCGCGCCGGACGCGCTGGTGGCGCTCGACGCGCGGCCGAACCTCTACGGGCTCGCCGCGCTCCGGGACGGCGCGGTCGAGGTCCAGGACGAGGGGAGCCAGCTCCTCGGCGCGATCGTCGGCGCCCGCCCCGGCGAGGCGGTCCTCGACGCCTGTGCAGGCGCGGGGGGCAAGGCGCTCCTCCTCGCCGCAGCGGTCGGGAGGACGGGCCGGGTGCACGCGGCCGATCCGGACGCGGGGAAGCTCGCGCGCCTCGAGGTCCGGGCGCGCCGGGCCGGCGCGGAGGAGATCGTGGTCGTGCACGGCGCGGCGGCGGCGCCGGAGCTGAGGGTGGACCGGGCGCTCGTGGACGCGCCCTGCTCCGAGCTCGGCGCGCTCCGTCGTGGGCCGGACCTCCGCTGGCGTCTCGATCCGGCGTCCTTCGCGCCGCTCCCGGCGCTCCAGCGCGAGATCCTCTCGCGCGCCGCGCGCCACGTCCGTCCGGGCGGCCGCCTCGTGTACGCGACCTGCACCTTCCGGCGCGCGGAGGACGAGGACGTCGCCCTCGCCTTCGAGGGCGACCACCCCGCCTTCGAGCGGGTCGCCCCGGAGGCGGACCCGTCGGTCGTGACGCCCGAGGGCTTCCTCCGGACCTGGCCGCACCGCCACGGCACCGACGGCTTCTTCGCGGCGGTCTGGACGCGGCGCTGATCGGCCGCGAGCCTGCGGAGGCGCCCGGCACGCGGCCGGGTCCTCCGCCCGCGGCGCCTAGACGTCGCTCCGCAGCACCGCGCCCTTCGCCGCGTTCGTGACGAGGTGCGCGTAGCGCCGGAGCCAGCTCGAGCGGATCTCCTTCTTGGCGGGCCGGAACGACTCGCGCCGGCGGGCGAGCTCCGCGTCCGGCACGTCCAGCGTGAGCGAGCGCGCCGCGACGTCGATCGTGATCGCGTCGCCGTCGCGGACGAGGCCGATGGCGCCGCCCTCGGCGGCCTCGGGCGAGACGTGGCCGATGCAGGCGCCGCGGGTCGCGCCGGAGAAGCGCCCGTCGGTGACGAGGGCGACCTGCTCGCCGAGCCCCATGCCCATGATGAGCGCGGTCGGGGAGAGCATCTCCTGCATCCCCGGCCCGCCCTTCGGCCCCTCGTACCGGATCACCACGAAGTGGCCCGCCTTCACCTTGCCGGCCATGATCCCGGCGGCCGCCTCGTCCTGCGAGTCGAAGCAGATCGCCTTGCCGGTGAACTTGCGCATCGAGGGCTGGATGCCGGCGGTCTTCACCACCGCCCCCTCCGGCGCGAGGTTCCCGTGGAGCACCGCGAGGCCGCCCACCTTCGAGTACGCGTCCTCGAGGGGGTGGATCACGGCGGGGTCCGCGATCTTCGCGTCCTTGATCCGCTCGCCGACCGTCTCGCCCGTCACGGTCAGCGCGCCCTCGCGGACCAGCCCGCCGCGGCGCGCCACCTCGTGGAGCACCGCGGGGACGCCGCCGGCGCGGTGGACGTCCTCCATGTGCACGGTCGAGAGCGACGGGGCGATCTTCGCGATGTGCGAGACCTTGCCCGCGATCGCCTCGATGTCGTCCAGGCCGAACTCCACCCCCGCCTCGCGCGCGATGGCGAGCATGTGCAGGACGGTGTTCGTCGAGCCGCCCATGGCCATGTCCACCACCATCGCGTTGTGGACCGCGTCGGCCGTGACGATGCGGCGGAGCCGGAACCGCTCGTCCGCGGCGATCTCCACCGCGCGGCGCGCCGCGCGCCGGACGAGGGCCTCGCGCTCGGGGGTGAGGGCGAGGATCGTCCCGTTGCCGGGGAGCGCGACGCCCATGGCCTCGCAGAGCACGTTCATCGAGTTCGCGGTGAACATGCCCGAGCACGAGCCGCCGGACGGGCAGGCCCGGCACTCGAGGTCGTGCAGCTCGGCGTCCGTGATCTGCCGCTGGGCGCGCTGGCCCACCGCCTCGAACACCGAGTTGAGGTCGATGGGCGTCCCGTCCGCCTTGTGCCCGGCCTTCATCGGCCCGCCGGAGACGAACACGGTCGGCACGTCCACCCGGAGCGCGCCCATCAGCATGCCCGGCACGATCTTGTCGCAGTTCGGGATGCAGAGGAGCGCGTCGAGGCAGTGCGCGTTCATCATCGTCTCGATGGAGTCCGCGATGAGCTCGCGCGAGGGCAGGCTGTAGCGCATGCCCTCGTGGCCCATGGCGATCCCGTCGTCGACGCCGATGGTGTTGAACTCGAAGGGTACGCCGCCGGCCTTGCGGATCTCGTCCTTCGCGATCCGCCCGTACTCCTGCAGGAAGAAGTGGCCGGGGATGATGTCGACGTGGCTGTTCGCGATGCCGACGAACGGCTTCTCGAAGTCCGCGTCGGTGAGGCCCGTCGCCCGGAGCAGGCTCCGGTGGGGCGCCCGCTCGAAACCCTTCTTGATCCGGTCGCTGCGCATCCGATGTTTTTCGGACGGCGCGACCGTGAAGTCAAATGGATGCGGCGCACCGGGGACCGGGGTCGGGGCGGCGCCGTCCGCGGCGCGGCGGGCGGCCGGGCGCCGGGTTAGAACCTCTCCGTGCCCGGACCGGAGCAGCAGCTCGATCTCGAGGTGGCGGCCGCGCGGATCCGCAGCGCGCTCGCGGCCCGCGCGCCCGCGCCCCTCGACGTCCCGGGCTTCCGCCGCGCCGCCGTCCTCGTCCCCCTGCTCGACCGGCCGCGCGGGCCCTCCCTCCTCTTCACCCGCCGTTCGAAGACCCTGCCGCACCACCGGGGCGAGATCTCGTTCCCGGGCGGCGGCGTCGAGCCGGGAGAGGGGCCGGTGGACACCGCGCTCCGCGAGACGGAGGAGGAGGTCGGCCTCCCCCCCGCGCGCGTCGAGGTGCTCGGGCTCCTCGACGATCGCCCGAGCGTCGCCGGCTACGTCGTGACGCCCGTCGTCGCCGCGGTCCGGGCGCCGCCGGAGGCGTTCGTCGCCGAGCCAGACGAGGTGGACGAGCCGTTCGAGCTGCCCCTCGCGCTGCTGCTCGACCCGGAGCTCCGCCGCGAATCGCTCTGGGACCCGGCCCGGCTGCCCCCGCGGCTGCTCGAGGTGGTGGCGCGCGCCGCGGTCCCGTTCGAGGACGTCGACCCCGAGAGCGGGCGCTGGCGGGTCTGGTCGTTCCACGCCGACCCCGCGCGCGTGGTCTGGGGGCTCACCGCCCGGATCCTGGTGGATCTCCTCGACCGCGCCTTCCCGGAACGAGCGGCGTGAGCGGCGCGGGCGCCCGCGCGAGCGGCAGGACCCCGGTGGGCTGGCGGGCTACGGCGCCCGGGGCGCCGACGCCGCGTCCTGAGAGGACGCCTGGGCGAACACCGCGCGCGGATCCGGCACCTGCTCCATGATCGCGATGCCGATCGCGCAGGCGAGGAACACCGCCAGCGCGAGCATCCACGGGCGGAACTCGAGCAGCTCCTTCGGGCTCACGACGGAGCTCCGACGCGGGGGCTGCGAATTCCGCGGCATCATACCTCGTAAGTAGACCGCTCCGGCCGCCGGATGCAACCCCTTCCGCCCGATCCGGACGGGGGCGGCGCGCGGCGCTCCCCGGATCGGGGGACGGAGCGGTGGTGGAGGGCCGCCGGCACCGGGGCGCCACCTCGGTTAAGGTACCGCGCGTGCGAACGCCGGAGACAGGAGGCGCCGCCGGCGGGTCGCCCAGCGCGGCTCCCCTCGCCGCCGCGCTCGAGCTCGAGGCCGTCTCGGTCGAGTACCCCGGCACCCGCGCGCTCCGCGCGGTCCGGCTCGCGATCGGACCCGGCGAGCGGGTCGCGGTGATCGGCCCGTCGGGCGCCGGGAAGTCCACCCTCCTCCGCCTCGCGAACACCTCGCTCCTCCCGTCCTCCGGCGCCCTGCGCGTGCTCGGCGAGGATCCGGCCGCGATCTCCGCCACCCGCCTCCGGGCGCTCCGGGCGCGCATCGGCACCATCTGGCAGCAGCTCCACCTCGTCCCCCAGGCGAGCGTCCTCGAGAACGTCCGGATGGGGCGGGTCGGCTCGTCCTCGCTCGCCGTCCTCGCCCTCGGCGGCGCGAGCGCCGCGGAGCGGGCGCGCGTCGGGGCGGTCCTCGCGCGGGTCGGGATCGAGGACAAGCTCGACCAGCGCCTGGAGACCCTCTCCGGCGGCGAGCAGCAGCGGGTCGCGGTGGCGCGCGTGCTGCACCAGGGGCCGGACCTCCTCCTCGCGGACGAGCCCCTCGCGTCGGTGGATCCGGCTCGCGCCGCGGAGGTGATGCAGCTCCTCCTCGCCGCGGCGGAGGACCGGACGCTGGTCGTCTCCACCCACCTCCTCGAGCCGGTGCTGCCCTTCTTCCCGCGGGTGATCGGGCTGCGCGGCGGCGAGGTGATCTTCGATCTCCCGCGCGAGCGCGTGACCGCCGCGGACCTGGCCCGGCTCTACCAGCCCGTCGGCGCGACCCCGTCCGGCGAACGGATCGAGACGCCCGCGGCGCCGCTCCCGCCCGCGCCGCCCGCCGACGCGCCGCCGCTCCGCGTCGCGGCCTCGTCGCTGCCCGGGGATCACCTGCTCCCCCGCGTGCTCCCGGCGCTGCGCGTGGCGCACCCCGAGATCCGCGTCCGCCTCGCGGTGTCCGACACCGGCGCCGCGCTCGGCGCGCTCCTCGGCGGCGACGCCGACCTCGCGCTCGTCGGCGCCCGCGAGCTCCACCCCGACCTGCTCTTCGAGGACGTGCTCGAGGACGAGATCGTCCTCCTCGCCTCGCCCGCCCTGGACGCGCTCTACCGGCCGGGCGGGGGACCGCTCGCGCTCTCCGTCCTCGCCCGGCTGCCTCGGGTGGACCGCGAGCCCGGCTCGGCCACGCGGCAGGTGGTCGAGGCGCAGCTCGCCGGGATGGGCGCGCCCCTCGATCCGGCGGCGCAGATCGCCGAGACCGGGAGCCCCGCGGCGCTCCTCGGCGCGATCGCCGCGGGCGTCGGCGTCGGCTTCGCGTCGCGCCTCTCCGCGGCGGGGCCGCTCGCCGCCGGCCGGGTCCGGGCGGTCCCGGTCGAGCGGCTCCGGATCCCACGCCGCGTCTACGCCGCCGTCCGCCGCGGCCGCTCGCTCCCGGTCGCCGCGCGGGCGCTGCTCGAGCTCGTCCGGGCCGAGGCCGCCCGGCTCGGGAGCCCGCCGGCGTGACCGGTCGTCCGCGACCCTGGTGGCTGCGCCTGCCGTTCCTCCTGTGCGCGGTGGCGCTCTTCGCAGCCTGGCGCGGCGCGGAGGGGAACCTCTCCGCCCTCGCCGGCCCCGAGGCGCGCCGCGCGCTCGCGGAGCTCGCCCGCGGCTTCTGGCCTCCGGCGCACGCCCCGGATCTGCTCGCCCGCCTCGCCCGGCCGCTCGCCGAGACCGTCGCCATCGCGATCCTCGGCCTCGGCCTCGCGGTCGTCCTCGCCGCGCCGCTCGCCCTCCTCGCCGTGTCGCCCGAGGTCCACGCAGCGTGCGGCCGCCGCCCCGGGCCGGCCCGGCGGGCGCTCCACGGCGCGACCCGGGCCCTCCTCTCGCTGCTGCGGTCGATCCCGGAGGTGGTCTGGGCCCTGCTCTTCGTGCGCGCGGTGGGGATCGGGCCGCTCCCCGGCGTCCTCGCCCTCGCCGCGTCCTACGCCGGCGTGCTCGGGAAGGTCTACGCCGAGATCCTCGAGTCCGTCCCGCGCCGGCCCGCCGAGGCGCTCGTCGCCGCCGGGGCGCGGCCGACGACGGCGCTCCTCCTCGGCGTCGCGCCCGCGGCCCGGCCGCTCCTCGTCTCCTACACCCTCTACCGCTTCGACTGCGCGCTCCGCACCTCGGCGGTGCTCGGCCTGGTGGGCGCGGGCGGGGCCGGGCAGGAGATCGAGCTCGCCCTGAAGATGCTCGCCTACGACGAGGTGGCGACCTGGATCCTCGCCCTCTTCCTCCTCGTCGGCGCGGTGGACCTCGGCTCGGCCGCGATCCGCCGGCGGCTCCGCGCCCGGCGGTCGGTGTTCCCGAGCTCGCGTGGCGAGGTGGCCCGGTGGGGCGCCTGGGCGGCCGGGCTCGCCGCGGCCGCGGTCGGATCGGCGCGGCTCCTCGACCTCTCCCCCGGCGCGCTCCTCTCCCCGGAGGCCCTCGCCGGGCTGGGCGAGTTCGCCCGGCGGCTGTGGCCGCCGGACCTCTCGCCCGGGCTCCTCCGCGGGCTCCTCCCCGCCGCCGGGGAGACGCTCGCGATGAGCGTCCTCGGCACCGCCCTCGCCGCGGCCGCCGGGATCGTCCTCGGCGCCCTCGCCGCGCCGCGCCTCTCCGCCGTGGGCGCCGGTCGGGAGGGCGCGCTCCGCGCGGGCGCGAGGCGCGGCGTCGCCGTCCTCGCCCGGGCGGCGCTCGCCCTCGGGCGGACGCTCCCGGAGCTCCTCTGGGCGCTGCTCTTCACCTTCGCCGTCGGGCTCGGCCCGTTCGCCGGCGCGCTCGCGCTCGCGGTCCACACCGGCGGCGTGCTCGGCCGGCTCTACGCCGAGGCGCTCGAGGAGGTCCCCGAGGGGCCGGTGCTGGCGCTGCGCGCCGGCGGCGCGACGCCCGCGGCGGCGACGGCGCTCGGCGTGCTGCCGCAGGCGTGGCCGCAGCTCGTCGCCTACACCCTCTACCGCTTCGAGGTGAACGTCCGCGCCGCCGCCGTCCTCGGCGTCGTCGGGGCGGGCGGCCTCGGGCGCGAGCTGTACCTCGCCCTGTCCTGGTTCCAGTGGGGCCGGGCGTCCGCGCTCGTGCTCGCGACGCTCGCCCTAGTGCTGCTCGTGGACGCGGGGAGCGGGTGGGTGCGGGGGCGGCTGATCCTGCCGCGCTCCCGTCAGTCCTTCACGAGCCCGGCGCTCCGGGCCGCGGACTCGATCCCGGCGTAGTCCTCCGGCCTCGCCTCGATGAAGCGGCTCGCGCGCTGGAGGTCGAGGATCTTCTTGTGCTGGGGGTTCGCCGGGTCGAGGGCGAGGAACGCGGCCTTGATCTTCTGCACGAGCTTCGGGTCGAGATCGCCGCGGACGGTCCAGTTGTAGTCGTGGAACTCCGGCGTCGTGTAGAAGACCACCACCTTCGCGGGGTCGATCTTCTTCTCGTCCACCAGCTTCTTCCAGACCGACTCGTTGAGGGCGCCCGCGTCCACCTTCCCGCCCTCGACCCACTTCGCCGTGGCGTCGTGCGCGCCGGAGAACGCGTAGCGCGAGAAGGCCTGGTCCGGATCGACGCCGGCCTCGAGGAGGAAGTGCCGCGGCATGAGGTGGCCGGAGGTGGAGGACGGCGAGCCGAACGCGAAGGTCTTGCCCTTCAGGTCCGCGAGCGTCGCGATCCCGGACCCGGCGCGGGTGATGAACTTGGAGTGGAAGTGCGCGTCCTCCTCGCGCTGGACGAGCGGGACGGCGTTCCCGGTCCGACGCCGCGCCTGCACGAAGGTGAACCCGCCGAGCCAGGCGAGGTCCACGTGGCCGCCGGCGAGCGCCTCGACGACGGCCGGGTAGTCGGTCACCGGAACGAACTTCACGGGCATCCCGAGCTGGCTCGACAGGTACGCGCCGAGCGGCTCGAACTTCCGGATGAGCTCGTTCGGCGCCTCGTCGGGGATCGCGGTGACGCGGAGCGCGCGCTTCCCCTGCGCGCCAGCGGGTCGGGTGAGGAGGACGGCCAGCGCGAGGGCCAGCGCGACCGCGCCGAGCGCGGCGAGCAGCTTCATCCGGGACGTCTCCGAGCGTCGAGTCATGGTGAGCGTCCTAGATCCCTTCGGGAGGTGGCGTCACGGACAATTCGAGGCCCACCCGGAGCACGCCGGATAGACTCCGGGGGGCATGCTCGGACTCCTCCTCGCCGTCGCCGTCGCCGCCGCCCCCCAGCCGCCCCGGACGTTCCGCGTCGATTTCTTCCACACCGGCAACGCCACCGAGGAGCGCTTCGCGCTCGACCGCCTCGTCCTCGAGCCGCTCCCCTTCCCCGGGAACCCGGCGAGGACCCTCGACGACACCAACCTCGGCAAGTACTTCTTCGAGGTCCGCGACCTCCAGACGAACCGCGTCCTGTACTCGCGAGGCTTCTCGTCGATCTACGGTGAGTGGGAGACCACGGAGGAGGCGCGGAGCGCGAGCCGGACCTTCTCGGAGTCGCTCCGCTTCCCGGCGCCGGAGCGGCCGGTGCAGGTGGTGCTGAAGAAGCGGGGCGAGCGGAACGCCTTCCGGGAGATCTGGACGCTGGTCGTGGATCCCGCCGACCGGGCGGTGGACACCGCGCGCCCGCCGTCGCCCGGGCCCGTGATCGAGCTGCTCCGCAGCGGGGACCCCGCGCAGAAGCTCGACCTCCTGCTGCTCGGCGACGGCTACACCGCGGCGGACCGCGCGAAGTTCGAGCGCGACGCGCGGCGGCTCGTCGGCGTGCTGTTCGAGCACGAGCCCTTCAGATCGCGGCGGAGCGACTTCAACGTGTGGGGGCTCTGCCCGCCGTCCGAGGAGCGCGGCGTCTCGCGGCCGCTCACCGGGCAGCACCGCCGGAGCCGCATCGGAGCGACATACGACGCGTTCGGCGCCGAGCGGTACGTCCTCACCTTCGAGAACCGCTCGCTGCGCGACGTCGCGTCCTTCGCGCCCTACGACGTCCTCGGCATCCTGGTGAACGGCGACACCTACGGCGGCGGCGGCATCTTCGGCCTCTACGTCACCGTCGCCGCGGGCAGCCGCTGGTCCGAGTACATCTTCGTCCACGAGCTCGGCCACGCGCTCGGGGACCTCGCCGACGAGTACTTCACGTCCGAGACGGCCTACCTGTCGTCGAAGCAGCGGCCGGAGCCGTGGGAGCCGAACGTCACGGCGGACCCGAAGGCGGCGAAGTGGGCGGACCTCGTGAAGCCGGGCACGCCGCTGCCCACGCCGTGGCCCCGGGACGTGTTCGCGAAGCGCGCGCGGGAGTACCAGGAGCGCCGGAAGAAGATCCGCGCCGCCAACCGCCCCGAGGCGGAGATGGACGCGCTCTTCCTCGCGGAGCAGCGGGAGGAGACCGCGCTCCTCGGCGGCGCCCACTGGGCCCTCGCGATCGGCGCGTTCGAGGGGGCGAACTACGAGGAGAACGGATATTTCCGGCCGCAGGTGGACTGCATCATGTTCACCCGCGACCCGGTCCCGTTCTGCGCCGTATGCCAGCGAGCGCTCTCGAAGGCGATCGATCTCTACACGCGATGACTCCCGCTACCGCTGCTCCCGACCGAGAGTAGTTTTCCGGCCCCCCGCGCCTGCGGCGCTTCTTCCTCCGGCCGCCTGACCGCGGCCGCCTGACCGAGAGTGGCCGCCTGACCGAGAGTAGTTTTCGGCCCGCCGCGCCCGCGGCGCCGCGCCACTCCCCTTCCTCCGGGACAGATCTGATGCAGTAGCCCGACGGGGTCTCCGGCCCTGCGGCGGTGTTTCCTTGCTGCCGCGCCGCGTTATGATTTCGCAGTCAAGCCTCGCGTCCCGGTCGGGAGGTCGCCATGGTGGACAAGAAGACCGCGAGCTTCATGCGCTCGCTCGCGATGGGCCACATCGAGGAGGAGATCCTCTTCCCCTACCCGGAGCCCAAGATCGCCGAGAAGGAGACGCTCCGCGCGATCTTCCAGACGCTCGGCGCCCTGCTCGGCGGCCGGGAGAAGGAGTTCCGGAGCTGGGACCGGGCCGGCGAGCTGCCCGCCACCTTCATCCGCGAGATCAAGGAGGCGGGGCTCTTCAGCCTGGTGGTGCCGGAGCGGTTCGGCGGCCTCGGGCTCGGGGCGACCGCGTACTCGCGGGTGGTGCAGGAGCTCGGGCGGCACGACGCGTCGGTCGCGGTCACGGTCGGCGCGCACAGCTCCATCGGGATGCGCGGGCTCCTGCTCTTCGGCACGGAGGAGCAGAAGGCGCGCTGGCTCCCGCGGCTCGCGACGGGCGAGCTCGTCGCCGCCTTCTGCCTCACCGAGCCGGGAGCCGGCTCGGACGCGGCGAGCGTCAAGACCACCGCTGTCCGCGACGGCGACGACTGGATCCTGAACGGCGAAAAGCTCTGGATCACCAACGGCGGCATCGCCGACTTCTTCACGGTGTTCGCGAAGACCTCGCTCGAGGGGCGCGGTCACATCACCGCGTTCATCGTCACCCGGGACATGAAGGGCGTCACGACCGGTCCCCACGAGGACAAGATGGGGATCCGCGCCTCCTCGACGACCACGGTCGCGCTCGAGGACGTGCGCGTCCCGGCCGCGAACGTCCTCGGCGAGGTGGGCAAGGGCTTCAAGGTGGCGATGAAGATCCTGAACGCGGGGCGCACCGGGCTCGGCGGAGGCTCGGTGGGCGGGATGAAGCGGCTCATCCGGCTCGCGGCGGAGCAGGCGAAGGCGCGGGTGCAGTTCGGCAAGCCCATCGCGAGCTTCGAGTCCGTGGCGCACAAGCTCGGCCAGATGACGATCGACTGCTACGCGGCGGAGAGCGTCGTGAACCTGGTGGCCGGCCTGGTGGACCGCGGCTTCGAGGAGACCCAGGTCGAGGCGGCCATCTCGAAGGTCCTCGCGACCGAGGCGCTCTGGCGCACCGCGGACGAGGCGCTCCAGATCGCGGGCGGCGCCGGCTACATGCGCGAGCTGCCCTACGAGCAGGTCCTCCGCGACAGCCGGATCAACCGGATCTTCGAGGGCACGAACGAGATCCTCCGGCTGTTCATCGCGCTCACCGCCGTGAACGACGCGGGCGCCGCGCTCGCCGAGGTGGCCGAGTCGATGAAGGGCGTGCTCGGCGATCCGATCAAGGGCTTCGGCGTCCTCTCGGATTACGCGAAGCGCCGCGCCGCCCTCGCCACCGGCGTCCGTCGGCAGAAGGGCAACTGGACGCTGCTCCACCCGTCGCTCGCGGAGGACGCGGCGCGCTTCGAGGGCGCCACCCGTCAGCTCGCCCTCGCCGCGGACAAGGTGCTCCGGCGCCACGGCAAGGCGATCGTCGGGAAGCAGCTCGTCACGCGCCGGCTCGCCGACGCGATGATCGACCTGTTCGCGCTCGCGGCGATGCTCGCCCGGGTCTCGACGCGCATCGAGGACCACGGCGAGGCGTCGGCCGCGGTGGAGAAGCAGATCCTCCGCGCCTTCGCGCACCAGGCCGAGCGGCGCGTGGGCGCCGGCCTCTCCGCGGTCGACGACAACGAGGACGCGTCGGTCCTCGCGGTCGCCGGGCACGTGCTGGAGGCGGGCCGGTACGAGTGGGACAACGTCTGACGGCGCCAGCCCCCTCGCGTCGGCGCGAGGGGGCGGCGTCATGCCGGCCGTCGCCCGGGAGGCCCGGCTCGCCTCACGCGGCGTGCAGGAAGGCGGACACGAGCCTCTTCCATCCGTCCTCGCCGAGCGCGCCGGGCACCGGGACGACGAGCGCGCCACCGTCGGCCGCGGCGAACCCGAGCTCCTGCTCCACGAACCGCTCGAGCCGCTGCCGCTCCGATCTCATCCAGCCCTCGGCTGCGGCATCGCGCGGCAGCTCCAGGTACCCGCGGTCCGCCGGCTCGAGCCTGAAGAGCCACCCGCCGCCATAGGGCTCGCGCTTCACCAGCCCCGGATCCCACCGCACCCGGCCGTTCACGCGGAGCACCGTCCCGTCCACCGGCGCGCCGAGGCGCACGATGCGCTGCCCGGCCCGAAGCACCGCGATGGGGTCGCCGCGGTGCACGGACATGCCCGGGCGCGGCAGCTCGACCGCGGTCACCGACGGCAGGATGCGCTGCCCGAGATCGTCGAGCCCGACCTCGAGCTCCCCCGGACCGCACGAAGCCAGCCAGGTGTGGTTCGGCGCGTGCCACGCGCCGTGCCGAAGCTCGATGCCGTCCACGCGCGGCACCGCCGCCGCGCGGTGCCGCCGCACGAGATGGATGCTCACCCCGATGATCACCGCCGGCACGAGCAGCACCAGCCCGAGCACGAGGGTCACCCCGAGGCGTGCGACGAGCCCGACCAGGAAGGCGCCAACGGCTTCCAGGATCTCCATCACGGTGGTCACGATGGCCTCCTCTCCCGCGGCGGGCGGCGCGCCCGCGATCTTCGAGCGAGAGGAGGGCAAGCGGCGGGCCAGCCGGGGGACGCGGCCGCAGCCTGCACTTCCAACGGGTTCCCGCAGTGCGGCCGGACGACGCGTGGCGTCTTTCAGCGGTGAGAGGGCACCCCGCAGGGAAAACCGTCGTTGATCCGCGGCGCAAGGGGGCAGTCGTGGAGATCCACAACAGGTGATGAATTCCTCACGACCGAGCGGTCGAGCGCGAGCGCGTCGAAACTTCTCTCGGTCGGGGCCGGCGGGGCCCCGGGGGAGGGCCAGCCAAACTTCTCTCGGTCGGGCTCGAATGCGCGAATGCGCGTGTCGCCGCATGCGCGGCAGGTCGCATCCCGCCCCTCGTGACCCGCCGGCGCGTGCGCCATCAGGTCCGGGTGAAGCGCGGGATGACTCTCCGTGCGGCCGCCTCCTGGGGCCGGAGCGCTGCGAGGGCGAACCGGTGCACGGGGACGGGCACCTGGGCGGCGGCCGCGAGTCGCACGACGGCGCCGACCTGATCGTCGAGCTCGGACGGGCGACCCGCCCCGATGTCGCGCTGCATCGACGCGGTGCCCTCGGCGGGCACGCCGTCGATGATCGCGAGGGTGCGGGCGACCGCGTCGGGCCGCAGCGCGACCCCTCGCGCCCGGCCGACCGCCGCGACCTCCTCGAGGGCCGCCCCGAGGAGCTCCCGGGTCTCCGGTACGCTCCGGACCACTCCGATGGGCGCCCGCGCCAGCGCCGAGACGGCCCCCCAGGGCTCGATGAGCATGAACTTCTCCCAGCTCGCGCGCTCGATGTCGTCGGTCACGCGGGCGCCGACCCCGGCGCGCTCGAGCGCGGCGGCGAGCGCCTCGAGCCGCGGGCTCGGCGCCTTCGCCCGCGCGCCGCGCTCGCCCATCGTGATCCGCGGGTTCGCGCCCACGTGCCGCACCGCGCCCGGCCCGGAGATCCGGGCGAGCACGTTGACGAGCCCACCCGCCACCCGCTCCTCCCCGAGCGCCGCCGCGAGGCGATCCGCCGCCTCGACGCCGTTCTGGAGCGGCACCGCCACGCCGCCATCGGCGAGGAGCGGCGCGAGGCGCGGCGCGAGCTCGCCGACCTGCCAGGCCTTCACCGCGACGAGGACCGCGTCGGCGGCGCCGAGCGCCCCGGGGTCGTCCGAGGCCGCAGCGACCGGCTGCGTGAAGACGCCGAGCGGCGACTCCACCGCGATGCCGGCGGACCGGATCGCCTCGAGCGCCGCCCCGCGGGCGACGACCACGACCTCCTCGCCGGCCCGCGCGAGGAGCGCCGCCACGAGCCCGCCCACGCCGCCGACACCGATCACCGCGATCCGCACGCCGTCCTCCTCCCGCCGGGCGGGCGTCGGCGCGCCCCGCGCCGGTGCCGCCCCGCGCCGTCTCGATCATTCGGGCGACGCCGCGGATTCCCGGACCACGCGGGCCGTCGCCCTCCCGGGCGCGCCCTGCTCCGGGGCGAGCAGCGCCGACGGTGACGCGCCCGCCCGAGCGCAGCGCGGCCCCGCCCGGCGTCGTACCCCACCAGAAGCACGGGCGGCAAGGCTTGCGCGCGGACGCCAGGCCGAACAGCTTGCGGTCCGGAGGTGGACCATGGTGCGCCCCGCTTCGCTCCTCCTCGCCGCGGTCGCCGCGCTCGCGCCCGGGCCGTTCGCGCCCGACGTCCGCGCGGAGGGCCCGAGCGAGGGGACCATCGACGCCGGCGACGCGCGGGTCGAGATCCTCGGAAAGCCCCTGCGGGTGGGCGAGACCATCGAGCTCCCGGAGGGCTTCATCCGCGTCGAGGAGGCCGGCACGGAGGACCTGCAGGTCGGCTCGTTCAGCGTGGTCCCCGCCTCCTCGCTCCGCGCCACCGCCGCGGCGCGGCTGGAGCCGCCCGACCAGGCGCCGCCCCCGCCCGACGCAGGCGCGGCGGCGGCGAGCGCCACGCCACCCGAAGGGCGGGACGCGGCGCGCGCGCCGGAGCTCCCCTGCCGCGCCGAGCGGAGCGCGTACCTGAGCGAGCTGTGGAAGCTGTCGGGGATCGACGCGCGTGACGCGGACGCGCTCCTCGAAGGGCTGGAGGGAGCGGGCCGCGGGCCGCGAACGGGCTTCTACTGGTTCGCGCTCGCGACGGACCCGTTCCGGCCGCTGGCGTGGTCGCCGGAGCTGCGCTCCCGCGCGGACGCGCTCGAGCGATGCGTGCGGGAACACGGCGACGACCGAGCGGTGAGCGGAGGGCGGTAGGCCGAGCCGCGCGGTGCCGTCCCGAAGCTGCCTCGCGCAGCCATCGCGACCCCTCTCCTCGTCCTCGCGCCCGCATGCATGCATCAGTCCCGTGACCGCGCCCGGCGCCCGTGCGCCGTCCCCGGCCCTTCTCCGCCTCCCGCTTTGACGGCTCGTTCCCCTCGTGCTGTCATGCCCTGCGTGGGCCGGCTCGAGCTCCTCGTCCTGTTCCTCACCGGCCTCGCCGCGATCGCGGCGGCCTGGTTCATCCGGACCGGCCTGTGGCGCCGCGCGCGGCTCGGCCTCGTCACCGCGGCCATCTTCGGCGGGCTCGCGCTCCTCTCCCGTCGCGTCGGCCTCGCCGAGCTGGTGGTCCTGGCGGTGATCGTCCTCGTCCCGCTCCTCGTCCTGCCCGCACGCCGGCCGCCCGCGGCGAGCGGCAAGCGCTGAAGGCGGGCGGCTCGTCGGAGGGCGGCGCCAGCGCGAAGGCCCGCCATCAAGCCGCGGCGGACGTGTCGATCGGCGGCTCGGACCGGGTCGCGCGGAGCGCGTCGAGGGCGCGCCGGCCCACCGACGGGCTCGCCCACGCCAGCTCGAGCGGCGAGGAGACGAACGCGTCGGGGACGATCCCGTCGCCGGAGAGGAGCAGGATCCGGTGGCGCGTCGGCTGGACCCCGAGGAACGGCGCGAGGGCGCGGGTGGCCCGGTGGACGAGCTCGGTGCAGGAGAGCCGGCGCAGGTCGTCGAAGTCGAGGTCGAAGTCGTAGCCGCGACCGAGCTGGGCGAGGGCCACCCGGCGCACCAGCGGCCACGCGTCCTGGAAGCGGACCTCGGCGCCGCCCGCGAGCGCGTCCCGCAGCCCCCGCTCCTCGGGCCCGAGCGGACCGGGATCGTCGGAGGGAGCCGCGGGGTCGGCCCGGAGCACCGGGGGGAAGCGCAGGATGGCGAGCCGGTCGCAGCGGCAGAAGTCGAGCACGTCCTCGGTCCGGACGCCCTCGGCGATCGCGTGGATCACCGTCTGCGGCCCGAGGGCGAGGGCGTCGCGGTGGCACGGGGGGACGAGGGCCCGGTCGGCCGCGGTGGTCTCGCCGAGGTAGAGGCCGGCGTGGCTGAACGTGCCGGGGATGAGCTTGCCGTCGAGGTACGCGTCGAAGCCGCGGACGAGCACGTCGCCGGGCCGGACGAGCTCGAGCACCTCCCGCATGTCCCGCCCCTTCACCCGGTACGACCCGGGGTCGTAGACGAGCCAGAGCGGGTACCGGAACACCTTGAGGTCGCCGAGGATCGTGAGGAGCCGGTCCCGGAGGCGCATCTTCACTCCCAGCTCACGTGGTACTCGCTCTCGAGGAACGCCACCTCGCGCCCCTCCACCGTGGGGCTGCGCGCGTCGGTCGGGACGATCGCGCCCCGGATCACCCCCGCGTGGAACGCCGCCGGCATGAAGTCGCGCCGGAAGACGAGGCGCGCGTGCCGCTCGCCGAGCCACTCCACCGTCCGATCCCCGTAGCTCACCGCCGCGCGGTAGCCGGTCGGGCCGGCGCCGACGATCCTCCGCGGGTCGCGCCCGGCCAAGGCGAAGACGGTCCGGCCAATCGTCGAGCCGAGGAAGCTCGAGATGGTGCGGTGCCCGAGCTCGGCCCAGACCGCGTCCACCGAGCCGAGCGCGGGCTCGAGCCAGTCGGCCGCCGCCCAGGCGATCCGGAGGTAGCTCGCCACGGGGTACGAGACGAAGTCCACCCGCGCGCCCTTCCCTTCGGGGTCGCAGGCGCGCGCGGCGGCGTCGCCGAGGTGGTCGCGCACCAGCGCGAACAGCGCGTTGAAGTTCATCCCGCGCGAGGTGTCCGCGTCGGTCGCGGCCCCCACGCGACGCTCGAGATCCCTCGGATCCGCCGGCACGCGTCCTCCCCCTCGCCCCGCGGGGCGAGTCCCGGGGTCATCCCACCACAGTCCGGGCGAGGAGTGGAAGGGTACGTGACGTACCGTGAACGGCCGACGCGGAAAGTTTCCCCAGAGTCGAGGAGGCGGGCGAGCCGCCGCCGGGTGGCCGTTCCCGCGCGCGTGCGTGGGCCGTGGGCGCCCCGCTTCGCCGTTTCACCTCGCCCCGGCGCGGAGGATCGCGACCGATCCCGGGACGCCGGGGAGCAGCGTGACCGACTCGACGAGGGAGATCCGGTGGAAGATCCCCTCCCGCCCGTCGTACGCGGCGGCGAGGTCCTGACCGATGACGGCCCGCGGCCCGGAGGCGGAGCGCATCACCACCACCGCGGCGTCGGAGAGGACGGGGGCCTTCACGATCCCGCCGGCGAACGCGGGCTGGAGCTGCTGGTACGGCGTGAGCCCGCTCGCCGGGTGCGGCCGGAGCAGCGCGTAGTAGCGCACCGGCGCGAGCGCCACCGCGTAGGGCCCATGGCGGCCGGCGCCGTCGAGGCGGATGAGCGCCTCGAGGAGATCGTCGGCGGCCCGGGCGGGATCCGCCCAGTCGCCGGTGCGGAGCTCGAGGGCGCCGGGGTGGCCGAGGAGCCCGATCACCCCGGCGCCGGCGTGACCGTCGAAGAGGACCCGGTCCTCGGCGCGCGCGAGGGCCCGCGCCGCCTCGGCGGCGTCCGTGAGGGTCAGCGGCTCGCCGCGCTGCTCGAGCGCCTCGACGCTGCGCGCGCCCAGGCTGAACGTGCGGTGGAGGACCGGCAGCATCCGCGCCCGCGGGACGTGCACGTGGGTCCGCTCCTCCGCCTCGTCGTCCCCGGGCTGCACCCGCTCGTCCTCCGCGACCCCGGCGCGCGCCTCGAAGCCGAGGGGCCCGATCACCTCGAGCACCCGGCGCGCCGCGCGCACCTCCTCGGCCGCCGCCCGCGCCACGGCGTCGATCTCGTCCCAGACCTCCTGCCCGAACGACGCGTCGCCGCGGTCCTGCCAGTTCATCGCTCCCCCTTCTGCCCGCCCTCGCCCGCGCCGGGCGCGGCGCCGCCGCCCGCCTCCCCGGCCGGCTCCTCGCGCGCGATGGGGCCGGGGCGGCCGACGTGCACCGCCACCTGCCGCTCGAAGGCGACGTCGTGCCGCCGGAGCCACTCCAGGAGCATCATCGCGTGCTCCTTCTCCTCGTCACGGTTGTGCGCCAGGATCCGCTTGAGCTCCGGGTCCTGCGTCGCGTCGATCCGCTGCTGGTACCAGTCGATCGCCTCGAGCTCCTCCTCGAGCGAGACGAGCGCCCGGTGAAGCTCCTTCGTGCGCTGGGTGAGCGCCGCCTCGTCCTCGTGCCAGCCCTGGGAAGCCCCCGCCATGCACGAAGGGGTGGGACGGCAACGAGGTCGCGCCAAGGCCCGGGGCAGGGTCCCGGCCCCGACTTCCGACCGCCGACCGCGGGCCATCCCGGTCGCCCGCTCTACCGCCGATCCGGCCGGCGCCAGGGTGCCGGGGGGGCGGGCCGTGGCACGGACCTCCGGCCATGGCCCTTGGCCGGGGGGCGGGGTCGTGAAAGAACAGGGCCCGTGCAGACGCCGGCCGACTTCCTCGCCCGCTGGCACTACGCCGGGCTGTTCCTCGTGATCCTCGTCGAGGAGGCCGGTGTGCCCCTGCCCGTCCCGGGGGACCTCTTCATCGCGGCGATGGGCGTGCTCGCGCAGTCCGGGGGCGCCGGGTTCGCCCCGACGGCCGCGGTGGTCACCGCCGCGACCGTGATCGGGGCGACCGTGCTCTACCTCGTGTCCCGCCACGCGGGCCGGCCGCTGCTCGTCCGGATCGGCCGTCGCTTCGGGTACACCGAGGCTCGTGAGCAGCGGCTCGAGGCGTGGCTGCTCCGGGGCGGCGCGACCGCGGTCGTCGTCGGGCGGCTCGTCCCCGGCCTCCGCATCGTCATGACGGTGGTCGCGGGCGCCTTGCGGCTCCCGCACCGGACGTTCGCCGCGGGGACGCTCGTCGCGGGCGCGCTCTGGGCGACGCTGTACTTCTGGCTCGGGTACGGGCTCGGCGCGGGGTGGCAGCGGCTCGCCGGGCGCGTCTCGCCCGAGGCGCTCTGGATCGTCGCCGCCCTGGCGATCGCGCTCGCCGCCGCCGTCCTCGCGCGCCGCGCGCGCGCCCGGCGGTCGGCGGCGGCGGCCGCGTCGGTCTCGGCGCCGCTCGACCCCGGCTCCTGACGCGCCGCGCTCGACGCACCGCGCCCGGCGCGAGCGGAGCGCGCCCCGGGAACGCGCCGCCCCGTCGTGGCTCGGCTCCCCGGGTCGCCCCGGCGCGCGCCGCTATGTAGGTTGATCCACGTGGAAGGGATCCTCATCCGCCGCGTCCTGCTCGTGGAGGACGACCCGGAGGTGCGTGACGCGATCCGGCAACTCCTCGTGCACGCGGGCTTCCTGGTCGCGCTCGCGGCCGACGGGGCGGAGGCCTGGGACCTGCTCGGGAGGGGGCCGCGCTTCGCGGCGATCCTGGTGGACCTCTACACGCCCCGGATGACCGGGCACGACCTCGTCGCGCGGGTGCGGCGGACGCCGCGGCTCGCCCACGTCCCCATCATCGCGATGAGCAGCGAGCCCGCCGCGCGCGACCGGCCCGCGGCGGAGGCGTTCCTCGAGAAGCCGTTCTCGCGCGAGCAGCTCGAGTGGGCGCTGCGCGAGGTAGGAGCGAGCTGATCCGTCCTTACGGCTGGGGCTCCACGTGCACGCGCTCGACGTCCCTGGCGCGCCGCTCCCGGACGAGCTCCCTCCAGCGCAGCAGGGCGGGGAGCCCGAAGAGCGCCGCGGCGAGGCAGGCCACCTCGCCGAGATCGGCCAGCACGCCGAACGAGATGAGGGCCTGGTTCCGCGCGATCAGGAGCGACGAGTACCCGATGATCGTGGTGAGCGAGCACAGCGCGACGGCGCCGCCGGTCGTGCGCACGATGTCCGCGATGGAGCGGCCACGATCGAGGCGCCGCCGCTGGAAGATGTTCGTCGCGTAGTCCACGCCGATGCCGAAGGTGATCGGCAGGGCGATGAAGTTCAGCATGTTGAGCCGGAGGTGGAGCGCGCCGGCGAGGCCGCCGAACCAGAGCACCCCCACCGCCAGCGCGGCGAGGACCCACCCGGCGTCGGCGAGCGAGCGGACCGTCCGCCGGCCGAGCCCGAACGCCACGAGCACGAGCAGGACGACGCCGACGAGCGAGAGCAGCGTCGCCCGCGGCCCGTCCTGCTCGATGGAGCGGAGCACGTCGGCGAACACGAGCGTCGAGCTCGCCATCGGCACGTCCGGGAGCGGGACGGCCCGCAGCTCCGCGGCGAACCGCGTCACGTCGAGGCCGTTCCACACGTCCATCCGCTGCGAGGGGTACACGAGGACCGGCGTCCCGACCCGGCCGTCCACCTCGGTGAGCTGGCGGCGCAGCGCCGGCGGGAGGTCCGCCGCGCCGAAGGGGCGCAGCTCCGCGGGCGGCATCACCTGCTGCACCGCGAGCTGCTGCTCGGGCGAGAGGAAGCGCAGGTTCTCGGGCGTGGCGAGGGCGCGGATCTCCCGCACGATCGGCAGCTTCGCCTCCTGATCGGTCGGGACGAGCGACGCGATGGAGAGCACGTGGCCGAAGAAGCCGGCCGGGTTCGCCGCCCGCGCCGCCTCGATCGCGGCCGCGATCCGCCGCGCCTCCGCCTCGTCCCGCCCGAGCAGCACGGTCGGGGAGAGGTGATCGCCGTGCAGCGCGTCCACGCGGGCGTCCCACCAGGCGGGGCCGCCCTCGGCGAGCGCCGACTGATCCCGCAGCTTGCGGAAGTCGTGCTCGATGGGGTCCTTCGCGAAGCGCGCGACGGAGAACGCCGAGGCGACCGAGAGCAGCGCCGCGACGAACGCCGTGAGGCGGGGCGCCCGGTCGACCGCCCTCGACACCGCCTGGGTGAACACCGGGTGCGCGGGGCGTTGCCCGGCCTTCGGGATGGGCGCCCGCCGCTCCCAGGCGAGGACGAGCGGCGGCGTCATGACGTAGGTGAAGATCCAGGACAGCGTCATCCCGATCCCGCCGATGAGCCCGAACTGGTTGAAGCCGCGGAAGTCGGTGGACAGGAGCGACCCGTAGGAGACGCCGGCCGCGAGGGCGGCGGTGAGCGTCGCGAGCCAGGTGGCGGACACCGCGGTCTTCATCGCGGGGAGCGGGGCCTGCCCCTGGCGCCGCTCCTCGAGGTACCGCGCGAACAGGATGAGCCCGACGTTGATCCCGTTCCCGACCACGATCGAGCCGAGGAACGCGGTGTTCGAGTTCAGGTGGCCGACGACCAGCTCGGCGATCCCGAACGTCGCGAAGGTCCCGGCGAGGAGCGGGATCCCCACGGCGAAGATCGCCTTCCAGGTCCGGTTGTAGATCGCCACCGCGGCCGCGACCGCGGCGAGGACGAGGACGGTCGCCCAGATCAGGTCCTCGGCGAGGGCGCCGTGCTCGAGGATGTTCGAGGCGACGTAGCCGCCGTAGCCGACCTCGACGCCCTTCTCGGCGGGCCGGAGCTCGGCGACGGCCTTCTTCACGTACCGGTCGAGCGCGGTGACCTGGGTGTAGTCGTCGGGCTGCGCCCCGAGCCGGATGACCATCGCGAGCGCGGTCATGGTCTCGCCGGGGCGGTGCCCCGGGACCTCGCCCATCACGTAGCCGCTCGGGAACTTGCCGAGGACGTCCCGCCGCTCGCGTGCGATCTCCGCGAGCAGCCCCTCGACGTCCGGCGCGGCCCCCTCCGCCTCCCCGGCCGCGCGGGCCCGCTCCCAGGTCACCCGGGCCGCCAGGGTGTCGCGCAGGCGCACCAGCTCCGGCCGCGAGAGGAACAGGAGCAGGCGCGGCTTGAAGAAGTCGCGGGTCTCGTCCACCCGGTACTCGACCCAGCGCACGAGGCCGTCCGGCGCCGCCTCGAGCTTCTCGGCGAGATCGTCGGCGAGGAGCTGGAGATCGAGCGGGTCCTTGCCCGCCAGGACGACGGTCTCCTCGGCGTAGCCGCCGACCCGCGCGGTCACCGTGGCGAGATCTCGCGAGCTCCGGCTGTTCGCCGGGAGCAGCTCCGCCATGTCGGGGCGCAGATCGGTGTACAGGCGCACCGCCCCCACCAGACCCGCCAGGGCGGCGATCGCGCACGCGGCGAGGATGAGGCCGCGGCGGCGGTCGGCGAGCTCGACCCAGCGATCCGAGAGGCGCATGGTGGACGTGTTCTTCTCCTGCCCGGCAGGCCGGGCGCAAGCGGCATCGTGCAGACTACCGCCGCGGGGATCGGCCGATTCCCGTGGCCTCGACCCCCGGATCCCCCGCCCGGACGGCGGCCAGGCGAGGGCCGGCTGGGCCGAGCTCGAGGTACTCGAGGACGTCGTCGTGGAGCGAGCCGGCGTTCGCGTAGCGGTCGCCCGGGGCGAGGTGGGCGGCGTGCACGTGCCCGAACACGCCGAGGTCGGCCCCCTCGCGCTCGATCCGCGCGAGGCACCGCGCCCGGAACACCGCGAGCATCCGGTCCTCGGCGACGGCGCGCACGGTCGCCTCGGCGAGCCGGGCCGCCCCGCGGACGAGCGCGAGCCGGCCGAAGCGCCGGGAGATGCCGTCGCCCAGCCGGCCGATCGCCGAGCTGCTCACCGGGTCCACGGCGTCCCCGTGCATCACGAGCACGCGCCCGGCGCAGGTCGCCTCGAGGACGAGCCGCGCCTCGCCCGCGTCCGGATCGTGGTTGCCGCGGGTCCGGCGGAGCCGCCCCGCCGCGCGGAGCGCGTCGAGGGCCTCGACGACCTCGGGGTGAGCGGCCTCGGCACGCCCGGCGCCGGCGAACAGGTCGTCGAAGACGTCGCCGTTCAGGACGACCTGGGCGCCGTCCTCTCGCGCGCGGACGAGGAAGGCCCGGGCGAGCCGGCCGTGCGCCGGCGGGCTCCCGGGCGCGAGGTGCCAGTCGCTCGCGATCCGGACGACCGTCACGGCCGCTTCCCGCGCCGCGCCCGCAGCCCGTCGTACAGGGCCTGGGTCCGCTCCCAGGCGAGGGCGTGGAGGGGCTTCACCACCGCCGGATCGCGCGCCCGCTCCGGCGCGCGCTGGACCGGGATCGGCTCGCCGAGCACCATGTCGAACCGGGCCGGGAGCGGGAGCGGCGACCAGAAGGAGAGCCTCTTCCAGCGGAAGCCCGGGTAGGCCTCGGCGCCGCCCACGATGGCGAACGGGACGATCGGCGCGCCGGTCCGCAGCGCGAGCCGGACGAAGCCGTACCGCCCCTCCCAGCGCAGCCGGTAGAAGTCCCGCGCCGGCTGCGCCTCGCGCATCCCGCCCGGCGTGACGAGGAGCTGCTCCCCGCGCTCGAGCACCGCGACGCAGGCGTCCTCGCTCGTGCCGATGGTGCCCGCGAACTGCTTCACCGTGGGCAACCCCGGGAGCGCCCGCTCGATCTTCGAGTCCGCCGCGACGATCCGCATGCCGGTGAACCCGCGCCCGGTCTCGTGGAACTCCTTCCAGCCGAGCTGGTAGCAGGCGAGGACGAGATCGACGACGAGGTACCCCGCCCCGTGGAGCGCGACGTAGATGCAGGGGCCCTTCGGCGGCGGGCCGCCGGCGAGGTGGAGCCGGTGGTAGCGCGTCATCGCCCGGGCCCAGGGCAGGATGAGCCCGCGATAGAACCAGTGCTCGGGGTCGAGGCGCGGGGGGGCGCCGTCGGGGAGATCGCTCACGTGAGGCTCCAGGGCTTGCGGCGCGCGGCTGTGGCCGCGTCGAGGAGCGCCTGCGTCGCGACCGCGGCCTCGCCGGAGAACGCGGCGATCGCGGCGGCGTCCTCGTCCGACGGGGGCGCGAGCGGCGCGCCGAACCAGAGATCGAGGGGCACCGGGAGCGGCACGGGCGGCAGCCAGAGCGAGCCGCGCGTGCCGAGCCGCAGCCGGCCCGGGTGCTGCTGGTCCGCCCCGGCGATGGCGACGGGGACGACCGGCGCGCCCGCCCGCGCGGCGATCCGGGCGAAGCCGTGCCGGCCCTTCCAATCGAGGCGGTCCGGGGGCCCGTACAGCTCGCGCCCGCCCCCGGGGAACACGAGCACCGACTCGCCGCCCCGGAGCGCGTCGAGCGCCGCCTCCTCGGTGGCCTCGATGGTGCCGACGTGGCGCCGCACCCAGCTCGTGACGGGCAGGCGGTGCAGCGAGGTGCCGCGCTTCTCCATCGGGCGGAAGGGGATCCGGTCCTCGTCCCAGAAGGTGAGGAGGCCGAGCAGCATGGTCTCGAAGTAGAGCCAGGTGCGCGGGTGCTTCGCGACGTACACGAGCGGACGGTCCCGCGGGATCGCCTCGAGGCCGTGCACGCGCGGCCGGTACCAGAGCTTGAGCGCCCGGACGAGCGGGATGAGCACGGCCTTCTGCCGCCAGGTCCGGGGGAACTTCGAGTCGCCCATCGCCGTCACCCGATCTCGCGGTGCAGCCCGGTCGGCGCGAGCGCCGCCGCCCCGACGTCGGCCGCGCGCAGCGCCGAGCGGTAGACGTGGAGCACCCGCCCGGCGACGCGCGTCCAGCAGAGGGCGTCCGCCCGGGCGCGGCCGCGCGCGACGAGCTTCGCGCGGAGCTCGGGGTCCTGGCCCGCCCGCCAGAGCGCGACGGCGAGCTGCCCCGGATCGCCGGCCGGCGCCAGGAGCGCCGCCCCGCGCGCCGCCTCGGCGTACCCCGGGAGGTCGCTCGCCACCACCGGGCAGCCCGCCGCCATCGCCTCGACGAGCACCATCCCGAAGCTCTCGCCGCCGAGCGACGGGGCGCAGAACACGTCGCTCGCCCGGTAGCGCGCGGCGAGCTCCGCGTCCGGCAGCCTCCCGTGGAAGCGCACCCCGAGCCGGTGCGCCCGCCGCTCGAACTTCTCGAGGGGACCGGCGCCCACCACGTCCACCTCGACCGGGCGCCCCTGGGCCCGGAGCAGCGTCACCGCGTCGAGCAGGACCGAGAAGCCCTTCCGCGGCTCGCCGTAGCGCCCGACGAAGAGGACGTGGAGCGGCCGCCCCGGCGCGCGCGGCGCCGCGGCGTCTCCGCCGGGCGCGCTCGCGAACCGGGACACGTCCACGCCGTTCGGGATGACCGCGGTGCGCCCGCGGTAGATCGTCCGCGAGAAGCGCTTCGCCTCGCGCGAGACCGCGATGCCGAAGGCGATGCGGGAGAGGCCGCCGGACGCGACGCGCCGGAGCACCTTCTGGAGCGGCAGCTCCCGCTCGGCGTTGGCGTGGAAGGTCGCGACGACGGGCACCTCCGCGAACCGGAGCGCGTGGCGTCCGGGCCCCGGCACGATCGGCTCGTGCACGTGGACGAGGTCGAACGCGTTCGCCTCGAGGAAGGCCCGCGTCGCGCGGGGCGAGACGAGGAGGCCGATCCGCGCCACCGAGCCGTTCGCCCGCACCGGCACGACGCCCGGGAGCCCCTCGCAGCCGTCGGGGACCTTGCCGCTCGCGGGCCCGATCACGCGGGCGCCGTGCCCGAGCGCGACGAGCGCGCGCGCCAGGCTCACGGCGTGGCGGTTCACGCCGCCCTCGAAGGCGAGGTCGTAGGGCGTGACGATGCAGACCCGCACGAGCGCTACCGGACGCCCTCCGGCGGGGTGCCCGGCGCTTCGGCGCCGGCGTCCCCGCGCCGGAGGAGGTGGTGGATGACGACCAGCCGGCCGAGGGCGGTCGCGCCGGCCCCTACCGTCACGAGCGCGCAGCCGCCCTCGACGAGGGTGACCGCGTTCTGCGGGTCGAGGAACGGCGCGACCAGCAGCGTCGCCATGAGGATCACGAGCCGGTGCGGCCGCTCGAGGCCGAAGCTCGGGCAGGACACCCCGAGCCCCTCGCCGCGCGCGCGCGCGTAGCTCACCATGAGCGAGGCGGAGAGCGCCGCCACCGCCCACCCCACGCCCGCGCGATCGGGGAACGCGACCGCGAGCCCCGCGAACAGGGCGATCTCCGAGATCCGGTCCAGGTTCGAGTCGAGGAACGCGCCGGCGGGGCTCTGCTGCCCGGTGGAGCGCGCGAGCTCCCCGTCGAGGAGATCCCCGATCGACCCCCAAACGAGGAGGAGCCCGGCCCAGCCCCAGGCGCCGTACGACGCGGCGACGCCGGAGGCCACGTTCAGGACGAGCCCGTACCCGGTGAGCACGTTCGGCGTGAGGCCGAGCCGCGCCGCCGCGTCGTGCATCGGGCGGGTGACCCAGTACGCCCAGCCGCCGAGCACCGCGATGGGGCCGCGGTACCCGGCGAGCCGCGCGGGGCGCGGCGGCCGGGCGAGGGCGTAGGCCACGGCCGTCGCGACGCCGACGGCGACGTGGAGGAGGATCGCGACGGCGGCGCTCTCGGTCATGCGAACGCGGGCTCTCCCGCCCTCGCTACCCGACCGCGCTCTTCGCCGCCGCGGCGGCGGCCTCGGCGAACTTCGCGAGCTGCGCGTGCAGGATGGCCTGCTGCTGGAAGAGGTCGTGCACGGGCTTGCCCGACGCGGTGACCGGGCTCTTGAAGAAGAAGGAGAGCCACTCCTGCGGCCCCTTGCCGCCGGCGCGCTGGCCGAGGTCGGCGAGGAGCGCGAGGTCCATCGCGAGCGGGGCCGCGAGGATCGAGTCGCGGCACTGGAAGTTCACCTTGATGTGCATCGGGTAGCCGAGCCACCCGAAGATGTCGATGGCGTCCCACCCTTCCTTGTTGTCGCCGCGGGGCGGGTAGTAGTGGATCGTGACCTTGTGGTCGATGTCCCCGTAGAGCTCCGGGTGCTGCTTGGGGATGAGGATCGAGTCGAGCACGCTGAGCTTCGAGACCTCCTTCGTCTTGAAGCTCGCGGCGTCGTCGAGCACCTCGCCGTCGCGGTTGCCCAGGATGTTCGTGGAGAACCAGCCCTCGAGGCCGAGGAGGCGCGCGTGCAGCATCGGCGCGATCGTCGTCTTCATCAGGGTCTGGCCGGTCTTGAAGTCCTTGCCGCCGGTCGCGACGCCCTCCCGCTCGGCGAGCTCCTGGAGCGCGGGCGTGTCCTGGGAGAGGTTCGGCGCCCCGTTCATGAACGGGATGCCGCACTTGATCGCGGCGTACGCGTAGATCATCGAGGGGGCGATCGTCGCGTCGTTCTTGTCGAGCGCGGCCTCGAACGCCTTGATCGACTGGTGCGCGGGGCCGGCCTGGACGTAGACCTCGGTCGAGCCGGTCCACACCATCACGCCGCGGGCGCAGCGGTGCTTCTCGAGGAAGCCCTTGATGTCGGCCTGGAGCGCCTCCGCCTTCTCGCGGAGCGTGCCCTTCTTCACGTTCGGCCCGTCGAGCCGGCGCACCCAGTTCTTGTCGAAGACCGCCGGCATCGGGCGGATCGCCTGGAGCTCGTCCTTGAGCGGGTCGAGGTGCTCGCGCCGGAGGACCTTCGCGCGCAACGCCGCGGCGTACACGTCGTCGGGGATGGGGTCCCAGCCGCCGAACACGAGGTCGTCGAACGACGCGAGCGGCAGGATGTCACGGAGCTGCGGCCCGTGGCGGCCGTCCGGCTCCATGAGGTGCCCGAGCTGCGTGAGGCTGCCCACCGGCGCGGCGAGCTTCTTCTTCACCGCGTGGACACCCGCGATGGCGGTGGTCGCGACGGCGCCCATGCCCGGCATGAGGACCGCGAGCTTCTCGCCCTTCGGCAGGGGCTTCAGACCAGAGACGACTTTCATGTGCACCTCTGGGCGGCGGCCGCGAGGGGCGCGGCGCATTCTTCCGCCCGGGTTTTCAGGCGCCTCCGCGGCCACCCGCGACGCGTCATCGGCAGACCCTGCCGGTGGCGGGTTTCTACCGCAAGGAGAGCCGTCAAGGAAGAGTCGAGGTGGCCGTCCGGACGACGGGAGCCGCGCGGAGCGGCGCGGTCGGGCTCGCCGCGGCGGGGGAAAGCTCGACGCTGGGTTCGTGCCGGGAGGTGGTCAGGGGTGCTCGCCGCCCCGCGAGATCCCCTGGCGCGGCCGGTGGCGGGCCGCCAGACTTCCAGGGTAGCCTCGCGCGGCGGGCCCGGGCGCCCCCAGGTTGCGCCCCCTTGGCCCCGGCGGCGAGGCGAGGAGCGCGTGCGCAGCGGACACGACCGGATCCTCGCCGCCATCGACGTCGGCACCAACGCGGTCCGGCTCGAGATCGCGCGCGTCCTCTCCGACGGCTCGCTCGAGACGCTTCACCAGGAGCGCGACCCGGTGCGCCCGGGCGAGGGCGTCTTCGCGAGCGGCGTCCTGGCGCGGCCGGTGGCGGACCGGCTGCTCGGGACGCTCCGGCGCTACGCCGTGCTGTGCCTCCGCTACCGGGCGCGGGTCCGCGCCGTCGCGACCAGCGCCGTGCGGGAGGCGCGGAACCGCGACGCCGTGGTCCGGCGCGTCCGCGACGAGGCGGGGCTCACCCTGGAGGTGGTCTCCGGTCGCGAGGAGGCCCGGCTGATCTGCCTCGGCGTCCTCGCGGGGCGACCGCCCACCTCGCGCGCGCTCGTCGTGGACATCGGCGGAGGCTCCACCGAGATCGCGCCCGCGGTCGGCGAGAAGCCCACCGCCCTGTTCAGCGTCGGCCTGGGCGCGGTGCGGCTCACCGAGATCTTCGCCTCCTCGGGCCGGGTCTCGCGCGAGCGGCTCGCCGTGATGCGGAGCTTCGCGGCCGAGGCGTTCCGCGACTCGCTCCCCGCGGACCTCCCCCGCTTCCGCCACGCGCTCGGCAGCTCCGGGACGATCAACGCCATCGTGGCGGCGCACGGCGACGGGCGGCGCCTCACGCTGCGGGCCCTCGACCGGGCCGTGGCCGGGATGGCCGACATGAGCCTCGCCGAGCGGCGGCGGCGGTTCGAGCCGAAGCGGGCGGAGATCGTCGTCGCGGGGGCGGTGATCCTCGAGACCGCGATGCGCCACCTGCGGCTCGAGCGGATCGTCTCGGTGGACACCGGCCTCCGGGACGGGATCCTGCGCGACCTGGCCCGCCGGTCCCCCGGCGCGGCCGCGGCGGCCGCGGCGGACCGGACCGAGGCCGTGCTCGCCCTGGGGCGACGGTTCGGGTTCGACGAGGCGCACGCGCGGCAGGTGGCGCGGCTCGCCCTCGCGCTGTTCGACCAGCTCGCCGGCGTGCACGCCCTCGCGGCGAGCGCGCGCGGCCTCCTCGAGGCCGCGGCGCTGCTCCACGACCTCGGCCACGCCGTCTCGCCGAACCGGCACCACAAGCACACCTATTATCTCGTCGTGAACGCCGACATCCCGGGCTTCTCCGACGAGGAGCGGCGGCTCGTCGCGCTGGTCGCCCGGTACCACCGCCGCAGCCCGCCCGAGCGCCACCGCGAGGACCTCGAGGACCTGTCGCCCGGCGACTTCCGCACGGTCCGCCGCCTCGTCGCGCTCCTGCGGATCGCCGACGCCCTCGACCGGAGCCATCACCAGCCGGTGGTGGAGCTCCGGGCGGCGGCGGCGCGGCGCGCGGTCCGGGTGGCCGTCCGGAGCCGCGGGGCGGTGGACCTCGAGCTGTGGGACGTCGCCCGCGAGGCGCGCCTCTTCCGCGCGGCGCTCGGGCGCCGCGTGGAGGTCGTCGCCCGCCGGGGAGGCATCACCGGGTCGCGTTGACGCTGCGTACGAGCGGGAAGCTTGCCGGCGCCGGCCCGGCCGGCATAGCCTCGGCGCGTGCACGCCGCGCTCGCCGCCCTCCTCGCCGCGCTGGCGCGCCAGGTGGCGCCGGCCGCGGCGGCCGTGAACCCGCCGCAGGCCGCGATCGCGCTGCCAGCGCAGACCTCCTCCACGGCCTCCTCCCAGGCCTCCTTCCAAGCTCCGTGGCGCGCGGTCGCCCGCGCCCTCGCCGCGGCCCCCGCCGGCGGCGCCCG